>DHFW01000025.1 GCA_002402465.1 Bacteroidales bacterium UBA4814
AGAATTTAGTCGGATAACAGTGATTAACTTTATTAGTGAAAGCGTTCAGGCAAGAAGCCCTGCGCACCTTAACCCCGTTTGGCATTGGATCGCCCGATGTGGACGTTCCTGTGGTTTACGGAAATGATACAAAAGAAGTTATCGTAAGAATTATTGGAAATTCCTATCATCCGAAAGTGATAAAGGTAACACCCGGCACCACGGTGAAATGGATCAACGAGGATGTGTTTACTTACATGGAGGGTGAGTTCTCTGGTATTCACAATGTGATTGTGAAATCAGGGCCCGAGCGCTTTGCCTCTGATATGCTGGCGCATGCCGAAAGCCATTCACAGTTATTGACTGTCGAGGGTGAATACACTTACATTTGCACCCCGCACCCTTATATGGAGGGGAAAATCATTGTAACCAAGGATACAGCCTCGCCGGGTGTTCAGTATGCCGGCACCGGCTCTGCCCCAACCAGCAAAATGATGTGGTTTGTGCTGATACTTGCTGCTACTGCCCTTATGATCGCCTTGATCAGCCTGATCAACAAATAGTGCGGGGTTAAATTCTCTTTCCAGTTCGGGTGATCAATCATGGGGTGCAACAGTATGCTCCATTTTTCTAGCGCAGAAGTGCATCAAGCATAAACACCAGCATCATGGCCAGGTAGAAAAGGTTGATTTTCAGGAAGGCTGGCTGTGGGTCGGGCTGGTCGCTTTTTCCGTGCCATTTTCTGAAGGAATAAATCAGTGCAAGTGCCAGGGCGAAAACGCTGAGTGAAAGAATTTGCGAATGGATGACCCCGAAAAGTGCCGGAAGTATGGCTGCCATGGCCGTGGCTGCCACCCAGATCATAGTCAGGTTGGCAATTTGCCGGCTGGTAAACAAGCGGGTAATAGTTGGAAAACCAGCCTTCTCGTAATCATTGCCGTATTTCAGTAAAATCAGCCAGAAATGGGGAATTTGGCCAATGAAAAAGAAGAAGGCCACCAGGATGATATGCGGATGCAATACTGACCCGCCGGCAGCTGTCCAGCCAATTATGGGAGGAAGGGCGCCAACCAGTGAGCCCGGAACCACGGCAAAAGCTGTCTTTTTTTTCAGCCAGGTATAAATCAGGTTGTACCACAGCAGCGTTAGGACACCCAGCAGAAGCGGGGTTTTTGACTGGAGCCTGGCCAGGAGCAGAATGCCAAAAACAATGAGAATGGCCGAAAAAACAATCGCAATGCTTTTTGAAACCCTTCCGGAAGGGATAGGCCTTTGCCTGGTACGTTCCATCAGGCTGTCGGGGCCTGCCTCCTGAATATGATTCAGGGCTGCCGACCCCGCAGAGAGCAGATACACCCCCAGTATGGCAGCCAGCCAACTTTCCGCAAAAAAACCCTGACTCAACAGAAAGCCGGTCAGGGCAGTTAATGCTACAGAAAGGGTAATAATGGGTTTGGTTAGCTGAAAAAGCGCCAGAATAATGCCGTAAATCCCCTTTTTACTCATTTAAGCTTTTTAGAAACTCTACGATTAGTTCAATTTGCTGTTCCGTAATTTCACCTTCGTACGAGAACATTTGTCCGGCACGATAGCCTCTGTGGATGTCATAGTCGGGTTCGTAGATTGACCGTTTTACATATTCATAGTCGTAAAGAACCTCTCTATCCTGCCCTTGCGTAATTACCGGCACATTGCTGCCCCATGCTCCTTTAAAGGTAGGTCCGATAATGGTGGAACCATCAAGAGAGTGACAGGCCAGGCAACCCTTGCTTTCCACAATTTGGCGGCCGAGCAAAGCCAGGTCGGCGCCTTCTTCCACGGGCAGAGCCACCCCGGTGGTATCAGCGTACCAGGTCCAAAATTCCTCCGGTTCCATTACCACCACCTCGGTATGCATATAACTGTGCTGCAAGCCACAGTATTCGGTGCAGAACAATGAATAACTGCCCAACTTGGTGGGCTCGAACCACATGCGGTTGTTGGCCAGTCCGGGCACCATATCTTCTTTTACCCTGAAGGCAGGGATGTAGAGCGAGTGAATCACATCAACCGCATTCAGATTCAGGATAATGGCCGTGTCTTTGGGCACGTAAAGCTTGTCGGTAACCTTGCCATTGTCGTAGCGGAAGGAAAAGCTCCACATCCTGGCATTGGCTGTAATTTCCACTCCTTCATCGGGAATTCTTTTCATGGGCTTCCAGCCAACGTATCCGTAATAAAACATACCCATTACCAGGGCCAGCGGAATCACAGTCCAGATGATCTCCAGTTTGGTGCTGCCCGCATTCTGAACCGCTTTGGGATGTTTTTTCTCGTTGTAACGATAAAGAAAAAGGATCATCACCAGGGTTATTCCGATAAGGAAGAAAAAGGAAATTCCCAGGATGAATATAAAGGCATTGTCTACGCCTTCTACAAATGTTGAAGCTCCAGAGTTCATAAGGCAATATTATCTGTATGAATAATCGAAAAAGGTAACAAGCAGAACCAGCAGAAATACAACCACTACGGCCGAAACCATAAAGGCAAAGAAACGGCTTTCGAATTTGAGGTGCATAAACCAGGCCAGCACAATAGCGGCTTTGATGCCTGCAATGATCATGGCGGCTAAAGTGTTCATGGGGCCCATTTCCAGTTGGGTTATGGCCACGCTAATGCCTGTTAGTACCAGCAGGGCCAGTAAAACAAAAGCATGGGTGCGGTAACTTACTATGTGATGTTTTTCTTCGCTCATAACAACTCCTTTTTAATGGATCAGATAAAACAGGGGGAACAGGAATATCCAGATCAGGTCGACCAGGTGCCAGTATAGGCCGGTGTTCTCTAGCCAGACGTAGTCGGTCTGATGTATCTTGTCTTTTCTGATCTGCCAAACCACATAAATGAACAGGGCAATGCCAATAAGTATATGCAGGGCGTGGATGCCTGTCATGATAAAATACAGCCCGAAGAAAAGGATGGTACCATGGCCCAGTTCGAGCAACTCAGGGGCTCCGGGGTTGAAACCATACTCAAACTTGGCACCCCATTCAAAATACTTGTTGACAAGAAAAACCACGGCAATTATCAGGGTAATGGTTAACAGGGTTAAGGCCAGTTTTTTATTTCCCTTTTGCATGGCCGAGATCGACATGGCCACGGTCATACTGCTTATAAGCAGTATTATGGTGTTGATGGTACCCATAACCACATCCAACTCGTCGCCACCCAGTTTAAAGGCTTCGGGATGCATGGAGCGGTAAACGGCATAAACCACAAAGAGCATCCCAAACAGCAGCAGCTCAGTAAAGATGAAGAGCCACATGCCCATTTTGTCTCCCAGGTCATCGCGATGTACGGTCATAATCTCCTGTATTTTGTTAATGCTTAGTCTTCAAATTCGTATGGACCCTTTTCAATGGTGGGAATCTCTTCAAAGTTCTCCAGGGTGGGCGGGGTGTCGACCTGCCATTCGAGGGTTTTACCGCCCCAGGGGTTTTTCTCGGTAGTTTTTTCACCGTGGCGGGCCGAACGAATCAGGTTGGCAAAAATGATGACAATACCCGAAACCATTACCCAGGCACCTAGCGAAGAAACAATGTTTCCTCCATGGAAGTCGGGAAGGTAGTCGTAATACCTGCGTGGCATACCCATTATCCCCAAATAAAACATGGGCAGATAAAGGGTGTTGAAACCAATGAAGAAAATGCCCCAGCCCAGGTTGGCCCAGTTCATGTCGTACATTCGTCCGAACATTTTGGGAAACCAGTAGTGCAGTGCGGCCATGAAGGCATAGCCCGTTCCGCCAAATACAATAAAGTGAAAGTGTGCCACCACAAAGTGGGTGTCGTGCACATGCACATTGGTGGCCAGCGAGCCCAGCACCAAACCAGAAAGGCCGCCGATCATAAACACAAAAATGAAAGATACTGCCCAGTAAAACGGGGTTTGCATTTGCAGCGATCCTTTGTGCATGGTGCTTACCCAGTTGAATACCTTAATGGCCGATGGGATAGCCACCAGAAAGGTAAGGAAAGAGAAAGTGTAAAGTGCTCTGCCGCTCATTCCTGATGTGAACATGTGGTGTCCCCAAACAAAATACCCCACGAAGGCAATGGCCAGGGTAGAAAGCACAATGGCTTTATATCCGAAAATAGTTTTGCGCGAAAATACGGGGATAATCTCGCTAATGGCGCCCATAGCGGGAAGGATCATGATGTACACAGCCGGGTGGGAGTAAATCCAGAACAGGTGCTGATACAGGATGGGGTCACCGCCCAATGCGGGATCAAAAATACCGATTCCCATCAGGCGTTCGGCCACAATAAGCAGCAGGGTAATGCCAATAACCGGGGTTGCCAGAATCTGAATCCAGGCGGTGCCATAGAGTGTCCAGGGGAAGAGCGGCATCTTGAACCAAGTCATGCCTGGTGCCCGCATACGGTGAATGGTCACTACGAAGTTTATTCCCGTAAGGATAGACGAGAAGCCCATGACAAAAGCACCGAAAACGGCCGGCAGTACGTTTGTGGGCGTGCGGAAGCTGTAAGGGGCGTAAAAAGTCCAGCCGGTATCGGGCGGGCCATCGCCCATAAACTGGGAAGTTAGCACAATCAGGATGCCGATGATATAAAACCACCACGAAAGCAGGTTAAGCTTTGGGAAGGCCACATCTTTGGCCCCGATCATAATGGGAAGGAAAAAGTTGCCAAAAACAGCCGGAAGTCCTGGCACCACAATAACGAATATCATGATAATTCCGTGCAAAGTAAACAGGCTATTGTAGGTTTGTGGCCCCATGATGGTGTAGCCGGGAGCAATGAGCTGGGTTTTCATTAATAAGCCAAGGATAGCGGCCACCGAAAAGAAAAACAGCATGGTGTAGAGATACAGCAAGCCGATCCGCTTGTGGTCGGTGGAAAATATCCATGCTAAAAGACCTTTATATTGCCCCTTATATTCAAGGTAACTGACATTGTGGGCGTTGTTTGCTTCTGACATGTTGTTGCGGAATAATGGTTAATTCGTGCGTTTTTTTGGCTTAAGAACTAAGAACAGGAAAATGACCAGGGCAAAGAACAGGATAAGCGTGCCTGACACTTTGGTAATATTCAGCACATATTGTTGTCCTGCCGGATCGAAGGTATAGCAATAAGAGAGTACCCGGCTTAGGGAAGGGCCCGATTTACCCTCTGCGGTTTCTATCACAGCCATTTTCAGGTCGATGGGCAAGAAGTAGGTGCCATGCAGGTAGCGGGTTATTTTGCCTTCGCCGGTAATAAAGATCATGGCCGAAGTGTGCAGAAAGTCAAATCCGGTGCGCTTGTATTTAAAGCCCACTGCCTCAGTAATTCTTTTAATGTTGGCGCTGTCGGCCACGAAAAATTGCCAGCCGTTGGGGTCGATTTCTTTGTTGATAAGGTGGTGATAATTGTTGCGGTTAGTGCGGGCCAGCTCAGGGCCTTCGCGGGGATCGAAGCTGATGGAAAGAATCTGGTAATCCTTGCCAATGGTCATGTCACTACGCGAAACTACTTCGGCCATCGACTCCATGAAAGGGCTGCAAATGCCCGGGCAGCGGTAGTAAACCAACGCAATCACCGTGGGTTTGTCAACCAGTTGCTCAAGCTTAACCCGCTGTCCAACCTCGTTTATCAACTCAATGTCGAGGGGCACGTGCTCATCGAGCCGCTCGAAAATGCCAATCTCGGGCTCGTTGGGCTGGTAGGTCCTTTCCAAATCCTGGGCTGCCATCCCCAAGGGTGCCAGAATAATGAGAAAAATCAAAAATACTTGTTTCATCACTGTTTATTTTATAAATGATGGTGAATGCTTTCTTCAAGCATTGGGTGGTTTACCGGTACTAGCTTTATCCGCGAAAGCGCAGTGAAAACCATTAAAAGGTACAAGCCGGCATAGCCTATCCAAATGCCAATTTCAATAAATCCCAATTTCAAAACGCCATAGCTGCCCGGCATGATCTGCAAAAACAGGCTGATCCACAGCCCTACCATGAGCAGGGCGCTGATGCCGATCATCACGGGCTTTTTCTTACCGGTATTGTCGGCCATGACCACAACAAAGGGTATGGCAAAGTTAATAAGGGGTTCGAGATAGAAAAAGAATTGCCACTCGCCCAGAAATCGTGGCGAATAATACACGGTTAGTTCAGGTATGTTGGCATACCATAGGATAAGGAACTGCATGAACCAAAGGTAACCAAATACGATGCTGAAGCGGAAAAGATATCGCGCTAAATCGTGACGATGCGCTTCGTTGAGGTCGGGGAAAAACCCCATATTTTTCAGGAAAAACAGCAAAAGAATGATTACGGCTGTTCCGTAATAAATGCTGGTAATCATGGCCCTGAAACCAAAAATAGTGCTGTACCAGTGTGCATCTATGGTCATGATCCAGTCTATGGCGGCCAGCGAGAAAATTAGCACGGCGGAAAAAATGAAAACTTTGGAATAAAAAGCACTTTTAAAATACCACTGCTCTCCGCCTTCCAGGTCTTCCTTTTTGGCCATTTTGCGCATCATGATAAAAAGGGGTATCCAAAGGGCAAAATAAATGACCATTCGAATCATGAAAAAGGGCACGTTAAGGAAAGGCGCCTTGTGGGCTATAAGTTTGTCGGTTTCTGTTATGCCCGGTTGCGACCATTCGTAAATGTCGTGCAGGCCAAAATACAGCAGTAACATCAAGATAAAGCCTGCCGGCAAAAAAGCCCCCGCAGCCAGCGGAATACGTTGAATAAGTGCTGACCAGGACGAACCAGTAATGTATTGAATGCCATAAAACATCAGGGCGCCAATGCTTATGGTAATAAAATACATATTGTTAAGCAGGATGTTGGGCCAGGTCCTGGCGCTGTCGGTGGCAAAACCGGCAATAAGGGCAATAACACCAATAGCAATCATTGCAGCCAAAATGGCCAGGAGTTTTTTTGAAGGTTTAAAACTTGTATCCATAATGGGTTCCGTTTTACTTTTCCTGCAATACTTGTTCAACAAAGGCCACAATTTTCCAGCGATCTTCGGGCCTGATCAGTGAGGCATGTGCTCCCATAACGCCCCAGCCCACCGAAATCACATGGTAGGTTTCCCCTTCGGGTTTGGCAATAAATTCGGGCGTAACAAGCGAGGCCGGGGGGATGATATACTTTCCGCTGGTGTGCAGACTGCCTTTTCCGTCGCCATTTTCACCATGACAATTCTGGCAGAACACGCGGTACAATTCCCTGCCTTCTTCGAGCAGTTCAGTGTTAATCGTAAGTGGATTTTTCAGTTGCTTGCCGGCCAGCTCGCGGCTCTCAAAGTCGTTGCCGTAAGGATAGGGCTCCATACCGCGCGGCACGGTGCCGGCCACCGGCTCGCGCATGGTTTTGCCATCGTTCATGGCATTGTTGGCCGACCAGGTTTTGTAGGCTGGGCTGTGGGCCATGTCCGGAAAATACTCGTAGCCCTTATCCATTCGGGTGCGGTCGCAGCCCGCAAAAACTACAAGGACCATTAATGCCGCCGCCAGGCTAAGGCCTCTTTTCAATACTGTTTTGTAATAGCCACGCATAATTAAATGGTATAAGTTAGGCTTCATTTTCTTCTTCAATGATTTTTTCCACCCCCGAATCCTGCAACCATTGTATTATCTCTTCCGGGTTAAAGTTTCGCTCGAGCACCAGGTAGAAGCGGTCGTCGAGGCTGCGTGGATGAACAACTTTTGCACTTTTTCCGGGGAACATCTTTTCGCTGGTGAGAAAAGAAAAAGTGGTAAATGCTCCTGTGATAAGAATGCAGACCAGAAACAAAATGACCACCATGGGTGGGAAGGAAAATACCGGTTTTCCACCATAATGCAAGGGGTAGTCTATTACCGACACATAATACACAAAAGCAAAAGTGAGTATTATGGTAATAACCCCTGTGGCTACTGACAGGTAAGGAAGGCGCGATTCTTTGGTAAGTTTTTTAATCAGGTCGTGGTCGGCACTCGGACCGAAAATGCCCTTAATGTTGACGCCATTTTCTTTCAGCTTCTGCGTTGCCTTGAGCAAAACGGACTCGTCGTCAAACACGCCTATGATTTGTTTAGTGCTCATGGTCTTGTGCTTTTTGTTTTCTTAGTTTTTCGGCCCGGGCAATGGGCTTTACTTCGTTAACTGCCACAATGGGTATGTATCTTACAAACATTAACATGCCACAGGTAAACAGCCCGAAAGTTCCCAGGTAAATGCCAATGTCGACCATGGTGGGGCTGTAATGAGTCCAGCTCGAAGGCAGAAAATCTTCGGCCAGCGAGGATACCAGGATAATGTAACGTTCGAACCACATGCCGATATTTATGACTATTGAAATCAGGAACAGAATTATCAAATTTTTGCGGGCTTTATTAAACCAGAAAAGTTGAGGGATTACTGCGTTAAACACAAACATGATCCAGAATGCTACCGAGAAACTGCCAGTGGCGCGTGCCCTGAAAAAGGTGTAGATTTCGTAATCCACTCCCGAATACCAGGCAGTAAAAAGTTCAGTAACATAAGCCAGGCCAATGATCAGCGAACCAAATTTCAGCACGTGGGCAATATTGTCGAGGTGCTTTTCGGTTATATAATCATACAGGTTAAAGGCTTTTCTGAAAAGGATCATCAAGGTAAGCACCATGGCAAAACCGCTGAAGATGGCACCCACGAAGAAGTAAGGAGGCAAAATAGTAGCATGCCATCCGGGTAGCACCGACACGGCAAAGTCGAGCGCCACAATGGTATGCACCGATATAACCAGGGGTGCAGCCAGTCCGCCCAGGATTTTCATCAGGGTTTCGTAGCGGCTGTAGGTGTAGAGTGAACCGTTCCAGCCCAGGCTGAACATCCCGTAAAGGAATTTTCCCACCTTGTTTTTGGTACGCTGGGCAATGGTGGCCAGGTCGGGAACCATGCCCATGTACCAAAGCATAATGGAGGTGATCAAATAGGTGGATATAGCCAGCACGTCCCAGAACAGTGGCGAGTTGAAGTTGAGCCAGAGCAGGCGGGTGTTGGGATATGGCAGTATAAAAAATGCCAGCCAGGGTCTTCCCATGTGAATGAGCGGAAACAGGCCTGCACACATTACGGCAAACACGGTCATGGCTTCGGCCGAACGGTTAATGGAGCCTGCCCATTTTTGCCTGAATACCAAAAAGAAAATGGTAAAAGCTGTGCCGGCGTGACCAATGCCGATCCACCATACAAAGTTTATAATGTCCCAGCCCCAGGCCACGCTGTTGGTAAGACCCCAGGTGCCAAGGCCCTGGCTCAGCGACATGTAAAAGGCCCAACCGCCGATGGCCAGCAGTATGGTGCCTATGGTCATGCCCGCAAACCACCACAGTGGTGGCTTCTGCTCTACGTTAAGCAGCAACTCATCGGTTATCTGCCCGTAGGTCTTGTCTCCCTTTACCAGGGCATATCTTATTTTATTGTTTATCATACACGATGTTTATTGTGGGTTCAACATCATAATTACGTGCGTGGATTTCTGATTTTTGTCAGATAACCTACTGAAGGCAAGGTGTGCAATTCTTCGAGCAGGTGGTAGTTGCGCGGATCTTTTATCAGTTTAGATACTTTGCTTTCCGGGTCGTTCAGGTCGCCAAACACCAATGCATTGCTCGGACAGGCCTGTGCGCAGGCGGGCTTTACTTCTCCGTCATTGAGCAGTCGCCGCTCGTTTTTGGCGGTGAGTTTTGCTTCTTGGATGCGCTGCACACAGAAAGAACATTTCTCAACTACTCCGCGTTCCCTAACGGTCACATCAGGGTTGAGCACCATCCGGCCAAGGTCGGTGGTGGTGTGGGTATTGAATTCCTCTTTGGTGGCAAACTCATACCAGTTAAAACGCCGAACTTTGTAAGGACAGTTATTTATGCAGTACTTGGTGCCTACGCAACGATTGTAAGTAATCTGGTTGATGCCTTCCTGGCTGTGTGTGGTGGCTGCTACCGGGCAAACGTTCTCGCATGGAGCATGATCACAGT
Source organism: Bacteroidales bacterium UBA4814 (assembly GCA_002402465.1). Taxonomy (GTDB): domain Bacteria; phylum Bacteroidota; class Bacteroidia; order Bacteroidales; family UBA7960; genus UBA7960. The sequence goes on from DHFW01000025.1 coordinate 9,976, forward strand.
GCTGGCACATGAGCGGCTGAAATACTACCCCGGGATTTTCGGCCTCGCCGGTGTAGTAGCGGTCGATGCGCATCCAATGCATGATACGGCGACGACGCACCTGGTCCTTGCCAATTACTGGGATGTTGTTTTCGCTCTGGCAGGCAATCACGCAGGTGCTGCATCCCGTGCAGGCATTCAGATCGACCATCAGCGCCCAGTGGTGTCCTTCAAACTCCTGCGCGGGGTAAAGTGTAGTTTTATGCTTTTCGTGGTATTTGTGCAACTCGTTGCCGGCAGCCGGGTCTTGCTGGTACTTATCCAGCGTCGACTCGCGCACAATAGCGCGGCCTTCCATGCTGAAGTGGGTTTGGGTGCGGGCAAATTCATGCTTTCCACCCACCTTTTCCCAATTGCTTACTTCGCCACTGAAGAGGCGGTTGGTGTTTAGCAGGAAGGCGTTTCCACCTCGTTCGTCGGCGCTGATGCCGGCATGGGTGCGGCCATAGCCCAAGGCAATGGACATGCAACCGGCAGCCACACCCGGCTGAATCAATACCGGCACCCTGGTTTTTTCATTAATCCGAATCAAATCGCCTTCTGCCAGGCCAAGACTGGTGGCTGTGGCCGGCGAAACCGCCGCGAAGTTATCCCAGCAAACCGAAGTAATGGGGTCGGGCAGCTCCTGTAGCCAGGGATTGTTGGCATCGTGGCCGTCGGCCAGCGAAAGGCTGGGGTAGATGACAAACTCAAGTTCGGCTGCGCTGGCAATGCGGTTATTAATTTTACCAGCAATTTCGCTCAAGGCTGCTGGATTGAAGTTCATGGCTTGCCCCCGGTTTGGCTGAATTTCCAGCACACCCGCCTGCAAGCTCTTAATCCAGAATATTTCGGCTTCGTTAAATTCCGATTGCAGGGGCATAAGGTTATTTTGCCACCTGTTCTTCAGGTAAGCATGGAAATCGGAGTCTTTGCCCATCCAGGCAAGCAGGGTGTCCTGAAACTGCCGGGTTTTAAAAAGTGGCTGAATCAAAGGCTGTAAGAGACTGTAGTGCCCTGATTTAAATTCGGCATCTCCCCACGATTCGAGGTAGTGGTGATCAGGCAGGATATACTGGCAAACTTTCGCCGTTTCGTCTTTGGTAGAAGCAAATGAAATGCTCAGCGTGGTTTTTTCAATACCGCTGATCACTTTTTCGGTGGCAGCATGGTGGTAAACCGGGTTGGTGTGGTAAAACATAACCGCATCTACATTTCCCTGGTTCATGTCGTTGAGCAGGTTGTCGAAAGCATTATCACCGGCCATTCCAATCATTAATGGCGTGGTTGTTTCGATGGTTGTTCCGTAAGCCCCACACATTTGGTTAATAGCAGCTGCCAGCATTTGAACCTCTGCCTGGCTGCTTCCTGAAACCACCAGGGCTTTACCCTGGTTTTCCATAAGCTGGCGGGCGAGGCTCTCCACATCGTAATCAACGCTTGCGGCGCCGATTCCGGCTTGACCGGCTAATGCGGCCACCTGGTCGTGGAGTGCAAGCAAAATTTTCAGTTCTTCCGTTGGTTTAACCGGCACCCGCTCGTCGGCACTGGCGCCGGTAAGCGAGAGCATGCTCTCAAACTGAATGTGGCGCGACATTTCGGGTTTTTCCTGGCTAAGGCGGCGTCGTTCGGCATAATGGCCGGCAAACTCAACCGGAGAGAGCCAAGTGGCCAGAAAGTCGCAACCAAAACCCACGATGAGTTCAGCCTTATCGAAACGGTAATCAGGGATTATGGCGTTGCCAAAAAGGTTTTCATGTGCCTTTCGGAGGCCGTGGTAGGGTATGGCATCCCAGGCAATAACCTCCACTCCCGCAAAAGTTGATTTGAACTCTTCTATCAATGCTTTGGAAGAAGGGCTGAGCAGGGTAGGGGTTACGAGGGCAATTCTTCCGCCTCTGTCAGAAATTTCTTTCAGCTTCTCCACAATGTTTGTATCGACTTCTGCCCATTCAGTTTCTTCCCCGTTTTTTAGGGCAGTTTTGTAGCGCGCACCAGTGTCGTAAAGACTCAGTACCGATGCCTGTACCCTGGCCGAAGTGCCGCCTTTGGTAATCCCCGAAAGGGTGTTGCCTTCAATTTTTATAGGGCGGCCATCGCGGCTTTTTACCAGCACCGGGCAGTATTCGTTGCCATTCAAGTAAGTGGAGGCATAATACGAGGCTTTGCCCGGAACCAGTGTCTCGGGCTGATTCAGGTAAGGGATGGCCTTCTTTACCGGGTTTTCGCAGGCCGAAAGCACTGTGGCCGACACAAAGCTGATGCCGCACCACTTCAGAAAGTCGCGCCGCGACGAAGATTTGTTGTTGGCCTCATCGGCAAGAATCTCAACCATGGATCGGTCCTGGCCGTCTTCGGCATGCAGGTCGGCTTGCTGTTGTTCAGTAATTTGAAGCTCGTTTAAACTTTTCCAGTATTTCTTTTCCATTTGGAAACAGTTTGTATTGCTGAATAATCTTTTTAATGGCGCTTTCGCGGAAAGGAATGCCAGCATGTTAATTAATAATGGCACCTCATACAGTCTTCACCCCCAATGCGGGCAGCTTTTACTGCGTCAATCTTTCCGTCTTTAATGTCCTGATGCAGTTGCTTGTAAATCTGGAAGTATGGGTTGTCAAGAAAATCCACGTCATTGTCGCGGTGGCAGGTGAGGCACCAGCCCATGCTGAGGTCTTCTACTTGTCGCAGCAGGTGCATTTCTTCAACCGGGCCATGGCATTCCTGGCATTCGAGTTTGCCGGCGTTTATGTGCTGGGCGTGGCTGAAGAAACTGTGATCAGGAAGTTTGTGAATGCGAATCCAACGGATGGGCTCGCCGGTTTCCACTGCCTGATGGATTTTATTGATCTCGAAGCGGCCTGAATTCGTACCTTCTCTGATCACGTTATGGCAGTTAAGGCAGGTATTGTTTGAGGGTATGCCGGCGCTGAGGCTAATGCCGCTGATGGTATGGCAATAATTGCAGTCGATTTCGTTTTCGCCGGCATGTATCAGGTGCGAAAATTTTATGGGCTGATCGGGGGCGTATCCCTGGGTGCGGCCCAGGTTACGGCTTTCGGCCACCGCAAATTGCATATGTACCACCAATCCGATGATTAGGATAAGAACGTGGGGAACTCTGAATTTAATTTTTTTGGTTATGAGCAAGTCAATCAAGGCCAGCAGCATAAGCAGGCCAAGGCCCCAAAATATAAAGGCTCTGATAGGGTAGGCCTGAAGCTCTCCGGGTCCTTTTTTCAGCACTTCTGTGTAATAGGCTTCGAGTTGTCGCTCTTCGTCGGGGGTAATGGACATTCCCTGGTGGTCGTTCATCATGCGCATGCCGGCAGGGCTGTTCAGTTTTTCGGCAATGCGGTAATCTTCGTTGTCGTACCATAATTTGGCCAAATCGAAAGCCGAGGGATTCCAGTTGAGGGTATCGGTGCGAGTGGGATAATGGCACGAAGCGCAGTCGTGTGGTCCGCTTCCGAATGGAACCAGGCCTTTAAAAAGACGTTCGCCCCTCCTGAGGTCCTGTTTGCTGTAGTTGCCCCGGGTATAAACCTGTTCGGTCTCTGGGGCTGCTTCGGTCTCAACTTTTCCTTTAATATCTTCTGTCAGGCTGTCGGTAGCTGCAATTACTTCTTCAGCCTCCAGCGCCAGGGCGTCCTGGCTGAAAAGGGGCATATGAAACCAGCCGATCATAATGAACAGCAACACGAAAAGCCCGGGAAGCAATGCCCCGGTTCTCATTCTTCCTGCAATTGGTTTGGTGTGCATGGTAATTCAGGTTTGATTGCAAACTTGCTTGTATTCAGGTATGACCTGAAAATAATCCCAAACAGATATTTAAATATTTATTTAAAAGAGCGCACTGAAAACCAGTGAAATACGTATTGTTCTGTTTCTTGAACAACTGAAATCAAAGGCTTCGGGGGTAAAATTATAAAAAAATATATCTCCGTTCACTGTTTTTGCTTATTCAGAATCATTCAAAATAAAAGAGGCCTGTTTGGTCGGGTTTAAACCTTAACCCATGCAAAAGATGGGATCGGTTGGGTGATGTCATTTAAAACAAGGGTTTTATTGGGCTGTTTTTGCTGGTGGTTTTAAGTGAAGTAACCCAAATAATGTTTTTTAAGAAATTAAAATCAACTAAATTCATTATTGATAATAAAATTTCTTTTTTTTGCAAAACGATAAGCCGAACCGGCTTTTTTTGCGTTTTCGTGCATAAAAAAGAATTATTGACGTTTCTAAATTAAAAAATAAGCAGTTATAATGGCGTTATATAATAAATCCCTGCCTAATCCCCCAGGTAACAGCCAGGCTGCTCCGGTGTGGGTGCTCGATGACGACCCCATGATGGTAGAAGGCATTAAAAAGAAGCTGACGGTTAATGGTATTGAATCGCGCGTTTTTACCGATCCCCGGCTTTTTACCGAATCTTATCTTTCAGAATCTTTTGATGGTTTACTGTTAATTATTGATTACCAGCTTGGCAGTACCACGGGGCTTGCCGTTATTTCTGAGCTTCAGCGGCAGGGTCATCGGCCCGATTTTTTGGCCATGACCGGATATGGCAACGAGCAAGTGGCAGTTTCGCTCATGAAAGCAGGTGCCATAGATTACCTGGTTAAGGAAAAAGGTTTTATTGACCACGTGCCACTGGCCGTGGAGGCGGCTTTCAAGCGCATGCACATTAACCGCAAGCTCGAAAAAGCAACTGTTTCGCTCAAACGCAGCCTCGAAAAGCAAAAAAAGCTGAATCAACGCATCCAGGCTCAGAACCAGGAGCTTTCACGCGAAAAAGCAAAAGTCGAGGTGCTGTTGCAAAATATTTTACCCGGCAGGATTGCACGCGAGTTGCTAACCGTTGGTACCACAAAAGCCAGGTATTACCCATGTGTAAGCGTGCTTTATGCCGATGTGGAAGACTTTTCGGCCAAAACGACCTTGTTTAAACCCATCGACCTGGTGGAAAAACTTGATGAATATTTCAGCCTGTTCGATGGTATAATTGGCAGGTTGAGACTGGAGAAAATCAAAACCATTGGCGATTGTTATATGTGCGCCGGCGGCATTCCTGAAGCTGACACCCTGAGCCCAGCAAGGGTGGTGCTTGCCGGACTGCAGATTCAGCATGCTGTGGCTCTGGAGGCCCGAGAGGCCATTGCTGAAAAAAGACCTTTTTTTACCCTGCGAGTAGGTATTCACACTGGTGAAGTGGTGGCTGGCGTTATCGGGCGCAAAAAATTTTCGTACGACATATGGGGAAACGCCGCCAACAAAGCACATTGGATGGTGCAGGCCGGCGAAGAAAACAAGGTGAATATTTCTTCTGAAACCTTTGAACTTGTTTCTGATTATTTTGAGTGCAGCTGCAGGGGCAAGGTGCAGACCAAGCACTGTCAGTTCGAAGAAATGTATTTTGTGTATCGCCTCAAACCCGAATATTCGGTTGATGCCGCAGGTCTGGAGCCAAATATTAAGTTTCTCGAAGCTACCGGCATGATTTAGAATTGCTCCTGCAAGCAAAGCTTTTGCAAATGCTGGTCTGGCCTTTAATCCCGGCCTGTTGTTTGAATTGCAGAATAGTGTAAATTTGTTTTCCCGAAAAACAGACGAAAAAGCCAGTAATGTATCAGTTTTTGGAAGAGGCCCGTAACCAGCAGTTTGTCATTACCATCGTGGAAGATGACATCTCGCTCAATTATCTGATCAGAAAAACGCTTGAGCGCGAAGGCTATGTTTGCCAGGGTTTTCAGTCAGGGGCTGAAACCTATGAATGGATTGTTGAAAATCCCGGGTCGGACACCCTTATTCTGCTCGACTATCAGCTGGCTGATGTGCAGGGCGAAGAGTTTATAAGGCGTTTGAAGCGCGAAAACATTGACTTGCCTTTTGTTATCATTACCGGCCATGGCGACGAACGAACGGCAGTCGAAATGATGAAGCTGGGTGCGCTCGACTATATGGTTAAAGACAATAGCTTTGTTGATCTTTTGCCCTCGGTTATACACCAGGTGGTTAGCCGCCTGAGTATTCAGAAACAATTATCCGAATCGCAGCATGCCCTTCGGCAGAGAGAAGAAAAATACCGCAGTATCTTCGAAAACATCCAGGATGTATACTTCGAGATGACCCTCGAAGGCATCGTGTTGGAGTTGTCGCCCTCCATTGAGCAGATCTTTTTATACAAAAAAGACGACCTTCTGGGCAAACCCCTGTTTGAAGACAGAAACAAGCAGGATGTGTTCTTTGAGCACCTGAACGAAAAGGGCTATATGTCTGATTTTGAGTTGCTGCTCAACAGAAAGAACAAGCAGAAATTGCCCTGCTCCATCACTTGCAAGTATATCTACGACCAGGATGGCGAAGCCACCATGATTGTGGGCACCATTCGCAATATTAGTGAGCGCAAGCAGGCCGAAGAAAACCTGCGGATCAGTGAGGAACGCTACCGTATTCTTGCCGAGAACTCCAGCGATATGATTTCAAAGCACAGTTGGGATGGCTCTTATGTGTACGTTTCTCCCGCCTCAAAAAAGCTGTTGGGCTACGAGTCGGAGGAACTGGTCGGAAAATCGGCCTACCTTTTTATTCATCCCGACGATATTGACGGAGTAAGGCGTAACCACATAGGACTGCTCGAAAACCAGCACGATAATTTTATTGAAAGTTACCGTATTCGCAAAAAAGACGGAAACTACATTTGGTTTGAAACCACCAACCAGGTTATTTTTAATCAGAAAACAAACCTGGTAGAGGAGATTGTATGTGTGAGCCGCGATATTACGGTTCGTAAGGAAAAGGAAGAGCTGCTCAAAGCAAAGGAGGTGGCAGAAAGGGCCAACCAGGCCAAATCGGAGTTTCTGGCCAATATGAGTCACGAAATCCGTAACCCCCTCAATGCCATCATTGGCATGACCAAAACGCTGTCGAAAACACAGCTGGATTCCGACCAGCAGAGTTATATAAATTCCATCCTGATTTCTTCAGGCAACCTGCTGCATATTCTGAACGATATTCTCGATTTTTCAAAGATCGAAGCCAATAAGATTGATCTGACCTTTGCCGAATTCAATCTAAGGAAGGCTTTGGCCGAAACCCTTTCGGTTTATGAACCACAAGCCAGTTCAAAGGGTCTGATGCTTGAAATGATCATTGACCCTGATGTTCCGGAATGGGTGCATGGTGATGAAAAGAAAATCTGTCAGGTTCTTAACAATTTGTTAAGCAACGCCCTGAAGTTTACCAACCAGGGAAAAATTGAGATAGGCGTTTTGAAAAAATCGGCGCAGCAAGAGAACATCAGGCTGGTTTTCTTCGTTAAAGATACAGGTATTGGGGTGAGAGAAGAAGATATTCCCCGCCTGTTCGAGTCGTTTCGTCAGCTCGATATTTCTGCAAGGAAAGAATACCAGGGCACCGGCCTGGGGCTTAACATTGTAAAAAGTCTGGTAGAAATGATGAATGGGAAAATAACGTTTGACAGTGAATATGGGAAAGGCAGCAATGTTTCGTTTGAAATCCCCCTTGTGCAGGCCGGCCAAAAGAAAACAACTGATGAATCACCACCCGAAAAATTGAATGAAACGATGGCTGAGATGAAACAACTGAACATCCTTGTTGCTGAAGACGATGCTATAAACCAGTTGTATCTTGCTGGTTTTTTGCGCTCTCAGGGCTGGAAAGTGGATACAGCGGCCAATGGCCTGGTGGCCATCGAAAAATTTTCGGGCAGTGCTTATGACTTGGTACTAATGGATGGACAAATGCCCAAAATGGATGGCTTTGAAACCACTCGCCGTATCCGCGAAATGGAAAAATCATCGGGTAAGCATGTGCCCATCATTGCCATCACGGGTTATGCCATACCTGGCGACCGTGAGCGCTTTCTCGATGCAGGCATGGACGATTACGTATCAAAACCCATAGATGAACGAAAGCTCATAGAGATAATTAACCGTATGACCCAATAAAAAAAACCGGAGTTTGCTCCGGTTTTTTTATTTAGCGAGAACTGGCTTATTCGTTAATTGCCTGAACGCCAGGAAGCACTTTTCCTTCCATGTACTCGAGCAATGCCCCGCCGCCGGTGCTAACATAGCTTACCTTGTCGGCCAGGCCCAGTTGGTTGATGGCCGCCACCGAGTCGCCGCCACCAATCAGGGTAAAGGCTCCGTTGCTGGTGGCCTCCACCAAAGCCTCGGCAACCATCTTGGTGCCTTTGGCAAAGTTTTCCATTTCGAATACGCCCATGGGGCCATTCCAAAGCACGGTTTTCGATTTTTTAATGGTTTCTGCAAAGGCCTTTATGCTTTCTGGCCCGATATCGAGGCCCAGCCAACCATCAGGAATGGCATCGGCGGCACTTTCCTTGAAATGGGCGTCGTTCGAAAAGGCATCGGCAATAATGGCATCGGTGGGGATATGCAGTTTCACGCCTTTTTGCTCAGCCTTAGCCATAATTTCTTTAGCTTTTTCAAGGAAGTCTTCTTCTACCAGGCTTCCGCCAATCTGTCCGCCATTGGCCTTGATGAAGGTAAACATCATGCCTCCGCCAATAATCAGGTCGTCCACTTTGTCCAGGAGGTTTTCGAGGATTTCGATTTTGGAGCTTACTTTGGCACCGCCTATAATGGCCGTGTAGGGGCGCTGCACATCTTTCAGCACCTTGTCTATGCTCGAGAGTTCCCGGGCCATCAGGTAGCCAAAAGCCTTGTCATTTGGAAAGAATTTGGCAATAATGGTAGTTGAGGCATGTGCGCGGTGGGCAGTGCCGAAAGCATCGTTCACGTACACATCGGCCAGCTGTGCCAGTTTGCGTGCAAACTCTTCGTTGCCCTTGGTCTCTTCCTTGTAAAATCGCAGGTTTTCAAGCAGCAGCACCTCGCCTGGCTTCAGGTTCAGCGCTTTCTGGTGGGTAAGGTCGCCAATGCAGTCTTCGGCAAATTTCACCTCTACGCCAAGCAACTTGGCAAGGTGCTCCCTTATATGGCGAAGCGAGAATTTGTCTTCGGGGCCTTCTTTGGGCCGCCCCAGGTGCGACATAACGATCACCGAGCCGCCATCGTCGAGGATCTTTTTAATGCTGGGCACCGCGGCCCGCATGCGTGAGTCGTCGGTAATCTGAAAGTCGCTGTTGAGTGGCACGTTAAAATCTACGCGCATTATGGCGCGCCTGCCTTTAAAATTAATTTCGTCAATGGTCTTCATTCTCAGTCGATTTTGATTGTTTTCGGGTGGTTTTTTTATTTGTTAAAGCAGGGATAAAAATTATATGGCCCTGCTGTTAAATTTCTTTTAAATTTGCGGCACCTGATCCGTGCCATAAAGAAGTTTAAAATTAACGATTCTATCCGGATTTTTGTTGAATTAAATTCTCTTATATGAACCTTTTTCCCGAAGCTGTTATTTCCAAACTCCCGCAAACCGGCACCTCCGTTTTTGCCGTAATGACGCAGCTTGCACGCGAGCACCAGGCCATAAATCTGTCCCAGGGATTTCCCGACTTTCCTGTTTCTGAAAAACTTATTGAGCTTGTAGCTTTTCATATGCGCAAAGGGCACAATCAGTATGCACCCATGCCGGGTTTGCCTTTGCTTCGCGAACGCATTGCCGAAAAAACCCAGGCACTTTATGGGGCAGTTTACCACCCGGAAACCGAAATTACGGTTACTGCCGGTGCCACACAGGCCATTTTTACCGCCATCTGTACTTTTGTGCGCGAGGAAGACGAGGTGATTGTTTTCGAACCTGCCTATGACAGCTATGTTCCGGCCATAAAGCTCAACGGGGGCGTGCCCATAGTATCGCAACTCAAACTTCCCGATTACAGCATTAACTGGAACGAGGTGAAAAAACTGCTGAGCTCGCGAACCAAAATGATCATTATAAACAGCCCGCACAACCCCAGTGGCAGCATTCTTTCTGCCACCGATATGGCCGAGCTTGAAAAGCTTACCCGAAATACGGGCATTATAATTCTGAGCGACGAAGTGTATGAGCATATCATTTTTGATGGGAAAAAGCATGAGAGCGTTTGCAGCTATCCCGGTCTGGCCGAGCGAAGCCTGGTAACCTGTTCGTTCGGAAAGACGTTTCATGCCACTGGCTGGAAAACGGGCTATTGCCTGGCACCCGAAAACCTCATGAAGGAATTTCGCAAGTCGCACCAGTTTATTGTTTTTTGTTCAAACACCCCGGTGCAGCATGCGCTGGCCGATTTCCTCGGCGATGCCTCCAATTATCATGGCCTGGGCGAGTTTTTCCAGCAAAAGCGCGACTTCTTCCTGAAGGCCATTAAGGGCTCGCGGTTTGAATGGATTCCGGCTGCAGGCACCTATTTTCAGTTGCTTAACTACAACAAAATTTCGCAAGAAGACGAAATGGATTTTGCCCAGCGGCTTACCCGTGAACATAAGGTGGCAGGAGTGCCTACTTCGTCGTTCTACAGCAAAACCGCCAACAATGGTATGCTGCGCTTTTGCTTTGCCAAATCGGAAGAAACCCTCGAAAAAGCCGCTGAGATATTATGCAAAATTTAAACGTTGCTATTGTTCAGGCCACTCTTTACTGGGAAGACTCCGCCCGTAACCTGGCAATGTTTACCGAAAAAGTTGCAGGATTGGATAGCGATACCGATCTGATAGTGCTTCCCGAAATGTTTACCACAGGCTTTTCCATGAATGCCCGGGTGGCCGCCGAGCCCATGGGAGGGCCTGCGCTGCAGTGGATGCAGAAAACCGCTGATGAGCGTGCATGCGTGGTTTGCGGTAGTGTGGCCGTGGAAGATAACGGAAGCTTTTACAACCGGTTCTTCTGGGTCAGGCCCGATGGCTCTTTTGAGCATTACGACAAATATCACCTGTTTACCTATGCCGGCGAAAACAGGGATTACATCCCTGGTGAGCGCAAACTCATTGTTGAGCTAAAAGGCTGGAAAATCATGCCGCTGATTTGCTACGACCTGCGCTTCCCGGTTTTCAGCCGCAACCGTTTCTGCGAAAGCGAAGGATTTGACTATGATGTGCTGTTGTATGTGGCCAACTGGCCTGCCAGCCGCAGCCATGCCTGGCGAATATTGCTCATGGCAAGGGCTATCGAGAATCAGGCTTATGTAATTGGCGTGAACCGACTGGGAGTGGATGAAAATGAAATTACCTACTCGGGCGATTCGGCCGTGATAAGCCCGCTGGGCGAAAATCTGAGCAACCTTTTGCCAAACCAGGAAGGGGTCGAAACCGTGATCATGCCGCGCTGCCAGCTCGACAGCTTCCGCGACAGCTTCAGGCCTTGGGCCGACTGGGATAAGTTCAGCTTGGAATAAACTTTTCTCTCTGAGATTTAGCTTGCAACAGCATCCAATTCAACCCTCAGGTTGTCGATAATGAAGGTCTGGCGTTCGGGGGTGTTTTTGCCCATGTAAAAAGAAAGCATATCGGCAATGCCCATTTCTTTTTTCAGGATGACCGGATCAAGGCGTATGCTTTTCCCAATGAAATTCACGAACTCGTCGGGCGATATCTCGCCCAGACCTTTGAAGCGTGTAATCTCGGGTTTAGCACCCAGCTCGGCCATGGCCTCCACTCGTTCCTGCTCGGAGTAGCAATAAATGGTTTTTTGCTTGTTGCGCACCCTAAACAAGGGCGTTTGCAAAATGTACACGTGTCCGTTTCGCACCAGGTCGGGGAAAAACTGCAAAAAGAAAGTAAGCAGAAGCAACCTGATGTGCATGCCGTCCACGTCGGCATCGGTGGCTATCACAATATTGTTGTAGCGCAGGTCTTCGAGGCTTTCTTCGATGTTGAGGGCAGCCTGCAGCAGGTTGAACTCTTCGTTTTCGTAAACGATTTTTTTTGTGAGCCCGAATGAGTTTAATGGCTTTCCCTTGAGGCTGAATACAGCCTGGGTGTTCACATCGCGCGCTTTTGTAATAGAGCCGCTGGCCGAGTCGCCCTCGGTAATGAACAGGGTGCTTTCGAGCCGTTGAGGGTGGTTGTCGTTGTAATGAATACGACAATCGCGAAGTTTTTTGTTGTGCAGGTTGGCTTTCTTTACCCGTTCCTTGGCCAGCTTTTTAATGTTGGCCATATCTTTGCGCTCGCGCTCCGATTGCATGATCTTGCGCAAAAGGGCGTCAGCGGTATCAGGGTTCATGTGCAGGAAATTGTCGAGCCTGCGTTTCAGAATGTCGCTGATGTAGTTGCGGATGGACTGCCCGCCGGGTTCGATGTATTGCGAGCCGAGCTTGGTTTTGGTTTGTGATTCAAAAACCGGCTCCTGCACTTTTATGCTAAGGGCCACAATGAGTGAAGTTTTGATGTCGTTGGCATCAAAATCCTTTTTGTAAAATTCGCGAATGGTTTTGTTCAGGGCTTCGCGAAAAGCGGCTTGGTGGGTGCCCCCCTGGGTGGTATGCTGCCCGTTTACAAACGAATAGTATTCTTCGCTGTACTGGCTGGTGCTGTGGGTAAAGGCAAACTCCAGGTCATCCTCGTGCAGATGGATAATGGGATAGCAAATCGGGCTGTCGATGTTGTGCGTGAGCAAATCATGCAAGCCATTCTGCGACTGGTATTTGCGCCCGTTAAAAATGATAGTGAGCCCGCGGTTCAGATAAACGTAGTTCCACAGCAACTTTTCAATATATTCATCGATGTAGCGGTACTTTCCGAAAATTTGTTCGTCGGGCACGAAACTGATAATGGTGCCGCCGCGGCCGTTGGTTTCGGTTTCTTTTCCGTCTTTCACCAGCTGCCCCATCTCAAACTCAGCGGCTTTGCTCCGCCCTTCCCGTATGGATTCTATTTTGAAATAGCTCGAAAGAGCATTGACGGCCTTGGTGCCCACTCCATTGAGCCCAACGGTTTTCTTGAACACTTTGCTGTCGTATTTGGCACCGGTGTTGATCTTCGATACCACATCGACCACCTTTCCCAGTGGAACCCCGCGGCCATAGTCGCGCACGGTGATTTGCTTCTCATTGATGGTGATCTCTATGGTTTTGCCAAAGCCCATAATGTATTCATCGATGGAGTTGTCGATCACTTCCTTGAGCAACACGTAAACGCCATCGTCCTGAGAGGCTCCATCGCCCAGCTTGCCAATGTACATTCCGGGCCGCAGGCGGATGTGCTCTTTCCAGTCGAGGGTACGTATAGAGTCTTCTGAATATTTTTCGGTCATCATAATGTAGTCATGCGCTAATCAATCTGCAAAGATAACAGAAACAAGGCAACCAGCGTCCCCACTCAATGTGGCTTTTTATCAACTTATGGTTAATAATTCCAGTTCGGAAATGATTTGTTTTCGAGGAGGGACTCTTTTTTGTTAAAAATTGTGAACAATTAAACCTTCCCGAACCTTTATTGTCAAACAGGCGACCAAAAAATGTTAAACAAACATTCGGCGGTTTTAATCAACTTAGTCAATTTTATACAAACTACTGTTATATGTTTAATTTTTTGCACTTTAAGAAGATTCTTCTGATAGTTCCCTTCATTTTCTTTTCTATCATTCTGAAAGCCGAGCAGCCTGCCGACCCTGCCGGGCAATCGGCCCAGCGTCCGCCTGCTACTGGTGTGGTAACCGGAACGGTGCTCGACGATTCTAACGGTGAACCTCTCATGTTTGCCAGCGTAGTGTTGCATAGCATGCGCGATTCGGCCATGGTTACCGGAGCCATTACCAACGAAAAGGGCATTTTTGTGATTGAGCAAGTGCCTCCGGGAAGGTATTTTGTTGCAATCAACTATGTTGGTTTTCCCCGTAAGGAAGTAAACGGTATTATGATTACTCCCCGCGAGCCTGTGTATGAAATGGGCATGATACGCGTTGAACCCGGTGCCGCCATCCTTTCGGAGGTAACGGTAGAAGCCACCCGCCAGCTTATGGAGGTAGGGCTCGACCGCAGGGTTATCAATGTTGACAGCGAGTTAACCGCATCGGGCGGAACAGCCCTGGAACTGATGCAAAATATTCCCAGCGTGGCAGTCGATTTCGATGGCAACGTGAGCCTTCGCGGAAGCTCAAACGTGACCATCCTGGTGGATGGGCGCCCCAGCGGACTTACCGGCCTCAGCGGTTCGGAAGCCCTGGAGCAAATTCCTTCGAATATGATCGAGCGCATTGAGGTTATTACCAACCCCTCGGCTCGCTATTCGCCCGATGGCACTTCGGGCATTATTAATATTGTGCTGAAAAAACAACGCCAGCCCGGTTACAACGGAATGGTGTCGCTCAATGCCAGCGCTGGCAACCGTTACACCGGCTCACTCAACCTCAACTACAAAACCGGCAACGTAAACTTTTTTGCCAACTACAGCGGCCGCATGTTCAACATGGAGGGCAGTGGATATAATTTCCGCACCAGTTTCCTGGCCGAAACCACATTCCTCGATCAGGATACCAGGTTCGAAAATACAATGAACTCCCATAATTTCAGCGTAGGTGCCGACTACCAGGTTAATCAGTATAATACCCTTACTTTTTCGGTAATGTATAATACCTGGCAGCGCCAATCCGATAACTTTACCGACTACAACAATTTGGATGAAAACATGTCGCTGATGAATTTCTTTACCCGCACATCGGGCAATGAAATGGATAATAACGGCATGAACTACAATTTTAATTACCGCAGGACTTTCTCTCAGAAGATCAAGGAATTCAATACCGACATTGTGTTCTCGAGCCGGGGTATGAATGCCTCGGAGAACAACGTTCAGCGATTTTTTGACAATACCCGCTCGCCCCTGAGCAGGCCCGATTTGCTCGAAAACACGCGTAACGATGGTGATAACTGGATGTTTTCAGTACAGATGGACTACATTCAGCCACTGGGCGAAAACCGCAAGCTTGAACTGGGCGGTCGTGCCTACCTGCGCGAAATGGGCTCAGACTTCAACTTCTTTAATTATAATCCTGATGCGCAGCTTTGGGAAAACAATGCCGGGCTAAGCAACCATTTTGTGTATAACGAGCAGGTGTATTCCGCATACGGTATCTTTTCGACCATGCTTGGCAAATACAGCCTGCAGGCAGGTCTCAGGCTCGAACAGACTTTGCGCGAAGCCGATCAGCGTACCACCAATGAAGTATTTAAGGACGATTACCTGAACCTGTTCCCGACCATGCACCTGCGCCGCAGTTTCGAAAACAATCAGTCAGCCCAGGTGAGCTACAGCCGACGCATCAACAGGCCTAACAACCGTTTTCTTAACCCCTTTGTGAGCTATACCGACCCCTACGATCTTTCGTTCGGAAATCCGGAGCTCAAGCCCGAGTTTATCAATTCGCTCGAGTTGGGTTATACCCGCTTCTGGCAAAAAACCACCATAAATCCAAGCATTTTCTACCGCTACACCGATGGCATGATTACCCGCTTCCGTACTATGGATGAGAACGGTATTGCCTACACTACTTTTGAAAACCTCAACCGCGGAACCTCATACGGGGCCGAGTTAATCCTTTCGCAGCAGCTGTTTCCGTGGTGGAGGGCAAACGGCACCTTTAGCTATTACCGCCAGATTATTGAAGGCAGCGACGCTATGATGGAAATGCGCAACGACAGTTACTCCTGGTCGGCAAGGCTGGTTAACAACATTACCCTTGGCAAAGGATGGGATTTGCAGGTAAACGGTTTTTACCGCTCACCAGTGGTAATGCTGCAGGGCGAAATGAAGGAAATGTTTTCGGCCGATATGGGCCTGCGCAAAAATGTGCTCGACCGCAAAGGCACGATTAACCTCAGGATCAGCGATATTTTCAATACACAATCTTTCAAAATGTACAACTACGGCGACAACTTTACCATCGACATGGAAAGAAAACGCAACAGCCGTATGGTGTTCGTAGGTTTTACCTATCGTATTAACGAATACAACAACCGCAGGAATCAGCGTTCGCGTGAGCAAATGGATAATGGCTCGCTGGACTTTGATGACTTCGATATGTAGTTTTAGTTATTTGATAGAGTTGGTTCGGGCAAGGGGCGGTCATTTCTTTTTGACTGCCCTTCCCCGTTTTTGGGGTATCCCATAGCCAAACAAGTTCTTGCTCTTGATAAAGGAAGAAACGTAGCGCGGCACCATTTTTTCCCAACTCGGGTCGTTTTCCTTCATTTTTTTCATAACAAGGTGAGAGAAAAAAGGCAGCACTTCCTTGCGATAATTGGGAATATCGACAATCCAATTGTTTTCAACAAGATACCGGTACAAGTGATTGATTTTCTCGTCAACAGGCATGTTTTCTATGGTAATGATCTCACTTTCTTCGTTTTGGCGGCTTGGATAAATATATACCTTCAGATTTTCCATGAAAAGCTTGCCGAAGGCCTCCAGAATGCCGCCCCGCAGGTGGTTGTAATATTTCTTTTCGAGCACGTTCTGAAAGGTGTAAGCCCCGATGACCATGCGTATGCTTCCCATGCGGAAGCGCCTGAACCACTCGGCCAGCTTGTAAAACTCACGGAAATTGGAGATCATTACGTTTTGGCCCATGCCACAAAGAATGTCGACCCGGTCAAGAAAGTCGCGCTCGTCGAAGTCGCCTCCGCCCATAAGGTTGTTGAGGGTCATTTCGCAAAGCACCACCGTGTTTTTCTTGTCGAAGCCCACCTCATCCTTGAAAAGCGAAAAGCCAGACTTTAGCATATCAAACCCCACATAAGTGATGGGCCTAAAACTGCCGCGCAGCACCATGGTGTTCTTTTTATAGAGCAGGTCGGCGGGTTGCTGCACCTTGCCATGGCGGTCGAACATGGTTACGCTGGTCATGCCGTTTTTTACCAGCTGAACGGCCAGCAACCTGTTGTCAACATATTCAAGGTCGGGGCCGTTCATGCGAATCATGTCAATTTCGATGCGGTCGTCGGATATGGATTCGAGCAGCGACTTGAGAAAACTGTTGGGATACTGATAGTTGTAATAACAGGCATAAATGAGGTTGACACCCAGTATGCCCAGGGTTTTTTGCTGCAGAAGGCTGTCGTTTTCGAGCAGTCGCACATGCAGCACCACATCATTGGGCGGGTCGCCAGGGTTAAGCTGAAAACGCATCCCTATCCAGCCATGGGGGTCGTTGTTCTTTTTAAAGTTCAGTGTGGTCACCGTGTTGGCAAAGGCAAAGAACCGGGTATGCTCGCCCCGTTTGCTGCCCAAAAGGTCTTGCAGGCTCTTGAATTCTATGTCGAGCATTTGCATGAGGCGCTGCTCCGATACGTAGCGCCCGCTGGGGCTTTTCCCGTAAAGAGAATTGCTAAACTGCATATCGTAGGCAGAGATGGTTCGTGCCACCGTGCCCGAAGCGGCACCCGACTGGAAAAAGCAGCGGGCAACCTCCTGACCGGCACCAATCTCGGCAAACGATCCGAAGATGCTGTCATCGAGGTTAATAAAAAGGGCTTTGCGGGTTGGGTCCAGCACTTCGCGGGCAATATTGGAGTGGGGCATTTTTTTGTGGCTTTTGCAATGACTGAGTAGCTATCAAATTTAAAAGAAATATTCTATTTTCTGAAATGGTTTTGCCTCATTAAGGCTGTATTTTTATGGTTTGTTATGAAAACCCCTAATTGGACAAAAAAATATTCCATTCAGAAAAAATGGATAAATTTGCTGCTTGCCGGCTAGAGCTTATTTTTCCGGTGTAACATTTTTTACTCAGCATGAAAAAACGGATTCTGGTTACTGGCGGTGCTGGTTTTGTGGGTTCGCACCTGTGCGAAACACTGCTTGAAAAGGGGCATGAGGTGTTTTGCCTCGATAATTTTTTTACCGGGCAGAAGCAAAACATCATTCACCTGCTCGACCATCCTTATTTTGAATTAATCAGGCATGATATTACCATGCCTTTTTTTATTGAAGCCGACGAAATTTACAACCTGGCCTGTCCGGCATCCCCCATTCATTATCAGTACAACGGTATTAAAACTATTAAGACTTCGGTAATGGGCGCCATAAACATGCTTGGTTTGGCAAAAAGACTCAATGCCAAGGTGCTGCAGGCTTCCACCAGCGAAGTGTATGGCGACCCGGAATTGCATCCCCAGCCCGAAAGCTATTGGGGAAATGTGAACCCCATTGGCCCCAGGGCTTGCTACGACGAAGGCAAGCGTTGCGCCGAAGCCCTTTTTGTGAACTACCACCGCCAGAACCAAGTGAAGATAAAAATCGCCCGTATCTTTAATACTTACGGACCGCGTATGCACCCTAACGATGGGCGCGTGGTATCCAATTTCATTGTTCAGGCGCTTAAAGGGGATGATATTACCATTTTTGGCGATGGCACCCAGACTCGCAGCTTTTGCTTTGTGGACGACATGGTAAAGGCCCTTATTGCCCTGATGGAAACTCCCGATACGGTTACGGGCCCCATAAACCTGGGTAACCCCGGCGAATTTACCATGCTTGAACTGGCCCAGGCGGTACTCAGGCTCACAGGCTCAAGGTCAAAGATAGTGTATATGCCACTGCCGCAAGATGATCCCATACAGCGGCAACCCGACATTAGCCTGGCTCGCGAAACCCTGGGCTGGAAGCCCGAAGTGCAACTCGAGCCAGGCCTGAAGCATACCATCGAATACTTTAAAAATATTTTGAACCTTTAAGAACTTCATATATGAACATCCTTATTACCGGAAGCGAAGGACAACTTGGCAGCGAGTTCCGCGAATTGGCCCCGCAATACAAACAGCATCAGTTTTTCTTTACTGATGTGAAGGAACTGGATGTGACCAATGCCGAGAAGGTGAATAAGTTTATGAAAAGCAACAAAATTGAGTGTGTGGTAAACTGCGCCGGATACACCCAGGTGGATAAGGCTGAAGATGACCAAGGTAAGGCTACCCTGCTCAATTCAACCGCCACCAAATTTATTGCCGAAGCCTCGGCCAAGGTGGGCGCCCTGATGGTGCATATCTCGACCGATTATGTTTTTGATGGGAAGAATTTTAAACCATATACCGAAAACGACACCGCAAACCCTAAGTCGATTTATGGAAAATCGAAACTCGATGGCGAAATAGAGGTGATGTTCAATGCCAAAAGGGCCATTATTATTCGCACATCCTGGCTTTATTCAAGCTATGGTCACAATTTTGTGAAAACCATTCTTGAGAAAGGGAAAACGGAAAAAGAGCTTAAGGTGGTCTTTGACCAAATCGGATCGCCCACTTATGCCCGTGATCTGGCCAAAACGATACTGGAAATTATCCCGAAGGTTCCATCCAAAATCCGGGGTGAGATTTACAACTTCAGCAATGAAGGTGTGGCCAGCTGGTACGATTTTGCCAAAGCCGTGATTGAATACAAAGGGCTGACTTGCAAAATAACCCCGATTCTTACAAAAGACATTAATCAGTCTGCGCAGAGGCCTTTGTACAGCGTACTGAACAAGGGGCGTATAAAAAAGGATTTTGGTGTAGAGATTCCGCATTGGCGCGACAGCCTGAAAGAATGCCTCGAAAAACTGTAGATTGAATAAAAAAAACAGCGGGTAAATGCCTGCTGTTTTTTTAGTGCAACTCTCTGACGGAATTAAAACTTCTTCTTGAATTTGTTGAAGGTGTCAGAAAAAGAATCGAGAGTTTTGTCAAAACTTTCTTTAACTGACTCCCATGCATCTTCGCCTTTTTCGGTCAGTTCCTTGAATTTCTTTTTCCCTTTTTCTAATTTCCCTTCCAGTTCTTCAATTTCCTCTTTGTACTCAATTTTGGCATCGGCTTTTTCACCTTTTGCTTTTGCTTTTAGCTTGTCAAGATCGGCTTCCCACTCTTCGAGTTTGGCCTTCATTTTTTCCTTATAGTCTTCGAATTTGCTCATATAGTATATTTTTTAAAGTTAAAATGTAAATATACTAATTTTTTTCGAGAAAGTCAAGGAAGGATGCCTTCAGATATTCATTAGCTGTTAATGCCTTTCAGGTACTTAACCTCCCAGGCAGTGTCAGTAATTATTTGGTGCAGGGCTTCATTTTCTACCAGGAAACCATCGTGGCCGTATAGGCTTTTCATGGTTTGGTGGGTGGCTCCGGGTATCATTTCGGCCACCTGTTTTACCTCATCCACCGGGAAAAGGATATCGGTTTCGATGCTGATGCAATGCACCCTGGTGTTAATACCAGCCAGGGCTTTTTTTACCCCGCCGCGGTGGCGGCCTACATCGTGCGAGTCGAATGCGCGGGTTATGGTGTAATAGGCGTGGGGGCTGTAGCGGTTCACCAGTTTATTGCCCTGGTAGCGCTGGTAAGAGCAGGCGTTGAAGTCTTCCATGCGGTCGTCCTCAGGGTCAAATTGGGTTTTCTGAAAGGCTTCAAAACTTCGGTAGCTAACCATGCCAATACCTCGTGCAGCGCGCAGACCGGCTTTGCCTCCATCGGGGCTGCCGTCAGAAAACGTGGGGTCGGCCTCCAGGGCCATGCGCTGGGCTTCGTTAAAGGCTTTGGCCCAGGGGCTGGTGCGGGCACTGGCCGCAATAAACATCAGCTGGCCGATAAGACCCGGCTGCATGATGCACCACTCCAGGCCCTGAAAAGCACCCAGCGAACCGCCAATCACTATGTCGATCGACTCAATTTGCAGATGAGCCCTGAGCAGTTCGTGAGCCTTCACCATATCACGCACTGTAATCAATGGGAAGTCGAGCAGGTAAGGTTTACCGGTTTTGGGATTTATGCTGGCCGCTCCTGTGGTGCCATAGCAGGAACCCAGCACATTGGCGCATACGATGGTGTGGTAGCGGGGATCGAATGTCTTTCCGGGCCCGCAAAGGCCAGGCCACCATTCCAGGGGGTCGCTGTTGCCTGTGAGGGCATGGCCGATCCATACCACTGGTTTGTCGGGGCTGATGCCCCCATATATATGATATCCGATTTCAATACCAGGAAACTCAAATCCTGATTCCGTTACAAAGGGTTTTTCTAGTTTTAGGGTTTGCAGCATACCTGGTTCCGTTTACGACGTGAAAATACAATTTTTTGAAAGAATGCGCGTCTAAATTTTTGGTTTGGGACTTTCGCTGTGGAAAAAGAATTTTGTAGTTTTATGTGCTTTCTAACCCATATGCCATGCAAAATAAGGTCTCTTTGGGGTTTTTCCCCACCCCTTTGCATAAACTGCATAATTTGTCTCGCAAGCACCAGCCTTATGAGCTTTATATGGAGCGCGACGATCAAACAGGATTGGCTTCGGGCGGCAACAAGACCCGTAAACTCGAGTACTTGTTGGCTGATGCCATTGAGCAAGGGTGCGATACGGTGGTTACGCTGGGCGCCCAGCAATCGGACCTGGCTCAAAAGTGTTGTTCTGGCATACCGGCGGTCTGCCTGCTAATTTTCATTACGGAGAAGAAATCCTTTAACTCAGGGCTTGGTTTTATACAGTTGCCACCAGGAAATGTGCGGGTCCTCGTGGTGTTCCCTGTGATAGCCAAAGAAATAGCAGCTGAGCATGGCCCAAAGGTGGTTTTTGCCTTGGGTGCGGGCTTTGTGCGGCCCCATTTCGGGAAGGTGCGGCAGGCGATGAGGCCAGTAAACCCCGGCAGCAAAAAGCTGGAAAGTACCCAAAATTGCTGCAAGGGCCCAGTAAAGCAATACCGCTGTGTTGTCGAGCTTAAGCAAATGCACCAGCACATTGTATAAAACGGCCATTATTACCAACTGCATAACAGTAAGATAGCGCCACATAAACACCGCCCACCAGGCAAAGAAGTTCTGCGACTTCACGTAATAATCAGGGTCGTTTTCTGAAGCCGGGTCTTGGTGATGAAGCCCATGATTCTTGCGCAACATCTTGTACGACATGCCTGCAAAAAGTGCCACAGAAATGGAACCCAATACCTGGTTCACTTTTTTCGAAGGGTGAATGTTGCCGTGCATGGCGTCGTGGCCCGTAATAAACAAGCCGGTATATAAATAGGACTGAATGAGAATGTGAATATACATCCATGGATTGCTCCACGAAGGTTCGATAAAAAGAAGCATATAGGCCAGGTGGCCTCCCCATAGTAGAATAACCGCAACTGCAATAAAAATTCCCATGGCTGGGGTGTTAAATTTAGCCAAAATTAGCCAATTTTATCCATTCCTGAATTTTTTGTTTTTAAAAACATTTCTACCTGAAAATGTGTTAAATATGCAACGAATAAGCGTGAAACGAGTAAGTAAAACTTAAAGATAGTATTATGCAGCAATGGACCTACGCCTTGCTTCTTGCCGGAAGCATTCTTGTCCCCCTGATTCGAAGCTTTGAGCCTCGCATATTTTTTATCGGAAACTGGCGAGCTCTGCTGGCCGGCATTTTTGTCATGATGCTGGTTTTCATCCCCTGGGATGTGGCTTTTACTGAACACGGGGTGTGGGGTTTTTCACACGATTATGTTTCAGGTCTGTTCATTGCTGGCCTGCCCATTGAAGAATGGCTGTTTTTTGTGGTTATCACTTATTGTGTGGTGTTCACCTATGAGGTAATCAGGTATTTCTTCCCAAAGATCAGCTTCCCGGTTTTGGCAAAATGGATCTCCATATACGCAGGAATTGGCCTTTTGGTGGTTGGTTTCATGAATATAGGAAAACTTTACACCACGGTCGTAATGCTGCTGGCCGGTGCGTTAATGATTCTTCAACCCATAATTAAAAGCCATAAAACCTGGCTGAGCCATTATTATGTTACCTACCTGATAACCCTGGTGCCCTTCCTGATCGTAAACGGAGTTCTTACTGCCTTGCCGGTGGTTTGGTACAATCCTGCCGAAAAGATAGGAATTCGTGTTACCTCCATACCCATTGAAGACTCTGTTTACTTTATGGCTATGATGCTGATTGTAATGCCCATTTACGAGCGGTTAAAACCGGGTAGGTAATAAGCAGACAAATAAAAGAAGCCGCCTCAAATCGAGACGGCCTCTTTTGATTTCTGGCTATGAAAAGACAGATTCGGCTATTCCGGTTTGTACCCAAAATAAAAATGTTTTACGCCAATTTCATCGCCATCATTGTTTTCACTGAAGTAGATTTTTTTAATAGAGACAGGGGAAACCACTCCTATATATCCACTGTGAAAACCACCTGCCATGGCAGATGAAATTGAATCTATTTTACACTGGTTTGTACCATCTGTCGCATAAACTAATAAATATTCGTTTGCGTTGGTTGTATTGTCAACCATGTTAAACCCTATTGCGTGTACATTATTGCCGGTGACCCCGATCTCATAATTGTCGTATTCAAAGTTATCGATATCACCAATGCTTATTTTGTTTGAGGCCAGTTTACCTCATTGTCTTCAAATACCAAGGCCCAAGCCACATTCGGATGATCCCAGAGTACATTCGGATCTTTGTTTTCCAGGTTAAAATTGAAGGGGAATGAAGTAGTGTCGCTGCTAAATGTAATACGCTTGCCCATCCAGATTTGCTGGTTATTTGGGTCCACAATGAAATTATTTTTTTCCATGGCTTTCCAGATATTGGCTCTGTTGGTTAGCCATTCTCCTTTTATTACCTGGAATGGAAATGCCGATTCCCAGTTTCCCTGATTTTTGAAAAAATCTAAGCCTTCGCTTATAGGTGCGTTTTCAACCATATTGTATTCAGCGGTCTTGCTGACTTTTGCAATGCTGTTGTCAACCAGGCTGAGTAAGGTATATGAAATGGGAACGGCTGTTGTTAAAGGGGCTTCTGTTCGGAAAAACTTACCCAGTTGACCTGTGCGAAGGAAATTGAGAGCAGTTTGGGCATTCCCACCAATGGTCACCAGCTTAATCGTTGAATTTGAGAGGGTATTTTGGTGTTCAGCAACCCCATTTTACCCCTGTGGATGTTTTCTTTTTTGTACTCGAAGGCACGCCCACCACCCGCATTGGGGATGAAATAAAAGAAGTGGCCGAAAACATGCTGGTGGAAAGCCCAAAGAATATCGTTCACTGTCTGTACAACAAAAGCGACAAGGCTGCCAGGATCCTGGTGGTGAAAACACCGAAGCCTTTAACCAGCACTCGCTTACTTTAAACCTTATGGCTTATGATTTCTCCGTTTTTTATCGCAAGGAAATGGGGTTTAAGGCCATGGCCGATATTCGGACATCTTAAGTTTGAGAAGCTTTAATCAGGGTGTTCATCCTGCTGCAAAACCGAATTGAATTTGCAGCATGATGGGTTCTTTTTTTTAGGGATATTGAGGGAAAGACCCTGTTTTTCATTAACTTAGCCTTAGCTTTTTTTAATAACCTGACCCTGTCATGAAAAAGATCCTGATTCTTCTCGCCTTACCGCTCTCCCTGTTTTTTGGTTCCTGCGGGTCCCGTGAAGCGCAAACTGAACCAGCGGAGAACGATACCCTGGTGATCTATGTTGGCCGGGATACGCTTTTGCCAGGCGAGGAAAGCTTCAGGATGGTTCCTGTATCCGACCGCCTGATTGCTGTTCCTTCAGGTATTGAACTGTCAGAAAAAATCAGGCTGCTGGCCGACAGCATTTCCGCCTGTTGCTTCAACAACTTGCAGATGGAGATCCTGTCAATCGATACCCTGCCCGTAACAGGGGTCTTCTTGAGGGTGAACCTGGTGGAATTTCCCAATTATGAAGGGCCGGGGACGATAGAGCCTTACCTGAGCTGGTATGACTTTTTTCAGGGCAGTATGGGCGGGATGAATACCAGCATAGTGCTGCGCGAATCTTTCCTTCAGCCTGATTATGAAGGGGCGTGGGTTGATGCCGTGGCATTTTATTACCAGGGGGATCCCATCGGAGCCTGGGATCATCTCCTGCTCGAAGGCGTGCTGGCCTCCGGAAAATAAAAAATTTTACAGGCTCAAGGGTTCTTTTCGTGACCAATTCCCTGTTGGTCAAGTTCATGCTTTTCTCCCCTCCAGGCTTGTTACCAGCCTGCCCCACAATGCTTTCATTTTCTTCATTTTCCTCAAAAGAGGGGCTGTCTCAGGTGACAATATGGGGTTTTCCTTGATTAAGCCGCTTTTGTGATGAAGTCTTACAGCCTTCCCATTTGCCCCTTTTCCTCATTTTTTATGAATTAAAATTATACAACAAAGCACTGGTTGAGACCTTTCGAGGTTTAATCAAATAGGAGATTCAGACGTATCTTAGACGTGCTTCAAACCTAATTTAAACGTTTATGTACGTTCTAACTACGTATTAACTACGTATTAACTACGTTTTAACTCTGAAGCGGAACCCATCCTGATTTGGCTCCTTTCCAATTCATTTGTGAAACCGGTTTCATGGGAAATGGAAAGAAGGGAAGGGGAGATGGCTATTCTTAGGGGTGCTTGTCAGGGCATAAAAAAAAGAGGCCGTCTCAAACTAATGAGGCGGCCTCTGGCAATTGGTTTCTGTTTTTTTTTACAGTGCGCCTGAGATAAGGAATGTGGCGGCAAAGGCAATAATAGCGTAAAGCTCGGGGAATACGGCAAGGATCATGGTGTTGCCGAATACGTTGTAGCCCGAACCGATGGCTGCGATACCATTGGCACAAACTTGTCCCTGGCGAATGGCCGAAAGCAGGGCAACAAAGCCCAGAGCCAGGCCGGCACCAAAGATGGCTGCAGCGTTTACCCAGGTAATGTCGGCTACCAGGTATTGCGAAAGAATGAAGTAGCCCATAAAGCCGTAGAGGCCCTGGGTTCCGGGAAGTGCGCTAAGAATGAGGTAGTTACCGAAGGCTTCGTCGTTCTTTTTCATGGCACCGATCGAAGCGTTGCCGCCCATCGATACACCGAATGCACTGCCAATACCGGCCAGCCCGATCATCAATCCAACACCAATGTAAGCAAGAATAATTGGTTCCATAATTTCAAGGTTAGGTTTAGTGAGACGTTAAGTTAATTTTCTGAATGGTTCGTATTTTTTTCCTCCACCGGAGAAGCCGGCATTCTTGTAAAACTCTACAAAGGTCAAACGCAATGGGTGCACAAAGGCGCCCAGGCCCGACATGAAAATGTTAATGCTGTGTCCGATCACCAGGATGATAACCATGATGATGATATTAAGCACAGGAATACTCCCGCTCATTTCAACGGCCAGGCTGTTGAACACAAAGCCCATGATGGCGCTGGAGATACCCAGCGCAAACAAACGAATGTACGACAACAAGTCGCCCAGGATGCCGGTCACCATATTGTAGGTGTTCCAGAGGCCGGCGCCCACGTTCATAAATACGTTGCGGCCTAAATTGTTGAGGGGCAGAATGAGCAGGCCGCTGACACCCAGTAAAATGTAAAGCGGAATGTTTAGCTGGTCCATAGGAGTGCCCGAAAGCTGGCTGTAGCCAAACAAGGCAATGCCGCCCACCAGCAGGGTGATCCAGCCAATGGTGCCCAGGGCAAAGCCCCAGCCAAATTGCCTCACCTCGTTGATGGCTTTCAGGAACATCCCAAAAAGAATTTGAATACCACCAAACACCAGGGCCAGGTAGAACAACAGCTGGTCAATGTCGGTGCCCTGTGCCTCGAATTGCTGCGCCAGGGTGCGGTAAACCGGCAGGTTGGTGTCGTAAAGTTTAATCCCGAAAAGGGTGCCCCCTATAAGTCCGAAAACAATGGTGGAAAGCCCCAGGTAAAATACCAGGCTCATCACCTGCTTCAGTTCTTTGGCAACTTTTTTCTTGGCAGCAATGGCGATAATGGCCATCAGCGCCCCATATCCCACATCGCCCAGGCAAAAGCCAAAGAAAATCATGTAGAAAGGCGCGAAGAAAGGGGTGAGGTCAAGCTCGCCGTATTTGGGCAGAGAGTAAAGCTCGCCAATCATCTCAAATTTCTTTGAGAACTTATTGTTCTTGAGCAGAATGGGCGCCTTGTCTTGGGGGGTGGCTTTTTCTTCAATAAAAAGGATATTCTTTTTCTCCAGAAAAACAGCCAGCTCCTCCTTTTTCTCATTGGGTGCCCAGCCTTCGAGGAGCATTACTTTTTCGTCGGCCTCCTTCACCGTGTTTTCAAGGACTTTATCGAAATGGAGGTCTTCCTTCAGCTTAAGCAGAAAATGCTTAATGGCATCCAGGCTTTCAGCGGCGTGCTGATCGAATTTGCGGTGAATGGCTTCTACCTCTTCATTGAGTTTCTTTTCATAAAAACTCAGTTCTGAAATGGGCCTTTCTGGGGCACGCATTTCCTCCAGATCGAGGTCGAAGGTTTCGTCTTCGCGCTTGACCAGCACCAGGTAGTACAGTCCGGCATTTTGGCCCACTACGGCCATGGGGTACTGCTGCAGCCAGCTTTCTTCAAATTTGCGGGCTGTTACGGTGTAGAATTTCACCTGCAGGCCTTGCTCGCGAAGCTTTTTAAGGGTGTCGTGCGAAAAATCGCCCCAGGGTGCAGCGTACGACATTTCTTTCTTCAGGGTGCTGAGCTGCTGGTATTTATTTTCCAGCTCCTGCTGAAGGGCATTTATTTCTTCGTAGGCCTGTCTTCCATCAACACCTTGCTTGGGTGCAGGATTTTCTACCTCGCGCTTTTCCAGAAATTTCACCACCCCGTTTACTTTGCTTATCAGGTCGTATTTTTCGAGCATCTCATCAGAAACATCCTTTTGGCGCTCAATGAGGTGAAGCACCCCAAGATGCCGCATTTCTTCGAGAAACTCCAGGTAGTCCCTGTGATACACCAGGAAAGAATATTTTGTCATGGGTGCTATCATACGCTGGCCTCCATTTCCTGAATACGTGTTTTAACAATCTTCTGGGCTGCTTTCGAGAGGTTTTCCTCGTCTTCGAGGTAGCGCTTGATTTTAAGGATCGCTTCCTGAAAACCGGGAATCTGAACTTTTTCGTAGAGGTTCACCTTTTGGGTGGTTTTGCGGCGTGCATGATCGAGCAGCTGCATCTTCTGAAAGAAGACTTCCCGCTCAATAGCAATGCGTGCCAGTTCCTTTACAATGCTGATGCCATCGAGGTACCAGCCCGGGCGGTTAAAGATGCTGAATTCCTTTACGGAAAACTTCACATCTTCGAGCACAGGCGTTTTCACCCCTGCAATCTTCTTGATCGACAGGTCCACATCCTCAATGCTCACCAGGTCGTTATCGAACTCGCCCCACAGCTCAATGGCTCGCTGGTATGCCTGCAGCCGCTCGCTGAGTTTTTCTTCAAACTCCTCAGCGGTGGTTTTGGCTTTTTTCACCTCTATGCGCAGGGCAGCCTCCTTGTTTTTCAGGGTGGGCAAAGCACGCTCCCTGACTTTCAGCTGCTTGTCAATATGCTGAAGGGCGGTTTTATTATATTGAAACTTAATGGCCATGGTTCATTTTTCTTTTTCGAATAAAAAGAACGGTATGCCTTAATTCTTCTTCCAGTATTTATCCACAAATTCCTGACGGATACCGACCTCGGCCGGGCTGAAGTGTTTGCTGAAAAGGGTATAGGCGGTTTCGAGCATGGTGTCCACATCGATATTAACGTCGATGGCCAGCAGTTTTTCCGAATAGCCTTTTGCAAACTCCAGTGTACGCTCGTCGTAGTCGGTCAGGTCGAAGCCGTTTTCCAGTTTGGTTTTGGCATTGGCGGCGTCGGCATAGAGCCTTACTGCGGCGTTCATCACCTGCGGGTGGTCTTCGCGGGTTTTCTTGCCAATTACCAGCTGCTTCAGGCGCGAGAGACTGCGGAAGGGGTCAACAATCACTTTACCTACGTCGCTGTCTTTGCGCAAAAACAACTGCCCTTCGGTTATATAGCCCGTGTTGTCGGGGATGGCGTGGGTAATGTCGCCGCCCGAGAGGGTGGTTACGGCCACAATGGTAATGGAACCGCCATCGGGAAACTGAACGGCCTTTTCGTACAGACGCGCCAGGTCGGAATAAAGTGAGCCGGGCATACTGTCTTTCGAAGGGATCTGGTCCATGCGGTTCGATACGATACTGAGGGCGTCGGCATAAAGCGTGAGGTCGGTGAGTAGCACCAGTACCTTTTCGTTCTTTTCCACGGCAAAGTATTCGGCGGCGGTAAGGGCCATGTCGGGCACCAGCAGGCGTTCTACCGGGGGATTCTCGGTGGTGTTGATAAAGCCCACGATGCGGTCGAGGGCGCCGGCATTGTCGAATACCTGCTTAAAGTAAAGGTAGTCGTCGTTCGAAAGACCTACGCCACCCAGAATGATCTTGTCGGCTTGGGCACGCAGGGCTACCATGGCCATAACCTGGTTAAAGGGCTGGTCGGGGTCGGCAAAGAAGGGGATCTTCTGTCCGGTTACCAGCGTATTGTTAAGGTCGATGCCGGCAATACCGGTGGCAATAAGCTCAGAGGGCTGCTTGCGTCGAACGGGGTTCACGCTGGGTCCGCCAATCTCACGTTCTTCGCCCATGATCTGGCTGCCATCCAAGGGTTCGCCATAGGCATTGAAGAAACGTCCGGCCAGGTCGTCGCTCACCTTCAGGGTGGGCGCCTTACCGGTAAAAATTACCTCGGCGTTGGTGGCAATGCCTTCGGTGCCGGCAAAAACCTGCAGGGTCACCACATCGCCCATGATCTTCACTACCTGGGCCAGGCGGCCGTCCACTATGGCCAGCTCCTCATTTCCAATACCATCGGCATATAAGGATACGGTAGCTTTGGTTAGCTGAAACAGCTTGGTATATACGCGCTGAAATGCTTTGGTGTCTTTTTCCATTACGCAGTCTTCCTTTCCTGGATTATGGTTTCAAGTTCTTTTTCGTTTTTCTTAAACTGCTCCGACTCAAATTCAGAATAGTTCATCTGTTTCAGCGAGTTGATCACGCGCTTGAAATACGGGTTCACCTGTTCGAACGATTCGAACTTGAACTCCATGTTACAGATTTCGAGCACCTTGCCAAGCATAAAATGCTGGCGGGCAAGCGAGGAGGAGGCATCAATCTTGTCGAAGGCATCCTGCTGAAGAATTACAAAGTCGATCAGTTCGGCCTTCCAGTATTTGAGGTGATAGTCGAGCGGAACACCATCATCGCCCAGAATGTTGATCTGCTCCTGGGCTTCCTTTCCGCGCAAAAGAATATCCTTGGCTTCAAACACATGCTCGGTCCACTGCGGGGCTACCTTGGTGTTGAGGTATTCGGTGATCTCCGGATATTCGAGATATTTTGAGTAGCTGTCGATGGGGTCAATGGCAGGATAGCGCTTGCTGTCGGCACGGGCCTGCGAAAGGGCATAGAAGCAGCGGGCCGCTTTCTTGGTCGATTCGGTCACGGGCTCCTTGAGGTTACCGCCGGCAGGTGAAACGGTTCCGATAAAGGTAATGGAGCCGGTTTCGCCATTGTTCAGGTAAACAAAGCCAGCCCTGGAGTAAAAGTTAGATATGATAGCCGGGAGGTCCATTGGGAAGCCGTCGGGTCCGGGAAGTTCTTCCATACGGTTCGACATTTCGCGCAGCGCCTGTGCCCAGCGTGAAGTAGAGTCGGCCAGCAGCAGCACTTTCAGGCCCATGGCGCGGTAATACTCGGCAATGGTCATGGCCGTGTAAACGGAAGCTTCGCGGGCCGCCACGGGCATGTTGGAGGTGTTGGCGATAATGGTGGTGCGTTCCATCAGCTTACGGCCGGTGCGGGGGTCGTCGAGCTCGGGGAATTCGGTAAAGATCTCCACTACCTCGTTGGCGCGTTCGCCGCAGGCGGCAATGATCACCAGGTCGGCTTCGGCATTCTTCGAGAGGTTGTGCTGAAGCACCGTCTTGCCCGATCCGAAGGGGCCGGGGATAAAGCCGGTACCGCCCTCGGCAATGGGGTTCAGGGTGTCCATGACGCGGATTCCAGTTTCGAGGATCTTGAAAGGACGGGGCTTATTTTTATAGGCACGGATGGTCACTTTAACAGGCCACTTCTGCACCATGGTAATTTTAATTTCTTTGCCTTCCTTGTCGGTTACCACTGCCATGGTGTCGTTTATCTTGTAGTCCCCTTCGGCAGCCACGCTTTTCACGGTGTATTCACCTTCCATTTTGAAAGGCACCATGATTTTGTGTGGCATCCAGTTTTCCTTTACCTCACCCAGCCAGCTTCCGGCGGTTACTTTGTCGCCAGGCTGAGCCATCGGAACAAAATGAAAGATTTTTTCATTATCAAGGGCTTCGGTATATTCACCCCTTTTCAGGAAAACGCCATCCATCTTGTCGAGGTCGTTTTGCAGCCCATCAAAGTTTTTTGATAGCAGACCGGGGCCCAGGGTCACTTCGAGCATATGCCCCATAAACTCCACTTCGCTTCCAACCTTTAGCCCGCGGGTGCTTTCAAAAACCTGCACATACACTTTTTTGCCCATGATCTTGATCACCTCTGCCATCAGGCGGGTGTCGCCATGTTTAATGAAGCAAATCTCGTTTTGTGCAGCCGTGCCCTCGGTTTCAACAATCACCAGGTTGGCAATAATTCCGGTTACCTTACCGATTGTACTCATATATGTTTATTTTTCTGTAAATGATTCGGGTAATTCGTAGCTTGATTGCAATTCTTTGAGCAGTTTTTTGAACATTTCATTGCCGTGGTCTTTGTCGATGCCCAGCCAGCGCTCGGCCATGCCAAGCTTTATAGTAAATGCCAGTACTTTTTCAATGGTGAAATATTCGAAGAAAATTTCCTCGTCCAGGTATTTCCAGCGCAGCTCGTCTATGGCTTTTTCGCGTTCCTGTATGTTGTCGTTTCTTACCAGGTTGGCCAGCTCCTCCAGGTAGTCAATTTCGGCTCCCAGGCCAAAGTCGCGGGCATGGCTCTTGCGGATTATGCCAGCCACCTCGCCGGTTCCAATGATTTGGTATTCGTAAGGGATTTCGTATTTGCGGGCCAGTAGCGCAGTTACGATGTTACGGACATTCAGTTCAAACTCAAACCAGTTGCGCAAAAAATCGTTGTTCAGCCCAAGCATTTGGTCAAAGAACAAGGTGGTCAGTTCGTTTTCGGGGCTCATGTCGGGCATCAGGGGTTCTTTGCTTTTGAATGCCGCAATAAACCGCATCATGTATTCGGGCAGGTCGTGGGGTTCCTTGATGTTTTCTTCGAGCCTTTCCTGGCTGTAGTTCCCTCTCTGGTCAAATGGCTTTCCGGCTTTTTGCAAAAGATTGAGCAAGTTGGCGTTGTCAAACGGAAGAAAAAGTTTTTCCACCAGCTTGTAATCATCAGGGTGCACTTCTGTTTTCAGTTCTTCCCTGAAAGCCAGTTGCGAAAACTGCAGCTTGTGCACGTCGATGGTTATGTCCTGAAGGCCTGCTACCAGGTAGTAATAATTTCGCTTCACTTGCAAGAGGTTTAGGTTTTTTTGAAAATCATTTGGGCGCAATTTGCCGCTATGCTATTCCTTTTCTGCGTAAAGCATTTCAATAAGCCTGGGACGCAGATAGGCCTTGAAAAAATTCTCAAAATCTTCGTCGGCAAATGAGATCATGTAACCTCCTTCTTTTGGGCCAATTTTAAAGCCTGACTTCATGCGGTCGGAGTAATTAACCTCAAGGCCTTTGTCGAGCAGGTTTTTGGCCTTTTCCTTAAAAAAAGATTCAAATTCTTTCTGCTTTTCAGAGGGAAGCAGCAGACTCAGTTCCACATTTTCCGATTCTTTGGGGTTCCAATTTTTTACAATGGTCTGAATAATGTCCTGTGTAAAAGCAATGTCTTTGAAAGCACCTTTGGTTTCAGGCTGAATGGTGGCCGACTCAATCATGCCGGCAATTTTTTGCTTCAGGTCGGAGATGGCTTGGCGCCCGGCCAATTGAAGCTCGTTGAGCGAGTTCTTATGAAGGGTTTCAGCTTCCTTCTCAGCATTTTTCAAAATGTCATCGGCTTGTTTGCGGGCCTTCCCGATGAGTTCCTCTGCCTGCTTCTTCGCATCGGCCAGAATCTTTTCTGCTTCCTCGTTGGCCTTGTTGACACCCTCCTGGTAAATTCTTTCGGTTAATTCCTGAAGTTTTGTTTGCATATCTGTTTGATTTATAAAGACTTTTCGGAAAATGAATGTGCGAAAATAATAAAAGTCCGGCAAACTATAAAACCATTGCCTGAAGTTTTACATATCTTTTGATTGCGAAAATTTTAATACGGCAAAGCTAATGTTTTTTTGAATTGTTAGAATGTTAACAATTCAAAAAAACAAGGCTGGCAAGACTTAAAGCCGTTTTGTTTCGGCATACACAGTTTATAATTCTATGTACAAACTCTGTTTTTTAACCGGGTTGAAAACGCTTTTCAAACCTAAAAACCGTATTTATGCATTTTTACTATTGGCTCTTTCTGATGTTTTTAAACAATTATTTACAATTCAACGTTAAATATATAAATTAAAAAAATTAATTTGTAATTTTTTCTTCAAATGCTTGAACAAAAATTTGTGTTCCGCGTTTAGTACAGTTGTGAATTTTTAAAAGGTAAAGATTAATAACCCAAAAACAATAGAAATGAGAAGAATCAAGTTTTTATCAGTATTTGCATTTGCAGCCATAGTAATGGCCTCGTGCGGCAGCGGCAGCGACAAGAAAGCCGAGATTATCGAAAGGCTTGAAGCCGGCGAGATTCCTGAGGAAGTTACCCGCGCTTATGTTGACGTGAATGCCAGTGAAGTGGCATGGATGGGTCAGAAAATTACCGGCTCAGGACACAACGGTTCCATCGCAATTAAAGAAGGCGTCATTTATGTTTATGATGGTCAGCTTTGGGGTGGTAATATGGTTATTGACATGACCCAGATCGTGGTGCTCGACATTACTGATCCCGAAATGAATGCCCGCCTGAAAGGTCACCTCGAGTCAGACGACTTTTTCAGTGTGGCTACTTATCCTGAAGCTATTTTCGAAATCGTTACTTTCGAACCCATCGAAACCGCGGTGGAAGGTGAACCCAACTTCAGGGTTTCAGGCAATCTTACTATTAAGGACATTACCCACAGCCTGGCTTTCAACGCCATTGTAAACCATGGCGATGGTATTATCAATGCTTATGCCGATTTCGATTTTGACCGTTCGATTTATGACGTGCGGTTTGGCTCGGGCCGTTTTTTCGATAACCTCGGCGATAACCTGATCAACGATGACATTAACCTGAAGATTAATCTTGTAGCTTCTTACTAAGAGCTGGATTGTTCTCTTTAAGAAAAGAAACGCCCCGGAGTTCTGACTTCGGGGTATTTTTTTTGCTGGTCTGGCCGGTTTGTTTTAATCGAAAAACTAGCTGTCGTATCTTTTCAATGAATTTACTGTTTAGCTATCTGGTCGTTTGGTTTTCTAATAAATTTCCGGAGGTATCTTATAGTTGGTTTTTTGATAAATTTGTTTGGTTAAACCAACACCTTAATTAATTGAAGAAAAGCAGCTGTTTTTTAACTTTTCTTGTGATTCTTTTTTCTGCCCTTTCAGGAAACCTCTCAGGGCAAGATATTCAGAAGCTTGATTCTTTGACTTATCAGCTTGAGATGGCTACTGATGATTCTTTACGTGTGCACTCACTGATCGAAATCTCCCGGGAATACTCTCTGGATGATCTTTCCGCGGGACTGCGATATGCCGAAAGGGCATTGGAAACCGCCAGGTTAAGTAAAAACCCCCAGCTTGTATCTATGGCACTTTCTAATATGGGTTTCGTGTGTTTTCAATATGGCTTGCTCGATTTGGCAGCAAAACACTATTACGAGTTCAGGGATCTGAATAAACAATTGGGAAACAACGATGGAGTGCTCAGGGGAATGATCAATATCGGATCCATAAAGCTGATGATGCAGAAATTTGAAGAAACCCGCGATGACCTGCTGGATGTAATCAGACTTATTGAAGAAATGGATGCTGAAAATTCTGTACCGGATACGTTGCCCCGGGTTGAATTGCCTGCTATTTATAACAACCTGGGTGTTGCCTATGAAAACCTTGGTTTTCCGGAAGATGCACTGGAATATTACCTTCGGGGAGCCAGCATTGCCCGGCGTATTCCAGAACAGGAGCTGGTGCTGGCCCGTTTGCTCAACAACTTGGGTAAACTCTATGGCGAAATGGGCAGGCCTGATGAAGCACTTATAGCAATGAATGATGCTCTTGACATACGGATGAATGCCGGCGACAGGCATGGACAAGCTTCCTCGTACCGCAATCTTGGGCAGTTTCATTTTAATCGCGAGGATTATGCTATTGCTTTTGATTATGCCTACAGGGGAATGGCTCTGGCCGAGCGCCTGGGAAGCTTGCAATTGCTTATTAATTTCTCAAGCCAGTTGTTTGAGTATTACAATTATCAGAACCAGGCTGATTCAGCGCTAAAGTATCACAAACAGCTCAAAGAATATAGTGATCAGCTCAATAATGAAGAAACCCATCGGGAGATTACAAGGCTGGAGGTTACTGCACAATTTCAGGAGAGAGAATTACTCAGGCAGATGGAACTACGGAGAAAGGAACAAAGATATAAACTCAGTGGAGGCTTCGTGCTTCTTATTGCGGTAATTCTCGGACTATTGTTCTTTCTTACGAGAAGCCGTGCCCGCAGATTGCAACTGGCAAATGAAAACTTCCTGCTAGAGTCGGAGAAAAATCAACTTGTAAGACAAAATCTTGAAAATGAGCTGGAGATTAAAAACAAGGAGCTCACCACAAATGTGATGTACCAGATAAGAAAAAATGAACTGGTTAATGAAATCACTCAAAAACTCCTAATGCATAGCCATGGTTTAAACCGTGAGCAACAGGAGCTCATAAAAGGTATCATCCGTGACCTGGAAAAAACGCAGGATGAATCGGTGTGGCAGGAGTTTGAGTTGCGTTTTCACCAGGTGCATAATGATTTTTATGACAAACTGCAACAAATCAATCCTGATTTAAGCCTTAATGAAAGGCGCCTCTGTGCATTCCTGCGTCTTAATATGACCACCAAAGAAATATCTTCCATCACAGGCCAATCATTGCGCAGTATTGAAGTGGCACGTACACGTTTGCGCAAAAAACTCCACCTCACCAATTCGGAAGTAAATCTCACCGACTATTTGTTGAGCATATAGAATCCATTTAATCAGATGTTTATGATTTGCTGTAGCACTTTTGTTGCAGTGTTTTTTTGTGCTGTGGCAGCTAAGTGCAGTATGAAAATTTGCTTCCACCCAATCCTGTGGCGTATCATTGCAGAAAATCTTAATTGCAATGCCGGCTCAAAGATCTTCCGGAAAGAAAAAGGTAGTTAAAGAAAAAACTGAATCAACCGATTTGGATTTAGAGATATTGCTGGAGCAAATGAAGCTGAAGAATGAAGCTTTGAAAAAGATCTATGATTTTTTCGGGAAGGAAAAAAAGAACTCCCTGATAAAAAAGATAACACCCGATAACCTGCTGATATTTGAATGAATGGTTATAAAGCTTTAATAACTAAACCAGATTCGCCTCATAAGGCAATTTTTTAACTAAAACCAGATAAATGATGAAAGCAAAATTACTTTTTACGTTCTTAACAGCACTGTTATTTCTGTGCGTGAAGCCGGCCATGGCCGATTATCCCTTTATTGAAAATTTTGAAGGAAGCGAGGGTATTCCTTCAGGATGGACGGTATACAACCAGGCTGGAGATGTAACCTGGGAAATTACTTCCAACAATAACCATACACCCAACGGTTCACAATCAGCTTTACACTATTATGCTTCAGGATTTCAGGATGGTTGGCTGGTAACACCACAAATCAGCATGCCGGCAGAAGGATTTTTCTTTTTAACCTTCTGGCATTTCAATGGCGATGCATTTTACTATGGCAAAAACAGCGTGCTGGTTAGTTCCGGCAGTCCTGATCCTGCTGATAATGATTATGTGGAATTATGGACAGTTGCCGAAGTAACCAATCAGTGGGTTCAGGTCATTATTAATTTGGAAGATTATGCAGGTGAAGATATTTATATTGCTTTTCGTTATGAAGGGAATTATGCTCACTACTGGTTCGTTGATGATATTGCCCTGGGCGAAGAGCTTGATACTGATCCTGTGATGGTGATTATACCACAAGAAATTGAACAGTCAGTTTCCCAGACCGGCACATCCACCAACAGGATCAATATTCATAATGAAGGTATTGGTGCTCTTACCTTTGAGATTGAAGTGGATTATTTGGATGAGGAAGGATGGTTGACAATCGATCCGGTCTCAGGCTCTGTTGCAGGTAATTCAGGCCAAATCGTTCAACTCAATTTCCACGGAATGGGGCTGGATTTTGGTTCTTATACTGCCAGCATTATTGTTACTTCCAATGATGCTGAAAATCCGGAAGTTACTATTCCGGTTACCATGAATGTAATAGATGTAACTCCAGTAAATCTGGTTGTTTTACAAAATGCATATACTTTCCCAATAGCCATTTCCGAAAACGGACAACATGTAGTTGGAACACCTTTTGGCGGGCAGTCAGGCTATTACTGGTCAGAAGCAACCGGAGTAATGAATATTGCAGGAGATGTCAACGGTGTTTCAAATTCAGGTGAGGTTGTTGTAACCTACAGAGATCCGAATCTTTTGTACAATGGAAATCCGGTGCAGGTTACAGGTCGCTGGAGCCCTGATAATACTGATTTTGAGTATCTGGGAATAAACCCTGCAGTACCCGAATTTTTCATGACGGATTATAATAACGGATGGGGAATATCATCTGATGGAAAAATTGTGGGTATGCAGTATTCTCCTCCTTATCAATACAAAGCCTTCAGCTGGACAGAAGAAGATGGTTATGATAATATTGGCGTCCATCCTTCATTGCCCGAGGGTAACCGCCCCAATGGTATTAATGCCAATGGTGAAGTTGTTTACGGCTGGGGGGTAACAACAGGTGCGAGCCGCTCACCGCTGATCTGGCATAATAATGAAATAATATTTATTGACCAAAACGCCGGGGGCGAAGCAAATGCAGCTTCTCCAAACGGGTCGTATGTTACCGGAACCAGGGCAGGCGAAGGTTTTCTCTGGAATTCCAATACCGGTGCAACCATTTATTTTGAAAATACTCTCAATCCTGGCAGCATCAACCCCGCTGCAGTTACTAATGATGGTTGGGTTTTTGGTTTTACTGCCGAAGGCTTTCCTCCGTTTCCTGACCTAAGAAGAGCTTTTGTAAGGAATCCCAGCGGAACATTAACCACCTTCAATGATTACGCTGTTAACCGTGGCTGGTTTGATTCAGCCGACTGGACTTTCTACGCTATCAGTGGTGTTTCGGGTGATGGCAACCGCTTCATTGGCGCCGGTATCGACCGTGATGGCAATAATGTAAGTTTTATGATTGACTTTGCTCCGGCTCAGCCTGTTATTGAAGTGGATCCTTTAAGTCTGAGCGAAACCCTGGATATGGGGGAAGCTTCAGAACAAACGCTTGAAATTTCCAATCCCGGCGATGGTACCCTTACTTACAATGCAGTTATTCAGTATGTGGTTGATGATGCAAAAGTACAGGAAGTACCTGTAGGCAGAACAAAATTTGCTGATAGAGGAAATCTGCAACTTGACAAAAAGGAAGGTACCGATGGTTTCCATCCTGCAAGCAAAGCCAATGATAAAAATGACGTAATTTTGAATTACGATGGCGCCAATGTGGATGCTATTGGTCTGATTGCCGGTGGTACTTTCTACGGCGCAGCCCGCTATCCTTCGCAAATGGTGGCTCCTTTTGGTGGATATTTGCTTGAATCAGTTGATGTTTATTTAGGAGATGTTCCAACTGAAATTAAACTTATGATTTGGGATGCAGGTACAACCACAACACCCGGTGTGCTTTTGCATGAACAGGTATTTACACCCGCTGCGGCAAGCTGGAATACCGTAGAACTGGATGAAGTTTTGAAAGTTAGTGGTGCTGATCTTTGGGTTGGTTTTATGATAACCCACGATGCAGGAGTTTATGTTTTAGGAATTGATGGGGGCCCGGCCATTTTGGATGGTAATCTGCTTACACAGGATCCGGCCCAATGGGAACATCTTTCAGATTACGGACTGAACGGAAACTGGAATATTCGTGCCAGATTGCAGTATGATGGCGTACAGTGGCTTACCATAAATCCTGCATCAGGGAACGTTGAGGAAGATCAAAGTCAAATTGTTACCGTAAGCTTCGATGCCACAGACCTTGAGCCTGGAACTTATACAGCCAACATCAGGATCAATAATAATTCTATTAATGAAGGACTGGTTATTGTACCTGTTACCCTTGAAGTTACCGGATTACCCATGTACACCCTTACCCTGCTTGTTCAACCTGAAGAGTCAGGTACTGTAAGTGGGGCTGGTACTTATATTGCTGGTACGACCGTAACGGTAAATGCAGTTCCAAACGATGGTTTTATTTTCGTGGCATGGACTGATGCAGATGAAAATATTGTTTCAGAGGTAGCTGAAAATGAGATTACTATTTCCGCAGATATTACACTCATTGCCATTTTTCAGTCTACTGTTTCTGTTCCCGATATTTGGGAAGACCAACTAAAGATTTTCCCAAACCCCGCATCCGATTTCATGTTTTTCATGAGCGGTGAGAATATCAGGGAAATTGAACTCTTTAATGCAACCGGGCAAATAGTGTATAGGGCTGAAGTTAAACAGAATAATTACCAGCTTAATGTTTCAAACTTGAAGCAGGGTTTCTATCTGGTAAGGTTGAAATCAGTAAACGGTGATATCTTTACCACTCGAATACTGATTGCAAGGTAGGTAAACTATTAGCGTATAATTTTTTGGATAAAATAAAATGGGTCGCTGCCGAAAGGTAGCGACCCATTTTATGTTCTTCTACGTCAAATAAAATGACAGTTGTGGTAGTTAATTCTTATCTGATTGATTTACGCAGAAAGCTTGACAATCAATTAATTTGCAACATTTTTTTTATTACTCTTCTTCGTTAAAAGTGGTCCACTTATAATTATAGAGTCCTTCGAGCAAACGTTTTTCTTTTTCTTCTTCTGAAAGGTTTTCGTATTCTGCTTTTTCGGCCTCATACTTGCGGCGTTTTTCTTCCTGAATTGCCCTGAGCTCAGCAAGGTGGCGCTGTTCAATGCGGTTCGACAGGAAGGTGGTGGCTACCGAGGGGAACAGCTCAAGCAGCAGTTCCTCCTTTTCGTTTTGGGCCAGTTTTACACCGCCAAATTCTTCAAGCACCGGGTTATCTTGTTTTTTGTAGTGTTTGGGGTTGTAAGGCGTTTCTTTTGGCGATCCGGTTATTTGCTTTCGGAAGGCCGGATCAATGGGGATGGGCGTTTTCCCGTAAAGGCCTTTTACCAGGTTTACAAACTGCACAGAGTTGGTGGTATAAAAGGGCTTACCGTTGTTCTCGTCGATAATGCAATTTACGGCCTGTACGCCCACAATCTGGCTGGTGGGAGTTACCAGTGGCGGAAGGCCGGCATTGAGGCGTACCGAAGGGATGATTTCCAGCACGCGCGGCAGCAGTTTTTCCAGCTTTAGCTGTTTTAGCTGGGCCAGCATATTGGTGTACATGCCGCCGGGGATCTCGGCTGTGCGTACGTTTTCATTGGGTGGCGGAAACTTGAAGTATTGTTCAATGGCCTGGGTGGCAACCAGCAACTCCCGCTCCTTGCGCTCGCGTGCCAGCTCAATGGCCTTATCGAACAGGGCGTCAATTTCTTTGGGCAGCTTGTCTTTTGTGATGTCGAAATCAATCGGAAAAATCTGGTAGGTGTCGAAATCAGCAAGTTCCTTGCGGATTTCTTTCAGTTCCCTGTTTATTTTTACAACAGCCTCAAGGTTAACGCCGGTGTCTATGCCCAGCTTGTTGCAGAAAATTTGTACAATTTCGAACGATGGACCTGCAGGGCCGCCAGCAAAGTTTAGTATGCAGGTGTCGACAATGTCCACCCCGTTCAGGATGGCGGTGAGTACCGAGGCCAGCCCGTAGCCGGGGGTGGAGTGGGTGTGGAAGTTAATGGGGATGCCCACTTCTTCCTTCATAAGTTTAATGATGATGCCCGACTTGACCGGGGGGATAAGGCCGGCCATGTCTTTGATGGTAATCATGTCGGCGCCCATCTTTTCCAACTCCTGGGCTTTTCTTACAAAATACTCAATGGTAAAGACCTTTCCGGGAAGCAGTTTTCCCTGGAGCAGTCCTTTCAGGTGGTCTCTCTTTCTGAATTTCGGATCTACGGTATAGCATACGGTGCAGTCGGCAATGCCGCCATTTTCCTTCACATATTTAATGGTCGAAACCATATTGCTGGTGTCGTTCAGGGCGTCGAATATGCGCATGATGTCGATACCCGATTTCACGGCGTTGCGGTTAAAGCCCTCTATCACCGAGTCGGGGTAAGGGTTGTACCCAAACAAGTTGCGTCCGCGCGAAAGAGCGGTCAGTTTGGAGGTGTCGCCTATGCTTGCCTTGATCTTTTCGAGCCTTTCCCATGGATCTTCATTGAGGTAACGCATTACCGAGTCGGGTACTGCACCGCCCCAAACCTCCATGGCGTAAAATCCGGCGTCTTTGTAGAAGGGGAGTACCCGGTCGACCTGGGCCTGGGTCATACGGGTGGCAAAAAGCGACTGCTGTCCATCGCGTAAAGTGAGATCTCTGATCTTCAGCGTTTTATTCATGGCAAAAAAGAATTGTTTGAGAAATTTTGTTACATCCGACGCACAGCAAAGGTAATGATTATCCCTTAATTGTGAAATGAATAACAGAAAAATAGAACCATGCTGACCGGCAATCAGGGCCTGTTTTTCATGCTTTTCCCCTTTCGGGGGAAGGAATGTTGAGTACTTTTGCCACTTGTTTGAAATCAGTGCTATGTTTTCCTATTTCGCAAAAGCCTTTTCGGTTTGGTTTATAGGTTTTTTCCCCCTTGCCGAGATTTATGTTGCGGTGCCTTCGGGCCTGGCTATGGGGCTCGACCCGGTATCGGTGGTTTTCTGGAGTGTTTTTGGAAATTTCCTTCCAGCCGTCCTCGTTACCTCTTTTTATGAGCAGATTGCTGGTCGCGGAAGGATTGGCCGCTGGCTGCAAGGCCTGGCCTCCGATAAGGTTAGCAAAAAACTCAACAACCATGGTTTTTGGTTTACGGCCTTGCTCACTCCCTGGATTGGAGTGTGGGTGATTGCAGCCACCGTCAAGCTTTTTGGTATGAAAACACGGCTGTTTCTACAAGCCTCCTTTTTGGGCATACTGGTGTATGCCATTGTGCTGGCAGCGCTGCTGGCCCTGGGCTTTGGTATCTCTTCCTGATCAGAATGGAAAATCGTCAAGTACCTGTTGCTGCGGCCCGTCGCTTTCTTCAATGGGCCGGGCTTCCAGGTGCACCAGGTTGCTTTCCACATAAATGGCCTTATACGGCTCGGTGGGGCAGGCATATTCGCAGGCGCCGCAGCCCACGCACAGGTCGGGTGTAACTTCGGGCAGCCTCAGGCCTTCCCATTCTACCATATGCACTGCCTTGGTGGGGCAGTGCTCGGAGCAGGCGCCGCAGTCGGTGCGGTCTATCGTAACGATGCAACTTTCCTGCATAAAGCGGGCCACCCCGATCTGGATTTTCTGCTTCTCCCCGGGTGTTTGTTTGGTAATGGCACCGGTGGGACAAACCTCGGTACATTTCACACAGTCGAAATTACAGAAACTTCTGTGGTAGTCGAGTTTGGGTTGCATAAAGCCATTCAACCCATAATCGAAAAACGA
Organism: Bacteroidales bacterium UBA4814; assembly: GCA_002402465.1. Taxonomy (GTDB): domain Bacteria; phylum Bacteroidota; class Bacteroidia; order Bacteroidales; family UBA7960; genus UBA7960. The sequence continues at coordinate 52,545 of DHFW01000025.1, forward strand.
GGGTACGATGACGTTTTTCGGGCAAGCTCCTACGCACAGGTAGCAAGCAATGCAATTGCCGGTAAAATGTTCGTAGCTGATGGATCCTGGGGGCGTTACCGGGCTTGCCGTTCCGGTGGGAACCAAACCGGGCTTGCTGTAGCCCTGGGCAAGGCTGACATTTTTCAGCAGGGGAATCGACAGGGCTCCTCCCGCCATTGTGAGCAAAAACTGTCGCTTTCCAGGGCTGGCGGCAGGGGTGTTCGTGGCAACCATGGCCGGAACTGCTTTTTGATGGCTGTAAAAAAGGGCATCGTTGGTGCAGGCAGTGAAGCAATTAAAACAGCTTACACAGCGGCTGTGATCAATTACTTTGGTGCGGCTGTTAAGGCATTCGGCCTTACATACCCGTTCACATTTCCCGCAAAGGGTACATGCCCCGTCGTTGAAAGTAATTTTGTAATACTGCTTGTGGGCTACCAAACTCAGCATTGCGCCGGCCGGGCAAAGGGTGTTGCAAAAAAGCCTGCCACGCAATACCGACATAATGCCTATGGTGAGGAAAATAGTGGCCGAAACCATTATCACATAAAGCGGGAGGGTTTTAACTTCCAACGGTGCCACCGAATAGATATGAAAACGCTCCAGGAAAAAAGCCAGTTTGTTGTTCAGAAAGATAAATGCAGGCTGGAAAAAACTGACCGATATCTTTCCGAAGTTCGAATAGGGGTCGAGGAGATTCACCAGGAAAAGACTGCCAAAAAACCAGAATACAATCGTTGCTACTAAGACGCTGTAGCGCAAAATATTTTTCTGCTTGCCCGAGTAAGTAAATTTCCGGTTTTTCTTTTTTCGTAATGGGCGCGCCAGGGCAATAATCATATCCTGCAGCGTGCCCATGGGGCAAATGGACGAGCAGTATACCCGGCCGAAAAGAAAAGTGAGCCCCAGTACAAGCAAAAATCCCAGCCCCGAAATGGTGAAAAACAAGGCCAGGAAACGCAGTATGGAAGGGATGAGCTGCAGGCGCAAAAGAAAATTCGATACCGGATTGAGCAGGCCCGATTCAATGCCCAGAAAGAAAATAAGCAAGAATAAAAAAATGGCCAGAGACAGGGCTATCCTGATCTTTTTCAGGTGACGAAGTTTCATACTTGGCTAGGTTTTAAATGGCAACGCGCTTGATGTTGAGCCTGTCCAGGTTCATTTGGCCGATATTCATCTCGGAGGCGATTTTAATGTGCCCGATGTTTTCGGGTTGGGTGCCGAAAATCAGGGTGCTGGCGGCATCTATTGCAACAATATCGGTCGATACCAGCAGGCTTTTTCTCAGGGCAAGGTCGGCGGTTGAGGTGCCGCGCGGACCATTCTGTGTCATTACCAGGTAAGCATCCACTATGTTCAGATCGGGCTTTCGGTAAAGGCAGAAATCGGCAATGCACTGGTGCAAATCGTTGCGGTGCCAGAAGCGGCGGTCCCAAACCACGCCCATCAGGTTTTTCATGGCAATGGTTACGGTAGTTGAGCCATGATGCTTAAGCACCGGCACGTTGATGAACACGTCGGCTTCGAGAATTTGCTCATGCACCTTGGCCGTTTTAAGACGGCGTGCACCGGGTATCTCCACATCGTGGTAGTAGCGCTCCAGGTTTCCGGGCACGATTTGCCCGCCGGCACGGCGCACCGCATCTTCTATGCCGCTGTTCTGGTAGCATCGTTGCCAGTTGTCGCAGGTGTTGTCGAACACGAACACCCGGCTGGCGCCTGCATCAAGGCAATCTTTTACAATGGCACCTATCAGATCCGGATTGGTGTTGCCGGCCCGCTCGGGCGGAACGTCCCAGCCAATGTTGGGTTTCACCACCACGCGCTGCCCTCGTTTCACAAAGCGTTGTATGCCACCCATCTCCTGCATGGCCCTGCGATACATGGCTACAGGCTCGCCTCCGCGCACTGCCACCAGGTCGTAATTGCCGGTCGATTGGTTTGCCGGCCGCTGAGCTGTCAACAAGGGAATTCGCCCAATGGTAGAAGTGTATAAGCCCGCAAGGGCCGAATAAATAAATCCTTTTCTGATAAAACTGCGCCTGTCCATTTCAATGCCTTTCTTTTGAATTGCTTTTGTAACCGCAAAAATATCATTTCAGGCCAAAATTTCTTAATTTTACGCCCGTAAACACCTCTGAAAGTGTTTATTTATAATGATTTTAAGTAAGCAACCAAAATAGATATAAAAATGTCAGCAACTGCCAACATCAGCACCGTTTCCTGGAAGACTTACATAAAGCCCGCCGTCCTTGATGTTTTTGCTTTGGCTTTTATTTATTTTCTTCCGGCCATCTCGCACATGCTCAGTATTAAGCTTTATCTTATTGAACCCATGCGTTTGATGCTGGTGCTTGCCCTGGTGCATACCAACCGCAAAAACGCCTACTTGCTGGCATTAACCCTTCCGCTGTTCTCATTCCTGATTTCGGCCCACCCGGTGCTGGTCAAAACCATGCTCATTTCGGCCGAACTGGTGGTGAATGTGGCCCTGTTTTATTTCCTTGTGAAACGCATTCATGCGCTGCCAGCTATCTTCATAAGCATTTGGCTCAGCAAAATTTTCTATTACGGCCTCAAGTATTTAGCCATTCTTACTGTTTTGCCCGGCGACAGCCTCATCAGCACCCCGCTGCTTATTCAATTGAGCACCTCAGCCGTTTTCAGCCTTTATCTGTTTGCATTCCTGCGAAAAAGGGAAGATTAATTGAAGTTGAGAAGTTAGGAAGTTGGGAAGGTATGAAGTTGGGAAGATTTGATGTTTTTTTGATTTGAGGATGAGCGGGGTTAACAATTGATAATTAACAATCCCTGATCCCTAGCCCCTAAAGTTTGTATCCCAGGGCCTGAATAAAATCCACATGTTCCTTTTTCAGATCATGAGTTGCGACGCTTAGCGCATGCGGTTCCCGTCGTATGGGGTAGTCGCCACGTTGTTTTTCAAAAGTTTCAGGAGTGTTGCGAAGGGTTCGGTCGTCGGCATGAATGTCGTAGGCCTGCAAACTTAATTCGCAGAATATTTCTCTTTTGGTTTTCGCTTTCGCGGAAAGGCTTAGCTGCGGTTTGGCAGGGAGCGGGATGGTCTGGGGTTTCCAATGGTCGAGGCCCAGGTCGAAAAATCGGCTGATGGCCTGCACGCTCATGCTGGTGCCGTTGGCCTTGCCGTCGGCTGAATAGCCTGCTATGTGGGGAGTTGCAATGGTAACCAGGCTGAGGAGTTCCCGATCAATGTCGGGCTCGTTTTCCCACACATCGATGATTGCGCCTGCCAGCTTTCCAGAACTTAGGGCATTTTTCAAAGCTCCTGTTTCTGCCACCTCTCCCCGTGAGGTGTTTATGAACCATGCGCCTGCTTTCATCCTGCTGAAAAATCGGGCGTCTGCCATGTGAAGGGTTTTGTCGGGGCCGTCCATATTCAGTGGCACATGCAGGCTGATAATGTCGGCCTTTTCGAGCAGCTCTTCAAGGTTGCAAAAACCTTCCGGGCCTTCTTTACGAGCCCTTGGCGGATCGTTCACCAGGGTTTTCAGTCCAAGGGTTTGGGCCACTTTTACCAGTCGGCTTCCCACATTGCCGGCACCAATTACACCCAGGGTTATTTCCCCAAAAGGGTAATCTTTTTGCAAAAAAATATGTGCCATTGCCGACGATACATACTGCACCACAGAGCCGGCATTGCACCCGGGAGCGTTAACCCAAACAATTCCCTTTTGGCGGCAATATTCCTTATCGATGTGGTCGTGGCCAATGGTAGCCGAAGCAATGAATTTCACGGAAGTGCCTTTGAGCAAACCGGCATTGCAAAGGGTGCGGGTACGCACTATCAGGGCATCGGCATCGAGCAAATGCTCGCGGCTGATCTTTGCTCCCGGCAAATATTCCACCTTGGCAACCCTCTCAAGAACACCAGCCAGGAAAGGGATTTTGTTATCGGCAACAATTTTTATCATTGGTAAAAAAATCAGGGCCCATGGTTTAAATGGGCCCTGAAAGTTAACCAAAAACCTCCAAAAAAAGAAAAAATGAAACCTACATGAAAATTTTTTGACATCAGGAGGATGAAAATTGGGTGGGTTGTAACCAGGTAATCCGGGTTTATGTGCCAGAAATTATTTCGGGTTCTAATGGTTTTTTTTGGTTTTTCTTGCCTTTGTGGAGCTTAATAATTTCAGGTGGTTTTGTGTGCAATTAAAAGGGTTGTTTCGCAAAGTGACACAAAAGAGACTCAAAAAACACAAAGTAAAAATGCAAATAACCAGATAGGCGTTCTTCTTTTATTAATTCTGGCAGCTTCAAAAAGGTTTTGCTATACCTTTGCGCCATGATTATTATTGGCCAGACTTTAATTTCGGACGAGATATACCTCGAACAATTTGTTTGCGACCTGCCAGTATGCAAGGGCGGCTGCTGCGTGGAAGGCGATGCCGGTGCACCCCTGTCTGAAGAGGAAACCCTCATTTTACAGAAAATCTATGCCCGCGTAAAGCCCTTCATGATTGAAAAGGGCATCGCCACTGTGGAGGAGGAAGGCACCTGGGTGACCGACCCGGCCGGCGAGCCCGTTACGCCCCTGGTGGAAGGCGGGCAGTGCGCCTACGTGTATTACGATGAACACGACATTGCCAAATGCGCCATCGAAAAAGCCTGGGAGGAAGGTGTTATTGACTTTCAGAAACCCATCTCTTGTCATTTGTATCCAATAAGGATAACCTCCTTTCCATTTTATGATGCTTTGAACTACCATCGCTGGCCCATCTGCAACTGCGCCCGAAAAAAGGGAGCAAAGCTCAAGGTGCGGGTTTTCCGCTTTCTTAAAGAAGCCCTCGTTCGCAAATATGGAGAGCAGTGGTACGAAGAACTTGAGGCCTACATTAGTATGGCGTTTGAAGACGAGAAGAAATAGCAGAGGGCACAGGGCACAGAGCGCAGGGAAAAGTGATAAGCGGCAGGAAGTAGGAAGTAGGAAGTAGGAAGTAGTATAGTACCGCATGTTGCCAAAGGAAGCCAGAAATTTCTTAAATTTGGAATACAGTAATTACGGCGGTATGAACACTCTTGAAAAAAAAGCCTTTATTAAAAAGAACCTTGACAATGTCAATGAACCTTTTCTGGAAGAAGTCTACCAAAAAATGATTTCATTTCTCGAAGGCTCACTCCTTGAAGAATCGGAAGAGGATATCGAAAAAGGTAATCTTACAAGTCATGACATCCTTAAGAAGGAGGTTCATCAATGGCGGAAAACCAGATAAAATGGACTCGCAGGGCAGTCAAGGATTTACAAAGAGTCTATTTTTTCAACAATGAATTAATTGGCGAAGAAAAATCTTTTTCCATTATTGAAAGCCTTCTCAAACGTGTTGATATGCTGGCAGATAAAAGATTTGTCAGAATGGGACCCCGAGATGAGCAGTTCAGTCACCTTAAGAGAGAATATAAAAAGCTTGTTGAAGGACATTTAAAAATCACGTATCGAATGAGTTCGGATCATACCTGTGTTTATATAAACAGGGTTTTTGATACCCGACAGAATCCATTGAAAAATAAATAATTCAAAAGTTAGTCAGGGCTTGACTCCAAGTCAAACCCTGACTAAAGGACATTAAATCCCTTATCTGGTCCAGGATTTGGCCCGTTTCACTGCATCAGCCCATTTTCTCTTTATGGTCATGACCTGGCTGTCGGGCATGGCTGGCTCGAACTGTTTTTCGGGTTGCCACTGCTGGCGGATTTCTTCAGTATCTTTCCAGAAGCCTGTGGCAAGACCTGCCAGGTAAGCAGCCCCCATGGCTGTTGTTTCAATGACCTTGGGTCGAATTACGCTGGTTTTCAGAATGTCGGACTGAAACTGCATCAGCAGGTTGTTTGCAGAGGCCCCTCCATCCACCCGCAGTTCTTTTATTTTCATTCCGGTATCGAGTTTCATCACGTGGAGAACGTCCATGGTTTGAAAAGCGATTCCTTCGAGGGCTGCCCTTGCAATGTGTGCGCGAGTGGTTCCGCGGCTAATACCTACCATGAGTCCACGGGCGTATTGATCCCAATAGGGAGCCCCCATACCAGTAAAACTTGGCACAAAATAAAGGTCGCCGCTGTCTTCAACCTGGCTGGCAAGGGCCTCAATTTCGGAAGATGCTTTGATAATTCCCAAACCATCGCGAAGCCATTGCACCACGGCCCCACCAATAAAGATGCTGCCTTCAAGGGCATAAATGGTTTTTCCATTCAACTGCCAGGCAATGGTTGTTACCAGGTTGTTTTTCGAAATAAATGGCTTCTCGCCGGTATTCATTAGTATGAAACAGCCTGTGCCATAGGTGTTTTTGACCATTCCCTCTTCGGTACACATTTGTCCGAAGAGCGCGGCCTGCTGGTCGCCTGCAATACCGGCTATGGGCACTTTTGATGCGAAAAAGGTGGTGTTGCTGTGGTCATACACTTCGCTCGAAGAAGCCACTCTGGGCAACATCGATTTTGGAATGCCCATCAAGTCGAGCAACTCATCATCCCACTTCAGGGTGTTAATGTTGTAAAGCATGGTGCGGCTGGCATTGGTTACATCCGTAACATGGGTGCGGCCCTGGGTGAGTTTCCAAACCAGCCAGCTGTCAACCGTTCCGAAAGCAAGTTCACCCTTTTCGGCTTTTTCGCGGGCACCCTTTACATGGTCAAGGATCCATTTTACCTTAGTGCCGCTGAAATAGGCATCGATCACCAAACCGGTTTTTTCTCTGATCATTTTTGCCATTCCACGATCTTTCAATTCATCGCAAAAGCCTGAGGTGCGGCGGTCCTGCCAAACGATGGCGTTATAAACAGGTTCTCCTGTTTTTCGATCCCACACAATGGTAGTTTCTCGCTGGTTGGTAATACCAATTCCATGCAGGTTCGAACCGTTGATGCCAATTTTCGACATGGCCTCTGCCGCTACAGCTACTTGCGAAGACCATATTTCGCTGGGGTCGTGCTCCACCCAGCCTGGCTTGGGGAAAATTTGCTGAAACTCTTTCTGGGCAACCGAGCGAATGTTTCCTTTATGATCGAAAAGAAGGGCCCGCGAGCTGGTGGTCCCCTGGTCGAATGCTAAAATGAATTTTTCCATGAGTCTAGGTTTTGGTTAATGTAATGGTTTAAGATTCTAATTATGAAAGGAGGTAGTTTTTTGTTAGCTTCACAAATTCATCGACTTGTTTTTCTTCCCAAGCCTTGTCTTTTCCAAGCTCTTTTGCCATAATGGCGGCCACTTTCGGAGCAATTCGGGCGCTCTCCCTGGCATCGAGCAACAGGCATCGGGTACGGCGGGCAAGAACATCCTCTACGGTTAGGGCCATCTCATTCCTCACAGCCCAAATCACCTGAGCCTTTAATAAATTCAGGCTTTCGCTGAGTGTTTCATTCGTTTCGGGCTCGTTTTTGGCAAGGCCCAGCATAAGCTCCTTATCGCTTCCGTAAAAATAATACGGGTCCTTGTAATCCACACCTTTTCTGTATCCGTGAATTTTCAGGTTTCGGGTTTTTGAACTGGTTTTCTTCCAGTTTTTTACCGTTTCCACCTTTTTTACCATATCCTCAGCCATTTTTCTGAAGGTGGTCCACTTGCCACCAAGCATGGTGAACAATTCCGAGTCGGTGACCACAATTTTATGGCTACGCGAAATTTCCTTGGTTTTTTTACTATCGCCCTTTGGTGCTGCCAAAGGTCTCAAGCCAGCAAATACACTTAATACGTCCTTTCGTGATGGGGCCTTGGTCAGGTACCTGCCGGTGGTGCTCAGGATGAATTCAATTTCTTCTTCCAGGGCAACGGGTTCAAGGGAGGCTTCATTTAAGGGGGTATCTGTGGTACCCACAACCACCTTGTTGTGCCATGGAACGGCAAATAGTACGCGTCCATCATCGGTTTTTGGAATCATCATGGCGTAATCGCCCGGTAAAAAGCTGCGGTCAAGCACCACATGCACGCCCTGGCTTGGCCTGATGGTCTTTTTTTGCCCGGGTTTATCCATCTGCAAAATGTCGTCGGCAAATACACCCGTTGCATTAATAACCGCTTTCCCTTTTATGGAATATTCCTGACCGGTTTCTGTATCGATAGCCAAAACCCCGTTCACCTTCCCATGATCGTCCTTGCTGAGGTTCGCAACGGCCATATAATTTAGTGCATGGGCACCAGCCTCTACAGCCGATTGCAGCACATTTACCGCCAGGCGCGAATCGTCAAACTGACCATCGTGATAAACTACTCCTGCTGTAATTTTTTTCTTGTCGATGGTTGGAATACGTTCAATGGTTTTCTTTTTAGAAATGCGCAATGAACGTCCCAGGCTGTAACGCCCTGCAAGAAGATCATACATGGTCAGGCCCACGGTGTACATGAGTTCATCGAACCAACCAAAAGTAGGAATGATAAAGGATAGGTTTTTTACCAGATGCGGTGCGTTTTTTAATAGCCGGCCCCTCTCAACGCAGGCTTCGCGCACCAGCATTACATCCCCTTGTTCAAGATAACGCACCCCGCCATGCACCAGCTTAGTGCTTTTACTCGAAGTAGATTTGGTAAAATCCGACTTTTCGAGCAACAAAGTTTTGTATCCCCTGGTGGTGGTTTCCAAGGCTATGCCAATGCCAGTAGCACCTCCGCCAATAATAATAAAGTCATACAATTCATTAAATTCTTTGACCTTTTGTAAGATTTGCTCGCGGTTCATTTGTTTGTTTTTTTGTAGAAAAAGAAACTTTCACGTTGCAATATTAAAACATAAAAAAACAAAAAGCAACAAAAAGAAAGAAAAAAGTTTCGAAAAGTTTCGAAAATATTGTTTTCGTGTTTCGGAATGTGTATTTTCTCGGGCTTTTCCGAGAAAAGAAAATAAAGTTGTAAGTTTGAAAAAAAATGTATTTATGGCTCAAAGTATTGCAGAACGTCATCAGTTTATTCTACAGAAGTTGAAAACTTCTGGTTATGTAAATGTTGCGGAGCTGAGTGAAAAACTGGGGGTTTCAACCGTAACCATTCGAAAGGATTTGAAATTTCTGGAAGCCAAAAATTTGCTTTTCCGTACCCACGGCAGTGCAACACCTCAGGATCCCTATGTAAGCGATCGTCATGTAAATGAAAAGGAAAAGCTGTTTGTTGAAGAAAAGCAGCGTATTGCTAGTTTTGCTGCCAGCCTGATCAGCGAGGGTGAAAGCATCATTTTGGCATCAGGGACGAGCGTAAATGAATTAGGGCGCCAAATAAGAAATATTCAGGGGCTTACGGTTATTTGCTCGTCCTTAATCGCTGCGCGTGAACTGGCGCTGGGGGGCGCTGCTGAAGTGTTGCAACTGGGAGGAATGCTTCGCCACAGTTCCACATCAGTGGTTGGACCTTTTGCCGAAAAAATGCTCGAAGGCTTTACCTGTAATAAATTATTTCTGGGGGTGGATGGCATCGATACCGAGTTTGGACTTACTACCACCAACGCTTTGGAAGCCAGTCTGAATCAGCAAATGATAAATTCATCCCAAAAAATAATTGTGCTTACAGATCACTCCAAATTTGGCCGAAGGGGATTCAGCAAAATCTGTGGACTGGATCAGGTAGACATGATTATTACCGACAAGGAGGTTCCTGATGCCCTGGTAGAGCTGTTGGAAGAAAAAGGGGTTGA
>DHFW01000011.1 GCA_002402465.1 Bacteroidales bacterium UBA4814
GAAATGAACGGCGCCGTATCATTTCTCCAACCATCGGTATAAAAATCACCTTCGGTCGTTTCTTGCCGATGCAAAGTTCTTTAATTATTTTTACTTTTGAAAACCAATCTGTACGATTGTCCGATTAATAGGGGGCTAAGCCAGTGCCAACATGCTATACCTGACAATTAGCTTCGCTGCTACTTCGTGGTGCGGGAGCAATGCAGGTTTGGGGGTTTCTGCTTCGCGTTATCTTTCTTTTCGGGGGATAGGTGAGCAGCCCGCAAATCCGCAACTGTGGCTATACCAGGACCGTTGGGCAGCATAGTAATCGCAACTTCAAACGTTGATTGGAGAGAAAAAAGTGGGAATATTTTGACCATAAATTCGTATCTTTCGACATTAAATGATTGACAATGAAAACTAAGGAACTCATAAAAGAAATACAGAAACTTCCTGTCAGAAAGCGGATTTATGTAATTGAGCGTTCAATGCACCTGATACGTAAGCAGGAAGAAGAAGACCAGATAAAAAAGGCAGCAGACAAATTGTATGGAGACTACCTCACAGACAAAGAACTGACTGTATTTACGAACCTTGACTTTGAAAACTTCTATGAAACAAGGTGAAATCTGGTTGATTAATCTTGACCCGACCGTGGGAGCCGAGATAAAAAAGACAAGACCGGCAATAATTGTGAACGACAATGCACTGGGGAAATTACCGCTGAAAATCATAGTACCGATAACTGACTGGAAAGACAGATACGAAATTGCTCCTTGGATGACAAAACTTGAGCCCGACAAAGAAAACGGATTAACAAAGATTTCTGCGGCTGACAGTTTTCAAATCCGTTCAGTTTCGCAGGAGAGATTTGTAAAACGAATAGGGACTGTTCCAGAAACTATAATGGACGAAATACGGATTGGACTTGCGAAAGTTCTATCCATCGACAGTGAATAACTACGCTGCCCAACATGCTATACCTGACAATTAGCTTCGCTGCTACTTCGTGGTGCGGGTGCAGTGCAGGTTTCGGGGTTTCTGCTTCGCGTTATCTTCCGTTTCGGGGGATAGTTTAGCAGCCCGTAATTCGCAACATGCAGGTATAGCAGGCACGTTGCACTCAAGCATAAGAAACAGACGCATATGACATTAACGGAAGAACAAATAAAAGAAATAGCCGAAAATCTTGATATGGGAATGCGTTGTTTTTACCACCTGAAAACGGGTGAAATTGAAGCAACTCCGGATTTTTTTGATGGTGACTGGATTGGACAAGATACCGAGCCATGGCAAGAGACGCTGGACAAATTAGATGAAAATTGGGGCGACTACTTCGAATTTGAAAAAATGACATCGCATGAGAGTTTTGAGATTATGGCCGATTTCGCAGAGACCGTTGATAATAATAAATTACAGGACAGACTTTTTAAAGCATTAAATAAATCAAAACCATTCAGGAATTTTAAATGGGAAATTGATAACTCAGGTGAATACAGACAAAAATGGTTCGATTATAAGAACCAGCGAGTGATTGAATTTGTAAAGACCCAAATTGAACAGCATAATCGGGATTATACGGATGAATAACAAAGAATTAGAAAAGAAAACCACAGCGATAATAAATTCATTGATATACGAAAAAGGCTATATTTGTTCTGTTGACGTTCTTTTGAGACTGGAATACTTAACACAGAAGGATTACCAAGATTGGAGGTTCGGGCGAGTGCCGTATTTAGAGAAAGTTTGCAATGTGAACCTGAAAAAACTCTCATTGACAAACAGAATAATCAGAAAATTCGCAGAGCAGCGACAGTTGAAGAATTCATGGACTGGATACAATCAATGGGGGACAAAAAATAAAAGGATATTGGTGTTCAGTAAATCAGGTGACCCGAATATATAAAAACTTTACGCAACGCATTTTATTGATAACAAGAGAATTAACGAACTGAAAGAATTGAAAAATAATTAATGCCAGTGTGCAATCGAGTAGACGGCCGGTGAGCCGTTAAGCCCACCGGAGCCCCTCTCACACCACTGTACGTGCGGGCATCGTTTACAGCGGTTCATTAAAATGTGGGGCAATTCTTAGGTAAAGATCGAGCATGGCTTCATTGTATACGCTAAGTATCCAAAACCAGCTATGTCTCAGGGGGTCAATATGCGCCGGAATCGCTCCCAAAAGGGTCAGCTTAGTCCGGAATATCCAGAAGGTTCCAAGTTTTTTCCTTAAAACCTTCTTACCTTCATACCCTCATACCCTCATACCCTCATACCCTCATGCCAGCTCACTCTCTCACTTCCCAATTCTCATAACTCTTCCCACCGGATACACATTGTGCTGCTGGTCGTAGTAAGGTGTTTGCTCGTAAAACCAGTTCAGGATTTCGCGCGGGTTGGAAGCAAAGGCTGTATCGTTGGCCTTCTTTTCTTCGAAGCGCTTCTGCAGTTCAGGATCGTCCTGCAGCATTTGGCGGGCAATGGCTTCCATGGCGTAGCTTTCGAAATATTCGGTGCGCTGGAAAATGGCATTGAAGAATCCCCAGGCGGCAAATGAGGAGGGCGCATCGGGTTCGAGGGCATGGGCAATCAAACGGGCAAGGGGCTGATTCATGGGCACCACGGCCGAGCCGGCAGGAAAGCGGCGGGTTTCGGTTACCGGCAATGATTTGAAGCGGGCCATTTGCCGGCCTTCATTTACCGAACCGGCCAGGTTCACATCCCGGAAACGGTAGGATTCAACTTCCATTTCTTTTTCTTCCGAAAGGAAAGTCATTTCAACCCCCTGCATTTGAAGCCTTTCAATCACATCGTACCACTGCACTGGAATGATATATGCTTCTGGCAGCATGACCGTAACTGTTGGTTCCTGTTTATAAAACCAGGGGATCTGGAAGGTTGTTGGCTTGTCACTTTCGTAAATAAACCACTGCCCGCCGCTGAGGTCGCTGATGATTTTCTGGTATTCAACGCCTTTAAAGTCGATCATTACGCTGTCGCTGGCGGTGCGGAAGTCGAGGGGGAAGGGCTGCGCCCTGAATTCCGCGGAAGCGGTAAATGCATCGGCGGCCTTTACCCGGGCTTTAAAACTTTGGTGGTTGCCATGCAGTAATTGCATGGTATGCAGTATGCTGTAATAGGTGGCTTCCACGCGCAGGTGGTAGGGTTTGAGCATGTGTGTTTCGAGCAGCAGCCCGGGGCGGTTGCGTTGGGCGGCAAAACCGTTGGAGAGGGCGGGGGGCGAGGTGCGCGACACCAGCCCGCTGCGCGGATCGTGCCAGTTGCGGTAGGTCACATAAGGGAAGGCAGGATAGCCACTATTTTCCATCAAGTTTTCCCACTCGGGAAGGAATTCCTGCTCACACCAGTCCGAAATACCTTTTTCCATATTGCCAAAAATCTCAATGATATAAGTCAGGGGATACTGGTAGTCGCCTCCGTTTGTGGAGTGGGTGTCGATGTAGAAGTCGGGCTGCCAGTCATTCCACAGCATGAGGAAATGCTGCATTTCAAGGGCATCGGCCTTGAGGAAGTCGCGGTTCAGGTTCAGGTTGCGGGCGTTGGTTCGCCAGCCCATTTCTTCGGGTCCGTTTTGGTTAATGCGGTTGTAGGGGCCAAAACGCTCATGGCCATCCACATTGAAAATGGGGATAAACAGCAGGGTGGTGTGGTCAAGCAATTCCAGGTGCTTGCCATGGATCACCATATCGCGCAGCAGCATCAGTCCGGCATCCTTACCATCGGGTTCGCCCGGGTGTATGGCGGCCTGTACCAGCAACACAATGTTTCCGCTGGCATGCACCTGATCGGGTGTGAAACGCCCCTGCCTGTCGAGGATCAGCAGCGGCAGCTCGCGCAGCTGGTGGCTTTGCCCAAAAGTGGTGTAATGCAGCATGGGCGAAGCTTCGGCCAGGCGCTTGCTGAAGGCAATGGTTTCATCATAGCGCGGAGTCTGGTTCTTACCGTGTGCTTCGTACCAGGTTAGCCAGCTGTTATTTGCAAATGCCTGAATACTAATTATTGCGATGGCTGCGAAAAGGATATTTCTCAAAAACATAATGCCGGTTTAAAGAATTTCCGAATCCGGCAAAAATACGAAAAAACAAAGAACCCGGCAGAGGTGAGGTGCCGGGTATGAACCTCGAAAGAGCTATTGAACAATAATTTTGATTGTTGGGATGGTTAAATAATTAGTTTTCATCTGTAAAAAATAACCGACTATCGCGGTGTTCTGTTTGTTCTTTTGTAATCAAAACAATTGTTTAAAAAAAAGTGCCTAAAACCTTGTTCCGTATTGGTTTTATGTCTAATATTGGAACCCTTTTCCGCTCTGTCCTCCCTTTGCGGAAAATGATATGGTCTTTGAAAGGATAATAAAAGGGCGCATTCCTTTGCGTATGGGTGGCAAATTTTGTAAATTTAGGGCTGAATAATTTGTTTTTTTGTATTGTTCTAAAAACCCAAAGCCATGGAAGATCGCCTGGTTACCTTAGCTACTGATCATTACACCGCTGCCGAAGTGCTGAAAGCCAAGCTCGAGGGTGCCGGCATCGCGTGTTTCCTGAAGCATGTGCACCTGATACAGGGTGCAGCGGCCGAAGGGGTGCAAATCCAGATCCGCACCTCGGATGTGGAAAAAGCCCTGCGGCTGATGGCTGAATGGAAAGCAGAACAAGAGGAGCCCGAAAAGAAGGATATCCGGTTTATCCGGCGCATCCTGGTTCCGGTCGACTTTTCTGTATATTCAAAAAATGCATGCCTTTATGCACTTAACCTGGCCAGCAAGCTGCAGGCCGAAATCAAGATACTCCATGTGTATTACGCCCCAATCGTTGATTTGGTACCCATTACGGATGCATACAGCATCCAGGTCGACATGGACATCAACCTGCGCGAGATCGAAGGCATTGCCCGAAAAAACCTTCTCGAATTTGTCGACGGCATACGCAGTGCCGCCCGTGAGAAAGGCTTCGGGCATATTAAAATCGGGTATTCCCTCCGAGAAGGCATTCCCGAAGATCAGATTGCCCAGGTAGCCCGCGACTACAAGCCGGGCATCATTGTGCTGGGCACCAAAGGCAAGGGTGAACAGAACAGCGATATCGTGGGCAGTGTGGTGTATCGTCTGTTCGACAAAACCCGGGTGCCCGTGCTGGCCATTCCTCAGCATTCCGTTTACGACACCTCAGCCGATGTGAAGAACATTGTGTATGCCACCGATTTTGATGAATCCGATTATGTGGCTATACGCCGACTTATGGGCATAGTGTCTGGTTTTAATGTGCGCATCTTCTGCGTGCATGTATCCAAAGATGGCCAAAAGACCTGGGATCAGGTAAAAATGGATGCCCTGAAAGATTACTTCGGGCAGGTGCATGCGGGCATTAAGGTAGAATGCCAATTGCTCGAGGGAGACGACACGGTTGGGCAGCTCGAAGAGTTTACCAAAGCCCGAAAAATCGACCTGATTGCCCTTACCAACCGCAAGCGCAACCTCATTGCCAGGCTTTTTAATCCAGGCCTTACACGAAAACTGATTCATCAGAGCAGTATTCCACTTTTGGTGTTCAGGGCATGAGAATAACGCTGAAAACCAGGGTCAATAAAGACTTTCACACGGTTGCAGCAGGCTTCAATCATGACCTGTTTATTAATATTTTGCCCCCTTTCGGGATAGCAAAGCTTGAACGCTACGACGGGCAGAAACCCGGCGATATAGTCCACATAAAGTTCATGCTGCCATTTGTCAATGATTTCAAGGTGGTTATCCGCGAAGTATGGACCAGCCCCAAAGAATACCGCTTAGTGGATCGCGGGCTGGTTATGCCTTTCAGGCTTGAGTTCTGGCAGCATACCCACCGGGTGGTGGCACTGGGCGAAAAACGTGCGGCCATCATTGATCAGATTGAGTTTCATACCCGTTGGGTTCTGCTCGATTGGCTGGTCTGGCCCAAACTTTTTCTGAGTTTCTTTCCACGAAAGTGGCAATACAAACGTTATTTTGAACGGACCAATCCCAGGGCTTGAAATTTGCGCCCTATATGCTATCTTTGAGGCCTCAACCCCGGGCTTATGCATCTCTCATTCAGGAAAATCTTTTTTTTCTACCTTGGTCTGACCTTGTTTTGGTCGTGCGGAAGCAGGCAAGCGCATCATGAAGGAATGACGGTTTTTCGGTACAACGAGGCGGCGGGCATTACTTCGCTCGACCCCATCTATGCGCGCAACCAGGCCAACATTTGGGCCACTTCACAGCTCTTCAGCAGCCTGTTGCAGCTCGATGAAGACTTGAATATTCAGCCGGCCATTGCCAAAAGTTACCAGATATTGGATGATGGCCTGGTTTATACTTTTTCGCTTCGCGCGGATGTGTTTTTTCATGATAATGCCTGTTTCGAAGGCGGTGTGGGCCGCGCCGTGGTGGCCTCCGACTTTGTTTATAGCTTTTCGCGCCTGATCGATCCGCGCCTGAATGCACCGGGCTCGTGGGTGATGAACCAGGTGCAGCGAAGGGCCGATGGCAGCCTTGATATGGATGCGCCCAACGACACCACACTCATTATCCGCCTGCAGCAGCCCTTTCCGCCTTTTGCGGGATTGCTCACCATGCAGTATTGTGCCGTGGTGCCCCAAGAGGCCATTGCCATGTATGGGCAGGCGTTCAGGAATAATCCTGTGGGTTCAGGCCCATTTCGCTTTCAATACTGGAAAGAAGGGGTGAAGCTGGTGTTGCGAAAAAATGAAAACTACTTTGAGTTTGAAGGGGAGGAGCGCCTGCCGCACCTCGATGCCGTGTCCATCAGTTTTATCATCGACCGGCAAACGGCTTTCCTGGAGTTTATAAAAGGCAACCTCGACTTTTTGAGCAGCGTCGATGCAAGTTACAAAGATGAGATACTGACCCCTGAAGGGAGCCTGCAGCCTCGCTATCATGACCGTTTTAAGATGATTTCTAAGCCATTTCTGAATACAGAATACCTGGGCATTATGGTGAACGAACAAAACCTGCCTGCCGACTGGCCCCTGAAGGAAGCCCAGGTGCGCCAGGCCATCAACCTGGGTTTCGACCGCGAGAAGATGATCCGTTTTTTGCGCAACAACGTCGGGATTCCCGCCCATGCAGGCTTTGTGCCGGTGGGTATGCCGGGGTTTCCCAAAAATGAAGGCGGTTATAATTATGATCCTGATCGTGCCCGCCAGCTGCTTTCAGAGGCAGGTTTTCCCAACGGCCAAGGTATGCCCGGCATTACCCTGCATACCAACCAGAACTATCTCGATATTGCTCAATATGTTCAGCACGAGCTATCCAAGATTGGCATACGGCTATCGATCGATGTGATGCCACCGGCCACCCTGCGCGAGATGATGGCCAAAGGCGAAGCCCGCATGTTTCGTGCTTCGTGGATTGCCGACTACCCCGATGCCGAAAATTACCTGGCCCTTTTTTACAGCCCAAACCATGCGCCCGCCGGACCCAACTACACCCATTTTTCCGATCCTGAATTCGACAGATTGTATGAGCAGGCCCTGAAAGAAACCAACGACAGCCTGCGACAGACCCTTTACAAACAAATGGACAGGATAATAATAGAAAAAGCCCCGGTGGTTTTTTTGTTCTACGACCAGAGCGTGCGTTTCGTGCCCAGGGAAATGGAAGGCATGAGTGCCAATGCGCTGAATCACCTCGATCTGAGAAGGGTAAGGTTTAAGAAGTAGTCGTCAGTCGTCAGGCTTAAGTCAAAAAGTCAAAAGATCAAAAGTTTCTCATTTCTTATTTTCTTATTTTCTTATTTTCCTACCTTCCTACCCTCTCAACTTCATAGCTTCCTCGCTCCATTGCTTATCACCACGTCGTAAACCCGTGGCTCCTGCCCGAATTTTTCGAAAAATTGGGTTTTTGCCTGGTCGATGAAGCCGTCGTGGGCTTGTTCGCTCACCAGGTTAATGGTGCAGCCACCAAATCCGCCACCCATCATGCCTGCGCCCAGCGGTATATCGCCTCCAAACACACCATCGAAACCACCTGCCAAGGCTCCTGTCTCGCGCAGTTCCATCACCACGCCCAGAATATAGTTGGCCCAATGCTCATCAAGCTTTTCCCGCAAAGGGACAAAAGACACCATTTGGTTGTAATCGAACGAAAAGACATTGATGGTGTCGGTGTGGTTGGGCTTAATGGCCAGATAAATGGCCTTGTCAATGGCACCGGGCAACACAAAACCTTCGTTGTAGTCGGTATGCTCGCCTATGAGATTTACCCTTCCGGGTGAAGCATACTAAAATGGCTTTCCGCCAAAAAGCTCGTCGAATTTTTTCAGAATGGCTTCTGTCATGATTGCTGGTATGGTTTTAAGACGTTAATAGTAAGTTTTTTAAAAATGGATAAAACATGAAAAAATTGAAATTTTATACTTCAATAAAGAAAGCGTTTATTTCGTAAAAATATAAAAATAATCAGGATAAATACTTTTCAAAAAATTGATTTGCAAACAATTGAAATTTAGGAAATTAGCAAAAAAAAACTAAACTTAACAAATTTTCGGTTTTTTTTAAAAGCACTGGCCAAATTAGTGTTTTTCTGGCAAATTCCTTTTTACATTTGCGCGCAAATCTCATTTAATCCATTTCTGTATATTCATCATATCATGAGCGAAACACCCGAAAAAAAGAAAGGCATTTTCAAATCCTTTCCGCGCAATTTCTGGACGGCCATTGTCATGGAATTTTTTGAGCGCGGCTCGTATTATGGCGTCATGTCGGTTTTGTCGGTTTACCTGGTTTTGTCTACCGTCGATGGCGGACTGGGCTTCAGCAAATCAAGTGTGGGGGTTATTAAAAGTACCATTACCCCGCTTTTGTATTTTCTGCCCATCCTGGCTGGCGGGCTTGCCGAGCGTTTTGGCTACCGCCGCACTTTATTTTTTGCTTTTGGCATGCTAAGCCTCGGGTATTTTCTTACCAGTTTAGCCACCAGTTACACCCTGGTCTTTTTGAGCCTGATTGTAATGGCCATAGGTGCAGGTTTTTTCAAACCCATCATTTCAGGTACCATTGCCCGGGTTACCAACGAAAGCAACTCGGGCCTCGGCTTCGGTATTTTTTACTGGTCCATAAACCTGGGCGCCTTTATCTTTCCGCTTTTCCTGGTGCCCTACGTAAAAAGTTTTGGCTGGAGTTACATCTTTGTCATGGCAGCCATAGGTACCGGCTCCATGCTGCTTCTTAACCTGCTGGTTTACAAGGAACCACCCCGCCCTGACAGCTCCAAATCCCTCTCAGAAACGTTGAAGGGTATTGTGCTGGTGCTGAAGGACTACCGCTTTGTATTGATGATAGTGATTTACAGCGGCTTCTGGATTTTGTACTTCCAGATGTTCGACACCGTGCTCTGGTACCTGAAGGAATATATGGACATGACCCCTGTGAACAATGCCGTGAATAGTTTCCTTGGTATTTTTGTGGATCAACCGCACTGGGAGTTCGACGCCGAGCACGTAACCGTGATCAACGCCGGAGCCATTATTATTCTTCAGTTGCTGGTTTCGGCCATTGTGCGCAAAACAGCCGCCCTGCCCACCATGATTGTGGGTATTACCATGGGCACCATAGGCATGGCCATTTTGGCCATCTCTACTTACAGCTGGGTGTTTGTACTTGGAATCTTGATTTTCTCTATTGGCGAAATGACTGCACACCCCAAATTTATTTCTTACGTAGGCCTGATTGCCCCGCCCGATAAAAAGGCTCTGTATCTTGGCTATTCATTCCTGTATGGCGTTATTGGCAGTGGCATTGGGGGCATCCTGGGGGCCACGCTCTACGTGCATTTTGTTGACAATTTGCACAAGCCCAGCCTGCTGTGGATTATCTTCAGCCTTATTGGGGTGGCCACCATAATCGGATTGCTGCTCTACAATCGCTTTCTGGCGCCCAAAAGGCCTGGCAGCGAGGTGCTGTAAAATGTATTTGCCCCTTTCGGGGAAAGGCTTCCAGGTGGCTCAGTGCTTTTGCAACTGTTTCAGCAGGAAGTCTTTTTGTTTTATGCCCACAAAGCGCTCCACCTCCTTGCCGTTTTTGAAAAGAACGAGGGTGGGGATGTTGCGGACGCCGTATTTTGACGAAATGGCAGGGTAGTGGTCAACGTTGAGTTTGGCCACCCTGGCCTGCCCACCGGTATTTTCGGCCACATCGTTCAGAATGGGGCCCATAACCTTGCAGGGCATACACCACTCGGCCCAGAAATCAACCAGTACCAACCCGTTTTTCAGCTGTTGCTGCAGATTTTTGTCGGTGAGGGTTATGATTTTTTCACTTTGTGGCACATTCGACAGGTTTTTCATCCGCCGAACGGAAACCACCATGTAGGCCACGAAAAGCACAACAAGGGCAATGACTATAATGAGGGTAGTGGACATTTTTTGAGAAATGAGAAGTTAGAAATGAAAAATGAGAGTAACGGACTCAGAGATCAGGGATTTTCAGCAAACAGGTTTTAGTATTTATCCAGAATTTTAATGTCGAAGGTCAGTTTCATAATTTGCCTGAACATGTATGAAACACCGCAGTATTTTTCCTGCGAAAGCTCAATGGCTTTGGTCAGTTTTTCAGTGTCGAGATCTTGGCCGCCAAACTCGTACGTAATGTGCATGGAAGTGTAATGCTTCGGGTGTTCGTCGGTGAGTTCGGCATCGACCCTGATATTGAAATATTCGGGTTCGTGGCGCATCTTGCGCAGGATAGAAACCACATCCATGCCGGTGCAGCCTGCCAGCGATGTAAGCAGCAGTTCCTTGGGCCTTACTCCGCTGTCGGTGCCGCCCGCTTCGGCTTTGGCGTCGAGTACCAAATGATGTCCGTTTACTTCCGAGTCAAATTGCATATTGCCTTTCCAGGCTGTATTAACAGTATGTTGCATAATATTTCGATTTTTCGTTTTGAAGTGCAAAGGTAGTGCTTTATTGGCAGCTTGCCCGTTGACAGCCCCGGAGGCTTGCCTGTTATTGCTTTGAGATTGCACAGGTTTTTTATTGATTTAGTTCTACCTTTGCATGAATTTTCAGAAAGCATGATGAAAACTTATTCGACACCCGACGACTGCACCCTGCCCGGACTGGATGCCCCCTGCTTTCGCGACCTTTTGCCCGAAGAGGTTTACCTGGCGCGCGAAAGCAAGACCATGGTAGTGTTTCACAAGGGTGAGAACCTGGCAAAGCAGGGGGCTTTTGCATCCAGCGTACTTTTTATCATCGACGGGCTTGCCAAACGCTATGTGGAAGGGGATGCCGGACGCAACTACAATATCAGCCTTGTTAAAAGCGGGGAGTTTTTGGGCCTCTCGGCAGCCTTTGGCGCAAGCACCTATCCCTATTCGGCGGTGGCCCTGACCGAGGTGAGCGCCTGCCTTATTGAAAAAGATACCGTGGCATCACTGGCCAAAAACAACGGGGTGTTTGCCCACAGCATCATTAGCCGGTACTGCCAGAACAACAACCTGCTCTATACAGCCATAAGCAAGCTTACCAACAAGCAAATGAACGGCCGTATGGCCGATGCTCTGCTTTATCTCGATACTGTCCAGCAGAAAGGCCAACAGGTTTTTACCCAACTTTCCCGAAAGGATATTGCCGATTTTGCCGGTGTTTCTACCGAAAGCGCAGTAAAACTTCTTAAAAGTTTTGAGAAGGATGGGCTGATAAAACTCGACGACAAAGACATCGTATTGCTCAGGCGTGCTGCCCTTGAAGACTTAAGCCGAAGAGGTTGAAATAGACCTGTTGTGTGGTTTCCTGGCTTTATTTTCCATATTATCAGGGTTTTTGTAAAAGGGAAGCAAAAAAAGTGTACTTTTGCACCCTTATTAACCCGTGATTTCAGTTAAGCGTTTTTGAGATGGGCGTCCGCCTGTCACCGGGAAGTCCCCGGCCGGGAAACAGATCCGCTTCACCCGGAAACACCCAACACCCATTTTATTAGTGAATACATTTGAGAATTTGAACATCACCCCGGGCATCCTGCGTGCAATCCAGGACCTCGGGTTCGAAAATCCTATGCCCGTGCAGGAGGAAGTAATTCCCCTTATGCTGGAGCAAAATAACGACATTATTGCGCTTGCCCAGACCGGAACCGGTAAAACGGCTGCCTTTGGCATTCCGCTGGTGCAAATGACCGATATTACCCTACATGAGCCGCAGGCACTGGTGCTTTGCCCCACCCGCGAGCTCTGCATACAGATTACGGCCGACCTGCAAAGCTTTGCGGTAAACGCCAAAGGTTTGAATATTCTGGCCGTCTATGGCGGCGCGAGCATCGAAAACCAGCTGCGTCAGCTTAAAAAGGGCGTACACATTATCGTGGCCACCCCCGGCCGTCTCTGGGATCTTATGGGTCGCAAAGCCGTTCGTATGAATTCCATCACCAATGTGGTGCTCGATGAGGCCGATGAAATGCTCAATATGGGCTTTGAAGAAAGCATTGCTGAGATACTGGAAAAAGTTCCGGAAGACCGCCGCACCCTCTTGTTTTCGGCTACCATGCCAATGCAGGTGGCCTCCATTGCCCGCAAATACATGAATTCTCCACTGGAAGTAACCATTGGAACTCGCAATGCCGGGGCAACCAACGTGTCGCACGTGGCTTACCATGTAAACGGACGCGATAAATACCAGGCACTGAAGCGCATTGCCGACTCAGAGCCCGAAATGTATGGCATAGTGTTTTGCCGTACCCGCCGCGATACCCACGATATTGCCTCCAAGCTTATTGCCGACGGCTACAATGCCGACGCTCTGCATGGCGACCTCTCGCAGGCGCAGCGCGACAGCGTGATGAACAAGTTTCGCCAACGCAGCATTCAATTGCTGATTGCCACCGATGTAGCCGCCCGCGGCCTCGACGTGGACGATCTGACCCACATTGTCAACTTCGACCTGCCCGACGATATCGAAGCATACACCCACCGCAGCGGACGCACGGGCCGTGCCAACAAAAAAGGCATTTCCATCGCATTGGTTTCGCCGCGCGAACGCACACAGCTGCAGCAGATTCAGCGTAAGCTGAAAACCAATTTCAAAACAGCTACAGTTCCTTCGGGACAGGAAATTTGCAACAACCAAATGATGAGCTGGGTAAAGAAACTGGAGTCGACCTCCGTTGCCCACCATCAGTTGCGCAAAATGGTGCCTGGTGTTTATGAAGCCCTGGAACAGCTTGATAAGGACGAACTGATCCGCCGCATGGCGGGTCTGGAGTTCGAAAAACTGCTTTCGGAATACCATGACACCCCCGACCTGCAAACGCCCAAAGAAGATGGCCCGCGCAAGACCCGCGAGAAATACCAAAACCGCGGATTGATAGAAGACAGCGAAGGATATACCCGCCTGTTCATTAACCTGGGTAAGCTCGACGGGCTGTTTCCCAAGGAACTGATAGGACTGGTAAACGACAGCACCCGCGGCGAGCGCATTAACCTCGGACGCATTGATCTCATGCGCGAATTCTCCTTCTTCGAGGTAGAAAGTCAGCAGGCCAAAAACCTCATCAAGTCGATGAGCAATGCCACCTTCCGCAATCGTCGTGTCGATGTAAGCCTTGCCCAGAAAGATGGTCAGGCCCCAGAAGGTAAAAAAGCCAAATTTCCTGAAAGACGCAAAAAACGCGAAAAAGCGTGGTAAAATTTAGTGATCAGGGATAAGTGATTAGGGATGAAAACTCCCTGAAAAAACGAAAAGCCGTGGCAAATGCTGCGGCTTTTTTGTTTTTTGATGTTTTTGGATTGAAAAAACGGTCAACGTTATTCAGGCAACTTTGAACCTTAAATCCGCTGATAAGCGGACACTCCTTAAACCTTAAACTTCAAACCATCGAATGCCAGGTGGATATTTTCTGGCAATTCCTTTTCTACTTCGGCGTGAAAGCCCATTTGGTGGCTTATGTGGGTGAAGTAGGCTTTTTCGGGCTTTAACTCTCTGACCAGGGCAATGGCTTCTTCGAGGTTAAAATGCGAGATGTGTTTCTCCTTTCGTAAGGCATTCAAAATGATCACCTTTGAGCCTCTCATTTTTTCCAGTTCTTCAGGGGCAATGTAGTTGGCGTCGGTCAGATAGCTAAAGTCACCTACGCGGAATCCCAGCACAGGCAGTTTGTAATGCAAGGCTTTCAGGGGTATAAATTCCAAATCATTGACACAAAAGGGCTCGCTGTCGATGGTGTGCAGGTTGATCTGCGGCACACCCGGATATTTGTCTTCTTCAAAAGCGTAGGAGAATTCATTTTTAACCACTTTCAGCACCTCGCTGGTGGCATACACATCCATGGGCCGTTTCTGAATCCAGTTGAAAGCCCTCACATCATCCAGTCCTCCAATGTGATCCTTATGGCTGTGGGTAATGACCACCGCATGCAGGCTTTTCACCTTTTCGCGCAGCATCTGCTGTCGGAAGTCGGGTCCGGCATCTATTGCCACAGTGGTATGCCCATTTTGAATAATTACCGAGGTGCGCAGCCGCTTGTCCCTGGGGTCAATGCTGCGGCAAACGGCACATTCGCATGCCACCACCGGAACACC
>DHFW01000039.1 GCA_002402465.1 Bacteroidales bacterium UBA4814
TTAAATTACACCAGGCAATGGGTGTTTATCCGTTTTATCGGAACGCACCAGGATTACGATAACACCGATGCCGAAAACATTTAATAGCCATGAAAATAAAAGTAATAAAGACCGAAGAAGATTACCAAAAAGCCCTGAAACGGCTTGAGGTTATTTTTGATTCAGCCCCCGACACCCCCGAGGGAGATGAAGCGGAGCTTTTAAGCATCTTGATTGAAAAGTATGAGGATGAGCATTATCCTATTGATGCTCCTGATCCGCTGGAAGCCATTCGGTTTCGAATGGAGCAATTGGACATGGACAAAAAAGACCTGGCCAGGGTCATCGGTTACAAAAGCAGGGTTTCTGAAATATTCAGCAAAAAAAGAAAGTTGACCCTGAAAATGATCCGCCAGCTGCACCAAAAACTCAACATTCCATACGAAACGCTGATGCAGGAGTATTAAAGAATTAGGGTTAAGGGATTAGAAAGTTTGCATGGAGCAAAGAGCATGGAGCATGGGGATTCGTACAGCGAAGCGGGACCGCCCGTGAGTAGCCCCGGGTCGCCCGGCGAAAAAGCGGTAGTCGGCAGCAGTAGTAGCCTGCCGGTTTACCCGCCTGTGGAGGGCAGGAAGGGTAGGAAGGCGAAACAGAGCACCCGGGGCGGGGAGCGAGGAAGTGAAGACAATACGAGGCAGGAAGGATTTAGCAATAAGTGGTCAGAAAAAATGAATTATTATCTTTTTCTGGATGAGTCTGGTGATCATGGCTTAAAGAACATCGACCCAAATTTTCCGGTGTTTGTTCTTTGCGGCATTGTAATTTCAGAGCCTGATTATAATTCTCTTATTGAGCGTGCTGTTTTCTTTCTTGACTCAACCGAAATGAAAATAAACAATTGCAAACTTGTCGTTGAACAAAGAGGAAAAAAAGAAGACAAAAAGCTTAGAGGTCATTTTGACCAATTGTTCCAGATCGGTACTTATTACATAAGCTCTCAAAGAATAAAAAATTATAACTTCAGCATTGACTTTAAACCAAAAGGTCAAAATATTAGCGGTCTTCAGTTAGCCGATTTGATTGCCTATCCAATTGCAACATATGCCCTGGATAAATCAAGAGCAAATCCAGCTTTCGACATTGTCAGGACGAAAATATATTCAAAAGGTGGAAAACTTCACGGTCTAAAAATATTTCCATAAAAAAACAGGAGCCCGTTTAAGGAACTCCTGCCGACCGGGGACACCCCAGTCCCTTTATTCTTTTGTTCAAAGTTACATTAAATGAACGAATTACGCAAGAAAAAATTGTTGTTTTGTGTTTCTGCCGGTTACTCGTTGCACAGGAAAAGCAGCAGCAGGGAGCGGCAGAAAGTATTTCTTTGTGAACCTTGGTGCCTTTGTGTTTTGGTGGCGAAAGAAAAGAACGAACAGGGTTTAGGGTTTAGGGATTAGTGATTAGAAAAAAAATTGTATGGGGCATGGGGCACAGAGTCGCCCGGCGAAAAAGCGGTAGCAGCCTGCCTGCCGTCAGGCAGGGTAGTTAGGCGAAACAGAGCACCCGGGGCGAATGGCAGAATCATGACAAGATTTTTTGTAAATTTGTTTAAACATCTAAAAACAATGGAAGCCATAATATTACAAGGCGGATCAAAATCGAGCACCCGGCTTTTAATGGAACTTGCCCGAAAGCTGAACTTCAAAGCCCGTAAGCTTTCTTCAGAAGAAACCCACATGAAGAGCAGGTCACAAAAGAATATGAATAAAAGTAAGTGGGTTCCATTCAACAGATTTAATAAAGTTTATTCGAATGAAATCGAAGAAATGGGGCTTATTCTTTCCATACACGAAGGCCTTGATTCTGGTTTGATTGATGATAGCGAAAAAGAATCCTTTCTGAAAACCCTCAGGCCCCTCTTCTGTTAAAAGCATTAAAAAACTCAAAGGAGCCAAAAACTGTTACCGGATTCGAATCGGTGATTTTCGTATTGGAATAATGCTTGACCAGGAAACTGTAATCTTTGCAGCTTTCGACCACCGCAGCGACATTTATAAATATTTTCCTTGATTCCCTTTCGGGATTTCACGCAAAGAACGCCAAGAAAAACGCCAAGCGCGCCAGATTTTTGTGTCTTTTGCGCCTCCTTGGTGGACCTTTGTGGAATAAAAAATTGGTTTCCAAAAAATATTTCTCGCAGAGAACGCCCCTCGACTTCGCTCGGGACAGGCCACGGAAACCCAATAGCTAATAGCCAAAAAACACACCCGGGAGAAGGTCAATTCTTTTTCTGACTTTCTGGTGGTGATCTCACCTTTAATCTATAATTTTATTAAGCTGAAGTTTATAATTTTAAGTATATTTGCAAACTGTCGCTTAACAAAAATGGGTAAATGATTGAAATACTGAAGCGCATAATCCTTGAAAATCAGGAATTGATTTCGGGCAAATCATTGCTTGCCCGCAACTATTCCATTCCCGAAACGGATCACATCACTGTTCTGACTGGTATAAGGCGATCCGGAAAAACACATACACTATATCAAATCGCCCAGTCCCTGGATCATGAACGTGTTTTATTTTTAGATTTTGAAGACGAACGTTTGATTGCATTAAACAGTTTGTCGGATTATGATTGTATTGTTGATGCTTACAAAACACTTTTCCCCAATTTTGAACCGGTCCTGTTTTTTGATGAAATACAAAACCTGAATAATTGGCACCTTTACCTCAAACGGCAGCACGTAAAAGGATTTAAAATTTATGTGACAGGAAGCAATGCCAATCTGATAAGCAGGGAAATAGCAACCTACTTAAAGGGTCGAAGTATGGAAACGACAATATATCCCTTCTCATTCTCAGAATTTTTAAGCTTTAAAAACATTGAAATTCAGCCAAAAGACCTCATCATCAATCAGCCCAAAATAGTCAATCTGTTTGATGAGTATTTGCAATACGGGGGCTTCCCTGAAGTAATAAAGGCGGGGGTGGATGAAAAAAGAGCCGTTGCAAAAAACATTTACAACCTGCTGTTTTACAAAGACCTGGTAGCAAAATTCGACAAAGATGATTATTTATTGAAACTGGTCGTAAGCAAGCTGTCAGAAAACATTACAAAGGAATTTTCGGTCACTAGTCTGGCCAACAAAATCATTGCTGTTTATAAAACAAGTGTTCCCACGGTAACCGATTACTTTAATATCTTGCCTGAACCTTTTCTTACCACGAATATTTATCCATATCGAACCTCATTCGTACAGCGCGAATCAAAGAGAAAAACATATCTGGCGGATAATTCTTTTATCTTTTTAAACAGAATAGACACGGATAAATCGCGCTTGTTTGAAAATTTGGTTTTCAATTTTTTACAAAGAAAATACACCGACATTTATTATTACAAAACAACAAATAATAAAGAAGTAGATTTCCTAATTAACGAGCCCCATACCAAAAGCCTGATCCAGGCGAGTTATGCTTTAGAAAACTACGAGACCAGGGAAAGAGAAATAAATTCGCTGCTAAAGGCTATGGAAGAACTTCAACTCGAAACAGGAATAATTTTTACTGGCAACCAATCGGAAGAGCTTACCAAAAACGGAAAAACCATACAAATAATTCCCTTCTGGCTGGAAGCTTTAAAGACCTGAAATCGCTATTTGAGTAAAGCAAGTGTCTTTTGCGCCTGCTCGGTGGACCTTTGTGGAATAAAAAATTGGTCTCCAAAAAATAGTTCTCGCAGAGAACGCCCCTCGACTCCGCTCGGGACAGGCCACGAAAAACGCAAGCCCGCAACGAATATAAACACGAGGACGCGAAGAAGCGAAGTCAGTAAGAAGTAAGCAGTAGAAAGTAGGAAGAAAAAAGTAAGAAGAAATAGCGCAGGGCGCAGGGAAAAGCGGCAGCCTTTCGTCCAGCGAAGCGGGACCGGCCTTGAGTAGCCCCGGGTCGCCCGGCGAACTTTGCACCCGGGGCGGCGGGCGAGGAGGCGAAGTCAGTAAGAAGTAAGCAGTAATCAGAAAAAAAGCCACAAAGAGTGGTTACCCTTTTGGTAATTTATTAGTACAAGGAGGCAAGCAAGGCCTCGTGGCTTTCGCCTCATACCATAAAAAGCGAGTTTCCCAAAGCCAGCATATTGAAATCAGGACGAGTGGTTTTTAACATTTGCGGCAACAAATATCGCTTGATCGTTCATTTAAATTACACCAGGCAATGGGTGTTTATCCGTTTTATCGGAACGCACCAGGATTACGATAACACCGATGCCGAAAACATTTAATAGCCATGAAAATAAAAGTAATAAAGACCGAAGAAGATTACCAAAAAGCCCTGAAACGGCTTGAGGTTATTTTTGATTCAGCCCCCGACACCCCCGAGGGAGATGAAGCGGAGCTTTTAAGCATCCTTATTGAAAAGTATGAGGATGAGCATTATCCCATTGATGCCCCTGATCCGCTGGAAGCCATCAGGTTTAGAATGGAACAATTAGACATGGACAAAAAAGACCTGGCCAGGGTCATCGGCTACAAAAGCAGGGTTTCTGAAATATTCAGCAAGAAAAGAAAACTGACCCTGAAAATGATTCGCCAGCTGCACCAAAAACTGAACATCCCCTACGAAACACTCATGCAGGAGTATTAGCATTAGGGTTAAAAAACGAGGACGCGAAGGCAGTAAACAGTAGAAAGTACGCAGTAGGCAGTAAAAAGCGAAGAATAAATAGCACAGGGTATGGAGCATGGGGCATGGGGGAAATCCGTGTTTAATCCGCGTTGACCGAAGGTCATCTGTGGCATCCGCGTTCAAAATATAAACCTAAAAAAATGGAACGCGGATAAAACGCATCCGCCTGCGGCGGAACGCGGATCACCGCAGATAGTAACACGGCTTCTCTAAAAAAAATTTCTTAAAAATCCGCGATTACCCGCGTTGACCGAAGGTCATCCGTGGCATCCGCGTTCAAAATATAAACCTAAAAAAATGGAACGCGGATGAAACGGATCCGCCTGCGGCGGAACGCGGATCACCGCAGATAGTAAAAAGGTTTTTCTTAAAAATCCGCGATAATCCGCGTTGACCGAAGGTCATCCGTGGCATCCGCGTTCAAAATTATGAGCATCTTACATAAAAGTCTTACGGAACAGATTCTCAACGCCTTTTATGATGTTTTCAATGAGCTGGGCTATGGTTTCCTGGAAAAAGTATACCAAAATGCCCTTTACATTGAATTAAAACACAGGGGTTTTGATGTGATACCTCAAAAGCAGATCAAGGTGTATTACAAAACCTTTGAGGTTGGAGAATATTATCCTGATTTAATTGTAAATGATTTAATAATTCTTGAACTCAAGGCAGCAGAGTTTCTGGTTGAAGAACACGAATGGCAGTTGTTGAATTATTTACGGAGCACCCCTATTGAAGTGGGTTTGTTACTGAATTTTGGAAAAAAGCCAGAGTTTCGCAGAAAAGTCTTTGAAAACACAAGGAAGAAACATTTGACATAAAAAATCCGCGATTACCCGCGTTGAACGAAGTTCATCCGTGGCATCCGCGTTCTCTTCTAAAATAAGCCAGGAAGCGAAGGCATTAAGAAGTAAGCAGTAGAAAGTAGGCAGTAAAAAGCAAGAAGAAATAGCACAGAGTTCAGACCTCACCCCTCGACTTCGCTCGGGGCAGACAACCAAAAGCCACGCAAAGCTTTCGTTACAAACAAAAATTAGTTTTCGTTACAAACAAAAGCTATCTTCCCGATGAAGGAGATTTTTGCCTGACTGATGACTGACGACGGACGACCTGCCTGCCGGTTTACCCGCCTGTAGAGGGCAGGCAGGCTTTCCCTTTTGTGTCTTTTGCGCCTCCTTGGTGGATCTTTGTGGAATAAAAAAATGGTTTCCAGAAAACATTTCTCGCGGAGAACGCCACGAAAACCCAATAGCCAATAGCCAAAAAAACGCCCCGGGGAAAAGAAAAACCCCTTACAGTTTTGGAATTCAATTCCAGATTTGTAAATTTACAGCATGATATCAAGAACGGCAGAAAAAGAGCTGAATTTATTGTCTGATCAATTTAAGGCAGTCGCTGTGATAGGTCCCCGGCAATCGGGAAAGACCACACTTGTCCGTGAGGTTTTTAAAGACAGGCCTTATGCAAACCTCGAAAACCCCGATTTGCGGAAATTTGCTTTAGAAGATCCACGGGGGTTTTTATCGGCATATCCAAAGGGGGCTATTCTTGATGAAATCCAACGTGCACCCGAGCTTTTTTCCTACCTGCAACAAATCCTTGATGAGTCGAAAGTCAATGGATTGTTTATTTTAACGGGTTCAAACAATTTTCTTCTACAGGAAAGTATTTCCCAAAGTTTGGCTGGCAGGGTAGGATATTTGTTTTTACTGCCCCTTAGCCTTGAAGAAATTCCCGAAAAGGAAACCGGCAGCAATCAACTGATGGTTAAAGGAGGTTACCCTGCCCTTTACAACGAAAAAATTGATGTGGCAAGATATTACGCAAACTACATCAGAACCTATATTGAGCGCGATGTGCGTTTGCTTAAGAACATTAATGACCTGTACACTTTTGAGCGATTTTTACGCCTTTGCGCCGGACGTATCGGTCAGCTACTAAACATGAGCAGCCTTGGCATTGAAGTTGGGGTCGATGTTAAAACCATCGGTTCATGGATCGGGGTGCTTGAAGCCAGTTTTGTAGTTTTCCGCCTGCAGCCCTGGCATAAAAACTTTAACAAGCGGGTGGTAAAAATGCCAAAACTTTATTTTTACGATACTGGCCTTGCTTGTGCCCTGCTTGGAATTGGAAGCCCGGATCAACTTACATTACATCCCTTCCGGAGAAGCCTTTTTGAAAATATGGTAATACTCGAAGTTTTAAAAAACCTCTTTAACAAGGGAAGCTCAAGCAAGCTGTTTTTCTGGCGCGATAATGTAGGAAACGAAATTGATATGCTCCTTGATCATGGGCAGGGTCATATTCCTGTTGAAATAAAATCGGGGCAAACCATTTCAGATGATTTTTTCAAAGGAATTCATTTTTGGAATAAACTGACAAAAACCGACGGGGGTTTTGTTGTTTATGCCGGCAACATTGCCCAGAATCGAAGCAACGGAATCAAAGTACTGCCTTTCAACCAGATTGCAGATATCTTCAAAAATGCTGACCAGCCACAAATTTAATTAGTGTTTTTCAACATTATCTTTCGTTATTTCTCGCAAAGCCCGCCACGAAAACCCAATAGCCAATAGCACATCTCTTCGTCCAGCGTAGCGCGACCGGCTGTGAGTAGCCCCGGGTCGCCCGGCAAACTTTGCACCCGGGGCGGCGAGCGAGGAGGCGAAAATTAGCAGATTAGTGGATTAGCTGATTTGAGGATTTGAGGATTCTTTTTTCTAATGACTGACCACTGATGACTTTTTAATCTGTGTTCCAAAAAAATTTCTCGCAAAGTTCGCCAAGAAAACCCACGCAGAGAGCCGCAAAGAATATAAAAACGAGGAGGCGAGGAAGCGAAGGCAGTAAACAGTAGGCAGAAATCAGTATGCAGTAAAAAGCAGGAAGAAATAGCACTAACTCTGTGATAAACTCTTTGGCACACTGTGTACAAAAAACGCTGTGAAACTCTGTGTATAACTCTGTGGTACTCTGTGATACAAAAAAAGAAAGTTGCACAACTTGTCTCGCCAAGGCAAGAGTGTTACACAGTGTACGGCACAGAGTCACACGGAGTAAAAAGAAAAACCATTAAATAATTGTTTTTGTATATCGTGTTAGACAAATACTAAATTTTGTTTAGCTTTGTATATGACAATTGACAAAATTCCCGGTTTTCGTCCCTTTATCCTCCGTCCCGTATATTCCGCACGGGTGAAGCCTTTTATTGGCAGGGAAATCATCAAGGTAATAACGGGTCAGCGCAGGGTGGGCAAAAGCTTTATCCTTTTTCAGTTCATGAAGGATATTCTCGAAAAGGATCCTTCAGCTCACATCATTTATCTGAATAAAGAATTGAAACAATTCGACTTTATTACCAACGAAGAAGAATTGTACCGCTATGCAAAAGAAAACCTGAAAGAAGGAGTTAATAATTTTCTTTTTGTTGATGAAATACAGGACATAGCCGCCTGGGAGAAAGCCTTGCGGAGCTTGCTTGCTGAACACTGCTGCGATATTTATTGCAGTGGCAGCAATGCCAATATGCTTTCGGGTGAACTGGCCACTTTTCTGGCAGGGCGCTATGTGGAGATTCAGGTTCATTCGCTGGGATATGATGAGTTTTTGAGTTTTTTCGGACTCGAAAATACGGTCGAAAACCTAAATACCTACCTTTCTCTGGGCGGGATGCCCTTTCTGAAGGTCATTGGGCTGGACGAATTCGCGGTGTACGAATACCTGCGAAATGTATATTCCACTATTCTTTTAAAGGATGTAGTGGCCCGGGAGGGCATTCGCAACATCCGTTTCCTGGAAAACCTGACAGAATTCCTGGCCGATAATGTAGGCAGCATTTTTTCAGCTACCAATATTGCCAAAGACCTCAAGTCGCAGCGCGATTCGATCACTACCCAATCGGTATTAAATTATTTGAAACCCCTCACCGCCGCTTATTTCATACACAAGGTGCAACGTTACGACATTTCAGGCTTGCGTTTGTTTGAGGTTGGCGAAAAGTATTATTTCGAAGATATCGGATTGCGCAACGCCATTCGGGGCTACGAAAGACGAAAAGATATTTCAAAGCTGATGGAAAATGCGGTTTATCTTCATTTGATACGAAATGGCTTCAGGGTTTACACGGGCCAGGCAGGAAGCTCGGAAATTGATTTTGTAGCTACCAAAGACGGGAAAACGTGCTACATACAGGTGTGTTATTTGCTGGCCGATGAGAAAACGGTTAACCGCGAATTTGGCAATTTGATGAAAATCGAAGACAATTACCGTAAATATGTAGTAACGATGGACCCTATGAATTCAGGCAGCAACTACCAGGGCATCGAACAGCTTCACCTGAAGGATTTTTTAATGAAGGAAATTTTTGCCTGAAAAAAAGAAAAGTTACCCTGCAAAAAAAGAAAAAACGCTGTGATACTCTGTGATTAACTCTGCGATACTCTGTGAAACAAAAAAAATTAAGTTGCACAACTTGTCTCGCCAAGGCGAGAGTGTTACACAGAGTAGGGCACAGAGTTACACGGAGTAATAAGAAAAATTCTGTGATACTCTGCGAAACAAAATAAAGGAAATGGATATCAACAACTTAACCCACGAAATCCTAAACTCCGCCTACAAGGTTCACTCCGTTTTAGGACCGGGCCTCCTTGAATCTGCCTATCGGGCCTGCCTGGTTTATGAACTCCGCAAAAAAGGCCTGAGAGTAGAAGAAGAAAAACCACTTCCTTTGATTTATGAAGAAGTCAAACTCGAATGCGGTTACCGCATAGATATCCTGGTAGAAAATCAAGTCGTCATTGAACTCAAAACCGTTGAATTCTTCACCGATGTACACACCGCACAGGTATTGACTTATTTGAGGCTATCAGGCTGCAAAGTGGGTTTACTATTGAATTTCTATACCAAAAGTTTAAAGGAAGGAATCAAGCGTTTGATTTTATAAACTCTGTGAAACAAAAAGAAGGAAGTTACACAACTTGTCTCGCCAAGGCGAGAGAGTCACGCAGAGTACGGCACAGAGTCGCACGGAGGAAATAATTCTGTGATACTCTGTGTATAACTCTGTGGTACT
Source organism: Bacteroidales bacterium UBA4814 (assembly GCA_002402465.1). Taxonomy (GTDB): domain Bacteria; phylum Bacteroidota; class Bacteroidia; order Bacteroidales; family UBA7960; genus UBA7960. The sequence continues at coordinate 9,731 of DHFW01000039.1, forward strand.
CTGTGACCCAAAAAATTCTGTGATACTCTGTGATTAACTCTGCGATACTCTGTGACCCAAAAAACGCTGTGAAACTCTGTGAATAACACTGTGGTACTCTGTGATACAAAAAAAAGAAATAATGCACAACACGCTTTGCATTAAGATTGTGGCTGCGAAAGGGGCCTAAATGCGTCCCTTAACGCAAACGGAAACTAAATGCAGGAACGATATAAATATCTGGACACCTAAATCGACGAAGCGTTAGCAGGTAGCAAAAGCAAGACCGAAGAGCGAGGAAGCGAGGAAGCGAGGAAGCGAGGAAGCGAAAATTAGCTGATTTGAGGATTTGAGGATTATTTTTTCTGATGACTGACGACTGACGACTGATGACTTTTTAATCTGTGTTCCAAAAAAAATGTTGGTTTTTTTAAAGATTATGTTGCAGAAACATTATTTTTGTGCTACATAATTATTGAAGTATGAAATTCGTCGATAGGATTGAAGAACAGCAAAGGCTAAACGCCGCATTGAATGCTGAAACGCCCGCGTTTATCGTGGTGTATGGTCGTCGTCGCATAGGTAAATCAACCTTGATCAAAAAGGTGCTTTCCCCGGCCGATGTCTATTATATGGCCGACCAGACCGAGCGTTCGCATCAAATTGAGCTGCTGGCAAAAGGAATCGGGCTCAGGATCGATGGGTTCGACCGGGTGGTTTATCCCGATTGGCAGGCCCTGTTCGAGGCGCTCAATTTTCGCACAAAAGAAAGATTTACACTTTGTCTGGATGAATTTCCTTACCTGGCAAAAAGTTCGCCCGAGCTTCCGGCACTGCTCCAAAAACTGATTGATGCAAAATCGCTCCGATACAACATTGTTTTGTGCGGTTCGTCGCAGCAACTCATGCAAGGTTTGGTCATTGATGCTTCCTCGCCGCTTTACGGCCGCGCCGACCAGATTCTCAAACTTTCGCCCATCCCCCTGCATTATTTACACCAGGCAGCAGGATGTTCCGCACAATCAGCCATAGAAGAATACGCCGTTTGGGGCGGGATTCCCCGGTACTGGGAAATCCGTTTGCAGAGCGCTTCCCTGATGGAGGCCATTGCGTATAACTTACTGGATGCGCAAGGCCTGCTTTTTGAAGAGCCATACCGTTTGCTCATCGATGATATGCGCGATATCGTGCAGGCAACTACCCTGCTTTCATTCATTGGCAATGGCGTCAACCGGATCTCCGAAATTGCAGCCAGGGCAAACAAACCGGCCACAAGTCTTTCGGGGCCCCTGGATAAACTGATCACACTGGGATATATTCAGCGGGAAATTCCTTTTGGAGAAAGCCCCCGCAACAGCAAAAAAGGGCTTTATAAGATATCGGACCCCTTGATGGACTTTTATTTCCGCTTCGTGGTGCCCAACCGCTCGCTGATTGAATTGGGACGCCGAAAGGTGGTGATGCAGGAAGTTACACAACGCTTTAACGGATACGTATCACGGCATTGGGAGGAATTGTGCCGGAGGGCCGTGAGCGGCCAGCAGCTTATGGGAAGACAATACGGGATGGCTTCGCGCTGGTGGGGAAGTGTTTCGCGCAACGAACAAATGGAAATCGATGTGGTGGCCGAATCAACCGATGGCAAGTATTTGCTGGCAGGTGAATGCAAATGGGCTGATAAGGAGGACGTCGAATATTTGCTTAAACAAGTGGCGGAAAAAGCAAAAAAATGGCCTTTTGTGGCAAATAAAGAAATTGTGCCGCTTGTGTTTTTGAAAAACAACAAAAGTTCAGGAGAAAACATCATATTACCCGACCAGGTCATTGAAATGCTTAAATGAGAGTGTAAGGGTTTGAAATTAAGTGGGTTTGAAGAATGACAGGAACCGAAAACCGGAAGCAAAACCCCGCTTAGCGGCGACATTATCAAAACAAAACACGAGGAAGCGAACCAGAGAGGAAGCGAGAAGACGAAAATGGCCGGATGAGCGGATGAGCAGATGAGCAAATTAGCAGATGAAAAAGGAAGATAAAAAATCTGTGAAAATTCTCTTAATTTGAGAAAATCTGTGTTCCAAACTTTTTCTCGCAGAGAGCGCTACGAAAAGCCCCTTTCGCTTCGGGACATTAATATTAATTTCCTTAAAATCACTACCTTTGGTAGGCTAAATCCGGTGGTATTATGGCAAAGTATCTTTTTGAAGGCAAAATTAAAACAGATTCATCCAGGGTTACAGTGAAGCTCTTACTGTTTCACTTCGAGGATGAAAACAAGGTACATTTTGTTTACTCGCCGCATTTAGATCTGACAGGATACGGCAACAGCCTGGAAGAAGCCAGGAGTTCTTTTGAGATTTCCCTCGAAGACTTTATTGATTACACCGTAAAAAAGAAAACCATCGGAAAGGTTCTCACCGATCTGGGCTGGGAAATGAAAGGAAAATCGCGCAAGCCGAAGAAAATGATTGCACCCAGCATAACCAGCATAATCAGTGAAAATGAATATGTTTCAGAGATTTTTGACAAATATCCGGTAAATACCTTTCACGAGGAAGTTGGGCTTCCCGTGTTTCAATAAAAAACCGATCCGGCAATGTCAACAAGAAAGTTGTCCAACATTCCGGTTGCAGATTTCAGAAAATTTCTTCAAAGCCAGTGTCTTAACCTGTTCAAAGAGGGCAAAGGACGTGGTGGCCATAAAAAATGATCGCGTATTGATCTCGACCGGCCCATTATTATTCAAACCCATATCGGTCCGGTTCCTGAGTTCATTGTAAAACAGGTTTTGCGCCACTTGAAAATGAACCGCGAAACGTTTCTTTTAGCCTTCAGCAAGAACCCAAAACAATAAAAAAAAACCCGGGGCGCTGCCACCGGGCTCAATTAAACCGGGCCTTCAGCCCGAAAATTTAAAAGCAAAAGACAATACCATTCATACGCCCCGAAGGGGCAACCTAATTCAACCCAATGGCAACGCCTTGGGCAGACAATCACAATATCGTTCATGCGCCCCGAAGGGGCAAATTAAAATGATCAACAATAAACTGCCCTTTCAGGGCGCCCGATATCAACACCACACATATACCCGGGGCGCTGCCACCGGGCTCAATTAAACCGGGCCTTCAGCCCGAAAATTTAAAAGCAAAAGACAATACCATTCATACGCCCCGAAGGGCAACCTAATTCAACCCAATGGCAACGCCATGGGTAATAAATACAACACAACAATNNACAATATTTCGCCCCGAAGGGGCAAATTAAAAACCACTCTTATGGCACAATCCCTATCCAAAATCTACATCCACTTGGTTTTCCACATTAAAAAAAACTCCCCCGCAATCCGTGAAGAACACAAAAACGACCTTTACGCTTACATGGGTTCTGTTATCAAATCCAATGACTCAATTCCAATCATTATCAATGGCACAGCTGACCACGTCCACATTCTATGCGTAATGTCGAAAAACATTTCTCTGGCAAAACTAACAGAAGAAATCAAGCGCCACAGCAGCCGCTGGATAAAAACATTAGACCCGCATTACACAAAGTTTGCCTGGCAAGGCGGTTATGCTGGCTTCTCCGTTAGTCAATCCATACACGACAAAACCAAACAATACATTGCAAACCAGGAAGAACACCATAAAAAATTTACTTTTAAAGAGGAATTGATCAGCTTCTTGAAGGAGTATGGTGTTGAATACAATGAAGCGTATTTGTTTGAGGATTAACCTGCCCCTTCAGGGCGTCTCACACCACTGCCATTCAAAAACCCGGGGCGCTGCCACCGGGCTCAATTAAACCGGGCCTTCAGCCCGAATCCACCAACACAAAGGAGCAACCAATTCGACCCCATGAAAAAAAACCATGCATTTATTCCGGCCTGAAAGCCTGCCAGCCGGCAGGGCCAACTAATTTAAGCCCAATGGCAACGCCTTGGGCGAAAACGAACGATATTAAACTTGCACATCGAGACCAACTCCGGCCTGAAAGGCCAAATTACTTCAACCCAATGGCAACGCCTTGGGTAAACAACCACGATTTCATTCAAGCGCCCTGAAAGGGCAAATTAAAAACGGCTGAATTCAACCGGGCCTTCAGCCCGAAAATTCAAAAGCAAACAGCATTACACACATCTCTTCGTCCTGCGAAGCGGGACCGCCCGTGATTAGCCCCGGGTCGCCCGGCAATTTGAGAAAAAGTGACTTTAGGGACTTAAGAGGGGGAGAGAAGAAGCGAGGACGCGAAAATTAGAAGGTTTGAGGATTGTTTTTTCTGATGACTGTCGACTGATGACTGATGACTGACGCTGATTGATTTAGGAAAAAGAAAATAATTATGTAAATTTGCAACTCAAGTGCAATATTGCATAAAGTGATTGTTCCAAGAAAAATATTACCCCATCTGCAAAAGATGTTGCAGCAGTTTCCGGTGGTTTCACTTACCGGGCCGCGGCAATCGGGGAAGACCACGCTGCTGACCAGCGCTTTTCCGGGCTACAAATATTTCAACCTGGAACGGCCCGACCACCGCCAGCTCATCATGGAAGACCCGGTGGGCTTCCTGAAAAACACCGGCCCGCAGGTCATTTTCGACGAGGCTCAAAACCTGCCTGAATTGTTTAGTTATATCCAGGTAATGGCCGATGAACGCCATATCCCGGGACAATATATCCTTTCTGGCTCACAAAGCTTCTTAATGAACAAGCAAATCTCGCAATCGCTGGCAGGCAGGGTTTATGTGGCCCATCTACTGCCGTTCAGCATGCAGGAAATAAAAAGGCCTGCTGACTTGTTCCAGACTATATTTGATGGTTTTTACCCACGCCTGCACCAGGCAGGCATTCATGCCACCGATTTTTTTCCATCCTACCTTCAAACCTATATCGAAAGAGATATCCGCTCTCTGAAAGCCATTGAAGACCAGAATGCCTTTTCGCGATTTCTGGGGCTGTGCGCCGGTCGCACGGGCCAGGTGCTCAACCTGAGCTCTCTGGCCAGTGATACCGGAATAGCGGTCAACACGGCAAAGTCATGGCTTTCACTGCTTGAAGCCAGCTATGTGGTTTTTTTGTTGCAACCCTGGCACAAAAACTTCAGCAAAAGGATTATTAAATCGCCAAAACTGTATTTTTACGATACCGGCCTGGCCTGCTCCCTGCTTCGCATCACCAGCCACCAAATGATCGCCACCCACTACTTATTTGGAGCCCTTTTCGAAAACCTGGTCATCAGCGAGATAATGAAACAGTTTCACCATGCCGGCATACGCCCCCCGGTGTATTTCTGGCGCGAGAGTAACGGTATTGAGATAGATTGTATCATCGAAAAAGAAAACGGGCAGGTAACGGCCATCGAAATCAAAGCCGGACAAACCTTCAACAAGGACTTCCTGCAGAACCTGAAAAAGTTCCCTGACCAGCAAGCGCAAAAAAAACTCATTTACGCCGGCGAGCATTCGCAGCAACTGGCAGGCATTTCCATCGAAAACTGGAAAGCGTTGAATTTCGTAACTTGGAATAAATAATATTCATCAACAGATTAAACAAATTATCACAGATTATTAAAAAATAATTTGTGGAAATTCTCGTAACCGAATCCCGCGCTAGCGGGTGAGCCTGCCTGCCGGCAGGCAGGCTCAGCGAAGCTAATCTGAGAAAATCTGTGTTCCAAAAATATTTCTCGCAGAGAACGTCCCTCGACTCCGCTCAGGACAGGCAAAGAAAAACGCCAAGCCCGCGACGAAGTTAATTTTTCAAATCTACAAATCCGCTAATTTAAAAATCTGCAAATCTGCAAATCTGCCTTCCCTTGTCATCCCACTTCCGCAACTTCCTGAACCTTACCTGTGCTGAAAAGCAGCTTTTCTTCGAGGCGCTGTGGTGGCAATATTATACCCGCCTTTTGCTGGTCTTTATTCCCTTCCGAAGAATAATAAAGCTTTACCCAAGCCCTAAACTCTATGCACCATGCTCCATGCCCCATGCCCTATGCCTTGACCGCATAAAAGCCGCCACCGCACAGGCCAACCTTCTGGCATTTTGGAAAAACCGCTGCCTGGTGCAATCTTTGGCCGCACGTCGCATGCTCAGCCGCCGGGGCATACCCAGCACCTTGCACTTTGGCATGGTACAAAACCCCGAAGGCCAGCCCACAGCCCACGCCTGGCTAACCGTTGCCGATTTTGAAGTGGTAAACAAAGGCGAAGTGCAAGTGGAGCTGCATACTGCTCGCTGACCTGCATCGCGTTCCCGCCAGCGCCCCGGATGCTTCAAAAACAGGGCGACCCGGGGCTACCCTCAGCCGGTCCCGCTCCGCAGAACGAAGTGATGATTGCAGTACTATTGGTTTTTCGCGGTTAGCTGTTGGCTTTGGGTTGTTGCTAATTTTTTTCTGATTTCGCATCCTCGCTTCCTCACATCCTCGACCTTTTCTCCCTGCTGACATGAAACGCACCTTCGACTTCCTCCTCTCCCTGACAAGCCTGCTTTTGCTGCTGCCGGTATTTCTGGTGGTGGCCGTGCTCATCAAACTCAGTATGCCCGGGCCGGTGTTTTTCCGGCAGCTGCGTATTGGGTGTTATGGCAAGCCTTTTCGTATTGTGAAGTTCCGCTCCATGGTGGTGAACCGCGAGGCCATCAGCATCACCCTGGAGCACGACCGCCGCATCACCCCCCTGGGCCGCTTTCTGCGCCGCAGCAAAATTGATGAGCTGCCCCAGCTCTGGAACATCCTGCTGGGTGACATGAGCTTTGTGGGTCCGCGGCCCGATGTGCCTGGCTATGCCGACCAGTTGCAGGACCACGACCGCATCCTACTCAGCGCACGCCCGGGACTCACCGGCCCCGACTCCCTCGCCTACCCCGACGAAGAAAGCCTGCTGGCCGCACAACCCAATCCCGAAGAGTATTACGACCAGGTGCTCTATCCCGACAAGGTGCGCATAAACAGGGAGTACCTGCAGCGAAGAAGCTTCTGGAGCGATTTGGGGATTATCTTGAAAACGTTTTTGTGGGTTTTATTTAAGAAATAAATTGGAAAAAGCAGAAATTAAAAAGTAAGGATACTAAAGCCGCGTAGCACGAACTCACCCTTTGAATCTCTACTTCAGGGATCAGCGAAGCTAACGGGGCCGGGGGGAGGTCAATTTGATTTAAGAACAAGCCCCGCCTGCCAGCTGGCAGGGATAAACGATCTGCGATTTTTGAATTGAAGAAAAATGGCTGAGCACGAACTCCCCCTTTGAATCCCTACTTCAGGGATCAGCAAAGCTAACGGGGTTGAGGGGAGGTAATAACATCATGAAATACAAACCAATTCCATACAACCCAAAACTCAAAGAATTTGCAAGATATTTGCGAAAAAACAGCACCCTTGCAGAAATCCTTCTGTGGAATAAAATTAAAGGAGAAGCCCTGGGGGTCGCATTTAAAAGACAGGTACCAATCGATGATTATATTGTTGATTTTTTCTGCCACGAATTAATGTTGATCATTGAAGTAGATGGATACAGTCACGATTTCAAATACGAATACGACACGCAAAGACAGAACAAACTGGAAGACCTGGGTTTTAAGATTCTTCGTTTTGGCGATCAAATGGTAAAAAACGACATATCCAATGTTTTAAGAACCTTGGGGATTACAATTGAAAAACTTCGAGCAGGAAAAGGGCATTCAGAATTTTAGGGAAAACCTCCCCCCAACCCCCTCCAAAGGGGGAGTTCGTGCTCAGTAACTTTTGCCTCAACTTGAAATTGCACCAAAAAAATGCCCCACCCCTCCTCCGCCCTCCTAAACCCTGCATTGCCCGAAGTACTGAAAACTGCTTTCGGTTGGGACTTGCTGCGTTTGGAGGTTTTCGTTGAGCAACAAACCATGGCCCAATTTTCGGCCCTCAAAGTTCGTGGCACCTGGGTGTCGTTGCCGCATTTCGATCATGGCGGACTGTGGGTCGATGGGGAGGCTATCAGGCTTTTAAATTTACCCCTTCCGGGGAATGAAGAAGAGGCAGCGGCGTTTTTGCACCGGCAGCTGATGCGCTGCATCGTGCATTTCCTGGACCGCACGGCCCTGGCTGCCGGGCAAGATCACCACCTCAGGCTGGAGCTTAGTCCTGACGAACTGCTGCAGGCGGGTCCGTGGCCGGCAGACAGCACCAGGCTGCAGTACCGCAGCCCTTTCCGCGAAAGCGAAACCGCCATAGGCGGCAAGGTGATGAGCTTTTTGCCGCTTCCGCGGAAGGAAACCCTTACCCCCGCGTTTTTTCGCCAGGAAATCGCACGCAAGATACGTCGCGCCATGCGACACGGGCTGAAGACCGAAACGGGCGGTATGGAGCTGCTCGACGATTTTTACAGCGTGTATCGCCAAAACATACGCGAGTTAGGCTCGTTCGGGCTGCCCAAAAAGTTTTTTAACAACCTGGTTAACGGCTACACCGAAGGCGACTGTCTGATGGTGCTGGTAAGGCATGAAGGAAAACCGGTAGGCGCGGGTGTACTCCTCACCTGGGGCGGGGCGGCCGAGAACGCCTGGTTTGCCACTTTAGGCCGTTACAACCGAATGTACGTGAGCTACCTGCTGCATTATACCCTCATGCGCGAGGCCGCCCGCCGCGGTTGCCACACCTACAGCATGGGCCGCAGCACCACCGGCAGCGGCGTGCACCGCTATAAACAACAGTGGGGCACCACCGACCAGCCCCTGTTTATGAACGCCACCTTCAACCAGAAAAACCCCGCCGGACTCTACCCCCGATTGAAGAACCTGGTGAAGCTGATACCACTTCCGCTGGCAAAAATGATGGATGATTATTTGGTGGATAGGATTTATTAAAGTGGAACACTGATTATGAGAAGAGGATGCGAGGATGCGAACAGGCGAACAGGCGAGGAAGCGAAAGCCGCGTAGCACGAACTCCCCCTTTAGAGGGGGTTGGGGGGAGGTAAAATGAGATACCAGAAAATCCCATACAACCCAAAACTCAAAGAATTTGCAAAATATTTGCGAAAAAACAGCACCCTTGCAGAAATCCTTCTATGGAAAAAAATCAAAGGAGAGGCCTTGGGCGTTGCTTTTAAAAGACAGGTGCCAATCGATGAGTATATTGTTGATTTTTTAGAGAAAACCTCCCCCCAACCCCCTCCAAAGGGGGAGTCAGAACCCCAAATCCGCTNNGAAGAATGGTTCCTCACCGAGGACTCCCTGCAGTTTGCACCCGATGAGTGGGCAGATTTTGCCCCACGACTGGAGCAGAACACCCGCAATGTGCTTGCTTTGCTGGAGAAGCACCGGCAGCCGGCGGTGTTCTTTCTGCTGGGCTGGGTGGCGGAGCATTACCCGCAGCTGGTGCGCGACATCGCCTCCGCCGGACACGAGATCGGCTATCACAGCTATCATCACCACCACAACGATGTGCTCACGCCCGAAGCCTTTGAAGACGACCTTATACGCGGCCTCGACCTGCTGGAAAAGCTCACCGGACAACGTCCTAAATATTACCGCTCGCCATACTTCAGCATGCATGCCGGCAACCTGTGGACCATCCCCATTTTGATAAAGCATGGCATCAAATTAAGCAGTTCCATTCGCAACCTAAGAGGTCCGGAGGGGCAGCCACTTCCCGATGTACCCTTTCAGTGGGCGCATGAGGGCGACACCCTGTGGGAGTTTCCCCTGGCCGGCGCGCGCCTGGCGGGGCTAAACATACCCTTCGCCGGCAGCGGATACTTCCGAATGCTGCCCAGCACCCTGGTGCAGCGCTTCACCCAAAGCCGCAAATACAACATGTTCTACTTCCACCCGCGCGACTTCGACCCCGACCCGCCGCGATCAAAGCGCCTCAACCCAATGCGCAACCTCAAAAACACCTGGGGCACCACACGGGCACTGGCAAAACTCGAGAAGCTATTGCTAAGGAATGAGTTTTTGACACTTGGTGAGGCTATTAAGAGAGTGGAGAATGTTGAAACAGTAAAAGTGTTTCAGTAAAAGCAGGCGGTAAGTCGCCCAGAAGGGGCAACCTAATTCAACCCAATGGCGACGCCTTGGGACTAAAGCACCTCAAGAAATTTACGCCCTGTAAGGGCAAATTAAAAACAAACAAAAATAACCTGCCCTTTCAGGGCGCTCTTTTTGATTGTCACACTAAAACCCGGGACGTTGTCACCGGGCTGAATTAAGCCGGGCCTTCAGCCCGAACCCAAAAAGAGCGGGACAAGCTCTCCAAAGGGGGAGTTAGAACCTCGCGTCCTCGCTGCCTCGCTGCCTCGCTGCCTCGTTCCTAAAAAACCCTCCATACCGCTCCACCCACCACACCCACAGGGCGAAGATCACCACATAGAAGAAGGGCCGCAGAATCCAGTCGTGGCTGAAGTTCCAGTATTCGGGCTTCCAGATCAGGATCAGGCTAAGTACGATGATGCGAAACACATTGGTGAAGAACATAATGACCCAGCCGGTGGGGATAAACCACAACTTTTGTTTCCAGGGACCGGGGAAGAGGATAAAAAGCACCGCGATCTGGTAAAACTGCTTGAAGCCCGAGCAGGAGTCGTTGACGGTGATATAGCCGTTGACCTGCGGGAAAAGCATGGTGGTGGGAGGCGCCACTTCGATCTGCAAGCCCAGCACCCTGGTGTTGAACCACAGCGACTGCCGGAACACCTGCTCGGCCAGCCAGTTGGTGAGGTCGGCCACAAAACCCACCGACATGATCGCCTTGTTGAACTCCCAATAAAACTTGTGAAACACAAAAGTGATAATGGCAAACATCAGCACGTTCACCAGCGGGCTGAGCCGGTGGCGGTGCAGCCAGTCCTTTAGCCGGAAGTATGTTGATTTAAGGTACATTTTGAAGCCGCAAAGATAATAAATTCGGGGACGCGAAGGAGCAAGGACGCGAACAAGCGAGGAAACGAAAAAAGTAGGTAGTAGGTAGGGAACTTGCGCAGGGCGCAGAAAAGAGCAGACCGGCGTGAAGGCGAAGGTATCGCGGAGGCTAAAGCCGCGTAGCGGCGATATTACGGTAGATTTGCAAAAAGCTCCAAACCCCAAAGCCGCATAGCGGCGAAATTATTGGTGCAGGGCGCAGGAATTCGTCCGGCGAAGCGGGACCGCCCAAAAATAGCCCCGGGTCGCCCATTTTTAAAGCACCCGGGGCGGCGACTGACTGACGACTTTAATTAAAAATCTGCGCAAATCCGCGTTGCCCGAAGGGCATCCGTTTAATCCGCGTTCCATTCGAAGAGCCCCCCGAAAAAATTAACAAAAAAATCACCGCATTCCCTTGGTCAATCCGGCTGCTTTTTATAATTTAGACGATTATGCAGCCTATGTAACTAATTGAAAAGCAACAAACCACCAAAACCCGTTAAAATCCGTATAATCCGTCCAAATCCGTGTAATCCAAAATTAAACCTGAACCGATCCGCTGGCAAGCGGAGAGCTCATGATCCGATGGCAAGCGGACACGCCTGAAACTTGGAACTTGAAACCTGAAACCTGAAACCTGAAACCTGAAACCTGAAACTTGAAACCTGAAACCAATAAACCCTTTAACCTATGAAAAAATCTACCTTTTTAAAAACTTTTACCCTCTTTGCAGGGTTGCTGTTCCTGGCCTCAAGTGGGTGGGGGCAGGGATTTGAAACTTTTGAAAATATGCCAACAACTTCCTCCAGTAGTTATTTGTCCAGGAGTTGGACTGGTACTGATGGGGTTACATGGACAGCCGAGGGAGCTAGGACTGACCAAACCATTGATGGAAAAGCCATTTGTTGGGGAAATTCCGGAACAACAAGAAATGTGATTTCTCCAACTTATTCTGGAGGGATGGGCACACTTTCTTTTGATTACGTCAGAGCATTTACAGGAACTTCCGCTCGTTCCTTGGAGGTTTATGTAAACGGAAACAAGATTGGTGAAACAATTACCGTTAGTCCTACATCTGATGTTGTGGTTAATTATTCTGAAACCATAAATGTTGCAGGCAATGTGGTACTTGAAATTAGATCAACTGGAGCGGCCCAAGTAAAACTTGATAACATTTCCTGGACGGGCTATACATCTAGTGAACCTTTAATTTCTGTAAATCCTATTTCCCTCTCCGGCTTCACTTACGTTGAAGGCGAGGGCCCTTCGCAGATACAATCGTTTACAGTCAGTGGTTCCAACCTGACGAATAATGTTACCATATCAATTCCTACAGATTTTGAAATTTCTTCTCAAACAGGAAATGATTTTGCTCCAGCGACAGAAAATATTATACTTGCTCAAGTTGAGGGAAGTGTTTCTGAAAGCACATTTTATGTTCGTCTTAAAGCGGGGCTTGCGGCCGGAAATTATAGTGAAACATTACAAATCACTTCGACCGGAGCGGAGACAAAGACGGTAGCAGTAAGCGGGGTAGTAGCTCCACCCCCCGCCCCTGTAGCAAGTTTTACCGAAACTGGATACCAGGAAAATTTCGATGGTTTCACCGGAGAGGGGTTCTCTCCCAGCCCTGCAACAGGCAAGCTTCATAGCGGCAACTGGAGGGTTACCGGAATGTCAGATGGGGATGGAACCTTTGACGACACCTATACTACAGGTGATTTTGCCCGGGGAACATCCACTGGAGGCGTTACTACTGGTGGTGTTTATGCTTTCACGGTTGCTGAAGGTGTTACTATTTTGGGCGTTCAACCCGGCGCTTCGGATTTTACCCCCGGGGCTTTCACATTAAAACTCGAAAACACCACCCAATCGACAATTGAATATCTGGACTTGAGTTATGACATATATGTTTACAACGACCAGGATAGATCCAGTTCTTTCAACTTTGCCTATTCTCTTGATGATGAAAACTACAATCAGGTTCCTGCCCTGGACTACACTACCCCGGAAGCACTCGATGAGGCTCCTGTGTGGGTTAAGATTGAACGTTCAGCTACACTATTGGGGCTAAATTTTGAGCCGGGAAATTTCATATATCTCCAATGGAACAGTGACGATGTTGGCGGAAGTGGCTCCAGGGATGAGTTTGGTTTAACCAATATCAGCCTTACAGAAGGCCAAGCCCCAATTTACTCCGTCACCTTCAACGTCGACATGAGCACTGCAATAAACTTTGATCCTGACCAAGATGATTTGTACATTACCGGGAATTTCTTTGGTTGGGCGCAGCCTGGCACGCAACCTGAGAATCAAACAATGTCAAGAATTGATGACACCATGGTCTGGACAAAAACACTGGAGTTTGAAGCTAATGACGACTATCAGTATAAGTATTTCATCAACAGTGGATGGGATGGCGGCGAATGGGGCGCAAATCCTAACCGCAAGATTGCTATTAGCCAGGACACCACTATTGAAGACCTTTTCAGTTATATTACATTTTCTGGTACAGGCAATATAGAAGATCCTCTTGCCTGGGATGCAGAACCCAAACCAATTGATGAATTTGGGGGGGTCTATAATGCAAATCTTTTGATTAAGGGAAGTGCAGTTGTAAATTCCGATATCATCGTCTATAACAATTTGATGATTTCACCCGCAGGAAACTTAACCGTTACCGAATCAGGTGCGTTTTCTGTTAATGGTTTGTTGCAGAACAACGCCGGAGTAAGCGGCCTGGTGATCAAAGGAGGCGGCTCGCTGATCCACAATACCGCCGGAGTTTTAGCTACCGTGGAAGCTGATATTGCTGCAGCCACCAACTGGCCCGAAAGCAATGATGGATGGTTTATGATTTCCTCTCCCGTTGCCAATCAGGCCATAACCGGTGCATGGATTCCCGAAAGCGGTTACGATTTTTATGCCTGGGATGAGCCATTGCCCGGCACATGGCTGAACCAGAAAGTTAGCGAAAACAACATTACCCACTTTAACCCCACCCAGGGTTATCTTGTGGCTTATGCCCAGGAAGGTACCAAAACCTTTGCCGGTGCCCTGAACAATGGCGTTATTTCTGTTGGCCTAAACTTCAGTGGTGGAACAAAAAATGACTGGGAATACGAACCTGGCTGGAACCTGATCGGCAATCCCTATGCTTCTGGCATAAACTGGTCGGTATCTCCCGGAACCGGATTTGCCCAGTCCTCCGCAGCTGTTTACAACTCCATTAACTACGAGTACATTGAAGGCTACCTTCCGCCCAATCAGGGTTTCTTTGTATTGGCAAATGGCAATGCAAGCACTTTCAATTTCGACAACAGCATGAGAACCCATGGTGGCGGTGACCCTGCCAAAGCCAATGAAACACCGGAAAGCCTGGTGCTTAGCTTGTCGAACGGAGCTTATGCAGACCCGGCAACCATACGCATACTCGATGGCACAGAATTCACCCGCGACTTCCGCGATGCCGTTAAGATGTTCAGCTTCGCCGATTTTATGCCGCAGCTTTATAGCTACACCACCGACCAGGTGCGGGTAGCTATAAACAGCGTGCCCAATATCAGCGAAGAGGTGGAGTTCACCCTGGGTCTGCGCATTCCCGCAGCAGGCGAGTACACTCTTTCGGCAAATGAGCTCAGCGGCGCCTTCCTGGCCAGTCCGCTCTACCTGCGCGACCTGCAAACCGGTGCGGTGCACAACCTGCAGCAATCGCCCGAATACAGCTTCCAGGCCACACAGGGCGACGATCCGGCACGTTTTATCATAAGCTTTGCTCAGCCCACCAACGTGCCCACCATCGGCGAAAGCCTGGTGAACATTTACACCTGGGGACAAACTCTGCATGTGAACTTTACCGAAGAGGCCTCCAACCGACTGCTGCAGGTCTATGACCTGAGCGGACGACTGGTAATGAACCACAAGCTCAACCACGGACTGAACCACACCCAGCAACTCAATGTGGAGATGGGCGTGTATATCGTTCGAATCAGCAGCCCGGCGGGTGTAGCAACACAAAGGGTATTTGTGAGGTAAGAAGCAAGCCGCGTAGCACGAACTCCCCCTTTGGAGGGGGTTGGGGGGAGGTTGCTGGAAAGCAATCAATAGTGAAAGCGACAGAAAGCAACCTCCGATTTGAACTCATTGATTTACTATTTTCGACTTTAAGACTAAAAAAACCACACATATGAAAACGACTTTAAAAAAACTGATGATCCTTGGTGCGTTTGTGTTTATCTCAGGCTTGGCATTGGGGCAGCCACCTATTCCCGGTCAGCAGGGAGGCAGCGGTAATTCGCCTGCCGGCGGCGGCGCGCCCCTGGTGGGTGGCCTCGGCATTCTGCTGGCCCTGGCAGCCGGCTACGGCGCCAAAAAAGTTTACGATGCCCGCAAAGACCTGCGCAAATAGTTCATCGCGCAAATTCTGAAAAAGACCCTCATCTGTCTGCAAGGACGGGTGGGGGTTTTGTTGTGAATGGGTGACTTAAGGGACGGGGAGACTTTAGCGAGGAAGCGAGGAAGCATAATTATGGCAACAACCAGAAATGAATAGGCACGACATTTATGTCGTGTTATCAGGCACCAACCAACATAGGGCTTTAGCCCAAACAATTTACACAGGACGAAGAACCGAGGAGGCGAGGACGCGATGATGAGAAGATTAGCAGATTCGAGGATTTGACGATTTTTCTGACGACTGATGACTGACATTTGTACAAAAAAAATCCGCGTAAATCCGCGTTGCCGAAGGCATCCGTTTCATCCGCGTTCCTAAAAAATATCACCTAAAAAAATAATACCAGCACTAAAATGCCTGCCAGCACGGCCGCCATCATCAGCCCGCTTTTCCGCGAAAGCGAAAACTCAAAAGCCGACTTAAGCAGGCGCGGGGTTTTTTCGGGCATGCTTACCACCGACAGGCTCAGGGCTACCAGGCTGAGGGCTAAAATGCCCGCCACCCAGAACAGGGAACCCACCGCCAAGGCATAGGGCAGGCTGAGAAGGGTGCCTGCAACAAAGGGCCACAGGAAAACGGGGCGGAAGTAATTCCGCTTTTTGCCATAGGTTTCGATGGCCGTGCGCGAACCGGAGATTTTCAGAAACAGGCTGACCCATAACGGACGAAACAGCAGGCTGATGCCAAAAAGCACCAGCACTATGGCCGCCCGCACGGATAAGGAAGGAAAAAACCAGGAAAAGGCCATGCCCAGCTCGTCGTTTATGAAAATGCCCGCCACCAGCCCAACAAAAAACAAATGCGCCGACAGAAAAGAAAACCAGGTGAGGAACAGCCGCAGCTTCATGTTAAACACCCGGAGCCGAAGTAACTGCCTGATGAGCAACAAGGCCAGCCCAAGGAAGAACAGGGTGCCCAGCACATACACCGTGATCACCTTGCCATCACTCCACACTGCAGAGCCCGCGGCATAGGGGTAGGCAATCCGGAGCAGTTGCCAGCTGAAGCTGAACGAAAACACTTTCAACAGCAGGGCCGTGAGCAGCACATGCAAAACGCGCAGTGCCAGGCCAGCCACCACCATCATAAAAGCCGACCAGATTATCATCGGCCGGTACGTCTCAAAAAGCCTGAACTTCATCTTTAGGTCATTCGTGGGAAGTATCCGTAAAATTAAACCAATTATTATTTCTGAGCAGACAAATCATATCATTTCAGTAAATTTGTGGGTTGACAAAAATCAAAACCAGCCGCCCCCAGGTTAAAACCAGGGGCTATTGATATCCAACCTCGAAAACTGAAACATGGAAACATAATCATTTTACCAAGGACCTCCTCCCCCCAACCCCCTCCAAAAAAGGGGGAGTTAGAAACCCAAAACCTTGAACCCCAACCGAGCCGAAGGCGAGCTCATGAACGAAGTGAACCGATCCCGCAATGGCGGGAGAGCTCAGCGAAGCTAATAAACCTTTAACCCCCAACCTCAAACCTTGAACCCCCAACCCCCAACCCCAAACCTTCCCCGCATCTGGCTCTCCTCCCCCCACATGGGCGGCACAGAGCAGGAATTTGTGAAGCAGGCCTTCGACACCAACTGGGTGGCGCCATTGGGCCCTAACGTTGATGGCTTTGAGGGCGACCTGCAGCATTATACAGGATCGGCCCACGCGGCAGCCCTGAGCAGTGGCACCGCCGGCATTCACCTGGCCCTCATCATGCTTGATGTGCAGCCCGGCGATTATGTCATTTGCCAGAGCCTCACTTTCTCGGCCACCGCCAACCCCATCGCCTATTTGGGTGCCATTCCGGTTTTTATCGACTCAGAACCTCAAACCTGGAATATGAGCCCCACCGCCCTGGAAACCGCCCTGAAAAAGCTAACAGCCAAAGGCCAAAAGCCAAAAGCCATTCTCCCTGTGCACCTTTACGGTATGCCCGCCATGATGCCCGAGATCATGGCCATTGCCGAAAAATATGATGTCCCCATTGTGGAAGATGCCGCCGAGGCGCTGGGTTCGGAGATCAACGGCCGCAGGTGCGGCACCTTCGGCAAGCTGAGCATCCTCTCTTTCAACGGCAACAAGATCATTACCACCAGCGGGGGCGGCGCCTTGCTTTCCGATGATGAGGCCATGATTCAGAAGGCGCGCTTTCTGGCCACACAGGCCCGCGACCCCGCCCCGCACTACCAGCACAGCCATATTGGCTACAACTACCGCATGAGCAACGTGCTGGCGGGCATAGGACGCGGGCAAATGCAGGTGCTGCCCGAAAGAATCAGCCAGCGACGCGCCAATTTCGACTTCTACAATCAATTGCTTGAAAATGTTCAGGGCATCCGTTTCCTGCCCGAGCCCCAAGGCTTCTTCTCAAACCGCTGGCTCACCACCATACTGGTCGATCCAAACAAGACCGGCGGAACCACCCGCGAAGATATTCGCCTGGCACTGGAAGCACAAAACATCGAGTCGCGTCCCCTCTGGAAACCCATGCACCTGCAGCCCGTTTTTCAGCACTACCCTTACTATGGCGGCACGGTGGCCGAAAAACTTTTCGACAATGGGTTATGCCTGCCCTCTGGTTCAAACATGACCGATGCAGACCGGCAGCGGGTGGCAAGGGTGCTCCGTCAGATGTTTTAAGTGAAAAAAAACGAAAAATTTCGTTAATAATTTTTGCAATTTATACTCCCATTTTTACTTTTTTTAACTTAATTTTGCAGGGTTATCCCTAAAAAGGATTCCTTTTCTCCCCAAAAAGAATCTATGAAGACCATCAACAACCGCCTGTTTAAGTTCATGATGAGCCTTTACCGACGGTACTACAACCGGTTTTTACCCCGCTGGTACGTGCTGGTCTTCGACGTCCTTACCATTTATTTTTCCTTTTACGTGGCCTATGCCATTCGGCTCAATCTGCATCTGGCCGAAATGCCCATGGACGAGGTTACCTTCAAGGCATTTTTCACCACCTTGGTGTACTTGTCCTTTATTTTCATCTTCCGTTCCTACTCGGGCATTATCAGGCATACGGGCCTCAACGAGATTGCCAGGGTATTTCAGGCCACCGGCACCGCATTTGGCGTACTGATGGCTACGAACTTCCTGAGGCAGGCTTTTGTTGGGCCGGTGGTCTTTATTCCCGGCTACTCGGTGCTGCTCATTCACTTTCTGCTGGCCTCCTTCGTGCTCACGGGATCCAGGCTCATCATAAAAACTATCTTTCACCGCCTGGTTCGTGCCAACAGCAAGCTCAAGCGCCGGGTAATCATTTTCGGGGCTGGTGCCGCTGGTATGGTTACGCGCAGCGCCTTGCTGCAGGACCAGCAAACCGATTACCAGGTGATGGCTTTCCTCGACGACAATGTGAGCAAGACGGGCAAGATGCTCGACGGCATTCCTGTGCTCCTTCCTGAAAAGGTTTTCAGCAATGGCTTTATCGGCGAAAGCCGGGCCGACCAGCTGATTATTGCCGTGCAACACCTCGACCTGGAACGCCGCAAGGAGCTGATAGAGAAGGGGCTGGAGCATCAGCTCGAGGTCCGGGTGATGCCACCGGTGCGCGACTGGATCAACGGCAAGCTCAGCGCCACCCAGTTGCGGCGCGCCCGTATCGAAGAGCTCATGGAGCGCCCGCCCATTAAGCTGGGTGCCGAGCATGTGGCCCGCGAGCTGGAGGGCAAAGTGGTGCTGGTAACGGGCGCCGCCGGAAGCATAGGCTCGGGCATTGTAAGGCAGGTCATCACCTATCATCCCAAAATGCTGATCCTGCTCGATCAGGCCGAATCGGCCCTGTACGACCTGCAGTTCGAAATCAACCATTCACCCGAACTCAAACCTTACGCCCACCTGGCCGAATACATGATTGGCAATGTGCGCGACCTGGCCCGCATGGAGAAGCTATTTCGCACTTTTGAACCCGAGGTTGTTTACCATGCCGCCGCCTACAAGCACGTGCCCATGATGGAAGACAACCCTTACGAGGCGGTGGCCGTCAACGTGATGGGAACCCGCAACCTGGCCGACCTGGCCGTTAAGTACGGCGCACGCAAGTTCGTCATGGTTTCTACCGACAAGGCCGTAAACCCCACCAACGTGATGGGGGCCTCCAAACGCATTGCCGAAATTTACGTACAAAGCATCAACGAAGGCCACACACAGTTTATCACCACCCGCTTTGGCAATGTGCTCGACAGCAACGGCTCGGTCATACCCCTCTTCCGCAAGCAAATCGAACAGGGCGGGCCGGTAACGGTCACCCACCGCGACATCACTCGCTACTTCATGATGATACCCGAGGCCTGCAGCCTGGTGCTCGAAGCCGGCGCCATGAGCCAGGGACGCGAAATCTTCGTGTTCGACATGGGCGACCCGGTGCGCATCTACGACTTGGCCACCCGCATGATACAGCTCTCGGGATACGTGCCCGGCAAAGACATCATGATTAAGGAAACCGGCCTGCGACCCGGCGAAAAGTTATACGAAGAACTGCTCAGCAACAGCGAAAACACTTTACCCACCCACCATCCCAAAATACTCCGCGCACAGGTCACCATCTACGAACGCTCCGAGGTGCTTAAACATAATAAGGACCTGGAAGCCATGCTCGCCACTGGCGACAACTTTTCTTTGGTAAGAAAAATGAAGGAAATAGTGCCGGAGTTTTTATCCAACAATTCGGTGTACGAAGTCCTCGACCAAACCAGGCAGGAAGCGTAGAAAGATATTTGTGTCAATCCCTTTAATCTGGGAAAATCTGTGTTACAAAATTATATCTCAAAGAGAATCCTGCGAAAAACATATGCCCAGCCTGTTAAAATCCCTGCTTTCAGTCCTCCCCCTTTTCTGGCTCCTGCTCACCATCGCTTTTCTCTTTCACTTTCGTGGAAAAAGACGCACTGCCCCCTGGCTGTTGGGTGTTGCCCTGGGTGGCTTACTGCTCGCCAGCACCGGTCCTTTGCCGCATTTGTTGATTCGCAGCCTCGAAAGCCGTTATGAGCCATTTCAGGGGCCGCTTTCGCGGGAAGGCGACGCGCCATTGCACATACTGGTGCTCGGCGGTGGGCACACCTCCGATGCACGGATTCCTGCCAACAACCAGCTGTCGGGCAGCGCACTGGGCCGCCTGGTCGAAGGCATACGCATCCATCGCCAGCACCCGGGTAGTTTGCTCATACTTTCCGGTTTCCCGGGAAAAGACCCCATAAGCAACGCCGAGGTGATGTATCAAACCGCCTTGCTGCTGGGCGTGGAAGCCGAAAGCATGGCTATCATACCCCAGCCCGAAAACACCCGGCAGGAAGCATTGGCTTATCTTGAAAAATTCGGCCACAGCCACCCTTTGATCATCGTCACCACCGCTACCCACATCCCAAGGGCTATGATCTGGTTTAGCAAGGCCGGCCTCGACCCAATACCCGCCCCCACCAACCACGCCATTAAGCAAAGCCCCACCGCCCGCCCCCGTTGGTGGCTCCCCAGCCCCGAAAACATCAGCCTCGTCGACCGCGCGGTTTACGAATACGCGGGGATAGTACAGGCGAAGTTAAGACCTAAGTGACGTAAGTGACTTTAATGAAAAAGTGAAAAGCAGTCAACGTTATTAAAGCATTGACTAACTTTGAACCCCAAACCTTGAACTTTAAACAAAAAACTGTTTTCGAACAACCTCCCCCCTGCCCCCTCCAAAGGGGGAGTCGCCACGTTTACTTTGAACCTTAAACCTTTACCCATGACAACCTATCACCGTAACCCCGAAACCATCTCCGGCGCGCTGCACGACCAGCTGGTGATGATGGACATACAGCAGGGAAAGTACTTTGCACTGAACCCTGTGGCCACCCGCATCTGGGAGCTGCTCGAAGCACCCCTCACCCTCGACGCCCTCTGCACTGCCCTCCTCGAAGAATTCGACGTCACCCCCGAACAATGCCGCCTCGATGTGCAGGAACACCTGGCCGAAATGCAGAAACTGGGGCTGGTTTTTGAGAAGATGTGAAGAGGAGAAGATGGGAGGGGGAGTGTGTGAGAAAATAGGAAATTGAGAGGGTGAGAGGAAAGAGCCGCGTAGCGGCGAAATTACGGTAGCATCAAAGCAAAAACCCAATCATAAAGCCGCGTAGCGGCGACATTATTTGCGCAGGGCACAGGGATTTGTCCCGCCGTGGCGGGACCAACTGTGAATAGCCACAGGCGGAAGCCTGTGGAAAACGAATGAACATTAAACGAAACGCCCCGTTTTTACGGGGCCGGCCGTTCAACCCTTGTAAGCCGGTCCAGCTTCGCAGGACGGAAAAATGAACTAATCACATTCTTTCCATGGGTGCTTCGCGACCCATGGCTACTATTGGATGGACCCGCTTCACGGGACATTTCCTTGCTTCAGATCCGCTGGCAAGCGGAAACACCTGAACCTTGAATCTGAAACAACCTCCCCCCAACCCCCTCCAAAGGGGGAGTTAGAACCACTTATCCGGCTTTGGACTTCGGGCTTCAGCAATGACAACCCGACAACCCCGCACGTGCGGGAACAACACTACTTTCATTATCTTTGACCCATGAAGTCCGCCAGTAACTACATCTTCCTCCTCAAATCCTTCAGGCTGCTGCTCGACTACCAGCCGTGGCGGTTGCTGGTGTTATTCTTCCTGACGTTGCTGCTGGGAACCAGCCAGGGCTTTTCCATTGCGCTGCTGATCCCTTTTCTGCAGCTGCTCGAAGTAGGCACCGGGGCCGAAGCCAACCCCCTGGTGCAGTTTTTCGCCAATTTCTCCGAAAGGACCGGCATCCCCATCACCTTCGAGTCGGTGCTGCTGGCCTACCTGGTAATGCTCACCCTCATCGCCCTGCTCACCTATGGCAAGTCGCTGTTTCAGAGCGCCTACCAGCAAGACTTCAGCTACCAGGTGCGGCGGCGCCTCTTCCGCAAAATCATCCTGAGCGACTGGACCAGCCTCAACAGCAAGAGCCGCCACAACCACCTGCAGGTGCTCACCGAAGAGGTGCCTAAACTCACCGACTACTACTATTTCTACCTGCAGATACTCACCCGCGTCATCATCACCGTGGCACACCTGTTCTATGCCTTCCTGATCTCTCCCCGCTTCACCACCCTGGTGGTCATTACCGGACTGATCACCTTTATGCTGATGCGCGGCTTTTTGAGGCGATCGGCCAGGCTGGGCGATCGCTACGTGGGCTCCTTCAACCGCCTGCTCAAATACATCGACGACTTCTGGGGCACCGTCAAGATCGCCAAGGTGCACCACAGCGAAGGCTTCTATTACCAGAAGTTCGACCAGGCCAACCGCGACATCCTGAAGTTGCAGTACCGCCTCACGCGCAACTACGCCCTGCCGCAGCTGCTCTACAAACTGGCCGGTATCGTGGTACTGGTGGGCGTCATTTATATGGGCTACCGTGTGGAGCAGGTGCCCCTGGCCAGCTTCTTCATACTCATAGTGCTGTTCGCGCGCATCTTCCCGCAGTTTGCGGGCATCAACTCCGAGCTCAGCTACATCTTCGCCAACATGGCCTCGGTAAAAATGGTGCTGCGCCTCGACGAAACCTTCGAAGACCGCGGCTTCCCTGAAGTAAAAAAAGAAGACGCCCTGCAGGTGAAAAAAGAGATCCGCCTCGAAGACCTTCATTTCGCTTACGCGGAAAGCGACGCCCTGTTTACCGGCTTCAGCGCGGTGATCAAGGCCGGCAAGCTCACGGGCATCGTGGGCGAGTCGGGACGCGGAAAGACCACCCTGATCGACATCATCGCCGGCCTGCAGAAGCCACAGTCGGGAAAGATACTGATTGACGGCAAGCCCCTGGATGACGCCCTGCTGCCCCGCTGGAAGAGCAGCATCGGCTACCTGCCGCAGGACAGCTTCTTCATCGACGGCAGCATACGCGAAAACCTGGTGTGGGACAGCGACCCCGACATTCCCGACGAAGAGATATGGAACGTGCTCGAGCAGGTCAACGTCGATGAGCTGATCCGCCGCCAGCCGCAGGGGCTCGACACCACCCTGGCCAACTACGCCTACTACTTCTCTGGCGGCGAACGCCAGCGCCTGGCACTGGCCCGCGTGCTCCTGCGCAAGCCCCACCTGCTCATCCTCGACGAAGCCACCTCCAGCCTCGACGCCGACAACGAAAAACGCATCATGGAAGTCATAACCCGCCTCAAACGCCACATCACCATACTGTTCATCACCCACCGCGAATCGGTATACCCCTGGTTTGATCAAATGATTCGACTCTGAAGGGAGGAGTGTTTTTGACGGGAATAATTTTTTTAATCTTTACTGTTTTTTGGAAAATAGGATTACGCGGATTGAAACGGATTACGCGGATAAAGTTTATTTGTGCAAATTTGTGCTTACTTTATTTGTGCCCATTTGTGGGCTATAATAAATCAACCCTATTCTCGCGGTAATAACTAAGACAACCCGACAACAATGACAACCTGACAACAACCCTTCCAACCTGACAATCCTTTCAACTATTCAACCATTCAACCAATCAACTATTCAACCTTTTATTACCCCATGCCCCACGCCAACTACCCTTTAACCAACGTCCTCATCAAGCGCCTCCCCTACATCCCACTGGTTGCTGAGCCTTTGTATGCCAACGAGAGCATGCAGGTAAATCCGCGCGAGTGCCGTTTGGTGATTCCGGGGGCGGGGGTGTATTATGCACTGGATGGGCGCGAGCTGTGGTACACCCCTGAGCCGGGCGCAGATGAGCGCTGGGCCGTGTCGCAGCTGCAAGGCTTGCCCCTGGCGGCTTTGCTGCATCAGCGCGGGGTGCTGCACTTCCATGCCGCAAGCTTCGTGTTCGAGGGTGCAGGCGTGCTGCTGTTGGGGCAGAGCGGGGCGGGCAAGTCGTCGCTCACCGCCGCCTTTCACCAGGACGGGTGCACAGCGCTGTCGGACGACCTCAGCGCCATGGTGTTTGAAAACGACCAGCCCATGATCTGGCCGGTGGACCGGCAGATACGCCTGCGCGAAAATACCGTGAAGCAGCTGCAGCTGGGCCCTGAACACCTGGAAGCCCCCGACCCCTTCACCGGCAAATACGCCCTGAAAACCAAAGCCCACGGGCTAAACCGCTTCCCGCTGGAGTATGTGCTCCACCTCGAAAAGCATGATGGCGGCGACATACGCATAGAACAACCCGCGGCCGATGAGCAGTTCAGCCTCCTGCGCAGCGAAATCTGCCACTGGGAGATGCTGCGCGGCATGCCACAGACCGAAAAAGCATACCTCGGGCAAATCCTCCAAATGCTCAACACCTTACCCCTGCTGCGCGTGCTGCGCCCCGAAACCTGCACCATCACCCGCCTGCAGCAAACCCTCGCAGAATTTCTCCACACCCAAAAACAAAAAGCAAAATAATTCCGTTAATAAGGCAAGAATAATTTTTTATATACCCTTTATTCTCTAAATTTGTAAGGAAAATAAGCCATCACCGCATTATATACGATGAACACCAAATCCAACATAAAAAAACCCTGGCTCAAGCCCTTTGTGAAAGTTGTTTCAGTGAAGAAGGATACGTATAGCGGAACAAGGGGAACTAAAGAAGCAGGAGCAGGAGCAGGTCAGAATCCTGCTGAATACTTCCCAAATTAGTTTTTTGGGGGGTTGTTTTTCAAATCTGCCGTTTTTCTTTGCTTTCAAAATATTTATCCATGATTTTTGGAGGAGTTAGACTATCTGGAATATTTGAGAGGAATGATAAAATAAAGGAAATTGAAAACTTTTCAAGTTGGCCGGGTGCAATTAAATTTCCCTTAAATTATTTTGATCTTAAAGGGGGATTCTTGCTTAACCCCGAACTACCTTTTAAACCCTCAGATTTCTTCTATATAAATGAAGTAGAAAAAATACTGGTTCTATTTTCAGGGAAAATTTATAACAGGAATGAACTTATAAGGCAAGTTAATAATACTGAAATATCAGATCCTCAGCTAATATTCCAGCTCTTTATTAATTTGGGACCACCGTTTGTTGAAAAACTAAACGGTGATTTCGCAATTTGCATTTATCTCCCATTTCAAAAAGAAATATTTCTTTTCAGGGATCAAATAGGAATTCAACCACTTGTATTTTCAGACCAGAAAGATTACCTTTTTTTTTCTTCTGACAACTTAAGTCTTTGCAGGGCTTTTCAAGGGCCGGATCCAATAAATATGGACCCAGTGTTAAGCAATATTAAGGCAGTAAATCATTTATTAACTTACAATCCAAAAGTTAAAAAAATAATCCCAGGTCATTATGTTCATTTTTCACAACTCGGAATAATAACTAAAAAATATTGGCACCCTGAAAAAATTAAAATTAACAACCGCCTAAATTATGAAGAAGTTTTAGCTAGGATTGAAGCTCTTTTGGAAAAGGCCGTAAGTATTCGTTGTGATAAAAGGTTTAATGCTGGTACACATTTAAGTGGTGGTTTAGATTCAAGCATTGTGGCTGCATACGCCAGAAAAAATTATCATGAACAAAATTTGTTTTGGGGATTCTCTTGGAGTCCGGATAATCCAACCTCAGAACGCTTTAAGTTTGATGAAAGAAGTTTGGTAAAGCATGCAGCATTACTAAATAATATTATTCCAGTTTTTTCAACAATTGAAAAAAATGATTTTTTAAAGTTTATTAAAGATTATTACCATAACTATGGATACTTCTCTGAGTATAAAACCATTGAAAACGCAAAAAAAAACAATATAAATCTTTTGTTTAGTGGTTGGGGTGGAGATGAGTTTATTAGTAAAGGAAATAGTGGTATTGATTCAGATCTTCTTTTTAATTTAAAACTAAAGCTATTTTTTTCCCGCAACCCAATTAAAAAACCAAGAAAACTTGCCCAAACACTCTTATATTTTATATTCCTTCCAGCCTTGGGTGTTTTAGATCCTCAGATGAAAAAAATTTTTTCTGTAGAAAGTTCATTTCTTAAGGAGGAACACAATAAACAATATCTTCCGACATTAAGAAAATATTTCTTTTATAGATCTAGAAAAGAGAGACATTTGAATTTTATTTATAATTACCATTTATCAGAGCGAACAGAGCGTTGGTTTATTATGGGTTACCAAAAAGGAATTGTTTATCGATATCCTTTACTTGATAAAGACTTAATCGAATTAATTCTTCAGATTCCCTCACATTTAATGTGTAGAAATAGCTTAACAAGAATAATTTTGCGTGATTTAGGAAAAAATTTCCTTCCAGAATCGATTCTAAAAAACGAGGACAAAAGAGATCCTGTTTATATACATAATAGGTTTAATTATTTTGATGAAACAAGCAGGGAGTTATTTGATGAATTACTTTATTGGGAAAGAAATCCTGATTTATATTTTATTGATTTTAACATGTTGAGAAAAGATATAGAAATATATAAACAAAATCCAAAAGCAAAAGATTTTAGAAATTTGCAAGGAAAACTAATTTTTTTTAAAGCCCTCCACGAATTCACCAAAACCTACCGCTCGCTGCCCGAAGGTTTCGAAAGGGATGGATCAGGTGAAGTTCACAAATTAAACACCGATACCGCGGATGCCGGCGAATAAGAAATCCATGTAAATTGGTTAGATCGGTGTTATCTGCGTTCTAAAAAAACGACCTCCCCCAACCCTTCCGCCTGCGGCTATTCACAGCCGGTCTCACTTTGCGAGACGAAAGGCTTAGGTTTGCAATAATACTGTCGCCGCTATGCCGCTTTTGGGTTTGGGTGGTTCCTTGTTTTCTACCATAATTTCACCGCTACGCGGCTCTTCCTATCATTTTCCCTTTTTCTCAACTTCACAACTTCTCACCCTCACATCTTCTCACCTTCTTACCCTCCAACCTTCATTCCCTCAAGTACCTCTTCTTCAAAAACCTCCCCGGCAGCAGCATGCCCAGCGGGTTGCCGCCCTGATTCCAAAGGGAACGCCAGGCGTACCAAAGTATTCGCCGCTTATAGGCCATACCCGGAAAGGCCGTTATGACAAAACGAAAATAGCCCAGCAGGCTGCTTAGGCTGTGGTACTCCCCTTCCCTGGGGTCGCTGATTTTCTTTTGGGCGGTTTGCAGCAGAAAGGTTGTGGTTTTTCCCAAGTCGGGAAGGGTATAACAGGGGTTAAACCAGCTTTTAATCAGTTCATTGTATAGTCCTACCATCCGTTCGGCACGGAAAGTCGCAACCAGTGCACTGAATCGCTTTTCATCAAAGAGTTTCTGGCGGGCGATTTCGTGTACGTCGACCAGCCACTTGAGGCGGCGCCAGCCGTGCATGCCCCCGTGTATGAGCAGGAAAAGCAGGTCGAGCTCGGGGTTCAGCACCTGAAAGGTGCGGCCCTGAAACGCAATGGTGGAAAGGTTTTCCTTTACGATGCGGTCCGTTTCGCCGGAAGGCAGAATGGGATAATAAAACAGCCGCCAGTGCAGCTCCACATCCAGTCCGGTGGCGGGGTTTTCGAGCGCAAACTGGTTTCGGAAGCCGATCAGCCGCTGCTTTTGTTTTTCGCCTGAAGGCCAGGGAAAAAGCGAAGGCACAAAACCCAGCTTTTCCATTACCGAAAGGGCTTTTTCAATATCGGCCGGTTCGAGCAGCAAGTCCACATCGCCGGTGAAGCGGAAGCTTGGATCGCCATAAATTTTCTGCGAAAGCACAAAACCCTTGAGTGGAATGAACCCAATGCCGGCAGCCCTGAGCGCATCGGTCACCTCCAGGAAGCCCTTCAGCTTTTTCAGCGTAAGCGCTTTATCTCCATACAGTTCTGCCGCCTCATTTTCACCCAGAAAGGCATCGATCTGCTCCTGGCTGAGCTGATGGCGGTAGTTGAGCTCATGGCGGGTAAGGTGGTTGATCATAATGCAAATATAGGTGATAAGTGGTTAGTATAGGGCATGGGGTATGTGAGTTGACGTTGCTGTCTTTGTTGTCATGGTTGTCTGGTTGTCATGGTTAAAATCAATAATTTTCCAATCTGCTAACCGAGCGTAGCGAGCTCAACGAAGTTAATCTGCTAATTTTCTCATCTTCTCATCTTCTCATCTTCTTACCATCTCCCCTTCCCATCTTCAGACTTTTAGTTATTTTTACCCAATCAAAATCAAAAAACCATGCTGATCATAGGAATAGCCGGTGGGTCGGGTTCGGGCAAGAGCACCGTGGTAAAAAAGATCGTGAAGCGTCTTCCCAAGGACAGCGTTTCGGTGATTTACCAGGACGCGTATTACAAGGACAATGGCCATCTGACGCCGGAGGAGCGGGCGAAGATCAACTTCGACCATCCCAGTGCCATAGAGTTCAACCTGCTGGTAAAGCACATGGATATGCTGCGCGAAGGCAAGGAAATACCCATGCCCATCTATTCGTACCTCACCTGTGCCCGTGCCAAGGAAACCGTGCCGGTGCCGGCTCGCGAGGTGGTAATCGTAGAGGGTATCCTGATCATGCAAAACCCACGTATGCGCGAACGCATGGACATCAAGATCTTTGTGGATGCCGATGCCGACGACCGCCTCATGCGCATCATTTACCGCGACATACAAGAGCGCGGCCGCTCGTTTATCGATGTGCTCGAACATTACGAGCGCTTTGTGAAGCCCATGCACCTTCAGTTCATTGAACCCAGCAAGCGCTACGCCGATATGATCGTACCCCAGGGCGGCGAGAACATTGTGGCCATCGACATCATCACCTCCATGATTAAAATGACACAAAATGCCCGCGAAACGGGAAAAACACCTGAATCACAGAAATGACCAGATACAACTTCCACACCCACTCGCAATTCGACGATGGGAAGGAACCCCTCGAAAATTATGTTGCCGCATCCATAGAAAAAGGGCTGGATGCCCTGGGCTTTTCGGCCCATGTGCCCCTGCCGCTCGACAACCAATGGAGCCTTCCGGCGAAAGATTTTCCGGACTATGTGGCCGAGGTAAAAAAACTGAAAGAGCAATACAAAGACCAGATCAAGCTGTTCCTGGGACTGGAAATAGACTACATTCCAGGCGTATCCGAAGATTTTGAAGGCTGGATGAAAAACACCCCGCTCGACTATTGCATTGGCTCGGTGCACCTGGTGCGTGAACCTGAATCGGGAAAGTTCTGGTTTATTGACGGTCCGGCCGAAGGCTACTTCAAAGGTGTGGAAGAGGTGTTTGGGGGCGACATTCGCAAAGCGGTCACCACCTTTTACCAGCAGAGCATACAAATGGTAAAAACCCAGCCCCTGCATATCATCGGACACATGGACAAGGTGAAAATGCACAACAAGGAAAAGCTTTTCAGGCAGTCGGAGTCTTGGTATGTGGAACTGATTGACAGCTTGCTGAAGGCCATAAAGGAAAAAGGCGTGATTATAGAGCTGAACACCCGCGGCGTATATACCGGAAAAACCACAGAGTACTTCCCCTCCCCTTTTGTGCTGGAGCGCTGCCTGCACTTTGGCATACCCGTAATGGTAAATACCGACGCCCACCACCCCTCCCAGCTCGACAGCCATTTCGACGAAGGCGTGACCCTGCTCAAAGACATCGGATTTAAGAAAATGACAACGCCCTTTTTTGAGGTGGAAATATAGGGATGACACGGATTTTGTGGGAATTTTTGACCCAACAATGACAACCTGACAACCTTGACAACCATGACAACATTTTCTTTTACCTTTGCATTTTAATACCCCCCACCAATGAGCGATGCGATAAAGCATGAATGTGGCGTGGTGCTGCTCAGGCTGCTGAAGCCTTTGGAGTATTACGTATCACACTATGGCACTGCGTTTTACGGCCTCAACAAGCTGTACCTGCTGATGGAAAAGCAGCACAACCGCGGGCAGGATGGCGCCGGGCTGGGTTGCATAAAATTCGGGGTGCCGCCCGGCACGCGCTACATGAACCGCATGCGCAGCAACAATCCGAATTCCATTAAGGAGATCTTCGATAACATTCACAGCCGCTTCGAACCTATACGCGAAAAGAACCCGGACCGTCTGGCCGATGCAAACTGGCTGAAGAACAATATGGACTTCATTGGAGAGTTGTACCTGGGCCACCTGCGCTACGGCACTTTCGGACGCAACAGCATCGACAACGTGCATCCTTTTCTGAGAGAAAACAACTGGATGTCGAAAAACCTCATGATCGCCGGAAACTTCAACCTCACCAATGTGGATGAACTGTTCGACAGCCTGGTAAATATTGGGCAACACCCCAACGAAACCAGCGACACGGTGACCATTCTGGAA
The DNA here is from genome assembly GCA_002402465.1 of Bacteroidales bacterium UBA4814. Taxonomy (GTDB): domain Bacteria; phylum Bacteroidota; class Bacteroidia; order Bacteroidales; family UBA7960; genus UBA7960. The sequence goes on from DHFW01000039.1 coordinate 40,282, forward strand.
AAGGTAGGCCACTTCCTGGATGAGGAAAACGAAGACCTTTACCGTAAGTTTAAGGCCGAAGGATATACCAAGAAGGAGGTATCGCCCCTGATCGCCAGGCACCTCGACCTGCAGAATGTACTGAAAAACGCCAGCAAATACTGGGATGGCGGCTATGTAGTGGCTGGCATGCTGGGCCATGGCGACTCCTTTGTGATGCGCGACCCCAGCGGGATCCGGCCAGCATTTTATTTCAAGAACGACGACTTTGTGGTGGCCGCCAGCGAAAGGCCTGCCATACAAACCGCTTTCAATGTACCACTCGACAGCGTGCAGGAGCTGCAGCCAGGCAATGCGCTGATCATAAAACGCGACGGAACAACCTCTGAAGTATCCGTTCGTGAGCCAATGACCAAAGCGGCCTGTTCCTTTGAGCGAATTTATTTCTCCAGGGGTACCGACGCCGACATTTACCAGGAGCGCAAGCGTTTAGGCTGTCAGCTGGTGCCCGCCATCCTGAAAACCATTAACCATGACCTGGAGAATACCATTTTCTCCTATATTCCCAACACGGCCATCTCTGCCTTTAAAGGCATGGTGGAAGGGCTCAACGACTTCTGCGACCAGGTGAAGAAGGACCAGATCATCGAAATGGGCGGTAATATTCACCCCAGGAAGCTGGAAAAGGTGCTGTCGCTTCGTCCGCGCGTAGACCAGATCGCCGTAAAAGATGCCAAGCTGCGCACCTTCATCACGGCCGACAGTGCCCGCGACGACCTGGTGGCCCACGTGTATGACGTGACTTACGGGGTGGTTCGTCGGGGAGAAGATAACCTGGTGGTAATAGATGACAGCATTGTGCGCGGCACCACCCTTAAGAAAAGCATCATTCGCATGCTCGACCGCCTGGGCCCGAAAAAGATCGTGATCGTTTCGTCGGCCCCACAGATACGCTACCCCGACTGCTACGGCATCGACATGACCCGCCTGGGCGACTTTATCGCCTTCCGTGCAGCCATAGAGCTGCTGAAGGACAGCGGCAGGGCCGGCGTGATAAATGATGTGTACAAACGTTGCAAAGAGCAGGAAATGCTGCCAAGCGAAGAGGTGACCAACTGTGTGAAAGACATTTATCGGCCCTTCTGTCCTGAAGAAATCTCTGCCAGGATCGCCGAAATGCTGCACCCCCCACAGGTGAAGGCCAAGCTCGAGATCGTATTCCAAACCATTGAAGATCTGCACACCGCCTGCCCCGGACATACCGGCGACTGGTACTTTACCGGCAACTACCCCACTCCTGGCGGCAATAAAGTGGTGAACCGATCCTTTATCAACTACATTGAAGGACGGACAGAGAGAGCGTATTAGGGTTTAGGTTTGAGGTTCGGGGTTGGGGGTGTTAAATGGTAAATTGTTAATTAGCTGAAAACTTGTGGTTTGAGGTGATTACCCTGTTGGGATAAAATATCAATAGCCCTGGGTTTTAACCCAGGGGGAAGTAAATTACGCCAAAATATCAGCGCTGCGGCACAAAATTTATTTGCAAGCTGAGGTTCCTCGTAGCGCAATGGAATGAAATTTTTTTGTTTTGCGATTTAATCTGTGATGATCCGTTCCATCCGTCTCATCTGTGTTCTATTCTTAAATTATGATTTTTCTGTAAATTCGGGTTCAAAAAATCCAATCATTTTTCACTTTTCATTTTTCACTTTTAGTTATTTAAAATGTTGCCTGACGCACTTCACCGGGAAATAGAAACAGTCCTCAGAGAAAACACCTTTTTGCACCACACCATCAACAGGGTTTTGCCGGTGGGCGGTGGTTGCATAAATGATGCGCATGTGGTAGCCACCGACAAGGGTCGTTTTTTTGTGAAATACAACCACGCAAGGCGCTACCCTGGCATGTTTGAGGCTGAAGCCCGCGGACTTGAGGTGCTGAAAAATGCTGGGGAACTTTCTGTTCCGGAGGTTATAGGCACTGGCCAAGCAGACGACCAGGCTTTTCTGATTTTGGAATATATCGACAGCCGCCCGCAGGAAAAGAATTTCTGGGAAAATTTTGGGCGGGGACTGGCCAGGTTACATAAGCACTCAAACCAGCATTTCGGGCTCAACCATTCCAATTATATTGGCAGCCTGCCCCAGCGCAATGCTTTCAGCGAAAGCTGGACCGATTTCTTTATCAAGGAACGCATCCGCCCGCAATTGCAACTATCCCGCGAAAGCGGAAAAACGGACAAAGAACTTGAAAAGAAATTCGAACGCCTTTTTGCCCGCCTGGGCGAGTTTTTCCCGGCCGAACCCCCTGCCCTGCTGCATGGCGACCTCTGGAGCGGCAACTATATGACCGGCAGCCAGGGTCAGGCGGTGATTATCGATCCAGCTATTTATTATGGACACCGCTACATGGACCTGGGCATGTCGAAGCTTTTTGGCGGCTTTGCGCCGGAATTTTACAGGGCTTACCATGATGAGTATCCGCTGGATCCCAACTGGCAGCAAGGCATTGAAATTGCCAACCTTTACCCGTTGATGGTACATGTAAACCTCTTTGGCGGCGGCTACCTGGGGAGTGTGAATAGTATCCTGGGAGGTTTCTGAATTTACTCGCGGCCTTCCTCCTGCCCTGCTTCGCTCAGGCGAAACCACACATGATGCTCGTTCTGGCCCATTTCCACCAGTCCGGCGCTCATCAGGTTTACCAGTATGTTTTCGGCCTTGTAGCGCGGCAGGTCGGCCATTCGCGAAAACTTGCTCAGGGTAATGAAGGGATGGGTGGTGAGATAGGATAGCAGTATTCTTTCGTTGTCCGAATATTTAATTACGGTGCCCTGCTCGCTGTTTTGCCGCTTCCAGAGCTTGATCTGCAGGGGAGTGGCCAGTATGTTCTGGTCGCCTACGCGCACATAGGCCATCCAGCGGTCTTGCTCGGTAAGGACAAAGGCCGGCTTCACCTTTAATGCCGGCACATCGATTTCGAGCACCTGCTTGCCGTCGATGTTCCAGGGTCGAAAAGCAAAGTGGATCTCGGGCTTGCAATACATGCCGGCTGCCGCTTCGATCATGTGGTATTCCTCTTCGGTGCGCACCCCGGCAATCACCCCATTGTCCTTCACGCCAATAAGCAGCTTGCCGCCATCGGTATTGGCAAAAGCCACCAGGGTACGCGCAATCTTGCGGCTGTCGTTTACCTGGAACTTAAAATCGAGCTGCTGATGCTCGCCCTGAGAAATGAGGTTATGTATGTAGCGGGACATTTCTGAGACTTGAGGGTATGAAGTTTTGAGGGTATGAAGTTAGGAAAGATGTTCATATACTCCATTTTCCAGGGTTTCTGTGCATATTGATGAGCATGCCAAGAATTTCCTGAAATGTTTGCGCAAACCGATCTTGATGAGCGCCTGATCTGGTCAGTCAATGAGTACAATTCCTCTTTTGGAAAATTCTTTGACAAATGGAAAATCTCCATGGCCTTTTCAAAAGCCTTCTGGTAAACCCTTAGTTCCCTGTGACTTTTAATAATTTCCATAATGTATTGATTTTAAAGTCTTATGTAGAATCTATTCTCATTTTCTCACCTTCTTACCCTCGTGGCTTAATGTCTCGCCCCTACAGGGCTTAACGAAGGGTGGAGGCCATCTCTTTTCTACCAATATTTCGCCGCTCTGCGGCTTTTCATCTTCTTCTCATCTTCCCACGTTCTCACTTTCTCACCTTCTCCTCTTCCCATCTTCTCCCCTTCACGCTCTCTGCCCTTCCCCCAGCTTAAATTCTTCCACCACTTTATAAACGGGCCCCTGGGGGCGGAGGAAGCTTTCCATAAGATAGAAGGATTCGGTGCGGATGGTGGCGAAGGTTTCAGCGCTGTATTCACTTTCGAGGGTACGCAGGGTCAGGGTGTCGGAAATGCTTTTAATGCGGCCGAAGGTTAAATGAGGGGTAAATAATTTTTTGTCGGGCACATAACCCAGGGGTTCCAAATGTGTATTGAGGCTATGATAGAGGGCGGTCAGCATTTTTGCATTTCGTATGCCCAGCCAAATCACATTGGGCTGGCGCAGGCTTCCGAAGGTGCCACAGCCCTCCACGGTGAAGTTGAAGGGCGGCATTTCGAAGGCGCTTAGGTGCAGGGCTTCCTGTATGGCCGGAATATCCTGGTTGGGCGTATCGCCAAAAAACTTTAGGGTGAGATGCAGGTTCTGGGGCGAAACCCAGCTGATGCGTGCTTCGGACAGCTCCTGGCGAAAAACATTCACAACCGCATCAATAGCTTCATTCACAGGTACTTTAACTGCACAGAAAAGTCTTTTCATGTTTGAAGAAATTTATTTTGTCATTTCAGGAAAAGCTGTTAATTTTGCAAACTACAAACGGGGAATTAGCTCAGTTGGCTAGAGCGTTTGGCTGGCAGCCAAGAGGTCATCGGTTCGAGCCCGATATTCTCCACCCGAAGCCCGGCTTTTTAAAAAGAGCCGGGTTTTTTTATTGGTTTTCCTTCCAGCGTTCTCCGAACGACTTTGGCGCAACCCTGGGCAGTTCGCGCCGGGGACCCCACAACTTTCCGAAGAACAGCCGCATACCAAAGTTTTTCATGCCGGCGCCAGGCATATCGAGCCACTTGCGTTTGCTCATGAACCTCTTATATCCCTTCATACCCCATTTTTCCCATTTGGAAACCAGGCCCTGGCGTACGCTCAGGTTGCGGTTGTTGAGCAGTTGCTGATGCAGATCGATATTTACGGGGCATACCTCGGTGCATTTGCCACACAGGCTCGAGGCATAGGACAGATGTTTGTACTGCTCGAGGCCGCGCAGGTGAGGGGTGATCACTGCACCAATTGGACCGGAATATACGGTGCCATAGGTATGCCCGCCTATATTACGGTAAACCGGGCAAGCATTGAGGCAGGCGCCGCAGCGAATGCATGCCAGGGCGCGCCTTTGGGGCACCATAGAAAGGAGGTTGCTGCGGCCATTGTCGATCAGCACCACATACATCTGGTCGGGACCGTTGGCTTCATCGCGCTTGCGCGGGCCACTCACTAAAGTATTGTACACGGTGAGTTGCTGCCCGGTGCCATGGGTGGCCAGCAGGGGCCAGAAAAGGTCCAGGTCATCGATGGTGGGTAAAATCTTTTCGATACCCGTTACCACAATGTGAATGGGGGGCATGCTCATCGACAATACCCCGTTGCCCTCGTTTTCGGTCAGGGCCACGGAACCCGTTCCGGAAATCAGGAAGTTGGCGCCCGTAATGCCCGCCTGGGCTTTCTGAAACTTCTCGCGAAGGGTAGTACGAACAAAAGCAGTGATTTCGGCCGGGGTCGAATCTTCGGGCAGGCCAAACTTTTGGTGAAAGATCCGTGCCACATCGCGGGCCGATTTGTGCATTACCGGAGTGACTATATGATAGGGCTTTTCGTTGCAAAGCTGCACAATGTATTCGCCCAGGTCGGTTTCAAGCGTTTCGATGCCGTTTTTTTCGAGAAACTCCGTCAGGCCGATCTCTTCAGTAACCATCGATTTCGACTTGACCACCAGTTTTACATAATTCTTTTCGAGTATTTCGAGCACCGCCCGGCGCGCCTCCTCCACATCCAGTGCCCACAGCACCTTACCCCCATTTCGGGTAAAGTGATATTCGAAATCCTTCAGGTGGTCTTCCAGGTTTTCAATGACGCGGTGCTTGCGCATGGCCGCCCTCCGCCGGGCCAGGGCCAGGTTGGCGTATTGCAGCTTGCCACGTTCCACAGCCTCATCGTACCGCCCAATATTATAGGCAATCGTATTGCGGTGTTCCTGGTCAAAGGCCTTGGTTTCGCTATCTGTTAAAAACTGTGTATGTGTCTGTGTCATTAATGCTAATTTTGCTCAAAGTGCAAGGCGCTAAAGCTCCTCATCAGGCATATCTTCCATGCCTTCAATTTCCTGGTCTAAGTCGTCGTTTTCGTCCTTCCAGGCAATTTTGCCTATGCGGCGAGTATGGCGGCCGCCATCGAAATCGGTTTTCAGGAACATATCTACAATTTGCAGGGCCACTTCTTCAGAAATAAAGCGGGCGGGCAGAGCCAGCACGTTGGCATTGTTGTGAGCCCGCGCCAGGCGACCCAGTTCTACTTTCCAACACAGGGCCGAGCGTATGCCCTGGTGCTTGTTGGCAGTCATGTTTACGCCGTTTCCGCTGCCGCATATCACAATGCCAAAGTCATGTTCGCCGGCTTCAATGGCTGAGGCTAACGGATGTACCACATCGGCATAGTCGGCGCTTTCTTCCGAATGTGTGCCGTAATCCTTTATTTTGCAGCCCTTTTCAACCAAAAAAGGAATGAGGCGTTGTTTCAGCATAAAACCCGCATGGTCGCAACCTAGGGCAACCCGTAAGCCGTTTGTTATCATTGTTAATAAAGTTTTTTTAGGTGTATTATAAGCAAAGCTACAAAGAAATTGTACAAAATTAGTTTTTAATCACTTATGCGAAGCCAGGCTATGCGATAATAAAAACCATAACAAGCTTAAGTTTTCATTTTCAACAAATTGGCGTTGTTAACAGGCCGTTGTTAATAAATGAGGGCTTGATGTTTAGTTATTTCTCATAAAAAAATTTGCAAAAATCAAAACCTGCTTTCTATGAAAATTTCCATGAAAAAACAAAGCATTTTATGGGGTTATTTATGAAAACATCTTCACAATTTTCTAACAAAAACAACCCGGAAAATGAATGTTAATAAACCGTTTTTTATAAGCATAAAACCATTTTAACATAGTGTTAATAACTCTGCAAAAAACTGAAGGCCGGCATTATATAATCATACCGGCTGTTAATAGTCTGTTAAATATTTTTAAAAAACAGCTTTGTCAAGTTTTTGCTCCAAATTTTATTCACCTTATCAACAGCATAAATAACATCAAAATTTTTTAAAAAAATTAATATCAATAATATTTATGTTGATGGGGAAAATGGTTCAAAAATTTGAAAAAAGTGAATTTTTATCTTTTAACTAAAAGGTTTGGGAGTGTTATAAATTGGATTATTAAAAAAAAGTTGTAAATTTGGAAATTCTTAAAAATCAAGTTTTTTAAACCTTTAAACAAGCTAATGCTGACTTAAACGTATTGGGTTTTAAGCAGTGACATTGTGTTAATTTTTTAAACGAAGAGATATGGCAAAAATTAAAATTCTGGTTGTTGAAGACGAAAGTATTGTAGCCAAGGATATTCAGAATAGTCTGAAAAAACTGGGTTATCAGGTACCTACCACTGTAAACAGTGGAGAAAAGGCCATAGAAGAGATTGAAGATAACCGTCCTGACCTGGTGTTAATGGATATTATGCTGAAGGGTCAAATGACCGGTATTGATGTTGCCAATTTGATCAAGGAGCGTTTCGGGATTCCGGTTATTTTCCTCACTGCCTATGCCGACGACAATACGTTAAGCAAAGCTAAGATTACCGAACCTTACGGCTACATTATCAAGCCCTTTAAGGAAAAAGAGCTGCAGACCACCATTGAAATGGCGATCTTTAAGCACGAAAAAGACGAGACGGTGAAGAAAGAGCGCGATCTCTATCATTCTATCATTGAAAACAAAGAGTCGAAAGACAGCATTTTTGTGCGTGCCGACTACCGCCTCAATAAGATCAATTTCGATGATATCTTTTATGTGGAAGCGCTGAAAGACTATGTGGTGATTAACACCTCCGACAACAGCTACACCACCCATACCACCATGAAGGAAATGGTGCGGATTTTGCCCAGCAAGGATTTTGTTCGCATTCACCGTTCGTTTATTGTAAATATGAACAAGATTTTCTCGATCAAGTATCCCGACCTGGTAATTGAAGGTAAGATGAAGGTTCTGCCCATTGGCGGTTTATATCGCAAAGAGCTTTACAGCAGGCTGAACCTTATTTAGGTTAATACTTATAGCTATAACCCCTTCTCTGGAAACGAAGAAGGGGTTTTTTTATTCGGCCAGCTCAAAGTTGAGTTCTTTTTTGATAAAGTCGGTACTTTTAATGCGGATTTTTACCGGGCTGCCCAGCTTGTAAACCTTGCGTTTGTTGTGTCCAATGACTTGGAAATTGTCTTCGTCCAGGTAATAATAGTCATCGGCCATATCACTCAGGCGTACCATACCTTCCACCTTGTTTTCCTTGATTTCCACAAAAATGCCCCATTTGCTCACCCCCGAAATCAGGCCTTCGAACTCCTGACCTATCTTGTCGGCCATAAATTCTACCTGTTTTAGTTTAACGGAATCGCGTTCTGCATCTTGTGCTTTCTTTTCCATGTCAGACGAATGTTTGCAAAGCTCTTCGTAATGTTCGGCAGGAGCACTGGGCTTTCCATTGGCATAGTCGAACAGCAGGCGGTGGGCCATCATGTCGGGATAGCGTCTGATAGGGGAGGTGAAGTGGCTGTAATAGTCGAATCCTAGTCCATAGTGGCCAATATTATGGGTAGAATATATTGCCTTTGCCATAGAGCGGATGGCCAGGGTTTCGATGAGGTTTTCTTCGCCTTTGCCCTGGGCATCTTCCAAAAGTTTGTTGAACGACTGGGAAATGTTTTTGCGGGTGTCGGTTTTAAGTCTGTAACCCAGTTTGGATACAAATTCTGAAAGGGTGGTGAGTTTTTCCAGATTAGGCAGGTCATGTATGCGATATACAAAAGTTTTGGGCTTTTTATTTACCCTGGGCTTGCCAATGCGTTCAGCCACGGTGCGGTTGGCCAGGAGCATAAATTCCTCAATAAGCTTGTGAGCCTCTTTTTGTTCCTTAAAGTACACTTCCAGTGGTTTACCCTTTTCGTCGAGCTTAAATTTCACTTCTTTTTTGTCGAAAGATATAGCGCCTTCTTTCATTCGGCGATCGCGCAGGATTTTTGCCAGCCGGTTTAAACTTAGAATGGCTTCGCTGTGGGTGCCTGTTTCTTTTTCAATGATTTGCTGGACCTCTTCATAACTGAAGCGCGAATCGGAATTGATGATGGTTTTGGCAAGGCGCGATTTTAGCACGCGACCTTTTTCGTTTATGTTAAAAATAACAGAATAACATAGCTTATCGGTGTTAGGATTTAATGAACAAAGCTGGTTCGACAATTTTTCGGGCAGCATGGGAATGGTGCGGTCGACCAGGTAAATGCTGGTAGCGCGGTTTATGGCTTCCTTTTCGATGATCCCTCCGGGCTTTACGTAATGGGTTACATCGGCAATATGAACGCCAATTTCCCAAAGGTTTTCGTCCAGGGGTTTCCACGATAGTGCGTCGTCCAGGTCTTTGGCGTCATGCGGGTCGATGGTAAACGTAAGCACCTGGCGAAAATCTTCGCGCTTATCAATTTCGTGCTGGGTAATTTCAGAAGGAATTTTTTCGGCAGCCTCCACCACTGCTTCATTGAAACGGGCCGGTAAGCCATACTGAGCCAGGATGGCGTGCATTTCCACCTCATTTTCCCCGGGTTCCCCAAGTACTTCAATTACTTTCCCGAAGGGATTTTTTGCAGGCGGTGACCAATCGGTAATTTCGGCAATTACTTTCTGCCCATCCCTGGCCCCATTCAGGTGTTCGAGGGGGATGAAAATATCAACCGGCATGGTTTTGCTGTCTGGTATCAGAAAAGCAAACTGTTTGCTCAGTTGAATATTCCCTACCCAAGTCTTATGGGTTCGTTCGAGCACTTCAATAATTTCGCCCTCGATTTTATGGTTTTTCCTTTTTGGGAAAAGATGGACTTTTACAATGTCATCGTGCAGGGCATAACCCGTGTTATTTGGAGGTATTAAAATGTCTTCCAACAGTTCGTCCGTTATTATATAAGCCTTTCCGGTTCGTTTCATATCTACTCGCCCTGTAATAAAAGGGCCTATTTTTTTCTGCTTTTCTGCGTAAAGCGGGCTTAATTTGAATTTTCCTTTATATGCTTCTATTAGTACATTTTCCTTGGCCAGGGCATATAACAACCCAGAAATAAATTTTCGGTTTTCTTGGCCTTCGTTTCCCAAAGCTTTGGCTACCTGCTTGTAATTATATAATGAATCGTGGTTTTTTTTAAAAAGGGTAATGATATTTTCTTTCAGGCTTGCTTTAATGCTCTCTTTTTTCTTTTTCATCCGTATTTAATTTGTTAATTATGGTTAGATGAATTTCGCATGATGATTTTCATCTGTATTATGCTTAACGAATCATGCTCGTTTTATTGATATTTGGCTTTTATATCAATTAGAAAATCCTGGCGTTATTATTAAACACCTACGAAGTGAATACCTTTGCAATTTAAGGTTTTTTGGGCTGAATACGCATCAAAAATTTGTAAATTTAGGACTCAGATATTTTTGAAAAAAATATTATGGCTGATAATTTTGGAATACTTCTTGAAAAGCTTGACCAGTTTATCAGGCGATATTACCTTAATTTATTGATTAAAGGGAGTTTGCTTTTTGGATCAGGGTTTTTGCTTTTGTTTCTTGGTTTTACGCTGCTCGAATATTTTGGCTATTTCGGCACCGGGGTGCGTTTTGTGCTTTTTTACGGATTTTTGCTTTTCAATGTCCTTGTTTTAATTCGTTATGTGGCGAGACCATTGGCAGGTTTTCTTAAAATCGGGAATAGAATAGATACGACTGACGCAGCACAAATTATTGGTAAACATTTTAAGCATGAAATAAGCGATAAAATTACCAATGCCCTGCAGCTCAGGCATTATATGGAAGAAAATGCCGAAAGCCGTGAACTGATAATGGCTGGTATCGATCAAAAATCTTCTTTTGCCCTGAAGGTACCTTTTGCCGATGCCATTGACTTAAAAGGAAATAAAAAGTACTTGCCTTTCTTCCTGTTTCCGCTGATTTTGGTATTCGGTATTTTGCTTGTTAGGCCGGCTTTTGTGGTTGAACCCGCTAGTCGCATTGTCCGTTACGAAATGCATTTTGAAAAACCTGCTCCTTTTTCTTTTGCTTTTGAGGGCGATCTGCAGGGTTTTCAGGGTGAAAACCTTACCATCCTTGCGCGCAGTCAGGGTGCTATTTTACCTGCACAGGCAAATATTCGCTTTGGTGGTGCCGAATTTGCAATGGCTCCCGACGGCAAAGGGTTGTTTTCTTACCAAGCGCGTAATCTGCAGGAATCTTTTTCCTTTTTCATTGAGTCACAAGGATTTGTGTTTGGACCATTTGATGTGAAAGTATTACAAAAACCTGCTTTTAGCCATTTTTCTGTTAAAGTGGAAAATCCTGGATATACACGCTTGGGCGAGCAGCAGTTCAGCAATATAGGTGATCTGATGGTTGCTGAAGGTTCAAATATTTTGTGGGAGTTTAATACCAGGGGTAGCGGTAAAGTAAGTTTTGGTTTGGAAGATCGGAATTCCGAAGTATCTGAAATCCGTCCTGGTGTTTTTCAGGTAAAGCAACGTGCATCTAAATCTTTTTCCTATCATGTTTTTGCGTGGAATGAAGAAGTTGGAAACGGCGATTCGCTTAATTATTTCGTTCAGGTTAAACCAGATGCCTTTCCCCAAATTCAGATTGAGGAGCAACAGGATTCCGTGCTGATCTCTCATTTGTTCTTCCGCGGGTTAATCCAGGACGATTACGGCTTTAGTCATCTCGAATTCAGGTATCGTATTGTAAATGAGCGTCAAAGACGGTTAGGGGAGGAGGGTGACTTTCTTTCTGAGAAACTGGTTTTCGATCCCAATTCGCTCAACCAAACCTTTTATTATCACTTCGACCTTAATTCGGTCTATGTGAGCCCCGGCGAAACAGTTGAGTACTTCTTTATGGTTGCCGACAATGATGGCGTCAACGGGCCTAAAACAAGCCGTAGCAGGTTATTTTCTATTTATATACCAAGCCAGGAAGAATTGCTTGCCCAGTCAAGGGAAAGCAATGAGCAGATGAAAGAAGAGATCAGCGCCGGTATTTCTGATGTAAGGCAATCGAGAAGAGAAATTGAGGAGATTCGTCGTCAGATGCTCGAATCGGACCGCATGAACTGGCAACAACGCGATGCCCTCGAAAATCTGCTTGAAAAGCAGCAGGAGGTTCAGCAAAATTTTGAACAACTCAATGAAATGAGGCAAAGAAACGAGCTGCGCGATGAACAATTTATGGAACAAAACGAAAGGATTCGGGAGAAACAGGAAGAATTAAATCGCCTTTATGAAGAGGTTGTATCTGATGAACTTCGCGAACTTATGGAGAAGATTCGCGAGGAACTGGATAAAATGGATCGCGAACAAGTATATGACATGCTTAACCAAATTGAATTTGAAATGGGGCAGCTTGAAAATCAAATGGATAGGGCGCTGGAATTCTTTAAACAACTGGAACTGGAACGTTTGCTTCAGCAAAGCATAGATATGCTTGATCAGGCCAAACTAGAGCAAGATGAAGTGATAGAAGATACGCGTTCTGGAAATACAGATAACAGTCAACTCTCCGAAGATCAGGGATATATTAATAAAAAGCTTGAAACCCTTAGCGATATGCTTGAAGAATTCCGCGAAAAGAATGAACAACTCCGACGTCCACATAATATTGACGATACCAGCGAACTTGAAAACTCTTTAATGGATGATTTACAAAAAGCGTTTGAGGAGCTTCAAAATGGACAGCCTAAAAGGTCGCTTCAAAATCAGCAGGGAGGTCGTCAAAAAATGGATGAACTCAGCATGCGCCTGCAAAGTATGCAGGAAAGAATGGGAGAGGAGCAGCTCGCTGAAGATGCCAGGGCTTTGCGAACCATACTTGAAAACCTGCTGAAAAGTAGTTTTTCGCAGGAAGAGCTGTTACTTGAAGTGCGCACCATCAACGTGAATGATCCGCGTTATGTGGAACTGATACAGGAACAGCGTAAGATTCAGGAAGACCTGAAAATGATTGAAGATTCGCTGGTGGCCCTTAGCAAAAGGCAAATGGCCATTGGTTCATTTGTTAACCGCGAGATTGGCGAAATTAACATGAACCTTGAAGGGGGTATGTTCGAACTGGTAAACCGCAGGCGTTTTCAAGGGGCCAGCCGACAACAATTTGTTATGACGCATATTAACAATTTGGCACTTTTGCTTAATGAAAGCCTGCAAAATATGCAGATGCAAATGGCAGCCAATGGTGCCGGTGATCCGCAAAGCGATGGAAAATGCCAATCGGGATTCCCTGGACTGAGGGAAATGCAGGAGCAACTCAATCAAATGCTTGAACAGTTGCAGCAAGGCCACCAACCTTTGCCTGGAGAATCCGGTCAGCCCATGTCTGTTAGTGAACAACTGGCCCGCATGGCTGCTGAACAGGAGGCTATTCGCAACCAACTGAAAAGGCTCGCCGATGAGCTGAAGCAGGGTGGGATGGATAGTAGTGGGCTCGATCAGCTTCAGCGCGACATGGAGCGCACAGAACTTGATATTGTTACCCGTAACATTACCCGGCAAACCATTCAGCGGCAGCAACGAATTCTTACGCGTTTGCTCGAACATGAGCAGGCGCAGCTGCAACGTGAGCAAGAAGAACGGCGCGAGGGTACTACTGCAAAAAATTACGAATTAAGTAACCCTGCCGATGTTTTTGAGTATAATAGGATAAGAAACCGCGAATTGGAAATGCTCCGCAGTCTGCCTCCGGGCATGAAGCCTTTCTACCGGTCGCTTGTAGAAACCTATTTCCTTAACGTAGAATAAAACCACCATGGTTGAACTCGAAAAACATCTCAGGCTTAAAGCCCGGAAAGAAGAAATCCATAAACTGGAAGCCTTTGTTGAAAAAGTGTGCGATCAATACAACATTTTTCATTCTTATTTCGGAAACATTCTGTTTTCTGTGTCAGAAGCTTTTGAGTTCGCAGTAAACGAAAAAGGCAGTAAACTGAAGTATGTAGATATTTATTTTGAATCAAGACCCAATGGGCTTGTTTTTAAGGTTTCGCTTTCCGATCGTTTTCTTGAAATTGCGGCTTTGTTTCAGGAAGAAACCGATACCGCCCTGGAAGCCGAAGAAATGACTGATGGTGAACGCAGCATGGTGATGATACGAATGCTCAGCGATGAGGTTAACTTCGATGCCCAGGCCGAACTTATGGAAATGGTTTTTTATATTACCAGCATTAATCAACATCTTACCCGTGAACGGATCAGGCTGCTTGATGAATACTTCGAGAAAATCAACATAAAAAAAACGGTTTGATTGAAAAAAGCCAATATTGATTTTTATTTCGAAGGGGTGGAAATCGGGGATTTTCCTGAAATGGAAATCCGTGATTGGGTAGTTCGCGTGATTTTAAGCGAAGGTGGCAAACCTGGCGATATTTCGTATATCTTTTGTGATGATGAGTACCTCTTGCAACTGAATCTGCAGTATCTGCAGCACGATTTCCTTACCGATATCATCACCTTCGATTATGGTGAGGAAACTGGTCTGGTTTCCGGAGATATCTTTATCAGCATTGATCGTGTAAAAGAAAACGCCACTGAACTGAACCTTTCCTTTGATGAGGAGTTAAAAAGAGTAATTATTCACGGTGTACTTCATCTGCTTGGCTTTAAAGATAAGGAGCCAGCTGAAGAGGAGCTGATGCGCCTGAAAGAGAATTATTACTTAACTTTGCAGGCTTAATTTCTTTTAATCAGATGTTTGAACACTACGATATTATTGTGGTGGGAGGAGGGCATGCTGGCAGTGAAGCTGCTGCTGCGGGAGCCCGCATGGGTTCGAAAGTGCTCCTCGTTACCATGAATCTTGCGGGCATTGCCCAGATGTCGTGCAATCCCGCCATGGGTGGAATTGCCAAAGGCCAGATCGTGCGCGAGATCGACGCCTTGGGTGGCTATTCTGGCATTGTGACCGATCATACCATGGTGCAGTTTCGCATGCTTAACCGAAGCAAAGGACCTGCCATGTGGAGTCCCAGGGCCCAAAGCGACCGCATTTTGTTTTCTCAGAAATGGCGCGAAATGCTAGAGCAGATTCCTAATGTCCACTTCTGGCAGGACACTGTTACAGAAGTGCTGGTAGAAAAAGGCAAAGCTGTTGGTGTTAGAACAGGTTTTGGCGGGGATATCTTTTCCAAAACCATTATTATCACCAGCGGGACTTTTCTAAATGGAAAAATTCATATCGGACAGAAAAACTTTAGTGGAGGAAGGCTTGGAGATGCCAATGCCACGGGTTTGACTGAGAATCTTCGCAGTTTTGGTATTGAAAGCGAAAGGCTTAAAACCGGCACACCGGTAAGGGTAGATGGACGCACCATCGACTTTTCAAAAATGATCGAACAAAAAGGGGATGATGAACCGGGTCGTTTTTCCTACCTTGATACTCCGAAATTGAAACGACAACTGAGTTGTTATCTGACCTACACTAGCGATGAGGTGCATGATATACTACGCACTGGTTTTGATTTTTCGCCAATGTTTGCAGGGCGTATCCAGGGAACTGGCCCACGCTATTGCCCTTCTATTGAAGACAAGATCGATCGTTTTTCTGAGAAGGATCGTCACCAGTTGTTTATCGAACCCGAAGGCTGGACCAGCAATGAATATTATGTGAATGGTTTTTCAAGCAGTTTGCCCGAGGAAGTGCAGTTTAAAGCTCTTCGGAAGATCGCTGGTTTTGAGCAAGCCAGAATTCTTAAACCTGGCTATGCCATTGAATACGATTATTTTCCACCGACCCAATTGCAGTTTTCGCTTGAATCGCGCAAGGTTGAAAACCTTTTCTTTGCCGGTCAGGTAAATGGAACCACGGGGTACGAAGAAGCTGCCGGTCAGGGGTTAATGGCCGGTATTAATGCGCATCTGAAAATTAGGGGTAAAGAACCTTTTGTCTTGAAAAGGTCGGAAGCATACATTGGCGTATTGATTGACGACTTGGTTACGAAGGGCACCAACGAACCTTACCGAATGTTTACCAGCCGGGCCGAGTTTCGAATTTTGCTCCGGCAAGACAATGCCGATCAGCGACTTACCCGAAAAGGAGTGGAGCTTGGCCTTGCTGAGCCCGAACGCCTGGAGCGCCTGGAAAGAAAAGAAACCATTATTTCTGATATTGTTGGTTTCATTGCTAAAGAAAATGCTGATCCTGCTATGGTGAACCCTTACCTTGATTCCGTTTCTTCGGCTCCCATAAAAATTAAAAACAGGTTGGCCAATATATTGTTAAGGCCGCAGGTTTCGCTCAAGGGGCTAATGGAGTGCGATAAAAACCTTCAATCCTTTATTCACGGTTTTTCTGGTGAACCTGTTTTTGAAGAGGCCATTGAATCTGCCGAGATACAGGTTAAGTATGCTGGCTACCTTGAAAAGGAAATGGAAGTGGCCGCAAAGATTTCGAGACTGGAAGATATCAGGCTTGGTGAAAACATCAATTATATGGAATTTAAAGCCCTCAGCATGGAAGCGCGAGAAAAGTTGCAAAAAGTTAAACCACTGAATATTGGTCAGGCAAGTCGTATTAGCGGTATTACTCCATCGGATATTTCAGTGCTTCTGGTTCATCTTGGCAGGTGATGTTTCACGTGAAACATATTTCTTGAATTTTAAAATTACCAACCCATTAATGTTCCACGTGAAACAATTTTAAAATGGAATATTTAAGCCGGTGTTTGTTGTGTGGGAGTAAAGAGGAGGCCTTCTTTTTTTTGCATGCGCCCGATCATATGCTTAAGACCGGGAGCTATAATGTAGTACGGTGCCCTACCTGCCATTTGCTTTTTACCAACCCAAGGCCTTTCGAAAAAGATCTGGGAGCTTATTATCAGAGCGAGGAATATATTTCGCACACAGAGCGCAAAACAAACCTACGCGAAAAAATGTATTACCGGGTACAATCTTTGATGCTTGCCCGCAAAGCCCGCCTGGTAAACAGGCTGGATAAGACTCACCGCAGATTGCTCGATGTGGGTTGTGGCACCGGAGCCTTCGCAAAAAACATGCAAAAATCTGGTTATCAGGTAATTGGGATTGAACCGCTGGCTTCAGCCCGGCAAAAGGCACAGGATAAAGGAGTGGAAGTTTTTGAAAATCAGGATGAAATTTTAAAAAGCCATAAAGAAAGCCTGGATGTGATTACGCTCTGGCATGTGCTGGAACACCAGGCTAAATTTTTGGATAGTCTTTATCAATACCATGAAATGCTCACACCCGGCGGGTGGCTGGTAGTGGCTGTGCCCCAATACCAATGCTTTGATGCACGCTTTTACAAATCGTGGTGGGCTGCTTGGGATTTACCCCGCCATCTATTTCATTTCAGCGAAGCAACCCTCGAAAAAGCCGGCCTGAAAGCCGGTTTCGAACTGCAAGGCATTAAAGGCATGCCCTTCGATGCTTTTTATGTTGCCCTGCTCAGCGAACATTATCGTGGAAACCCTCTTGGGCCTCTTCGTGCCTTGTTAGTTGGCGCCTGCTCCAACCTGCTTGCTTTATTGAATATCATGCCCTGGTCGAGCCAGATTTTCGTTTTCAGGAAAACTTCCTGAAAATTTAACTCCCAGTTTGTTTTGTGGAACGCTGTTTGTTGAATCTTTGGCTTATTGCCGGGGGGTACTGATGCCATAGGTAAAAAATTGTAAATTAGCAGTTACCTAAGGCAAGCCTCACCTGCAACAAAAATCTTTGCATGCAAGACAACAGGCTCAGTTTGGTTTACCGGCTGCTTTTGCTGGCCCTTGTGGCCCTGCTGCTTTCTGAAGTGGCCTTTTACTCCCGTGGCAAAAAAATCGATCTGGCCACGGTAGCTGCCGATTTCCAGGCTTCCTTCCTGCAAAAGGAAATTCAGATGAAAGAGTCGCTTCAGTGGCTGGCTTCGGTGGTGGGGAGTGAGGGCCCAGATCGCCTTTCGGAAAGCAGGCTGGTGAGCGTGCTCGAACCACGCTTTGAGCGCGATGGACTTACCTATTATATTTATTCTGCCGATTCACTGCTCTTTTGGTCGCACAATGCCGTTCCAATTGCTGAAAGCTGGCGCGAACTTAGTAAAAAAGGGTTGCTGCAGTTGCGCAACGGCTGGTATTTTTACCGAACCGCACCGGCTGGTGCGGTAAATATAGCCGTGTTCGCCACAGTTAAAACCAGTTTTAAATACCAGAACCGGTTTCTGGTAAACGATTACCATAGAGACCTGCCCGTTTCGGGGAACATTTTTTTTCTTTCAGACAAGGGTGGAAGGGGATTTGCCATTGTTGATCAGGACGAAGACTATGCCTTTTCGTTGGTGCCCCGACGCGAAACAGGGCTTGTTCAGACCCGCACCTGGATGTGGGCAATGGCCCTGTGCCTGGCTTTTGCTGCACTCATGCTCTTTGTGTATGCCTTGTTCCGGCATTTTTCAAAGCGATTTCACGAGGGTAAGCGCTTGCTGGCACTGATGGCATTCCCTGCTGCACTGATTGGCCTCAGAGCCTTGCTTTTTTTGTCGGGCTTGCCCTCAGTGTTCTATCATGGCGAACTTTTTTCTCCGGCCCTTTACGCCACGTCTGCCATGCTTCCTTCATTAGGCGATTTAGTTTTCAATGTTTTGATTTTCAACATCATTGCCTATTTTCTGTTTTCGCATCTTAAAGATTTTAAACTGAATGTGACCCAGAAAAAGCGTAGCATTCTTTTCGCCTTTCTGCTGCTCTCGCTCATTGTGCTTCTTTGTTTGATGGCCATACACTTGATCCGGGGCCTGGTAATCGACTCCCGCCTCAACCTGGATGTGAATTTTATTTTCAGCCTCGATATGTACAGCATGGTGGGCTTCCTGACCATTGCCAGCATCTTCTTTTCTTTCTTTTTTCTTGGAATGGTGCTTTTCAGGCTTATTTTCCACCTGCTGCAAGGCAAGATAAACTTCTGGAAACTCTATGCCGTTTCGGTCGGACTGTTTATGCTGGCCGATATTTTACTGGGAGGTTTCAACCTGCTCTTGTGGCTGCTCTTTGGGGCGGCAACCCTGGTGTTTGAGCTGGAACGCAGTCAGCCTCTGATCCGCATGGGATTTACACCGTTGGTGATTGCCCTGTTTCTGTTCAGCATCATTTCTACCTTTGCCCTTTATCGCTACAATGGTATTAAGGACCAGGAGAAACGCAAAACCTTTGCCCTGAAGCTGGCTTCGGAGCAGGACCCCGTGGCCGAATTCCTTTTCCTGGAAATTGAAGAAGCCCTTTATAACGACAACCAGCTCCGGAATCTGGTGTTGCGCGAGCCGTACAACGAAGCCGCCATTTACCAGTACCTTCAACACCATTATTTTTACGATTTCTGGGGAAAGTACAACCTGCAGGTTACCGTTTGCGAGCCCGACGAAATACGCCTGATTTTGCCTGCCAACATTGAAATGGCCTGCTCGTGGATATTTGACGACTACATACGATCTTTTGGCAAGCCCACCATTAGCAAAAACCTGATTTACCTCGACAATAACACCGGCAGAAACAGCTATTTTGCTCGCATTGTGGTAGAAGGCCCCGAAACCCATGACCACCCGGTACTTTATCATGTCAATCTGGAGTTTGACGCCAAGTTCGTAGCCCGCGACACAGGCTTCCCCGAACTGCTTATCGACGACAGGGTAGACATTAACCGCGAGCTAGCCAATTATTCGTATGCCACTTATAAAAATGGCATTCTAATCAATAAATTTGGTCCTTACATTTACAGCATCGACCTGTCGGTGTATGGCGATTTTGACGAACAGTTTGTGTTTTTCGATTTTGACGATTACCAGCACCTGGTTTATACCAAAGACGAAGATACTCAACTGATAATCAGTCGTCCGAGACAAACTTTCCTGGAAGGAATAGCCCCTTTTTCCTACCTGTTTTTATTGTTCTTTTTGCTGATGGTGATTTTCTCACTTCTGGCCAGCCGCCATGACCTGATGGAGTGGTTCCACCTCAATTTTAAAAGGCGCGTGCAGGTGTTTATGATCGGGCTGGTTATCCTTTCGGTTATTACCATTGGCGGGGCTTCCACTTGGTTTATGGTCAACATTTATAAGGACAAGAACCTGTCGATCATCAACGAAAAATCGCACAGCGTGCTGGTTGAAATGGAACATTACCTGGCGGGAGAGGATCACCTGGGTGACATTTACGAGTATTATCTTTCGGATTTGCTGCTGAAACTTTCCAATGTTTTCTTTACCGACATCAATTTATACAGCCCCGAGGGAGATTTGATTGCTTCGAGCCGTCCGCGGGTGTTTGAAGAGGGTTTGGTGGGGTCGCAAATGAATCCTATGGCCTTTTCGCAACTGCGCACCCAGCAAAAAAGCCAGTTTGTGCATACCGAAAAAATTGGTAAACTCGAATACCTCTCGGCCTATGTGCCATTGCGTAACAATCGCCACGAGCTGCTGGCCTATATCAACCTGCCCTATTTTGCAAAACAAAACGAACTGCGCAACGAGATTTCCTATTTTATGCTGGCCTTCGTTAACATCAATCTTTTGCTGCTGGTTTTTGCCGTGGTTATGGCCCTGTTTATTTCCAACCACGTTACCCAGCCCCTGCAGCTTATTCGCGACAGCATTTCGAAGCTTCAGCTGGGTAAAACCGTCCACAAGATTGAGTGGACCCGCAACGATGAAATAGGGCAGATGGTGAAGGAATACAACCGTATGATCGATGAGCTGGCGGTGAGTGCCGAGCTGCTGGCCCGCAGTGAGCGCGAATCGGCCTGGCGCGAAATGGCTAAGCAGGTGGCCCACGAGATAAAGAACCCGCTCACCCCTATGCGCCTGAGCGTGCAGCACCTCGAAAAAGCCTGGAAAGAGCAGGTGCCCGACTGGGACGATCGCCTCATGCGATTTACCAAAACCATGGTGGAGCAAATCGACAGCCTCTCGCTGATCGCCGGCGAGTTTTCTGACTTCGCCAAGATGCCGGCCGGGAAAAACGGGCCCATTAACCTGCGCCATTTCGTTCCGGAAGTGCTCGACCTGTATGCCGATCTGGAAAAAGTAGATGTGGAATTGAGAATGCCAGGCGGAGAAGAGCCTCTGCTGGTGTTTGCCGACCGTAACCAGCTGTTGCGTGTGATCAACAACTTGGTGCGAAACTCCATACAGGCCTATCCCAAAGGTACCATAGCCCGCATTCAGATCATTATTGAAACCGACGAACGCGTGATTACCTGCCACGTAAAGGACTTTGGCTGCGGCATCCCCAATGAGCTTAAATCGAACATCTTCAACCCCTATTTTACTACAAAAACCGGCGGCATGGGGCTGGGCCTTTCAATGGTGAAGAACATTATTGAAAACAACAAGGGGCAGGTGTTTTTCCGCTCGGAAGAAGGCAAAGGCACTACCTTTTCGTTCTTTCTGCCAGCCTTCCATCCCGAAGGTTAAAAGAAAGGAGGTTTTGTGAAAAAACTACTGCTTTTAGGCTGTTTGCTCCTGCTGTACTGCCTGCCGGTGAGGGCGCAGAAGGTGTATGTGACCAAGTGGAAAAGCGAAGCCACCCATAAGGTGTATGTCACCGAATGGAAGAGCGAGGCCAATGTGCTTGCTTACATAACTGAATGGAAGTCAGAAGCCAAACCAGAATCTGGGCTTTGGTACTTTACCGAATGGAAAAGCGAAGCAGATATCATTATCTGTTATACCGAATGGAAGAGTGAGGCTGACCTCCTGGTGTACTTCACCCAATTTAAATCAGAGGCCTCCTGGAAGAAAGACGCCGGAAAAAAATAATTTAAGTCAGCCGGCTTACCCTATTGATAGATACGGGGCTCTACTTCGCCATTGTACACCATGAGGCCGTTCATGGCCAGGGCGCGCATTTCGTCCTCGCCCGGGTACACGTATATGGGTGCAATGTGTTTTACCCTTTCCGAAACGGTTTCCACAAAAGGCTTTCCGTAGGCAATGCCGCCGGTAAGCAGTATGGCATCCACTTCGCCTTTAAGTACCGTGGACATGGCTCCGATTTCCTTGGCCACTTGGTAAGCCATGGCATCCTGTATAAGTTGTGCCTTTTCGTCGCCTGCCCTGCCTCTTTTCTCTACCTCGTAGGCATCGTTTGTGCCCAGGTAGGCTACATAACCGCCTTTTCCGGTAATCATTTTTTTTATTTCCTCCTCGGTGTATTTACCGCTGAAGCACAGCTTCACCAGTGGACCCACGGGCAGGGTTCCGCTGCGTTCGGGCGAGAAGGGTCCTTCGCCGTCCAAGGCCTGGTTCACGTCGATCACCCGTCCCTTGAAGTGTGCCCCGACGCTGATGCCACCACCCAAATGGGCAATAATGAGGTTCAGGTCTTCATAATGCTGCGAAATAGACTTGGCATGCTGCCGGGCAATGGCTTTCTGGTTCAGGGCATGAAAAATAGAGATACGTTCGAGCAATGGGTGCCCCGAGATGCGGGCAATGGGCTCCAGCTCATCGACCACCACCGGGTCGGCAATATAAGCTTTCGCCGAGGGCAACGAATTGGCGATATCGTGGGCAATCAGTCCGCCCAGGTTGGAAGCGTGCTGTCCAAGGATACCAATTTTCAGGTCGTTTATCATCGCCTCGTTGATCTCGTAAACACCCGATGGAATGGGTTTAACCAATCCTCCCCGGCCAACCACCAACACGATTTGGTTAATTTTTATTCCGGCTTCTTCCAGCTCCTTAAGGATGATGGCCTTGCGAAATTCGTATTGGTCGGTGATTTTTTTAAAACCGGCCAGGTCGTTGCAAGAGTGTTTGATGTTTTTCAGGAAGATCTCTTTGGTGCTTCGGAAAACGGCAATTTTGGTGGATGTTGATCCGGGGTTGATGGCAAGAATCAGTTCTCGGTCCATGGAAGGGTTTGTGTTTTATGGGATTAATTAATAGCCGCCGCCAGGGCAATGCTGTTGAGTTTGGTTTCGTCGGAGTCGGCCCTTGAAGTAAGTACAATGGGCGCAGAAGCCCCAAGTATTACGGCTGCGCATTTTGCCTTTGCAAAGTAGATAAAGGCTTTGTAGAGGGCGTTGGCAGCGTCGAGGTCGGAAGCCACCAGCAGGTCGGCATCGCCAGCCACGGGGCTTATTATGCCTTTATGCTCGGCGCTTTTTTTGCTGATAGCGTTGTCGAAAGCCAGGGGCCCGTCGATGATGCAGTCTTTTATTTGGCCACGATCGGCCATCTTGGCCAGGGCGCTGGCATCGAGGGTACTTTTCATGTCGGGGTTCACGGTTTCAACGGCACTGAGCACGGCCACTTTGGGCTTTTCAATGCCCAGCTTGCGCAGATAAGCAGTGGCGCTTTTAATGAGCGAAACCTTTCCGTTAAGGTCGGGTGCAATGTTCATGGCGGCATCGGTAAGACCAATGATTTTGTGATAGGCAGGCAACTCGAAAAGAGCCAGGTGCGAAATCAGCTCGCCATTGCGCAGGCCCCACTCTTTGTTGAGCACCGCTCGCAGCAGGCTGGAGGTGGCCAGATTGCCCTTCATCAGGATATCGGCCTTGCGGTCTTTTACCAGCTTCACGGCTAGCGCCGCTGCCTTGTCGTTGTCGGGCTCGTCGATGATGCGAAACCCCTCCAGGCTGAATCCCTGCCGCTGTGCAATTTCTTCGATTTTTGGCTGATTACCCACCAGTATGGCTTCTACAATCCCTTTTTTGCTGGCATTTACCACAGCCTCCAGGGCGTTTTCGTCGTGGGCGGCGGCCAGCACCAGGCGCTTGGTGGCATGTGCGTGGGCCATGTCATGCAGTTCCGAAAGTTTTTTTAGCATATTGATTCTTGTATTGAAAGTTTGAATGTACTTACCGTCTCAAATTTAGTAAAATCTTTTTACAGGGCCTTTATTAATAGCCCGTTTGGCGCGCAAAAGCAAAAAAAAAGAGGCCACCGAAAGGGCCTCCTTAAATGAAATATGAAACAAACATTATTTGTTAAGCATAAATACGGATGAAAATCATCATGCGCGTTTACCTTCGGGGTTCATCCGACCTTGATAAACAAATCATTTACGGATGAAAACAGTTTTAAGCAATCTCAATGCTGCGGCTCAGGCGGGCCTTTTCGGGCTCAAGCTTGGGCATGCTGATGAAAAGAATGCCATGCTCGTAGCGGGCGCTGATCTTTTCTGCATCGGTGGTTTTGGGAATGGAGAATGAACGGGTAAAGCTGTCCATTCCAAACTCGCGGAGCAGGTAGTTGTCGCCTTGCTTGTTGTCGTCTTCTTTCTTTTCGAAAGAAACCGAAAGCACGTTGTTTTCAACCCGAAGATTGAAGTCTTCCTTTTTCATGCCGGGTGCAGCCAGCTGAATCTCAAACTGTTTTTCGTCTTCGCGAATGTTGGTGGCAGGAACGCAGCCGCAGTTTTTCTCAAAACCGGTGTTGAAATTGCGATCCATCATTTCGTCAATCATGCTCGATAACATAGGGTGGTTGTGCCATCTGATAATTGTCATGGGAAATTCCTCCTTTTTTTATGTGATTATTTTCAAGTTTAATTTCTTTTCCTGGAACAGTCAAAACCTGTTCCTTTCGGGATTTTGAAGATTTTATGGGTTTTTTGGCGCCAAAATGGCTGATTATTGCCATTTTTCCACCCAAGCGAATGCCAATATGACGTATTTTTAATTTGGTTCTGTTGGTGCAAACAATTATCACGGGGGCGGGTTTAGTATTTATCTTTGCATGTTTGGCCAAAGCAAAGTTTGCAAAACATACAGGCCACTGATCTGAATGGACAGCCAGCACAAAAAAATACGTGATTTTTTCCGCTTCAGGCGCATTATTGTGCCCATGGTGCTGGGTTTAGGTGTGGCCACCTTTCTGTTGCTTCGCAACTTCGATGTGGAGGCTTTTCGTGAGGTAAACTGGCGTCCACGCTCGTATTTTTACTTTTTCATGTCGTTGCTGCTCATGGTCGTGCGCGATGCAGCCTATATGTACCGCCTGCGGGTGCTTACCGATGGTCAGCTCTCGTGGCGCCGCAGCTTCGAGGTCATCATGCTCTGGGAATTTGCTTCGGCCGTTACCCCTTCAATTATCGGCGGTTCGGCTATAGCCCTGTTTATCATACACCGCGAAGGCGTCAGCATGGGGCGCACCACGGCTATAGTGCTGGTAACCGCCTTTCTCGACGAACTTTTTTACATTATTATGGTACCTGCCATTTTTCTGCTGGTGGGCACCCAGGACCTTTTTACCTCGGGAGGCGAATATGTGTTTATGGACACCCGCTTTGGCACCCAGGGCATTTTTGCCATAGGCTACCTTTTTATCCTGGTGCTGACTACCATTATCATATACGGGGTGTTTGTCAACCCCAGGGGCACCAAATGGGTATTGCTAAGCATTTTCAGGCTTCCTTTCCTGAGGCGGTGGCGCCCCAAAGCGGCAGAAACGGGCAACGAAATCATCATTACCTCGCGCGAAATGAAAGGCAAGCCCATTGTGTTTTGGTTAAAAGCCTTTGCCGGCACTTTTGCTTCGTGGACGGCCCGTTTTTGGGTGGTTAACATGCTTATTTTGGCTTTTGTGGGCTATGGCGATCATCTGCTTATTTACGGCCGGCAGCTGGTTATGTGGGTCATCCTGCTTATAAGCCCTACACCGGGCGGCAGTGGGGTGGCTGAGATCGTGTTCAGCGGTTTCCTGGGTGACTTCATTCCCGCCGGACTTACCCCGGCCATGGGCCTGATGTGGCGCACCATCAGCTATTATCCATATCTATTTATCGGGGCTATTATTTTGCCTGCTTGGCTCAAACGGGTTTATACACCCAAAACCAAGCCCGAAACCTCCATTGAACCGCCCCTGAAATCTTCTTAAGTGGTTTGTTCTTTTAAATCCGGCAAATTGCATAAATTTGGAGCATAATTATTGTTTTACTCAAAACCTTTATGGTTGCACCTGCTTCTGACCTTCAGATCAAGATGTTTTCCGATCCATTGCAGTATTTTACTGCGATGCTCAATGATATTGAAGCCGCTACGCAATATATTTTTCTGGAGATATACCGCTTTCGCAACGACCCGATGGGGGTTCGCTTTCGCGATAAATTGTTGAAAAAACGTCGTGAAGGAGTAAAGATTAAACTGCTTATCGACTCTTGGGCTGCCTCTTCGAACCTGGCCTTTTTCAAGGAATTGATTGATGCCGGCGGCGAGGTGAAGTTCTTTAAAAAAGTGCGACTGAGCTGGGATGGCTTTACCAAGGGCCACCGCCGAAACCACCGCAAAATACTGGTGATCGACGATCAGATCACCTATATTGGCTCGGCCAATATTACCGGCTATTCGTTCAACTGGCGCGAATCGATGTTTCGCATTAAGGGCGGTATTGCTAAGAAGTTCCGCAATATCATACTGGAAAATTTCCGTATCTACAATAAGTATTTTTACGATAAGCAGGCCTACACCCGTCCTGTTTTCTGGGAGAAGTTCGAGATCGTTCGCGACGTGCCTTCGTTGAGCCACCAGCCGGTAAAGAAAAAGTTCCTGGAGTTGATTTATGGCGCCAACCGCGAAATTTTTATTGAAACACCCTATTTCCTGCCCGGCAGCAGTCTGCGTAAAGCCCTGATGGATGCCGCCAATCGTGGTATCAAGGTTAATGTGATTATTCCGAAAAAGTCGGATGTGGGGGCCCTTGACGTGCTTACCTCAAAATACATTGGCGTGCTGGCCGAGCAGGGTGTAAACTTTTTCTTTTACCTTCCGCAAAACCTGCATGCCAAGCTTTTCCTGGTCGACCGCGAAACCTTTATGGTGGGCTCTTCCAACTTCGATTACCGGAGCTTCCGCTATATGCATGAGATTTGCCTTACGGGCCAGCACAAGAGCCTGGTGCGGCAAATGATAAACCATATTAACGAAACCCTTAATGAATCAGAGCCTTTTAACTTCGACCACTGGCATAGGCGGCCCATTATGCAGCGGTTTTTCGAGTGGCTGCTGGTGCCATTTCGCCACCTGTTTTAAGCCTGCTTTACTTTATCTTATCCTGCCTGCTTTTGCAAAGGTGCGCACAAAATAGGGCTCGTAGAGGTCGCTGATCATGACCCCCCGCGTGGAAGAAACATGAACAAACTTGTTGTTGCTAAGGTAAATGCCCACGTGCGAAACTTTTCGTCCGCCCGAGGTGCGGAAGAACACCAGGTCGCCTTCGCGAAGCTGACTCTTGCTAATGTTTCTGGCATGCGAGGCCATGTCCGAGCTGCTGCGTGGCAAACTGGTCTGGTAAACCTTTTTGAAAACTTCAATAACGAATCCTGAGCAGTCGGTGCCCTGGCGGGTAGTGCCGCCGTAGCGATGGGGGGTGCCCAGCCAGCTGCTCACTTCGCGAATGAGCGCAGGGTTTTCGGTGCCGTTTAGCGGATAACCCAGCTTTTGCGAAAATTCATGATAAAAAGCGGCATCGGTCGTTGTGGCGGTGGGTGTGCGAGACGTCTCGCGCTGGCTGCGGCAAGCAGGCAAGGCAAGGATTAACATGAATATTAAGGGCAGCAGGAACCTTTTCCCCGAAAGGGATACCTGCAAAATATCAGATATATTTGTTGGCTTCATTAAAACAAAAATAATAATAAAATCGGGCTTTTGAAACCAAAAAAAGCCTTAAAAAGGCGTCAGCCATCTTGTAATTTTTAGTTAATTTGGCCGAAAATATTAACCATCACCTTATTAACCTATACTTTTTATGAAAGAAAATCAATATATCTTAAATCCCAACCCCCTGGTGAGGCATCTTCGCAAACAGCCCCACGAATTTACAAAAGAAGATATTATCCGCTATATTGAGGATAATGAGATTGAAATGGTGAACTTCCGCTATGTGGGTGGCGATGGCCGCCTGAAGGCTCTGAACTTTGTGATTCAGAACCGTGAGCACCTGGAAAGCATACTGTCGACGGGCGAGCGAGTAGACGGCAGTAGCTTGTTTTCGTTTCTGGAAGCCGGATCGAGCGACCTGTATGTCGTTCCCCGTTTCAAAACAGCCTTTTTGAATCCTTTTTCTGAAATTCCGGCTGTTGACATTCTTTGCTCATATTACGACAAGGATGGCAACCCCCTGGCCAGCGCCCCCGAAAATATCATGCGCAAAGCCCACCAAGCCCTGCTCGAAAAAACCGGCTACGACCTGGAGGTGATGGGCGAAATTGAATATTATGTGATCAGCGAAAAAGATGAGTTGTATAAAGCCACCGACCAGAAGGGCTACCACGAGTCTGCTCCTTTTGTGAAGTGGGAGCAGCTGCGCACTGAAGCCATGCTGGCCATTGCGCAAACCGGCGCACAGATCAAATACGGGCACTCGGAAGTGGGCAACTTCTCGGACGAAGAGCATGAATACGAGCAGAACGAGATTGAGTTTTTGCCCACCAACATTGAAGATGCCGCCGACCAGCTGGTTATTGCCAAGTGGATACTGCGTCAGGTGGGCTACCGCTATGGCGTTACCATAAGCTACGCACCCAAAATCACGGCAGGAAAGGCCGGCAGCGGGCTGCACATACACATGCGCCCCATGAAAGACGGCAAAAACGTGACCCTCGACAATGGCCGCATCAGCGATGTGTCGAAAAAAGTCATTGCCGGCATCCTTGACCTGGCGCCTTCTCTTTCGGCCTTTGGAAACACTATCCCCACTTCGTATTTCCGTTTGGTGCCGCACCAGGAGGCTCCTACCAACGTGTGCTGGGGCGAGCGCAACCGCTCCACCTTAATCCGCGTGCCCCTGGGATGGATCGGCGCCAGCGACATGGTGAAGAAAGAAAACCCCCTGGAAGAAACCCAGCTGGCCGACTTCAGCGACAAGCAGACCTTTGAGTTTCGCTGCCCCGACGGCTCGGCCGACATTTACCTGCTCATTGCCGGACTGTGCGTGGGTGCCCGCCATGGCTTCGAGATGTCAAACGCCCTCGAGTTTGCCCAAAAGACCTACGTGGATGTGAACATTTTTGACGATAAGCACAAGCACCGCACCGTCGAGCTTGCACAACTGCCCGTTTCATGCATGCAGGCGGCAGAATACCTGCGAAAACAGTCGCAAGTGTACCTGCAACATGACGTCTTTACCCAAAGCTTACTGGATGGTATCGCCAAACGCCTCGAAGACTTCAAAGACCAGAACTTGCGTGAAAAAATCAGCTGCAACCGCGAAGAAACCATGAAGCTCGTTCGGCGGTTTTTGCATTGCGGATAAGCCTCGCAGAGGGGAAAAAGGTGAGAGAGTAAGAAGGTGTGAAAATGTGAAGATTTAAGAAAAAGCCGCGAAGCAAGAACTCCCCCTCTGGAGGGGGTCGGGGGGAGGTTTTTGATTTACGATTATTTCTATTGCATTCTATTTGAGCTGCTTCACGGCCTCTACCAGTGTATCGGTAAGACGGCTGGCACCGAAGCGCAACCAATCCTTGTTCATCCATTCTGAGCCCAATATCTGATCGGTGAGCACATAGTATTGCATGGCAGTTTCGGGATCGGAAATGCCGCCGGCGGGCTTAATGCCCACCATTTTTCCGGTTTGGTTGTAATGATCCTTGATGGCCTCGAGCATAATAAGCATGGCCTCGAGGGTAGCGGCCGGTTGTATCTTGCCGGTGGAGGTTTTCAGGAAGTGGCCGCCGGCCTGCAGGGCTATCTCGCTGGCGCGACGTATGTTGGTGGCCGACTTCAGCTCACCGGTTTCGAGGATCACCTTCAGATGGGCATCACCGCAGGCCTCGCGTATGGCTGCAATCTCATCGAACACCAGGTTGTATTCGCCTTCAAGGAACTTGCCCCGCGAAATGACCATGTCGATCTCGTCGGCGCCCTCTTCCACGGCATATTTTACCTCGGCCACCTTGATGTGGATGGGCGACTGCCCTGCGGGAAAAGCGCCAGCCACCGATGCCACCTGTATGCGCGAGCCCTCCAGCGCTTTGCGGGCGGTGCCAATCAGCGTAGGATACACGCAAACCGCCGCCACATTGGGCAGGCCATAGCCCAGACGATCGAACGAACGGGCCTTCTCGCACATCTTAATCACCTTCTCTTTGGTGTCGGCCCCCTCAAGAGTGGTCAGGTCGACCATGCCCAATATGGCGCAATAGGCCGCGCGCAGCTTATATTCGGCAAGGTGCTGGTTCAGTATGGTGTTTACCTGGCTGGTAATTTCTTCGTCGCGTAGCTCGGGCGTGTGTCGGAAATCGGTCATGGCATAGTGTTTTTTAAAAAGATAAAGATAAGGAAAAACAAGCATTCAATAAAAAACCCAACGAAAATGAACCCCGGCCTATTGCACAACGCCCGCCAAAGGCGCCATGGCCACCCAACAAAAATCAGAACAAATAAACCAATATTGCTTATCTTTGCACCTGAAAAACGGCTCCGTAGTTCAATTGGATAGAATAGCAGATTCCGGTTCTGTCGGTTGGGGGTTCGAGTCCCTCCGGAGTCACCAATATTTTATGTAGCTTGTTGTAAATCAATTATTTACAACAAGCTTTTTGTTTTTACATACAATTTTACATACATTTTTTAATGTTTTTAATCAGTAGTGTCCGACTAAAATTCTGATGATGAAAAAATAGGGGTTACTCCCAGAAGGTTTCACCCCCATGTTGTATGTTTGCAGTTACCACACAAACAAACATCAACATGGATAAAAATACAGAAATA
>DHFW01000027.1 GCA_002402465.1 Bacteroidales bacterium UBA4814
CGCTTACCAACACACCTTCAATGGGGTCGGTACCATCCGTTACGGTTCCTTCGAGACCACCCAGGCCTGCGGTAGAAATCATCAGCGCAATATTCGGGAAATCGCTGTTTACGGCCCCAGCCACATTCGGGTTCAATGGGTCAAATGGGGTAGTATCCCTTTGCGCCCGACGGGTACGGTTCGATCCCGGGTCATTGGTGTTCAGGAAATTTTGTCCTGACACCCAGGCATTATCGGCCTTATGAACATATACTACCAGGTTTCCGCCACTGTAAACATAAATATCATCCAACTCAATCATTATGTCATGGGTTCCGCTGGGGAAATCTAACAAGCCATCAAATACCAGCTCAAGAGAGGCCGGATCAACCCATCCTGCAGACAAGTCAGCGGCATCGGTTTCTCCAAGGAAAATCTTTACCTCCTTATTCAATTGTGCTTGAGTGAAATTATAGGAATATTTCAGCGCGGTAATCACCCCGCCACCCATTCCAATTTCATCGGGGAAGTACAAGGTTTGGGTTATACTGTGGTCGTAGTAAAAGTTAATGGGCTGGTAAGCAAGTACTTCGCCATCGCCAATGATCACTTCAATTACATCAGTATATTCAAGAATAATATTGTCGAGCACCAGGTCCACATCTCCAACCACCACAGTGCTGTTGTATGGAATGTGAGATTCGGCTTCCACATGAATGGTATAGGTTTGATTGGCAAACACCTCAGGAAACACAAAGTTACCGTTGGCATCAGTCAGTATCTGATACTCAGCATATCCACCAAGATGCACCATAGCACCTTCCAGACCCACAGTGGGTTCCTGACTTCCGGCCACAAAACCGCTTACCGATACCATGGTAAGAGGAGTCAGCTCCAGGTTAAGCACAGTGGTTTCATCTGCTTCAATGGTAAACGGAGCAGACACTTGGGCATACCCTGTCAGGCTGGCTACCAGCACATGGTCTCCGGCAGTAAGGTAAGGGAAGCTGTATTCGCCGGCAGCGTTTGTAGTGGTGCTAATGCTGGTGCCCTCAATTTGCAAATGAACGCCTTCGAGGGGATCGGTGCCATCGGTAACTAAACCTTCCAGAGAACCCAGGCCTGCGGTTGAGAAATACAGGGTGGTGTTGGGATGCCATGAAGTCAGGGTTCCTGCGCCAGGGTTAGCTGGATCGAGGCCTGCAGTTCCATCTGCGGCAATACGGCGGGTTCGGTTCGAACCATCATCATTCGTTCCGTAAAACCGGTCGTTGCTGCTGTAGTAAACACCTTCATACACACGGTTGGAATAAACCACCAGGTTACCGCCTCCGTACACATAAGGAACTTCAAACGGGATAACAATAAGGTTCTCACCAGTTGGAAAATCAACCGTTCCATCAAATACCAGTGTCAGCGTGGAGAAGTCAACCCATCCTCCTGAGAGGTCTTCAGCTGCCGTTTCTCCAACCCATATCTTTATCTCTTTATCCGGAAGGTTTGTGACAAAGTTATTGGTATAAGCCACTCCAGTAAGTACACCTCCACCAAGATTGATTTCATCGGAGTAATAAATCGTTTGGCTGAAGCTGTTCCGGTAAAAGAAATCGAAAGGCATGCGGTAAGCAGGATATTCTGTGCCTGAACCAATGGTAATGGCCGAGATATCTCCAGCTTGAACAACCACATTGAGATGAGGTGTTTGGTTGTTACCGGGCAATTCATCGGCAGGATAATCCACATAGCCATAGATATAGGTTGGGCCTTCAGCATCTGCCGCAGGAGTCCATGGAATCTGGAAAGTGCTTGACTCAGTAAACTCCAGGGGAGTGCCGGGAACAGAGGCCAGTTCTACACCACCTTGCATCATCAGCTTCACGGTATAGGCTGAGGCAGTCATATTTCCTCCATTCCTCACTGTAACACTGTAAATGCTTTCGGAACCAGCTGTCGGGGTTGCGTTACCAGTAATGGAAACTGCAACAAGATCATAATCCACGACGGGTTCCAGCACCAGGTTGTCGAAATACCACTGGTTAATGTTGTATGAGTTGCCTTCGAAGCGAAAACCCAGGTGCATACTGGTTTTTCCGGCAGGCACGTCGATAAACAGTTCATAAACGCCAGCCGGGATGTTGGCAGTGATTTCCTGCTGCCAAATTGGCGCCCAGGTTGTCCCACCATCATAAGAAACATCAATAGCTGCAATTTCTCCCTGGTTGGTCGTATAGTTGCTCAGAAACTGCCTGAAATTAAACTTTAGCGCTTGTCCGCTTTCCACATTAACAGGAGGACTGATTATCCGGGTCAAGCCAATAAAGCTTGGAGTGTAGGTAAAACGGAGTTCAGGAGCAGTTCCGCCGGCTAAGTTGGAATTATTAACCGCCCAGTTGGTCTGGCCCATGCCTTCAACGGTCCAGCCCGGAGGCATTGCACCGGTGGCATAGTTAAAGGTTTCGTACATGAGTACACCCTCAGCGCCCAGCAAAGCAATATTGGAGTTGGCACTTCCGCCAACGCCAAGGGTATTGCTGGCGGTTACCGTGTAGTAATAGTTGCCGATACCGGGAACTGTGTTATCCACAAATTCGGTGGCAGTATGGCCGGTAGCAACTTCCACGTTTCCGGGCATGCGAACCACTTTATAGTTCAATCCGGCGGGATTCAGGTAGCCACCGTTCAGGCCTTCAGTGGGGGCAGTCCAGGTCACATAACCATCGTTGCCCTGAGCTACAAGGGTCACATCGCCGGGAGCTGCCGGCAAATCTTCGCCCACATATACCGAAACGCCTGCTGCCGGGCCATCGCCCAGGGCGTTCTCAGCTGTTACGGTATAGTTATAAATCCCGTCAGCAGTCATGGTGTTGTCGGTGTATACCAAGGCGGCACCAGGCGCCGGGTTGTCGATGGTATGAATTAAAATACCATCGCGATGAATTTTTATGGCCGTAATCTCTGTCAGCGGACTCCCATCAAAAGTGGTTGTTGGGTTGGTCCATGCCAGCTCAACGGTCAATGCACCCATTGCTCCGGCAGTGGCAGTAAGTCCGGTGGGAGCTGCAGGAGCCATTGGGTCGGCCTGGTTGTTATATAACCAAACGATGGCATTGTGGAACATCAAAAATCCATCGCCGCCAATACCCGGCTGCATTACCGAACCGGTCGACATTACAGGGTCGGCATTGAAGGCAACAATGTTGTCGTAAGCAGCCACCAGCGGGTCGGCCTGGGCATTGCCCCAATTTGCGATCAGGGTTGCATTGGAGCGGGCTACCACATTCTGCACGAAATAAGTAGTACTCACCTGTGTAACGCCCGACATAATAGGGTGGCTGGGAATCAACACCTCACCCAGGTTAAATGTGGCTGTTGGCCGATCAAGGGTTGATTTGATAAAGGGCGACATATTACCCGTTATATAAAGGCCGCTTCCCAGGCCCCATTCGTCGTAGCTGTTCACAAACTGGCACTCAACCAGGTATCCGCCCTGGGTAATGAAATTGCCAAGCTTATTGCTCCATTCCACAGCAGTAGTGCCCGTTTCGGTCTGCCATGTACTCACGTTGAAAGTCCACACCACGTCATAGCTGAGCATTTCGTCAACCGTAAGGGCACCCAAAGCGGAAGTGGCCGTGTAGGTAACCCCGCCAAAGGTCTGCATGGTAGGCAAAACGTGGGTATTAAAATCGGCAGCATTGGGGCTGGCCACCAGTACGGAAATGTTTTTTCCATCACGGGCCTTTAATGCTCCCGACTTATTCACTGAGATAGGAATCTGCATCAAAGGATTGACAAGACTCGCTTTTTGATAAGAATCCAGCCTAACGGAATTTTCCACGTTTGGCCTTTCATTCTCCAACCTGATTTTTTGTTCCTCTGTTAAGTCGCCAGAACCTTGCGAGAATGACAGAAAACCTCCAAAAATCACCATTAAAAACAAAGTAATTCTCTTCATAAGGATTCGTTTTTGGTTAGAAATTATTAAAAAATCATTTTTTTCTTAACAAATTGGTAGTCATAAGCCTCCTGCTTTAGTTTAACCATAAATTTTTACCAGAATCTCCGGTTTTTCAAACGTTAAAGAAACAAAAAAAAACTTAAGTATCTAAACTTTTTTAAAATTTTTCTTGGTTTTTTGATCAAAAGTGCTAGAAAATCAATTATTCGAAAGCCCAAAATTTTTTATAGATTTTTTTGTACTACATTTGTATTAGCGATCTGCCTAAGCAAAGAACTAATATGGAAAAATTCTCATATTTAGGGAATTCGGAGGTTTCAGGAATAGAAGAATTATATAAAAAATATGCCTCCGACCCCAATTCAGTAGACCCCTCCTGGCGACAGTTTTTCGAAGGTTTTGATTTTGCCCGCACCCAATTCCCCCGCGAAGGGGTGATGGAAGAAAAGGAAGCGCTGCAATACCGGAAAGAGTTTAATGTCATTAACCTCATCAACGGATATCGTGAGCGTGGCCACCTTTTTACCCAAACAAACCCGGTGCGCACCCGCCGCAAGTACAGCCCCACGCTCGACCCCGAAAACTTTGGCCTCAGCAACAACGATCTGAAAACCACCTTCCAGGCCGGCAATGAGATTGGCATTGGGCCGGCGCCCCTGGAGCGTATCATCGCCAACCTGAAACAAACCTATTGCCAGAGCATCGGGGTAGAGTATATGTACATCCGTAGTCCTGAAGTCGTTGAGTGGCTGCGAAACCGCATGGAATCGAGTCGCAACACACCGGGTTTCGACACTGACAAGAAATTTCGTATCCTGGAGAAGCTGACCGAGGCCGTAGGCTTTGAGCAGTTTCTTCGCAGGCGTTTCCCCGGGCAAAAGCGTTTTTCGCTCGAAGGTTGCGAAACCTTGATCCCGGCCCTGGATGCCGTGATAGAAAAGGGAGCAGAAAAAGGGGTCAAAGAGGTGGTGCTGGGCATGGCCCACCGCGGCCGCCTCAACGTGCTGGGCAACATTCTGAAAAAACCTTATTACAAAATATTCAGCGAGTTTGAAGGCAAGGAGTATGAAGAAGAAACCCTGCTGGGCGATGTGAAATACCACCTGGGCTGCACCCTCGAAACCATTACCCAAAAAGGCCATGCCGTAAACCTGAGCATTGCCCCCAACCCCAGCCACCTGGAAGCCGTAAACCCCGTGGTAGAGGGGCTGGCGCGTGCCAAGGCCGACAAAAAACACGAAGGCGACCTGTGCAAACTGGTGCCTATACTTATTCACGGTGACGCCTCCATTGCCGGCCAGGGCATTGTTTACGAAGTGCTTCAAATGTCGCAGTTGCCAGCCTATAAAACCGGGGGCACCATTCACCTGGTCATCAACAATCAGTTGGGGTTCACTACAAACTACCTCGATGCACGCTCAAGCACCTATTGCACCGACGTGGCCAAAACCATACAGTCGCCCATTTTTCATGTTAATGGCGACGATGTGGAAGCCGTGGTTTATACTATTGAGTTGGCTATGGAATTCAGGCAACGCTTTCAGCGCGATGTATTTATCGACTTGCTGAGCTACCGAAAGCACGGCCACAACGAAGGCGATGAGCCCCGCTTTACCCAGCCCATCCTTTACAAGATCATTGAAAAGCACCCCGACCCTGCCACCATTTATATTGAAAAGCTGCTGAAGGAAAACCTTCTCGACAAAGGCCGCGCCGAAGTTTTGCGCAAAGCTTTTGACGATATGCTGGAAGGGGAGTTGGAAAAGGCCCGCCAAATCGAAAAAGGCCACATAGACCCCTTCCTCGAAAATACCTGGCTGGGCTTTAACCGTGCCAGCAAGGAGGACATGGAGAAGGTAACGGAAACTGCTGTCGACAAAAAGACTTTAAAAATCCTAGGCGAAAAAGTTACTCAGTTGCCACCTGACAAGCCTTTCTTCCGTAAAACACGCCGCCTTATGGAGGAGCGCAAGCAAATGGTAGCCAATGGCGGCGGACTCGACTGGGCCATGGGCGAAACCCTGGCCTATGCCAGCCTGCTCAATGAGGGCGTGCACATCCGCTTTACCGGGCAGGACGTGGAACGCGGCACCTTCAGCCACCGCCATGCTGTAATAAAATTGGAAGACTCGGAAGAAGAATACGTTCCCCTCAACAACCTTGGCGAGGGCCAGGCTCCTTTCGAAATCTACAACTCCCTGCTCTCCGAATACGGCGTCCTGGGCTTCGAATATGGCTATGCCATGGCCAGCCCGGGCAGCCTGGTCATTTGGGAAGCACAGTTTGGCGACTTCAACAACGGGGCACAAATCATTATCGATCAGTTTATTACCAGCGCAGAAGAAAAATGGAAGGTGATGAACGGCTTGGTGATGTATCTGCCACATGGTTTCGAAGGACAGGGACCTGAGCATTCGAGTGCGCGCATGGAGCGTTTCCTTGCCTCCTGCGCCGAAAACAACATTCAGGTGGCCAACTGCAGCACCCCGGCCAGCCTGTTTCACCTGCTGCGCAGGCAAATAAGGCGGCCTTTCCGCAAGCCACTGGTGGTGTTTACCCCAAAGAGCCTGCTGCGCCACCCGATGTGCACATCCTCGCTCGACGAATTGAGCCAGGGGCATTTTATGGAGGTGATCGACGATAAACAAGCCATACCAGAGAAAATCGACCGCGTGCTGGTTTGCAGCGGAAAAATTTATTATGAGCTGCTCGAAGAAAAAAACAGCAAAGGTTTCGACCATACGGCCATTTTAAGGCTCGAACAGCTTTACCCCCTGCCGCAAAAGCAGCTGAAGGAATTACTGGAAA
This sequence comes from Bacteroidales bacterium UBA4814, assembly GCA_002402465.1. Lineage (GTDB taxonomy): Bacteria > Bacteroidota > Bacteroidia > Bacteroidales > UBA7960 > UBA7960. The sequence continues at coordinate 6,746 of DHFW01000027.1, forward strand.
AATACAGCGGGGCCAGGCGCATTATCTGGGTACAGGAAGAGCCCCAGAATATGGGCGCCTGGCCTTTTTTGGCCCTGAACCTCGAAGGCATACCCATGAGCGTAATTGCCCGACCACCCAGCGCCAGCCCGGCCAGCGGCTCCAGCAAGTTCCACGCCATGCAACAGAAAAAAATTGTGGAAAAGGCTTTTGAAGAGTGTAACTGCAAGAACGTTTGCCGCGAATGCCGGCAGCTTTGTATCAGCGAATTAGTGGAAACTACATAAACCCGGAAAAACATGCTTATCGATATCAGAGTGCCCTCGGCGGGCGAGTCCATTACCCAGGTAGAGCTGGCCCGCTGGCTGGTTGAAGACGGCACTTATGTGGAAAAAGATCAGGAAATTGCCGAAATCGATTCTGACAAGGCCACCCTGACCATCAACGCCGAGCAGGCAGGAAAGCTCAAGATCACCGTAGAAGAGGGCACTACCACCGAGCCCGGCAAAATCATTGGCCAGATCGACACGGAGGCCCAGACGCCCGAAGCTGAAGCCCGGGCCGAAGAAAAGACCGAATCTTCCGCGAAAGCAAAGGAAGAAGAAGCCGCGGCCAACGAAATGCCTGCTGAAAAACAAACCCAACAAAANNGAACCAGCAACTGCCGCATTCACCTTCTCACCACAGGCCCAGAAGTTGCTCGACGAACTGGGTATTCAAAACCCGGAAGACGACCTCAGGCCCTATGGCAAGCGCATTACCCGCAAGGATATCCTGGCGGCCATTGCCCAGCAGGTTCACAAAGAAAGCGGTAAAAAGGCAGATGCTGCAACTCCTGCCACCACTGCATGGAGCGGAGGACGGGATGAAGAGCGGCAAAAAATGTCGACCCTGCGCAAAAAAGTGGCCGAACGCCTGGTGGCCGTAAAAAACCAAACCGCCATGCTCACCACCTTCAACGAAGTGGATATGTCGGCCGTGCTGGAGCTTCGCAAAAAATATCAGAAAAGCTTCCAGGAGAAATACGGGATCAAGGTTGGCCTGATGTCGTTTTTTGCCAAAGCTGTAACCGAAGCCATCCCCCATTTTCCGCAGGTGAACGGCCGCATTGAAGACAATAACATTGTAATTCCCGGATACGTGGATGTGGGCATTGCCGTGAGCACTCCCAAAGGCCTGATGGTGCCTGTAATCCGCAACGCCGAAAGCTTGTCGGTGCCCGAACTGGAACTGAAAATTGCCGAACTGGCACAAAAAGCCCGCGACAATAAGATCAGCATCGAAGAGTTGACCGGCGGCACCATTTCTATTACCAATGGCGGGGTGTTTGGCTCCATGCTTTCCACACCCATCATAAACCCGCCCCAGAGTGCCATCCTGGGCATGCACAACATTGTGGAACGGCCCATGGCAATAAATGGCCGTGTGGAAATTCGCCCCGTAATGTATGTGGCCCTGAGCTACGACCACCGCATTATCGACGGCAAAGAGTCGGTTGGCTTCCTGGTAAAGGTGAAGGAAATGATCGAAAACCCCGAGCGCATGCTGTTTGGCGGCAATGATCCACTGGCCGGCTTGCTGGGGGTTTAGTGAACGAAAAAACGCTTTGTTTGTTAAACTCTTATGGCACTCATAAAAAGCATACGTGGCTTCACGCCAAAATTTGGAAAAGGCTGCTACCTGGCTGATAATGCCACCATCATTGGCGATGTGGTGATGGGCGACCATTGCAGCGTGTGGTTCAACGCCGTGGTTCGCGGCGATGTGCACTACATTCGCATAGGCAACAAGGTAAACATACAAGATGGGGCGGTGATTCACTGCACCTATCAGACGGCCCCCACCACTATTGGCAACAATGTGTCCATAGCACATAAAGCCATTGTGCACGGCTGCACCATCGAAGACAATGTGCTCATTGGCATGAACGCCATAGTGATGGACAATGCCCGCATTGGCAAAAACTCCATTATTGCAGCAGGGGCTGTGGTTTTAGAAAATACGGTAGTGGAGCCCGGAAGCGTGTTTGCCGGCATTCCTGCAAAGAAAATAAAGGACATAAGCGAAGAACTTACCAGCGACTTACTTGAGCGAATATCGAATAACTATGTGAAGTATGCTGGCTGGTACAATGACAAAACCCTATAAAAAAAGCCCCGTATCGCGGGGCCTTTTAATTTGTGGGGCATCACTTAATATTATTCGATGCCAAGTTTCTTTTTTACCAAGTCGATAATATTATCGCTGGCAGGATAGTGAATTACAGTACCGCTGGCAGTGTCGAACACATAAGTGAAACCGTTTTCAGTGGCCACGTCTTCAATGGCTTTACGGGCAGCCTCAATAATGGGGCTAAGCAGGCGGTTTTCCTGGTTCATAAGGTCTTGCTGAGCCTGCTCCTGAAAATCCTGGATGCGCTCCTGCAAACTGGTAATTTCGCGCTGCTTCGAAGTTCTGATCAGCTCAGAGTAAGTGGCTTCATTGGCAAGATAGTCTGTGTATTTGGTCTGCAGCTCGGTTTGCATGGCCGTAAACTGGGTTTCCAGATCGCGGGCATAACGCTCAAACTCCTGTTGTGCTCCTTCGCGGCCGGGCATAATACTCAAAAGCTCATTGGTATTGATATGGCCAAATTTGGGTGTTTGTGCCGATACGGTGCTGCCCACAAGGAGAAGAACCAAAAGAGGAAGATAAAGCAGCTTTTTCATCTGTGTGTTTTCGAGTTGATTAATACTGTTAAGTTTGGGGCACAAAAATAAACATTAAAAACAAACCATCGCACTTTTTAACAGCATTTAAGAAGCGGCACGAAAAAAATCATTTTTCAGTTCAGAAAAATTTTTTCAGTTTAAAAAAATGCTTGTATATTTGCACCCTCAAAACACCACTGCGGAAATAGCTCAGTTGGTAGAGCACGACCTTGCCAAGGTCGGGGTCGCGGGTTCGAGTCCCGTTTTCCGCTCAAAAAAAACCTCTGCAAAGAGGTTTTTTTGTTTAATTTCGTGAAAGATTATGTCACCAGCCCGGATGGTGGAATTGGTAGACACCCAGGACTTAAAATCCTGTGGCCATTGCGGCCGTGCCGGTTCGAGCCCGGCTCCGGGTACAAGATAACCCCCTGTGTTGCAGTAAACACAGGGGGTTTGTTCATCTCAAGATACAAAAGGGATACAAAAAGAAGGGAGATCGATGCAAATTATCCCTTTTGGGCACCCTCAAGAATCTGCTGATTTATAAATTCCAAAAACGATGGTTTTGGCTTGGTTTCCTGGGGTTCGGGAAATTTTAAAGCCTCTGGCCATTGAGATCAATTATTTATGGTTTTCAGGGTCTAAATTTGTCTGTTTAGACACAATAAAGGCAGTGAAAATTCTGCTTTTTTTTGAGAGCATTATTCACTAAATCAACTCTTTAACGCTCCACCTCTTTGCCACTCTCATACATTTTAAATCACTGTTATCCGACTAAATTCTGATGTCGGCATTTTTTGTTCATAACTTATTGATTTACTGTGGTGGGTTTGCTTCCGGAGCAAACTGACACCCACTATATCAATGCCAATTTGGTTTGCTGTACAAAGCCAGGTGGGCCTAAAGCTTTGTTTCCATATTCTCTTCTGGTACTGCGCAACATTTCGAATACATCCAGCATACTGATTAAATGAATGCGGACCAGAGATGCCACAACCGAAAATGCTTTCTTTGTCTGGGCTATCTTTTGAACAACCGTCAGTAG
>DHFW01000034.1 GCA_002402465.1 Bacteroidales bacterium UBA4814
CCGGCTGTCCGACAAATTTTATTTCCGTATTTTTATCCATGTTGATGTTTGTTTGTGTGGTAACTGCAAACATACAACATGGGGGTGAAACCTTCTGGGAGTAACCCCTATTTTTTCATCATCAGAATTTTAGTCGGACACTACTGATTTATTATATGAATATTGGCTACTCTTTTTGCAATATACGCAGAACCAAACCAAAGGAAAAATCTTTTTTGATGATAAAAACCGAGCAGTGGGAAGGACCCAAAACATTGGAAACTTAAATAAAACCCCCTGTTTATACCGATTCTAAATATAACTTACCGCTTAATACTTTATATTTGGTGGTATTTTCATTCAGCGGGGTGGTTTTTCCGGGCAGGATAACTAACTTAACCCACATTGCAGCTCAATTGGCTTCAAAATGTTAAATAACTGTTAAAACCGCTGTTTTTTTGATATTTTTCGCCTGCTTGCTTTTATAATATCCTGAGAATGAACAACTGCTTTTTGCGTTCTGGCCAAAAAGGGCCTTGTGTGGCACCGGGGCCATTTGTAATTGATCTGCAAGTGGTTGTATCTTTGAAAATGTTTTTGAAGACCGTCCGCAAGTATATCAAGACCGACAAGACTTATCACACCTACTATCGGTTGTGTGAGAGTTACCGGGACGAGTTTGGTTTTCCTCGTCAACGCATGGTGCTTGGTCTTGGCAGAATGATGGAGATACCGGATGTTGACCAAAAGCTTGCTTTTATAGACCGCTTGAATGAGTTGATTGATCACCGGCCAGGATTGTTCAGTCCTTGCACAGATGTGGCTGTAGAGCAACTGGCCCAGCAGGTTTACCATGAATTGAAAGTAAAAAGGCGAATTGACAGGCCTTTGAAACAGGACCATGATTTTGATCTGGTAAACCTGAAAACACTAAAAAACAAAAATATACGAGAGATTGGCGCTGAATCCATATCTTACCAGGCTGTGGAGCAGTTGAACCTCAGGGGCTTTTTACAAGCAAGGGGCTGGGATGAGAACCAGATCAGGCTTGCCCTGACACATATCATCAGCCGCACGGTATATCCAGCCTCTGAATATAAGGCGGTATCATGGATCCAGGAGAACTCTGCAATATGCGAATTAACAGGTTATGCAGTGGAAGATATCACCAAGGACAGGCTATATGACATTGCCAAAAAGCTGTACGGGGAAAAAGAAAAACTTGAGGATCATCTTTCACGCTGTACCAATGAATTGTTTGGCCTGGACGATAAGATCATTTTATATGATTTGACCAACACCTATTTTGAAGGCCGCATGGCAAACAGCATGCTGGCAAATCACGGCCGTAACAAGGAGAAACGCAATGATGCCAAACTGATTGTATTGGCACTGATTGTGAACCAGTATGGGTTTTTAAAGTATTCCGACATTTTTGAAGGCAACACCACAGACCATGAAACACTGGAGATGGTTATCAATAAACTCAACAAAAAAGGACGTTACCGGGGAAAGCAAAAACCCATTATTGTCATGGATGCAGGTATCTCCACGGAAGGAAATATCGCTTACCTGCGCCGCCATGGGTATGATTATATGTGCGTAACACGCTCCAAGTTGTTAAAGTACAGCGCCGACACCACCCAAACACCCGTGCAGATCAAAGACAAATCAAAACAGGTGATTGAACTACAGAAAATCAAAGTAGAAGATGACACAGACCATTACTTGTGGGTAAAAAGCCATATGAAGGCAGCCAAGGAACACAGCATGAACGACCTGTTTACGTCACGTTTTGAGCAAGGGTTAAATGCTGTGCAAAGAGGTATTAGTAAAAAGGGTGGCACCAAAAGGCTTGAAAAAGTATGGGAGCGCATCGGCCGGTTGAAAGAAAAATACCCGTCAGCTCATACCTGGTATGACATAGAGGTTACACATAACAACCATGGTATAGCAACCGGTATGTCTTACCAGAAAAAGGCCGGATCGCTGCCTGATAAAAAAGCAGGGGTGTACTTTTTACGTACCTCTCTTGATATTGCCGATGAGTGCTCAATGTGGTCTATATATAACACGATCAGAGATATTGAAGCCTCGTTTCGCATCTTAAAGTCTGATTTGGATTTGCGTCCTATCTATCATAAAACAGACCAGGCGTCCATGGCACACCTGCATCTGGGGCTGATGGCATACTGGATCGTATCCACCATCCGGTACCAGTTAAAGCTCAAAGGCATAACGCATGATTGGCGAGAAATTGTCCGGATTACGAATACGCAGAAACGGGTCACCACCACGATGGTAAACAGCCAGGATAAGACCATACAGATCAGTCAGTGCAGCGAACCCACAGAAAAAGCACAGCAAATCTTCAAGGCCCTTGGGTATCGCGAAAAAATCCTGCCCAGGAAAAAATCTGTGTGGCACCCTGGCGAACATTTCAAAATTGAAAAACCATTCAATCAGCTCGTTGCGGATGGATAGTTGCAATGTGGGTTAAATATACTAAATTTTAGCGGAAAACAATTTGGTTACTTCAGATTTAACAATGGCGAAAGGACGAGTATTTGTTAATGCTCTTCCCATGATGTTCCCTATTCTGCTTTCAGTTATTCATTTCAGATTTGATTGAAAGGGTCTGGGGAAATCCAAAGCGGGTAGGGTATGGGTGCTCCACCTGAAAAAAATACGGGTCCCCAATTATTCTTCAGAGACCCGATATCAATTGACAGCCTCTTTAAAATTCCTTTTGAAGGCCGTTTTAAGGGCTTATCTCAGGATAACCTTCTCACGAAAAACCCCTTCGTGACTGAAGACCTCCACGAGGTATAAGCCTGCGGGCAAGCCTTCAGTGCTGATTCGCACTATTTGCCGGGGCTGGGCATCAAGGGCCTGGCCAATCACCTGCCGGCCTGTCAGGTCATACAGGCGCAGCTGTGCTTTTCCGGAGGCCTGGCCCATCTGCAGCATCAGGTAGCCGCTTTGGCTGGGATTGGGAAAAATGCGGAAACCTGGGGTATCCTGATTTTCAACAGAAACACTGTAGCCCTGCCGCAGGGTAATGGTGGCTGAGGTGTCTGCTCCACTTACTGCAATAATAGCGGTACGGGGAGTGGCAGCAGGGTTGGCGTTGAAATACAGGAACAACGAACGGCTGAAAGATCCGTTGGCTGGGAAAGGCTGCACCCACCCCTGGGCCGAATTGGCAGTCCATTGAGAAATATTTGATCGAATCTGCACAGGCTGATTGCCAGCTGTATTGTCCAGTTCGTAGGTCGTTTCGCCCACCACCAACAGATAGGATGGCATGGAAATACTGATTACCTGACTAGGAGGTGAGATAAGCCCATCGTCGTAGGTGGCCCGCAAAAAATAGGTCACTTCGCCGGCCGGCGCATTGCGGTCAACATAGCTGAAAACTTCGGAATCATTAATGGTAGCAATCAAGGAGGCTGACCGATAAATCTTTACACTAACCAACGCGGGTTCTCCCTCCAGCCCAGAGGCCTCAGGTACATCCCAACTCAGAATAACCTCAAAATCATCATTCACCTCGGCCTGAAGATTGGCCGGGGCCTGAACTTCATCAGAGGTGGGCATTAAATCAAAAGAAATGGTTTCGCCCGCGGCACTAATATTGCTGATGATGATCTCAGAAGGAAGTCCGTTTAGCAAAAAAGCCCCGGGGTTGGAGTCGTCTGAAAAATACGTGCGTCCGGATTGCTCGCTGAAATGAGCTTGAAAAATCTGGCCATCTGCATTAGGACCTCCATCCACCCTAAAAAGATACACTTCATCGGGTGGGCCCTGGGCATTGCCGTTGCCGGCCAAAGGATTAATCCGGTAAACCAGCAAACCCTCGCCAGGAATGTTGGTTTCATAATGCCCACTTCGCTTGCGGTATTCTACCACAAAAAACTCCTCATCCGAGTTAAAGCTGTTGATCCGAAAGGCATTGTTCTCGGGAGAAGTCAGCGGATTGAGGGTATAGGTGCCCGGGTCGCTGATGGTAGGAATTTCGCTGATCCATTGCTGTCCGGCATATTTCCATTTCATATAAGCGCCCATATGGACAAAACCCGAATGCATCAAATCCCATGGGCCCACCGGAGTGAAGCCAGTGCTGTTGTAATGATACAGATCGGGTGCGCCAAGGGCATGAAACATTTCGTGGCAAAGCACATTTACCCCGCTCTGTGTCTGGGGCTGAAAGGTGTAATCATAGACCCTTTTTCCGTTGATGTTTACCACTTGCGACCACAATACCCAGCGGTGGGCCCACAGCAGGTTGTTCCAGCCATCCTGCTGCCCGCGAATGATAAAAGAAACATTGTCCACGCGGCCATCACCATCACCATCCAGGTTCAAATCAGAAGGAATCCCCATAGAAACCGCAAGGACGGCATTCACCAGCAGCGAATGCTCGCGATAGGTGCGGCCATTGGGGTTTGAGCCATTTGAGGTAGGAATATCAGGGTCATAGCCAATGGTATTGGTTTCGCTGGCGGGCTGATAATACGCGCGGGGCTGGGTAGCCTGGTAGGACAGGTTGACCGTCATTTCCGAAACGGGAAAATGATGGCTTTCAATGTCGAGCTGACCATAGGAAACCTCCTGGAAGTAATGCCTGAGGGAAGGGCCTTGTGGCTTGTTGAAATAGTCGTCGAAAGTGCTTCGGGGGGTGGTAAATTCCTCATCGTCAGAAAAACGAATGTATATAACCAGGTTCACCACATCGCCCGTATGCGGTGCTTTGGCCGACTTATCCATATGCAGGTTAAAGTCCTCTACCCTTTTGCGGTATAGTTCCGGACTAATCATCACCCTTTTTTCAAGCCCCAGTGCCACCGGGTCATGGCTATCCACACGGTAGGGTGAGGGCACCACTTTTTCGCTTTCGCGGATGGCATAGTAGTAATAGCCATCAGCCCCCTGTATGATGGTATAGCCATTGGCATCGTGCAGATAGCTGTAAAACTCATCGCCGCTGGCCAGCAATTCGAGCACACTGCCATCGGGTTGAACCACCTTTTGCGGCAGGTTCTCCTGGTAAGCAGCCAAAAGCTGAAGAGGTAACAAAACAGCCAGAAGCAGCGCTGCAATGGCGAGAAAAAATCTTTTGTTCATTGTGTTAATAATTTGATGTACAAATATTTAACAATAACAAGGGGATTTTGGTTCTCAAAGAATAGCCAGGCTGTTTACCCTACCAAAACATACATTTATGGTTCATTAAGAAAGTAAAACCAAGCTTTTCATTAATTTTGCGACTAAGATACAAATTTACAGCCTGTTTTAATCTCAAAAAATGGAAGTTAAAATTCTAAATGCATCGGGCAATCCTTTGCCAGCTTACGAAACGGCTTTTTCGGCCGGCATGGATTTGCGTGCCAGCCTGGAAACGCCCCTGGTTTTGAAGCCCCTGGCCCGCGCTTTGGTGTCCACCGGTCTTTTTATTGAGCTGCCGGCCGGCCATGAGGCACAGGTGCGCCCGCGCAGCGGCCTGGCCGCAAAGCATGGCATCACCGTGCTCAATACCCCGGGCACCATCGACGCCGACTACCGCGGCGAAATCAAGGTAATAATGGTCAACCTTTCGGAAAACGAATATACCATTCATCCCGGCGACCGAATTGCACAAATGATCATCGCCCGCTACGAAAGAGTCAGCCTGGTAGCCGTTGAAAAGCTCAGCGAAACACAACGCGGCAGCGGCGGCTTCGGACATACCGGAACCAAATAAAAAGATTTGGCCTGCAATCAAAAGCCCGCAAAAGCGTTTTTTTACCACAGGCAAAATCACAAAAAACGGGGCAGGCATTTATTTCAAACACTTTTTTAATGAAAATCAAAACGATCTCCAATATTTTCCTGGCAGGTGTGATTCTTGCAACCGGACTGAGCTCCTGCAAAACGGCCGAGAAGCCTGTAGCAGCGCCTTCGGGCTATATGGAAAGGCAGATGATCACCGAGACCGACCGGCTCGAAAGTTCGGCCATCCTGGTGGAAGCCACCCGCCAAAAGATACTGGGCAACTGGCCGCAAGCGGTAGTACTCTACCTGGATGCCATCAAAAAAGACCCGCAAAACGATGCCGCCTATTTTGAACTGGCAAAAGCCCATGCCATGCAGGGCGAGTTTGCCGATGCCCTGAAGTTCGCACAGAGAGCCGCTGAAATTGACCCTAACAACACCTATTACCTCACCGTGCTGGCCGATATTTACACCCTCTCAAACCAGGTTGATAAGTCGATAGAAATTTACCGCCGCCTCACCGGGGAGCACCCCCAGCGGGCAGACTTTCTCCTGAGCCTGGCCAATACTTATATGTATTCTGGCCGCTACAACGAGGCGCTGCAGGTGTTCGACCGCATCGAAGAGATCAGTGGCTTCTCCGAGGAGGTTTCACTGCAAAAGCAAAAGATACTGGTGGAACAAGGCCGCATTGAAGAGGCCATTGCCGAAGCCGAAAAAATGGTGGCGATTTTTCCCGACGAAACCATGTTTACCGAATTGCTGAGCGACCTTTACATGGAGGCCGGACAGATAGAAAAGGCCAGGGCCCTGTTTGAGCGCCTGCTCGAAAACGACCCCGAAAATCCCATGGGCCACCTGATGATGGCCGATTATTACCAGGAAAAAGGCCAAACGGAAAAAGCCTTCGAATCACTTAAAATGGCCTTTCGCAGCCCCCGACTCGACACCGAGAACAAAGGGCGCATCATGTATACTTTTTACAACCTTTCGCAGGAAAATCCCGGCTACCTCGACCAGGCCCTGGAGCTGTGCGAACTGCTCATTGAGCTGCACCCCGAAGATGCCGAGCCTTACCTGATACACGGCGATTTCCTGGCCCGCGAAAACCGACTGGAGGAGGCCCGCGATCAGTTTCTGAAAGGGGCACAACTCGACCCCTCCAATGTGGCGGTATGGCAGCAGGTGCTGGTGCTCAACAACCAACTGGGCGACTACCAGGCGATGCTCGAACATTCCGACCTGGCGCTGGAGTATTTCTTTGAGCAACCTTTGTTTTTCCTGTTTAACGGACTGGCCAATATGCAACTCAAGAATTATGAGGATGCTGCCTCTTCGCTTGAACACGGCTCCTTACTGGTACAAAACGACAAGGAGCTGAGCATTCAGTTTTATTCTATGCTGGGCGACACATATCACTACCTCAACGATTTCAGTCGCAGCGATGCCAGCTACGAAAAAGCCCTGAAGTTAGATCCAAAAAACGCCACCGTACTCAATAATTACGCCTACCACCTTTCGTTGCGCAACACCCGGCTCGACGAAGCCGAATTTATGGCCACTGAGGCCAACCGCCTGCAACCCGGCATCCCGGCCTACCAGGACACCCTGGGATGGGTGCTCTACCAGAAAGGACGTTACCAGGAGGCTGCCGAATGGATCGGAAAAGCCGTACAAAGCGCCGAAGAGGCCAGCGGCACCGTACTCGAGCATTATGGCGATGTGCTCTTTAAGCTCAACCAGACCGACATGGCCCTGGAGTATTGGATAAAAGCTCAGCAGGCCGGCGAGGCCTCAGAGTTGTTACCCAAAAAAATAAAAGACCGCAAACTTTATGAATAAAAGCATTCTCCCTAATATCCTGATTCTGATATTGCTGGTTGGCAGCTTCAATGCCTGCAAGCCGCGCCGCGACATCATCACCCCCGCCATCGACGACCTGTTGCGTTCGCCCGAAAGGGCCCTGCGTACTATGCATGCCAACCAGGCCGACTTCGACTTTTACGCAGCCCGCTTTTCGGGAAATGCCTTCTGGGGAAACAGCAACTACAACGTGAGCGGAACCCTTCGAATTCATAAAGACCAGGCCATCTTCCTGTCGGTAACACCCCTGCTGGGCATTGAAGTGGCCCGCTTGCTCATCACACCCGATACGGTGAAGTTCCTCAACCGCCTGCAGTCCTCTTACTTTATTGGCGACATGAGCTTTATTAACGATATGCTTGGAACTGACCTCGACTTTTACATGCTGCAGGCCATCCTTACGGGAAACGACTTTGAGCACTTCACTTCCGACAACTTCCGTATTTCTGACGACCGCGGCATGCTGTTGCTCAGCTCGCCCGCACGCCGCCGAAAAAACGACCACCAGGCCCCTGCTGTTGAGCACAACATATGGCTCGATCGCGAAAACTTCAGGATTCGGCAAACCGTTGTGTACGATGCAAGCCAAAGACGCATGATCAGGGCCGATTACAAAAGTTTTGAAACCCTCGGTGGGCAGCTGCTGCCCAACGACCTGGTGCTGGTATTTACCGACCCCGGCAGCCGTGCCGAACTGACATTACGCACCAGCCGCACCAGCATCAACAGCCCCCAGGAAATGACCTTTTCTGTACCTTCGCGCTACAAACCAATGGATCTGTAAAAAGAATTATGGCAGGCAGCATTTATACAAAATTCCGCATCAGCAGGCTGGCATGCACTGCCCTGCTTACAGGTCTTTTATTACTGCCCTGGGCTGCTCCGGCACAAACCCAGAGCCGCGAGGCACTGGAGCGCGATAAGCAAAACATTGAACGCGAAATTCGGCTCATCAACGAGATGTTGCAGGAAACCAAGAAAACGGCCGAGGTAGGCATGAACCAACTGGTAATGCTCAACACCCAGATCACCCGTCGCGAAAGCCTCCTCAGGGCCATCAACAACGAGATCAGTCTGATCAACCGCCGCATTGAAACCCAGACCCGAACCATTGAAGAGTTGCGCCAGGAACTGGAAGAGCTGCGTGCCTCCTACGCCAAGATGGTACAATACGCGTGGCTGACACGCAGCAACTACCAACGCATGGCCTTCTTGTTTTCTTCCAACAGCTTCAACCAGGCCTATATGCGCCTGCGTTACCTGCAGGAGTATGCGCGCCACCGCCAGTTGCAGGCCGAAAAAATTGTGAAGACCCAAAAAACCCTTCAGCAGGAAATTGCCCGCCTCGAAGAACAAAAAATTCAACAGGAAAAGCTCCGGGCCGAGCAACAGCAGTCGATGCAGGAGCTCAACCGCGAGAAGGGCGAACAAGACCAAACCATCAGGCAGTTAAGGCGCAGGGAGCAGGAGCTCATGCAACGCCTGCGCCAACAGGAAAGGGCCCGGCAGGACCTGCAGCACAACATCGAACGCATCATTGCCGAAGAGCGGCGCCGCTCGCAGGAACAAGCCAGGGCCGAAGGCCGAACCGTAACGCCTGGCACTTACGCCCTCACACCCGAAGAGCAGCTGCTATCAAACAACTTTGCCGAAAACAAAGGCAAACTGCCATGGCCCGTTGAACGCGGTGTGATTACCGGCAGCTTTGGAGAACAACCCCACCCAGTGCTGCGTAACATCAAAATTGTGAACAACGGCATCGACATTGCCTCGGTGCCGGGCGCAAAAGCAAGGGCCATTTTCGAAGGCACCGTGTCAAGAGTCATTACCGTGCCCGGAGCCTATAATGCAGTAATAATTAGGCATGGCGAATACCTTACCGTATACTCCAACCTGGCGCAGGTGTCGGTTCAAAGCGGCGATAAGGTTAACATACGCCAGGAAATTGGCACCGTGGCTACCGACAGCCGCGAAGGGAAAACGCATGTGCACCTTGAAGTATGGAAAGGTAACGACAAGCTGAACCCAGCCGACTGGATAGCCAGCCAGAGATAATTATTGTTAAAGGGCTGGCGTGGCCGCATTTTTTTATAGATTTGTAAACAGAAGAAGCTAAAAAAAAACCTATGAAAAATTTATTCGTTATCGGCATGCTGGGCACCCAGGAAATCCTGCTGATCGTACTAGCAATTGTACTCATCTTTGGAGGCCGCAAAATTCCTGAACTCATGCGCGGGCTGGGAAGGGGCATGAAGGAATTTAAGGATGCCCAGAAAGATGAGCCGGAAAAGAAAAACGACCAGACCGGCCAATAATTCCCTCTTGCGAAAGTCTCCTGAAACCTGATGCAATGGGGTTCCTCCCCAAAGAAGCAGATAGGTTTTCAGGTAATTTGTGCAAGTTTTTTTATTATAGCAAAGTTTCCCTGTGGTGGCAATCATTTCCAGGCCTTCACTTTTTGCACCGTAAATCATTCTTTTTTTTCAGAACCCAATGACCAACAAATATTTCCTGCTCCCCCTCCTGTTTCTACTGCCCTTTTTTGCCAAAGGTCATCAAACCGCAACTGATCCCGAGCTTGCCGATACTTCCTCGGTATTTGTCATTGCCCCCGACGACCCCATTTCGGCCATGCTCGACAGCCTGTCTGCGCTGAATATCTTTCAGAACCTGAACACGCGGCAAGATGATGGTCAGCACCGGCACAACTTCCCTGCCGGTTTTGTGCCTGCCTTTTCCGATTCGGTGTACCAGGAGCGCATCCAGCGCATGAACGACAACTCGCCGTTCGAGTTTGTTTATAATGCCCAGGTGAAAGCTTATATCGACCTGTATGGTGTTCGCCGGCGTGACCTCACCGAGCGTATGCTCGGGCTCTCGCAGCTCTATTTCCCGCTCTTCGAAGAGCAGCTCGACCGGTTCGATTTGCCCCTGGAATTGAAGTACCTTGCGGTAATTGAGTCGGCCCTCAACCCCACGGCCCGCTCGCGCGCTGGGGCAACCGGCCTTTGGCAATTCATGTACCACACCGGCCGCAGGTATGGCCTGGAGGTTAACAATTATGTGGATGACCGTAGCGACGTAATCCGGGCCACAATTGCCGCTTGCCAGCACCTCAACGACCTTTACAAGATTTACGAAGACTGGTCGCTGGTGCTGTCCGCTTACAACGCCGGACCAGGAAATGTGAACCGTGCCATTCGCCGTGCAGGCGGCGTGAAGGACTTCTGGCGCATCGCCAACTACCTGCCTCGCGAAACGAGAAACTATGTGCCTGCATTTATTGCCGTTACCTATGTGATGGAGCACGCCGAAGAACACAACCTCTATGTGGTACCTCCGGTGTATTCATACCTCGATGTGGACACCATTCATGTGCGACAGCAACTGAGCCTGAGAACCGTGAGCGAGCTGCTCGATATTCCCATGGATAACCTGCGCTACCTCAACCCCACATACCGTAAAAACATTATTCCCAACAATCCTGAAAATCCATACGTGCTGCACCTTCCAAAAGAATATGCCAACCTGTTTGTTGCCAATGAAGAAAGCATTTACAACTTCCGCACACCCGAAGAAATAAGGCAGGAAGAACTGGCGGCCATCATGGAAGAAACCACCATACACGTGGTGCGCTCGGGCGATGTGCTGGGAAGCATAGCCCGAAGGTATGGCACCACGGTGGGCGAGATACAACGTCTGAACAATTTGCGGGGCACCCTTATCCGGCCCGGGCAGCGTCTTATCGTTAAAGCACCCGCCGACCGGCCAGTGGCCACCCCTTCGAGCGCCAACGTGCATGTGGTGAAAAGCGGCGAAACCCTTGGAGTGATCGCAAACCGCTACCGAGTGTCGGTAAACAACCTCATGGAGTGGAACAATTTGAGCAACAGCACCATACGAGTAGGACAGCAACTCATTGTAAGGCCACCCGAAGGACGCTCCTCGGCTAGCACCGAACGAAATTCAGAAAAGGGCTGACAGAAAACAGACATATTTAATGGTTTGGCATGTTTTTTGGGGGTTCTTAGCGGCTTGCTATAAAAAATATTTTTGCCACAAAATCAATGACCATGAAGAAAATCATGTATTTTGCCGTCATACTGCTGCTGGCAGCCTGCAGCACCGAGCGGCCGCAAAAACCTTCGGCCACCGGACGCGCCGGTGAGTTGCTGGTGGTAATGAATACCAGTAAATTTGAAGGCCCTGCCGGCGATGCCGTGCGCGAAGTGTTCGAAGCCCAGGTGCCCATGGTACTGACCTTCGAGCCCATGTTCGACCTGGTACAGATACAGGAAGAAAGTTTCGTGAAATTGTTTGAAACACACCGCCATATTTTTATGGCCGATATTTCCGAAAACCACTCGAAAGCCACCATCGAAATTTCAAGGGACGTTTGGTCATACCCCCAAATGGTCATTCGTGTAAAAGCGCCCAACGATTCCATTTTTCAACGGGTCATGGAAGCCAATGCCCAAACCTTTACCGATCATTACATTGCCACCGAGCGCGAACGGGTGATCAACGCTAACAACCGCATGCCCAACCATGAAGCCAGAAGGATTATCAGGGACAAATTCGGTTATGAAATGGCTGTGCCACAGGGTTATTTTGTGGCAGTCCAAGACGATGCATTTGTTTGGTTGCGACGCACCGGCACACGCGAAGACCTGGAAATGGGTGTACTGATTGCCACCCTCGAATATAAAGACCCGGCCATTGACTTTGCCCCCGAAACTATTCGCTTGCGCCGCGACTCACTGACCCACAAATACATCCCCGGGCAGTTCGAAGGCTCTTTTATGACCACTTATCCCGAACTAGAACCCGAATTCCGCGAGGTGAACTTCAACGGCTACTACGCCGTGGAGGCCCGCAGCCTATGGCGTGTAGAAGGCGACTTTATGGGCGGCCCCTTCGTAAATTACACCTTGGTGGATGAAGCCAGAAACAGGCTGGTTATCCTCGACGGATTTGTGTATGCCCCCAAATTCGACAAGCGCGACTACCTGCGCCAGCTCGAAGCCCTGATCTACAGCCTGAAATTTCCCGAAGGGGAAAACCAGGTGGCGGTGGCAGAGTAAGCGCCCGCCAGTCCTTGGGTTCAACCCTGCCTCTCGAATTCACTTTCGCCCGAAGGGAGTAGGGAGCCGAGGGGTATCACTAGCCCCGGCATTTATGCCGGGTGTTCAAAACCCTACCCACAACCGGGCTTTAGCCCAAACATCTTTTTTATTTTGGGTTATAACCCAAAGGAGAGGGCCCCTTCCATTTCCCTAGCCTGAAGGCTATGGCTATTTATCTCTGCAAAATCGAACCACCTCTCTGACTGCGCTCAGCCTGACTTCTCCGAGGCAACGCCTGCCAGGGCAAAACCCACCGCCAGAAATGCAGGACAAAAGCAGGACTTGGTATGGACCAAAGCAGGACCGATCCTTGTTCGTACCCTGCTCGTACTTCGCTCCTTTGCAATGAGAGTTGAAAGGGACTTGGATGGGACTTGAAAGGGACTTGAAAGGGAGCGGGTCAGTGTTGAGGGACCAAAGATTATTGATCAGGGTTAAGGGGTTGTTTTTTGACTTTTTTTGTCATTCCTAATTGTTTATGAATATCCCCCCCGCTGAGCGGAAATTAGCTTCGCTGAACTCTCCCGCTAATGCGGGACCGGTTGCAATTCCGCCCTGAACATAACAGAACTTGCAATTCAAAAACCCAGAACAAATTGGGCCAAGCCATTGCTGCCCTTTTGGCCTTAAAAAAAACCTGGTAACAAGGCAAGAGAGCGAAGCGTGAAAAAGTAGAAAAAAACCAAGACGCGCCACAAGCGCGTCTGTACAGGGCATGCATATAATTTAAATTTGAGACGCGCCGCAAAGCGCGTCTTTACATTAAGGGCGGCCTTTCACTAAATTTCTATGGTAGAGACGTGCCTGGCGGCACGTCTTCTTTCAAAAATGGAAATTCTCAGTACAGACGCGCTTGTGGCGCGTCTCAAAATAAAGATTTTTTCCAAAACCCATATTTACCCCCTTGCGCTGCGACGACGCCTCTGCTGGCCAGGCCAGCCTTGCGCAGCGCCCGAAAAAAAATAATATCCATTTCCCCATGCTTCCGCATGGGGCTATTCACATTTTACCCCTAAGGGGTAATGACGTGTTTGCGAAGATTGGTTTTAAATTAGAAAGGTGGTCGCGCGACACGGGCGCTTTTTACAGCAGTATACAGAATTTTATTCAGAATTGAGGAGGTTGATTAGGACTTTTTTATTTTTCTATATCACCTAAGGCCGCAATTTGGTTTCATGCCATATGGAAAACATATATTGATCAACCCTTAAATTCTTAATTTTTACTCAAGGCATATCGTGAAACTTAATTGAAAGTAGGTGGAAAAAACTATTAAAAACCACTGTTATCCGACTAAATTCTGAT
>DHFW01000046.1 GCA_002402465.1 Bacteroidales bacterium UBA4814
CGGCATAAAGAATGCGCGCCTGCGAGCCCACCACCAGCTTGTTCTCTTCGGCATGCCTGATCCACAATAAGTTGTCGGCAAGCTGCTGCTTAATTTCCTGCGGGGCGGTTTTCATCATTTCTTCCAGCACTTCGGCGGCCAGGCGGTCGGTAGTACGCAGGTCTTCCGGATCGGAAGAGGCGCAAACCCAGCGGAAGGGCCCGAAGCCATAGTCGAAGCACATAGGGCCCATGATGTCCTGCACATAGGAGGGGTAAATGTAGGTGCCATCGGCCTTGAACACATCGGCCCCTGCCCTGCCAGCTTCGAGCAAAAAGGCGTTGCCGTAATCCCAGAAGTACATGCCGCGGCTTGTCATGGTTTTGATGGCATTCACCTGCCTGATGAGCGATGCCTGCACATGCTTCTTAAACTCTTCCGGATGGCGGGCCATCATTTCGTTCGACTCTTCGAAGCTAAGGCCTGCCGGGTAGTAACCACCCGCCCAGGGGTTGTGCAGCGAGGTCTGGTCGGAGCCCAGTTCCACGTGAATATTGCTTTTCACCAGCACCTCCCAAAGGTCAACGATATTGCCCTGATAAGCCAGCGAAACAGCTTCTTTGTGATTTTTGGCGTCCTTAATGCGGTTTAGCATGGTGTTGAGGTCGTGATACACCTCATCGACCCAGCCTTGCTCGTGCCTGATTTTTGTCACCTTGGGATTGATCTCGGCCAGCACGCCTACCGCGCCGGCAATCACGGCAGCCTTGGCTTGTGCGCCCGACATGCCTCCCAGCCCGCTGGTTACGAAAACTTTCCCTGCAAGGGTGCCATCGCTGCCAGGCAAGCGGCGGCCTGCATTCAACACTGTAATGGTGGTGCCATGCACAATTCCCTGGGGGCCGATGTACATGAACGAGCCTGCCGTCATTTGTCCGTATTGCGTCACGCCCAGGGCGTTAAAACGCTCCCAGTCGTCGGGTTTGGAGTAGTTGGGTATCATCATGCCGTTGGTAACCACCACGCGGGGTGCCTCGGGATGCGAGGGGAACAATCCCATCGGGTGACCGCTGTAAAGCACCAGGGTCTGCTCGTCAGTCATTTCGGCAAGGTACTTCATGGTGAGCAGGTACTGCGCCCAGTTTTGGAACACCGCCCCGTTGCCACCATAGGTGATCAGTTCGTGCGGGTGCTGGGCCACGGCAGAGTCGAGGTTGTTGCTCAGCATAAGCATAATGGCCGCTGCCTGCCTGCTCCTGTGCGGATAGGCATCGATATCGCGGGCAGTGATGGGATAATCGGGCCTGAACCGGTACATGTATATGCGGCCATAGTCTTTTAGCTCCCGGGCAAATTCGGGGGCAAGTTCAGCGTGAAACTTTTCGGGGAAATAGCGAAGCGCGTTCTTAACGGCCAGCTTCTTTTCGGCCGGCGTAAGAATGTCTTTGCGTCGCGGCGCGTGGTTTACCCTTGGATCGAAAGGCTTGGGAGCAGGAAGCTCATCGGGGATTCCCTGCAGAATGGCACGATGGAAATCGTTAAGGCTCATGGCTGATGTTTTTTTGCAAAAATAATGATTTTGCCGGGCATCCGGCAGCCACAAAGCCTGAAAAACCTGATTATTTACAACTCTCGACCGGCTTAACTGAAATAGCCGAAATCTTCCACGAGAACCAGTCTTCCTGCGTCATATCCAGGGTAAGACCTTCAGCCATAAAACGCATATTGGCCGGAGCGCCACGCAGGCTCTGACCGACTTCCAGGCAATAGTTATTATCACGGCTTTCAAACATCAATTTCCCTTCGCGATAAAAACTAATCGTGATGGTAACAATAACCGGATTCGGATGCTCATTGGTAAGCCTGAGCGAGAGGGCAGCATTGCTTTCGGGAGCAACCGGGATGTGTCGTGCCCAGCGGTATTGGATGCGAATGCCCTCCTCGGTGCCATATTCGTCGAATCCGCGCTGGGCATAAGAAGTATTGGAAAAGGCCAGCAAAGCGGCCAGGAAAAATGTTACGGAGACAAGTCGTTTCATGGATGATCTGTTTTTTGGTTGCTGATATAACGGCGCAAAAATACAATTGTTTTGGGGTTGTTTTACTTTACATTTCTGCGCACCATTTCCCTGATGGAAGAAACATGAAAACTTTAAAAAAACTTAACATAACGCAATTTAAAACAAAAACCTTAAACGCGCATATGTTTTTTAAAATAATTAAAGGAAACTGCTTATATTTCGAAATAATCATCAAAATATAATAAAAATTGAGCCAAGAGGTTGATAATCAAAAATTTGAAAGGCCGATTCTTGAAATGTGATATCAGCGAAAATGAAGAATTCAAATCGAAATACAAAACTGCATTTATTTATTCTTTCGAGGCAAAATATTCTTCAGCGCTCATTACCGGCAACAAAGAGTTTTTGAATCCTTCCCAATCACGGGTAATAATGATGTCTTGATTGGCTTCGATGGCCGAGTAATATTGAATTCCGTCTTCAAAATCATGGAAATCACTGTCGTTCAGCGCCAGGCCGATAATTTTGTCGCTGAGGGGTATGATTTCCACTAGCAGCTTAAATCGTCCGAGTATTTCCCTCGTTCTGACTGCATCAAGCGATCTGGAAAGCACATACGCGGTATTGGCTATGCTCAGGGCGCTGACCGAAAGATGGATCTTCTTTTTGTCGGCCAGGGAAAACAACTTAGAGGCACTTTCATAATAAGGCGCTCTTCTGGCCAGCAAGTCAAGGAAAATATTGGTATCAATGAGCAACTTTGTCATTGGTACTTTTCGCTTAAAAAGCCGGAATATTCCCTTTTGTAATCAAAGTCCCCTTCCAGCTCAATGACTCCGCTCAGGCTTTTCACAAGTGGGGTTATTTCAATGCCAGCGGTGTTCTTTCTCGATGTTAATGACGAAAGGTACGACTCAATGAGTTTGGAAAGGCTTACCTTGTGCTGCCTGGCATATGCCTTTGCCTGCTCAATAACCGTTTTGTCAACATTCAGAGTGAGTTTGGTGTTCATGGCTTCAATTATTTACGTACAAATTTAAAAATTTATTACGTAATAAACAATGGATGGCACCCGAAAATTTACCGGCCTCTGCTTCCTATATTTTAACCAGCGATTTAAAATATGGAGGCAGCTCCGCCTCAAAACTCATTTCCTTTTTGGTGAACGGATGGGTTATGGTAAGCGAATAGGCGTGAAGGGCCAACCTTTTGGTTCCTTGTTCAGCCCTGCCATAAATTTTATCTCCAACCACCGGATGTCCCTCATCAGATAAATGCACGCGGATTTGGTTTTTTCTGCCCGTAAACAGGTATATCTCCAGCAGGCTAAACTTATCTGATTCTTTAATGACCTTAAAACCTGTTTTAGAAAATTTTCCTTTATCAGGGTCACTTACCGAATACACTTTAAACGATTTGCTTTCAAATAAATAAGAAGAAATTTCGCCTTCTTTTTCCTTAAGCACTCCATGCACTACTGCATAATATTTCTTACTAAAGTCTTTCCAGTTATCCTGCAAAAAACGTTTTGCGTATTCATTTTTTGCAAAAATCAGCAGCCCCGAGGTATCCCTGTCCAGGCGATGTACTATAAATACACGGTTTCTCGATCGCTCATTCCCTTTTTTAACATAATCATTCAAAAGGAAATAAGCCGTTTTCTGCTTTTCCCTTTCTGTGCCCATTGTTAACAGACCAGCCATTTTGTCAACGACAATAATATGCTGATCCTCATAAAGAAAGGTAAGGCCTTGAGGCTGGTGTTTCTTTCTGATATGGTTGTTTTTATTCAGTTTTGTCGGGGTTATAATATGGCCTGTAATTTAACCAAAAATTCAAACCCCGCATTTGTTTTTTTACGGGAATTTAAGGGAAGAAACTTCCCAGCAAAACAAAATGAAGCTGATCAGAAATTATCTCTCGAATTCTTTAAAATATTGAAAAGGAACTCGCGGGCGCGGAATAGCTGGGCCTTTACGGTGCCAAGAGGCAGGTTAAGTTCTTCGCAGATTTCTTCATACGACAGTTCTTCAAAGTAACGCAGCTCAATAAGTTGCCGGTACCGTGGCTTCAGGCCTTCAACCACCTCGCGCATCATTTTCACCTTCTGGCTGCGCATAAGCTTATCTTCCGGATCGCCAGTTTCGGCCGGCAGGTTACTGGCCCTGGCCGACTCGTTGAGCTCTTCGTTGGCTTCGTGGTTGAGCACGTTCTTTTTTTTCTTGCGAATGAAGTCGATGCAGTTGTTCGATGCGATCTTGAACAGCCAGGTGCTGAAAGCGTAATCGGGGGTGTATTGCTGCAGGTTTTTGAAAGCCTTGCCGAAAGCCTCGATGGTCAGGTCTTCGGCATCTTCGGGGTTTCCTGACATTTTCAGGAGCATAAAGTAAATGGTGTCCCTATACGAGGCCATAAGCTCTGAGTAAGCCCTCTGGTTGCCATGGTCCACTGCCTCCCTAACCAGCAAATAGTCTCTTTGTGCCTTTTCGGTAAGGTTGGTTTTTACTTCCATCTATGGTTATTAAAAAACATGGCTGAAAATGCAAAAGTAAGGTTCAGCACCAGCATTATCAAATCAAACAGCGGCGAATATAAAGATAATCGGCTTTGATTTAACTTTTTTCCCGCCTTATAAAAAATTATTAACATGCTTATCATACGAATAGCAAAGATTGCCGCTGCAATCAGCCCGATTGTTGATAAAACGCAACAAGCCATTAAAATGGCAAAAAGCAGATAAAAAAGCACCTGTGACAGGGAAAGCAGTCCCAGCAAAAATTTTAACCGGGGTTTGTAGTATTTGCCGGTGGTCATGTGGCGGCGCTTCTGGTGAAACCACTTGCCCACGGTTTCCTTTGGCAAGGAAAGGGTATGACTGTCGGGATCCACTTCAATACGCACATTGCGCCTGGTTGCGGCCTGGTTGATAAACAGGTCGTCGTCGCCCGACATGACCTTATAGTGCGAAGTAAAGCCTTTTACACGAAAAAACACCTCGCGGCGATAGGCCATGTTGCGCCCCACGCCCATATAGGCATTCCCGGCAAGGGCAAACGAAAGGTACTGCAGGCCAATAAAAAAGGCATCGTAGCGGATGAGTTTATTGAGCAGCCCCGGCTTTTTGCGGTAGGGGCCGTAGCCCAGCACAATTTCAGTGGCGGGGTCGAAGCACGACACCATGCCCGATATCCAATAACGGCTGGCGGGGCGGCAGTCGGCATCGGCCACCAGGATCAATCCGTGGCGCGCCTCCTTGATGCCAATGGAAAGCGGGAACTTTTTTCCGCTGAAGAAATTGACGTTTTTTTGGAGATTGACCACCGTAAGGCGGGGGTTCTTGCCCCGCATTTCGTGGAGCAGCAGTTCCGATTCATCATCCGAGCCATCGTTTACCACCAGCACCTCATAGTCGGGATAATCCTGATCGAGAAAACCAGGGAGGTTTTCCTGCAGGTTGAGGTATTCGTTTTTGGCGCAAATGATTACACTAACAGGCGGGGTTGCATCGTATTTTTTCTTTGGCTTGCCAAAGGCCAGGCGGCTGAAGAAAAACCAGTAATAGAAAAGCTGGATAAGAGTAACCAGACCGAAGGCATATAGCAGCATCCATTCAAACGTCAGCGGTACTTCCCTGAGCCACTCCATAAAATTTACGTGGTTATGCGAAAGGTGCAAAATTACCATATCCTTATGAATAGTTTCTATCTTTGCGAAAAATTTCGGAAAAGGATCATGGAGTTTACCATACAAGCGCAAGATGCAGGCAGCAAGGCCCGTGCAGGGCTCATCACCACCGATCACGGCAGCATCGAAACGCCCATTTTTATGCCGGTAGGTACCGCGGGTACCGTAAAGGCCGTGCACCACAAGGACCTTGAAGAGACGGTAAAGGCGCAGATCATACTGGGCAACACCTATCACCTTTACCTGCGGCCCGGCCTGGAAGTATTGCAACAAGCCGGCGGGCTGCACCGTTTCATGGCATGGGATAAACCCATACTGACCGACAGCGGCGGCTACCAGGTGTATTCGCTTACTCACCGCCGCAAGCTAACCGAAGAGGGCGTAATGTTTCAATCGCACATCGATGGCTCGCGCCACCTGTTTACTCCCGAAAAGGTGATGGACATTCAGCGCGTGATTGGGGCCGACATCATTATGGCCTTCGACGAGTGCACCCCCTACCCCTGCGAATACAGCTATGCCAAAAAGTCGCTGCACCTCACCCATGCCTGGCTTAAGCGCTGCATCAGCCATTTCGACAATACTGAAGGCCTATACGGGCACCGGCAAACGCTGTTTCCCATTGTGCAGGGCAGCACCTATAAGGACCTTCGCGTGGAATCGGCGAAGTTTATTGCCGACTGCGGACGCGAGGGCAACGCCATTGGCGGCCTCTCGGTGGGCGAGCCCCATGAGGACATGTACGAAATGACCGAACTGGTGTGTGATATTTTGCCGGCCGATAAGCCCCGCTACCTCATGGGCGTGGGCACTCCCGAAAACGTGTTGGAAAGCATTGCCCTGGGCGTGGATATGTTCGACTGTGTGATGCCCACACGCAATGCCCGCAACGGCATGCTGTTTACCAGCGAGGGCATCATCAACATCCGCAACCAGAAATGGAAAGACGACTTCAGCCCCATCGATCCCAACGGAACAGCTTATGTGGACCAGCACCACAGCAAGGCTTATCTGCGTCACCTCTTTGTGGGCAACGAAATGCTGGGGCCCATGATTGCCACCATGCACAACCTGAGTTTTTACCTCTGGTTGGTGAAAGAGGCCCGCAAACACATGCAGGCGGGCAATTTCCTGCAATGGAAAAACACCATGGTGCCCAAGCTCAGTCAACGATTGTAAAATAAGCGTAACTTTGACCCGTTTCTTTAAAAATTACATATAACCTAAACGCAGGTTGAATCAATGTGAAAAAAATTGACCTATATATCATTAGGAAATTCCTGGGCACATTTGTCTTTGCCATCGGATTGATCATCCTGATCGTGATCATTTTCGACTTTTCTGAAAAGATTGACGATTTTATTGAGAAGCAGGCCCCGCTGAAAGAGATCATTTTTTCGTACTACCTGAACTTCATACCCTATTTTGTAAACCTTTTCAGCCCGCTTTTCACCTTTATTGCCGTCATATTCTTCACTTCCAGACTGGCCTTCAACACCGAAATTGTGGCAATGCTTAGCTCAGGCATCAGTTTCAGAAGGTTAATGGTGCCATACTTGATCTCGGCTGTGATCCTGGGTCTTTTTTCTGTTTTTCTTTCAAACATACTGATACCCCCGGCCAATAAAAAAAGGCTCGATTTTGAAGCGGTTTATGTGAAAAATCCCGCCACCTTCCGCGAGCGCAACATCCACATGCAGATCCGGCCCGGGGTTTTTATCTTCCTTGAATCGTACAACGACCGCAGCAATATTGGCTGGCGATTCACCCTGGAGCAAATCAAGGATGGCGAGCTTGTTTTCAAGCTGGCTGCCGACAACGTGCGCTACGACAGCATAAACGGAAGCTGGTCGATGGAAAACTACTACATTCGCACCATCAACAATTTACATGAAGAACTGACCCACGGCCATCGCCTCGATACGGTGCTGCCCTTTTCGCCACGCGATTTTATGCAGAACCTGAAGGAAATGGAGACGATGAATTTTTCCGAGTTGCGCGATTACATTCAGAACGAGCGCCTAAAGGGATCGGAAAACGTAAAGTTTTACGAGGTGGAAATGCACCGGCGCATGGCTTTTCCTTTTTCCACCCTGGTGCTTACACTTATCGGGGTGTCGCTGTCGAGCCGCAAGGTGCGCGGGGGTATTGGCCTTCACCTGGGAGCGGGGTTGGCGCTGAGCTTTGCCTTCATTTTATTTATGCAGGTATCCACCACCTTTGCCACCAATGGCAATCTGCATCCCATGCTATCGGTTTGGATCCCCAACATTTTCTTTAGCATTATCGGAGTTTACCTCTACAAAATCGCTCCCAAATAAAAAAACCGGGTCAGGCCCCGGTTTCTTCCTGGTTTACTTTCTTCACTAAAAAGTCTGGCAAAAGATATCCCATCATGCCGCCCCAAATCATGCTCATATATGGGCTTGAGGTAATGGCGCAGCCGCCGGTATTGCATCCGATATACCAGTAATAAGCAAATCCGCCACCGACTCCCACCAGTGTAAAAGCGGCAATGATGGCCAGGTATTTTTTAGAGGACACCCTGAAAGGGAATTTCCTGCTGTTTTCTTTTTTGCGGGGTGCAGGTTCATTTTGTTTTTCCATAATTATCAATGTGTTAAAAAAAGCCCGGCACAGCCAGAGGCCATGCCAGGCTTTACCACCAAACCAAAAACTATTTTTCTACAGAAAGGACTTCCTTAATGGCCTGCTCAAAAGCATTCTTTGGCAGGGCACCGGCAGCCATCTGTGGCTGGGCGTTCATCGGAACAAAAAGAATGGAAGGAATACTGCGAATACCAAACACGCCTGCAAGTTCCTGTTCTTTTTCAGTATCAATTTTATAGATATCAACCTTACCTTCATATTCTTTAGAAAGTTCTTCAAGAATGGGGGCTACCATTTTGCATGGAGCGCACCAATCTGCGTAAAAATCAATAATACAAGGCCTATCGCCTTCAAATTTCCAATCTTTGTTGTTTTCAAAGTCGAAGACTTTGGTTTTAAAGGTGTCTAAAGTTAAATGTTCCATATTAGTTGAAAATGTTAAAAGTTACAATGGTGATTGTTGGTTTACAGCAGCTCATTGATGGCAGCCAGAAGGGTTTCTTTCTGGGTTACACCAACAAACCGGCGAGCAGGCTGTCCATCCTTAAAGATGATCAGGGTAGGAATGTTGCGGACCTCGTAAAATGCCGCCGAACGTCCATTCTGATCCACATCGAGTTTTGAGATCAAGGCCTTGTCGCCAATCGCGGCAGCCACTTCCTCAACAATGGGGTTCTGAATGCGGCAAGGAGGACACCAGGTAGCCCAAAAATCGACCAGAACAACACCCTGGCCTATGTTTTCGGCAAAGTTGGCATCGGTAAGCACCGTAACCTGGCTTTCGCCCGGCTCGGCCTTTACTACTTCGCTGGCATTGCTGCCTTTGCGGCTGAAAACCATAAATGCCACTACCGAAAAGGCTATTATGCCAAATGCCACAAGCATGGGACGCATGCTTTCATTCCTGTTCTTTTTATTTGCTGACATTTCTTTTCTTATTTTGTTGTGTATCAGTTGATTTTCTTAACGAAAGAAAAATTTATTGCGCTTGATTTACAAATAGTAACAAAATTTCTTTCATTTTGTTTATGGAGGTATAAAGGTATCTAAATGTATGTAATTGACCAAACAGCCACTTGTTAAAAAGTTTAAAAATAC
The DNA here is from genome assembly GCA_002402465.1 of Bacteroidales bacterium UBA4814. GTDB lineage: Bacteria > Bacteroidota > Bacteroidia > Bacteroidales > UBA7960 > UBA7960. The sequence goes on from DHFW01000046.1 coordinate 9,393, forward strand.
TGTTAAAGATAAATCAGTAATTTTGAATGACATAAGAAAGTCCATTTATTAAATAATCATTTTAAAAATAGTTTGATATGCGAACCATTTACAGCAAACCTATAATACTGATTTTTATGGTGATTGGTTTTTTAACGATGAGTGTAAACAGTTGCGAGCAACTCGTAAGGGTTCCTATGAGCGAAGCCGAAGTGGCCAATGGTCTTCGTGAAGCGCTGACCATAGGTGCAGTAAATGCGGTACTTGCCACCAACCAGGAGAACGGTTTTTTCAATAATCCAGCCATAAAAATCCCCTTTCCGCCCGAAGCAGCTGGCGCCATGAACTACATGCAGAATTCGGCGGTGCTCCGACCCTTGCTCAACGAGTTTGTGCTGCGGCTAAACCGCGCCGCAGAGCATGCTTCGGCTCAGGCGCGGCCCATTTTCACCAATGCCATTCGCGACATTACCATACAAGATGCCTGGAGCATACTCAAAGGCGGGCAAAATGCGGCCACCAATTATTTGCACGATCGTACCTACACCCAACTTTATAGCGCGTTTAAGCCCGACATTATCAACTCGCTCAACGCGGTGGGTGCCCAAAGTGCCTGGCAGGAGCTTACCATGGCCTACAACGCCATTGCCACCCTTTCGCCCAGCCTAAACACGGTTAATACCGACCTGGCCGACTATGCCACTACCCGGGCGCTCGATGGGCTTTTTTCCCTGGTGGCCGATGAAGAAGCAAAAATAAGGCACGACCCGGCAGCACGAGTCACCGAATTACTGCAAAGGGTGTTTGCCCAACAGTAACAAAAAAGCCGGGACGATTTTTCCCGGCTTTTTTCACTTTTCATTTTTCTTTTTATCAGTCAATCCCGGCAAAGTGCTTCATGAACTGCACGCGTTGATAAGCAGCAGGATTTTCGCCTTTTTTAAAGCTCATTTTGCCATTAAAATCGCTGATCTTGCTGAAGTTATTTTCCTCCATCCATTTGGTCAATTCCTGGTTTATCCGTTCAATTTGGCCCAGGCCATTTTTATAAAGCGTTGAACAAACCTGCACGGCTTTGGCACCTGCGAGCAGTTGCTTTATGGCGCCCCTGCCATCGTGCACCCCAGTGGAGGCGCACAGATCGGCCTGCACCCTTCCGGCCAGGATGCCAATCCAGCGCAACGAAGTGGTAATTTCCTCAGGAGTGCTGTAGATGCTGCTGGCACTCATGCGGAACTTCTCGATGTCGATGTCGGGGTTGAAAAAGCGGTTGAAAAGCACGATGCCTTTCACACCAGTCCAGGAGAGTTTCTTCACAAAATTGGCCATACCCGAGAAGTGGTAAGATATTTTGAGTGCGATGGGGATAGTGACTTCCTTTTTCACTTTTTCCACAATGTCGAAATACAACTTTTCGTATTCGTCGGCTTCCTTGTCCGCATCAGAAGGCAGCACAAACACATTGAGTTCGAGCCCATCGGCCCCGGCCTGCTGTATGTTTTTGGCAAAGCTGGTCCACTCTTTGGCGCTCACGCAGTTAATGCTGGCTATAACCGGGATGGAAATTGCTTTTTTGGCTTCGCGAATCAGGTTCAGGTATTCATCGAGGGCATGGGTGCGGGCATAGTTGCGAATGTAATCGTCGGCCTCGGTGTAGGCACTCACCATATCATCGTAAGAAAACACTTTGCGAATTTCGAACTTGATCTGCTCCTCGAAGAGCGATTTGAGCACCACGGCTCCGGCTCCTTTAGCATCCATTTCCTTCAGGTTGTCGATACTGCGCGTCAGGCCAGAACTGCCTACAATAACCGGGCTTCGCAAACTCAGGCCCATATAGGTGGTGGTTAAATCGATCATTTTGGTCGGGTTTGAGTGAATGACATTTTAGGGTTTTTCAATCGACAAATTTAAAGAACCATTTTAAAAAACCTAAACAAACCGCCCGATTTATTTGTCATATAAGGAAAAGCAAAGCTCGGCCCCGCGAAATGTTGAAGGCAAAAAGCCGTTTATGCATTATCTTTGCAACTGCCCGTGCAGGGCATTTTGCCTGGTGGTAACCCATAAAAAACCTGACAGTCAATAAAATGAGTCAATCAGAATTAAAATCGCACAGCCACCCCGAATCGCTTAAACTAACGTTTCGAAATCTCATGGAGCCTTTGCTGGTGCTTTTTAACATGGCCTCTTCGCTTACGCTTAAAGACCGTAAATACTACATTGCCTACAGCATTCCCGGAGGAGTTTACGGATATTACAAAGACTACAGCCCCAGCGACGAGGATTTGAAAGAAATTCGCGAAAAGATTCGCCGCATGATTCGCGAAAGGGTTACCTTTTCACAAGAGATGCTGCCCGGCGAAAAGATAGTAAGGTACTTTGAGCGCCACAACCGGCAAGATATTTCGCACCTTCTGCTTTCGAAAGGGCCTGGTTACGAGAAAATGGGCGGGCTGCGGCTGGCCCATCTCAACGGCTGCGGCGAGCTTTTTCTGAACAGGGTGCAGGAGAACTACGAAAAGCTGGAATACTTCAGATTATTCAAATTCAAGAACGGCTTTTTCCTGGTGGCCGACCCTGATTTCTTTGACCGGGTAATGCCCGAAAAGCTCGAAAACAGTAAATATTTCAGGCGTTTCGACGAAAGCGAGGAGGCCATGGCCCATTTGGGTATTTCGAGCATTGCCGAACTCAACGATGTAATTATTCGCGGCGAGCTGCCCGAGTTTATCAAAATTTCTGAAGCTTACCAGGCCAAGCGCATCTCGCGCATTGCCGACAACATTCTGTCGCATCCGCTCAAGCCCAGGGTCATTTTTCTGGCGGGTCCGACCTCTTCGGGCAAAACCACCTCGGCCAACCGCCTGGCCATTGAACTGAAGGTCATGCGTAAAAGTGTGCTGATAATCTCGCTCGACAATTATTACTTGCCGCACTCGGCCATTCCCGACGATCCTGTTACAGGCATGAAGAACTTTGAGCTGATTACGGCTCTCGACCTGGAGCTGTTCAGGCAAAACATCAACGACCTGATTGCCGGCAAAGAGGTATTCCTGCCCAAGTATATGTTTGACGGCAAAGGAGCTGTGGCCGATTCTCAGCCAACGGTCATTGGCCCCGACACCTATGTGATTGTGGAAGGCATACACGGCCTCAACCCTGAAATGTGGAAAAACGTAATAGAGCTTGAATCTTACCGTCTGTATGTGTCGGCCCTGAGCACCCTCAACATTCACGACCATCTGCCCTTTTCCACCTCCGACCACCGCCTCATCCGCCGCCTGGTGCGCGACCACCTCTTCAGGGGCTACGACTTTAACGAAACCCTGAAACGCTGGCCCGACGTGATGCAAAACGAATACAAAAGCATTTTCCCTTTTCAGGAAAGTGCCCATGCCATTTTCAACTCGGCGCTCATTTACGAACTGGCGGTATTTGCCCACTATGCACCCAGCATTCTGAAGGCAGAAAAGGCCGAAAACGAGCAAATAAGGGAAGAAGTGCTCAGGCTAAACCGACTGCTGTCGCTCTTCAGGCCCATCGACCCTGCCGACATCCCGCCTACCTCCATTTTACGGGAGTTTATCGGAGGCAGCAGTTTCAAATATTAACCAATCTATTTATAGAATATGGAACAAGACGATTTTGCCATTGGAGCCAAGGTAGAGCATCCCCAGTTTGGCACAGGCATCATTACCAATGTGAACCTTACCACACTCAGCGTATTTTTCATTAACCGGGGCGACAAGGAGATTGCCCGCAGTTTCCAGGGGCTTAAACTGGTTGAGCCTTCAAAAGCCACCGGGCAGGCCGGAGGCGGCCCAGCCATAAGCCTCCAAGACCTGGAAAAAGTATTTACGGGAGTGCTTCGCCGCTACGTTGATTTCCCGGAAACGGTAGAAATGGGCGATAAATGGAAGAAAGGCATCCTTATTATGAAACCCGGCTCGCCCGAGCTCAAGCCAAAGGAAATTCCCATTGATGCCTTCTTTCATAAAATTGTGCTGGTGCGCGACCGCCTCAGGGTGCTGGAACAGCGTATCAACAGCAACGAAAAGCTCGACGATGAAGAAAAGGTAAACCTGCAGCAGTACATCACCCGCATTTATGGCTCGCTAACCACCTTTAATGTGCTGTTTAAGCACAAGGAGCAATATTTTGTGGGCGAAAAGGGCAGCGGCGACCAGGCCTAATCCTGATTCTCGTGGTTCATAAAGCCCTGATCGGCAATGGCATTGAGAAACACCTTGCTGAAGAGCAGGTTGTCCTTTTTGGGGTATCGTTTATAGGCAAAAATCTGCGCCAGGTTATCCAACCCATTTTCTTTGATTAACTGGGCCGTAAGAGGGAGATTTTCCTTTTCGTGGTAAATGCGGTCAATATCTTCGGCAGTGTAATCAAGGTATTCTTCGTAATGCACCACTCCCCCGGCGGGCAAACGGTCGGCCTGATCGGGGTCTTCATTGGGATAGCCTACCACAACGGTAGTTATGGGTACCACGCCCTCCGGAAGGTTAAAAAACTCTATGAGTTTGTCGGCCTGGTAGGTGGTAGTGCCCAGGTAGCAAATACCCAGCCCGAACGATTCTGCAGCCACGCAGGCATTTTGCGCCACAAGCAAGGCATCGATGGCAGCGGTGAAAAACGACAGGAAATTGTCGTAGCCCGGCTCGGCATCGCGTTGCCGGCACCATTTATTGAAACGATTAAAATCGGCACAAAAGGTTAACAGCACAGGCGCCTGCTCCACCATTTTCTGGCCAAAATGCAGCTTGCAAAGTTCTATGCGTTTATCTTCGTCGCGGGTCACAATCACGCTGTAAACCTGCATATTACCGGTGGTCGAAGCCCGAAACCCGGCTTCAAGAATTTTGTCCAGAATATCGTCGTCAATGGGGTCGCTTTTGTAATTGCGAATGGTTTTGTGCTCCAGCAAAGTCTTCAGTGTCTCGTTCATATCAGCAAATTTTGGGCTGTAAAATTACGGTTTTATGGCGGGCTGCCCAAGCTGAAAGCAAGACTTTTCCTTGAAGTCTTTTCAGGCAGCCTTATTTTCCCGGGTTTGCTTACGATAGAAGGCATCCAGGCCTGCCAGCATGGCCATCATACCCCAGAAAGGCACAGAGGCTTTGTCGGTGTCGAGAAAATTATTCAGAAAGCCGTGCGCAAAATAGGTTATAAACCCCAGGGTAATGCCCAGTGCCATGAGCCGCATTTCGCGGGTGGGAGCTTTTTTAAACAGATCCACACCGGTTTTTAACACCAGCAGGGCCATTGCAATAAACAGCAGCATGCCGGGCAGGCCACTCTCGGCCAGGGGGCCTATGTATTCGCTGTGGGCATTACCCAGATCGCCAAAGTTGGTGGTGATAATGGTAAAATCTTCGGAGCGCTGAAAAGGCGCATATACGAACTGATAGGTACCCGGGCCCCAGCCAAAAACGGGTCGCTCGTCGTACATACGGAAAGCCGCCCGCCACCGGTTGATGCGCTCCAAATTAGAGGCATCGGAAGAAATATTTGTTATAGACTGCACATGCTCGGCAAAATCGCCCGACGACTCCTGGGTGTTACGCTCCAGCTGAATAATAATCTGCGTCTGGAAGGTAAACACCGTGGCAACAAAAAGCACAATGCCAGCCAGGATAAAACGAAATGGAATCTTAAGCCCCAAAATTAAAAAACCACCAAAAGCAATCATGATACTGAGCCAGGCAGCCCTGCTATAGCTAAAAAGGATACCCATGGCAAACACCAGGAAAAATATCAGGGCGGTTGTGCGTCGCAACGGGCTGTATTCCTTGTTGAAGGCCATTACAATAAAAAATGGAGCCACCAGCGCCAGGGTAGAAGAATAATTGGTGTGATCGTTGAAGAATGGCCCCACGATCCAGGTACCCACCATGCGCTCGAAGCCAAAGGCCGCATGCTGCACCGTGATAATGATCACGACCACGGCCAGCGATGCCCCGAAATACCAGAGAAACCGCTTGTAATTGATGTAATCCTTAAACAGGTTAATGGCTACAAAGTAAAAGGTAACCACAAACCACAGCCTGGACAGAAAGTACTTGAACGATACCAGCGGTAGCTCACTGGTTACTGAAGTAACAAACATCCACACAAGATTTAGGATTAGCACAATGGTGAGCGGGTGGCGAAGTACTCGCCTGTCGAAAACCGGTTCGTGGATCATTCGCAGAAAAAACAGCAACATGGTGGCCACTATTAGCGGCTCAGTAGGAAGGTCGATGGTGAATCCGAAGCGTTCGATCTCGTATTTAAACGTAAATGGGGTAAGCAGCACTATGAACAGAAGAAGCTTGTCGAGCGAAAAAAAGAAAAGCAGCATAATGCCCAGTACAATAGGGATGGCCGTAAGCCAATAATGGCCGTTCACCATAAGCATTATGTTCAGCACTGAAAACCACAGCCCGAACCGGTAAAGCATTTTGCGCTTTTTTTCCTGCTCCACGCTATTCAGGTTTTTTCCCGGCAAGGTTTTTTTCGTTCATGATCCCTTTTGACACCAGGTTTTCATACACCATTAGCGAAATAACCCCCATAAGGCCAGCACCGAACGTGGCCAGAAATACGATAAGCCAGCGCACCGGGTAAACTTTGCGTTCGGCTTCGAAGGCCGGGTCGATGATAAATTTGAAATTCAGGAAATTGTCGAGGTCGGTTTTTGCTTCCTGCATGCGGCGCTGCAGCGTCACCAGGTTGCTGCTGATCACCTGCAGGTTGGTCGAAAGGTAGATGAAAGCTCCTCCACCCTCGCTTAAGGCTTCCAGTCGTTCTTCAATGGCCTTTACCCCGCGTTGATTGCCGGCAGAAAGGTCGATGGCCAGCTGCTGGGTGAGCATGGTCGACTGGCCTTCTAAATCGTACACTCCAGACTGCATCACCCTGCGCAGCGAGTCTTCGGTAAGTTTAAGTTCCTGCAACAGGCCTTCGTAATTGGCATGGGCTACTTCGTAAGCCTGCAAGGCTCGTTGGTAGCGCATTTCGTTTTGCACCGAATCGGCCAGTGCGGCCATTTCGTTGGCAATATCGGCAGCCATAATCGGGTCTTTGTCTCTCACCTTAATTTCGACGGCCCCAAACTGGGTTCGGCGCGAAGAGATGTTGTCGGCATAGGTCTGGTTGAAGCGGGTTCGCCTGAACCTGGCATCAGGAGCTATGCCATAGTGGTCGATAAGATTGAAACGTTCGGCAAGGCGTTCGCGAATGGCCACCGAGCCCAGCACCTGCAGCAGGCGTTCGGCATCTTCCACACTGCCATACTGAAGGAAATCCTGGCTGCCCGGGCCACCCAGCACAGCCCTGGAGATGCTGGCCGTGGAAGCCGGAAACATGGTTACGGTCGATTCGAACATGGGGGTGATAAACCGCGGCCCTGAAAAAATGACTCCTGCCAGGGCAGCAATGAAGCAAATGATTGCCAGATGTTTCCACCAACGAATAATAAAAAGGAAGACGTTGGTCGAATCAAAATCCTTTTTGTTTTGGTCCATGAGATTGATATTAAGGTCTTTTTTTTTTGAAAAAACGAATGGAAAGAAGTTTTATTTAAGCCGCGCCAAAGATAAACAAAAAAGTGCTTTTGGTTTAAGGATTACCCAGGGCTCAGCGTTCAGACCCGGGCTGTTCGCCAAAGCGCATGATGCTGATGAAATGCCCTATACGGAAAAACTTTACAGCCATGGCAAGCAGCAGGCCAGCAAAGCCCATAATAAGCAGGTTAATGATCCATGAGAAAGGGAGTTGCTGGCTTAGCAGGGCAATTAAAATGGTACCCGCCACCAGCAACAGCAAACGAATGATAAATCCGTAGTTGGTCTTAATTTTAAATATCCGGAACACCACCACCACCTGTGCCAGAGCCACCAGGCTCTGGGTAGCCAGGCTGGCTGCTGCCGATCCTACGGCCTGATAGCGGGGAATAAGCAAAAGATTAAGGCCCACATTTACCAGCATCCCCGTAAGGGAAATCAGGTTTAGCTCCTTCAGGCTGCCATTGGCCGTAAGCAAGGTGCCGAAAATATAGTTGGTCGAAGTACCGATAAAGCAAAGCATCAACAAAGAAAAGACCATGCTCGACTCGTCCATCCTGAAAATAAACTCGCTGATGCTTTCGCCCGGATGAATGGGATACAGCAGTTTCATTATTTCTACGCCATACAAAAATGATCCTATGGCAAAAATTATGGCCGGCGTAATCACCAGGGTGAATGAGAGCCGCACCATACCTTCCACGGGTTCTTTCTGTTTGATCATGCGCGAAAAAATGGGCAGCAGCAACACGGCAAACAGGTAAGCAAACTGGTTCACGGCGTCGAGCAATCGATAGGCCGAGGCATAAATGCCACTGTATCTGGCGCCATCGGGCAGCATGCGTTCAAGCATTACGCTATCAACGCGGTTGTAGAAGGTCATAAGCAGCACCAGCAGGGCAAAGGGCAGGCTTTGCCTGATGATGGTCATCATAAAGGGCGGATCCCAGGTGGGCCTGAAAAAGCGGGTGCCCGCCTTGCGCAACACAATGTAAAAGGTAATGGAAAAAGTAAGCAGGTAAGACACCGTTTGCGCAAAAACGAAATACTTGATTTTAAACTCCTCTACCACATTACCCCAGAGCAACACCCCCACAATAATGATCATAAGGCTGCGGTCGAGCACCGAGATCAGGCTGTCGGTGCGAAAAAGGTGCAAGCCGCTCAGGTTGGAGCGCAGGTAGAGGATAAAGCTCATCAGAAACTGGTTGAAGGCCAGCAGGGACAGCATCATGACCTGCTCGCGGCTGTAGCTGATAAAAAAGGCCCCTGCAAAGGTAAAGAGCAGGTACACCCCAAAAAGCATCATTTTCAGCACAAAGATGTTGGGCAAATGCTTACCCACCAGGTGGGTATTTTGCGCAATGTTGCGGTTGTTGAAGTTGGTTATGCCAAAATCGAGCAGGATATTGAAAAGAAAAGAAAAGTTGAGGATGGCAAAATAAAAGCCATACTCGGCAGCCCCCAGGGTGTTTTGCACCGTACGGTCAATACCAAGTATCCAGAAAGGTTTTATCAGCAGGTTCAGAACCAGCAGCAAAACCAGGTTTTTCAAAAATTTCCGCTGCATGCAATCGTGGTGGTTTCAATGGCCGGTTTTACTACAAAAGCAAACCCCAAAGGCTGAAACTCCCCAAAATTAAAAACTTTTGCAACGGAATTGCCTTTTTGTCGAAAATTATTAAACATGCTGCACGTCCAAAAAATGGTATGCAATTTGGTAACGCATGCTGCCGCCTGAGCGCTATTTATGTTAATTTTGTATAATTTCAAAATAAGCAATATTTAAAATCCCTTACCTACGTTATTTACATAGGAAAGAGGGATCGTTCAAAAGGAATCTATGAAGTTTAAACCAGGCGACAGGGTTGCGTTTCTCAATGAAAAAGGGGGCGGAATCGTTACCAAAATTATTGATGAGCAAATAGTTCTTGTTTCCATAGAGGACGGTTTTGAAATACCTTACTCTGTGGGCGATTTGCTCAAAGTGGGCGAAGGCGCTGCCGATATGACCGGCCGCATTGCCAAGGAGCAGGAGGAGGTGAACCCCGATCTTTCGCCCCTGTATTCGGCTCCCAACAAGCTGGGGCAGATGCCGCCGGGCGCCTACCTGGCCATGGTGCCCGCCGACCAGGAAAAGCTCCTGCAAAGCCCGCTCAACTTTTTCCTGGTAAACCATACCGACTTCGAGATGCTTTTCGGGCTTTACCTGAACCGTTCTGGCAGCTATCACGGCCTAGAATACGGCTTTATCGAATCCGATTCCAAGTTGTTTCTCAGGCAGGTGGAGCGAAACCAGATCGAAGACTGGGTGAACGGGCTGGTGCAAATGGTATTTTTCGGGCCGGGCAAAACCGTTCCGGTGCTTCCAGCCTCGGCCAGCATTGTTTTTAAGCCGGTAAAAATATACAAGGAAGAGAGTTTTGCCTTCGAAGGCCTGCTGCGAAAAAAGGCCATGCTGGTGCAACTGGCCCTGATTTCCGACCAGGGCATAAAAACCGGAGCCGAGGTGGTTACCGAAGAAAACATTAAACTGCTCAACGAAAAGATCAGTACCGGAACCCGCAAACCCGAGCCGGTTAACAAGGTGGAAAGTTTTCTCGACAAGCATAAAGTCGATGACCGCATTGCCGAAGTAGATCTGCATATTACCGAACTGGTAGATAACATTGCCGGGCTGTCGAATGTGGACATGCTGAAGATTCAGATGGATTATTTCCGCCGCTGCATGGAACAGGCCGAGCTCGAAAAAATGATCAAGGTTATTTTTATTCACGGAGTGGGCAATGGCACGCTAAAAAACGAGATCTTGCGTTATTTGCGAAACACCCCGGGGATAGAGTTTTACGATGCCCCTTACGCACGCTACGGCATGGGTGCTACGGAGGTGTTCTTTTACAGGAATAAGTAAGGAAGTGTTGTCATTGTTGTCATTGTTGTCNNTCATTGTTGTCATTGTTGTCATTGTCGTCATTGTTTTTAACCCGACCACACAGCAAGTGCGGGGACAATGCGAAGCAGAGAACAATGATAACGCGAAGCAGACAACCCTTCCAGCACTTTAAAACCGTTCATTGAAAAGGCAGGTTGTCCTGTCGCTTTCCGCGCAAGCGGAAGGAGGAAAGTCCGGGCAACACAGAGCAGCATACTTCCTAACGGGAAGCCGGTTTGCCTTAGGGCAGGCCGCGAGAGAGTGCCACAGAAAACAACCGCCTATGTTCCGTTCGCGGGGCAGGCAAGGGTGAAAACGTGAGGTAAGAGCTCACGACTGCTGCAGGTGACTGCCGCAGGGGGTAAACCTTATGCGTTGAAAGGCCAAATATACCGGGCTTTGAGGGTGGCTCGCCCGATCCCGGAGGGTAGGCCGTTAGAGCTGTTGCGCAAATAACAGCCCAGACAAATGACAGGAGTCCCGGTTTTCCGGGAAACAGAACCCGGCTTACAGACCTGCCTTTTCTTTTTTTAAATTGAATTTTAAAATAAAAACAAAGCTTCAACCACCAATCAGAGAAACATTATGATCAGAAAGATCTTTCCTTTCCTGCTGGCGCTGGGCCTTCTTCTTCCACTGGCAGGATTTTCTCAAAGAACCATAATTCAAGACGAGCCCGGGGCTACCTATCGCCTGGCGCTCGATTTGTTCGAAAAGCAGCAATACGGCGCCGCTCGCGAACTTTTTGAGCAAGTCATTAGTCAAATCGACGATCCCCACCATGAGGTGCGGGCCAGCGCCCTGTATTACAAAGGTGTGTGTGCAGCCGAGCTGTTTAATCCCGATGCCGAAGCCTTGTTGCTCACTTTTGTGGACCAGCACGCCTCGCATCCGCAACAAAACGCGGCGCGTTTTCAGCTGGGCAACGTAAAATACCGCGACCGTAAATATCGCGATGCCGCCCGTTGGTTTGCTTCTGTGCAGGTTGGCGACCTGGCCCCCTCGCAGCACGATGAATATTATTTCAAACGGGGTTACAGCCTGTTTATGACCGACAATCATGCCAGTGCCCGGCAAATGTTTTCAGAAATTCGCAATCCGAACTCCCTTTACTACGCCCCGGCTACCTACTATTCGGGCCATATGGCCTACCTCGATGGCAACCTGGGCCCGGCGCTTACTGCCTTCAGGCAACTTGAAAGCGATCCCACTTTTGGCACGGTGGTGCCCTATTACATTACGCACATCCATTACCTGCAGGAAGAATACGACCTGCTGATTGAATATGCGGAGCCCCTGCTGGCCGATGCCACCGCCCGCCGCAGACCGGAGATTTCTAAACTTATTGGCGATGCATGGTTCAGAAAAGGCGAATACCAACGGGCACTACCCTATCTCGAAACGTTTTTTAATGAGTCGCCACAACGTGTGAGCCGCGACGACCAGTACCAGATGGGCTTCGCATACTACAGTGTGGGCCGGTATCGCGAGGCCGTCAACCACTTCGACAAGGTGATCAGCGGCGACGATGCTCTGGCACAAAACGCCCATTTTCACCTGGCTGCAGCCTACCTGCAAGTGGACCAGAAGCGCTTTGCGCGTAATGCCTTTATGGCGGCCTATCAGAACAAACACGACGAATCCATTGCCCAGGATGCGCTTTTCAACTATGCCAAGCTTTCGTACGAGCTATCCCTCGACCCTTACAACGAGGCCATCCTTTCTTTCCAAAAATACATTGAGGAATATCCGCGCTCGGAACGCGTGGAAGAGGCCTACCAATACCTGGTGGATATTTACCTGACCACCCGCAACTACAAAGATGCCCTGGCCTCCATTGAAAAGATCCAGATCAATACGCCCAGGCTGCGCTCGGCTTATCAGCGCATTGCCTACTATCGCGGCGTGGAGCTTTTTAACAATGGCGACTTTGCCGGCGCGGTGACTCACTTCGACAAGTCAGCACGTTTCCCTGAAAACCATAATATTACTGCACAGGCTCTTTACTGGAAAGGCGAGGCGCTATACCGCCAGGAACGTTTTGCAGAGAGCATCAGCACCATGGAACGCTTCCTGGTTTCACCCGGGGCCTTCTCGCTCAACCTATACAACCGGGCCAACTATACCATCGGCTACGCCCATTTTAAACTAAAAAACTACAGCAGGGCCATAACCGCTCTGCGTAAATTTGTTGGCGAACGCGGCGAAGACGCCCGCCTGGTAAATGATGCCACCCTGCGCATTGCCGACAGCTATTTCATCTCGAAAGAATATCAGCTGGCCATGGAATATTACGACCGTGCCATCCGGCTTGATGTGCTCGATACCGATTATGCCATTTTTCAGAAAGGACTGGTGCAGGGGGTTACAGGCCGTTTCGAAGACAAGATCAGCACCTTGCAAAGCCTCATTCAGCGCTATCCCTCCTCAAATTATATTGACGATGCCAAATACGAAATTGCCAACTCCTGGCTGATCCTCGACAATAACGTGCAGGCATTGAGTTATTTCGACCAGCTGATACAGCAGCACCCCAACAGCAGTTACGTAAAAAGCGCCATGCTCAAGTCGGGTTTGATTTATTTCAACACCAACCGCGACGAGCAGGCCCTGGCCGTGTTCAAAACGGTGGTAAACCGTTACCCGGGCACGCCCGAGTCGCAGGAAGCCCTGGTTGCCATTCGCAATATTTACGTGGCCCTCGACCGCGTGGATGACTTTTTGCGCTTTTCTGAGGGACTTGGCTTTGCCAATGTAACGACCGCCCAGCAGGACTCGCTCACTTACATGGCTGCCGAAAACCGCTATATGCAAAACGATTGCGGCAATGCCAGCCGTGGCTTCACCACTTATCTTGAGCGTTTCCCGCAAGGCATCTTCGCCATCAATGCCCATTTCTATAAAGCCGAATGCGACTTCCGCGCCGGCGAGCTGCAGCAGGCCCTCATTGGCTATCGCTTTGTAATTGAACGCCCCAAGTCGCAGTTTACTGAGAACGCCTTGCTGCGGGCCTCCACCATAGAGTTTCGCCAGGAGAATTTTGCCGCCGCCCTGGAGAATTATCGCAGGCTTGAAGAACAGGCCGACCTGCCCAGCAACAAGCTGGAGGCACAAATTGGCCAGATGCGCGCGCTTTTCCGCCTTGAGCGCCACCAAGACGCCATGACGCAGGCCGCCAGGGTACTTTCCAACGACAAGACGCCGCAAGAAGTGCAACAGGAAGCCCACCTGATAACCGGAAAATCGGCCCTGACCCTCAACAGGTTGACCCAAGCCCGCACTTCCATGCGTGCCGCCATGAATATTGCCGAAAACGAAGCTGCCGCCGAGGCTATGTACAACCTGGCGCTGATCGAATACCGCGAAGGCAACTACGCCGAATCAGAAAAAATGATTTTTGAATTTGTCAATAAAATGGCAGCCTACGATTACTGGCTGGCCAAAACCTTTATTTTGCTTGCCGACAACTACCTGGCCCTTGACAATATTTTCCAGGCCAAGCACACCTTGCAGAGCATTATCGACAACTACGATGGCCCTGAGTTGCGAGCCATAGCCATGCAGAAGCTCGATGCCATCCTGGAAATGGAAAGACTCCAGAACCAGCCGCAGGGCGCCGAACCCATTGACATAGACCTGAGAAGAAACATTTTTTAATTCAGGCCATTCATTCACCAAGGAAAAAATTTGAACTTATGAACATAAAGCTCATTTTCAGAATATCAGTGGTTTTCGCCTTTTCAATGCTGTTTGTTCCTGCCTCCTTGTTGGGCCAGCGAACCATGGATATTGACGAGATCAGAGTGGTGGCTCCCTACGAGCCCACCGTGTCGGATGCCTTTAAGATTAACGACATTCCACGCATCGACGACACCCTGGTGGTGAAGCCCAGCTTTGCCTATTCTATAATGCCGCGCAAACTCCCTACCCGCTTTGAGCTGGAGCCTATCACGGCAGCACGTTTGCGGGGCGAACCGCTATCAAAACTTTACCAGGGCCATGTAAGAGGCGGTTTTGGCACTTACACCACCCCTTACGGGGAAGCTTTCTACAACACCCTGCGCTCGAACGATTATGCGCTGGGGCTGCACCTGAAGCACCTCTCCTCAAAAAGCACCATTAAAGACCATGGCTACAGCGGTTACAGCGACAACCTGGCCAGGGTGTATGGCCGCAAATACTTAGGCGACAACACCTTGGATGGCGGACTGGGATACCAGCGCGACGTAATTCACTACTACGGATTCCGGTTTAAAGATTTTGAAGACGACCCAGTAGTATGGCCGGTGCTCGATGAGATGAATCGCAAAGACATACGCCAGCGCGTTAGCCAGATCAACGCCAATGTGGGCTTTGGCAGTCACCATCCCGATTCTTCAAGGATTGGTTATTACACCGGGCTTGAATACAACCTGCTTACCGACCGCTACGATGCCTCTGAGCACAACATTCGCTTCAGGGGCAACATTGGCCGCGAAGTGGAAGACCCATTTGATTTTGCCGACCAGGTGTATGTTGAGCTGAAGGCCAGCACTGATTTTTATCACAACAACACCCCGCGCGACACCAGCAATGTGGCCGTAATAAGCCTGAAGCCCGGCGTTTCGGCCAGGCTCAACCGGGTGAAGTTCAACGCTGGCCTCGACCTCAGCGTGCAATCCGATACCGCCTCTTATTTCAGGATTTACCCTCAATTTGGGCTGGAAGCCGGCGTGATTGAGAAGTACCTTACCATCCACGGAAAATTTTCGGGCGGGCTGCACCGCTATTCGCTGCGCGAAATGCTGCATGAAAACCCCTTCATGAACACCCAGGCAGCCCTGGGATTCCGCAACACCAAAACAGAGATTACCGGGGGCATTAAAGGAGCTTTCAGCGACAAAATTTCGTACAACCTCTCATTAGCCAGTGCCAGAATTGAAGACTACGCCCTTTTTGTTACCGACACGACCACCCTGCTCAACAACCAGTTTACCCTGGTGTACGACCACATAAGGCGGCTGCACTTAAGGGGCGAGCTGTTTTCGCAATTCGGAAGCCGCCTGCACGCCAGGCTTGCCGCCGATTATTTTCAGTACAGCCTCGATGAGGAGATTGAAGCCTGGCACCTGCCGGCATTGCAGCTAGGCCTGAACCTGAAATACAATATGCAGGACAAAATCGTGCTAAGCGCCGATGTGTTTGCACGTGATAAAACCTACGGAAGAACCTTTGACGAACCGGGCAACCCGGTGGCTACCGAGCTGCACGGCATGTTTGTTGACGCCAACTTTGGCATAGAATACCGCTACACCCGCATTTTGTCGTTCTTTCTCAACTTCCGCAACGTGCAGAATAAGTCGCTGGAACGCTGGACCAACTACCCCTCCCAGAAGTTTCATGTGATGGGGGGACTAACCTGGTCGTTTTAAGCCACTTCGCCCTCCTTTTCCCCGAAAGGGCAAGCAGTTATCAACAAGCCCTGAAGGCATCCTGAAACCTAAATAAAATCAATGGTTTCAGGATGTTTTTTTTGTTAATAATTTTTGGCTTTTTTAGCTTTTTTAAACCCGGAAACTCCCCGAAAAAACGTACCTTTGCCAGTTATCAATTTGAAGGGATTTTTATGAGTGAAATACTGAAGGCTACTGATATAAAAGTGCCTGCATATGATGCCACCAGCATTCAGGTGCTGGAAGGACTGGAGGCGGTAAGGAAACGCCCCGCCATGTACATTGGCGATGTGAGCAGCAAAGGGCTGCACCACCTGGTTTACGAAGTAATCGACAACGCGATCGACGAGGCCATGGCCGGCTATTGCGACCACATCGAAGTCTTTATTAACGAAAACGAATCGATAACGGTAATCGACAACGGCCGAGGCATCCC
The DNA here is from genome assembly GCA_002402465.1 of Bacteroidales bacterium UBA4814. Classification (GTDB taxonomy): domain Bacteria; phylum Bacteroidota; class Bacteroidia; order Bacteroidales; family UBA7960; genus UBA7960. The sequence goes on from DHFW01000046.1 coordinate 25,731, forward strand.
GATCGACATGCATGAGAAGGAAAAACGCAGCGCCCTTGAGGTGGTTATGACGGTGTTGCATGCCGGCGGTAAGTTCGACAAGGACAGCTACAAGGTTTCCGGCGGCTTGCACGGAGTAGGTGTTTCGTGCGTTAACGCCCTTTCTACCCATATGGTGGTTAAAGTATATCGAAATGGGAAAATCTACACCCAGGAATATCGCTGCGGAAAGCCCCAGTTCGACGTAAAGGAGATTGGTGAAACCGACCGACGGGGAACAGAAGTTACTTTTCTGCCCGATGACAGCATTTTTCAAGTAACACATTACAGCTACGATATTTTGTCGGCACGCTTGCGCGAACTCTCCTTCCTTAACAAAGGTGTCAGGCTCAGCATAACCGATAAGCGCCAGAAAGACGAAAACGGCGAATATGTGCACGAATCTTTTCTCTCGAAAGAGGGCCTGAAAGAGTTTGTCATTTACATGGATGGCAATCGCGAGAAACTTATCGACGAGCCCATTTGTATGGAATCGGAGAAAAGCGGCATTCCGGTGGAAGTGGCCATGCAATACAACTCCTCGTTTACCGAAAACGTGCAAAGCTACGTAAACAACATCAGCACCATTGAAGGCGGCACCCACCTGGCAGGATTTCGCAGGGCGCTTACGCGCACCCTGAAGACTTATGCCGAGAAGTCGGGCATGCTGGCCAAGCTGAAGTTCGAGATTAATGGCGATGACTTTCGCGAAGGACTCACTGCCGTTATTTCGGTAAAGGTGGCTGAGCCCCAGTTTGAAGGACAGACCAAAACCAAGCTGGGCAACTCGGAGGTGGCGGGCGCCGTTGACCAGGCCGTAAATGAGATGCTTACCTATTACCTGGAAGAGCATCCAAAGGAAGCCAAAACCATCGTAAACAAAGTTATTCTGGCAGCCACTGCGCGCCATGCTGCCCGCAAAGCCCGCGAGCTGGTGCAGCGCAAGAGCGTGCTTACCAACACCGGCTTGCCCGGCAAGCTGGCCGACTGCTCCGAGAAAGACCCTAAACGTTGCGAAATTTTTCTGGTGGAGGGCGACTCGGCAGGCGGTACTGCCAAGCAGGGCCGCGACCGTAAATTCCAGGCCATCCTCCCACTCAGGGGCAAGATCCTCAACGTGGAAAAGGCCATGCCCCACCGCATTTTCGACAACGAAGAGATCAAGACCATTTTCACCGCCCTGGGCCTGTCGATAGGCACCGACGAAGACAGCAAGGCGCTGAATATGGACCGCCTGCGCTACCACAAAGTGGTGATTATGACCGATGCCGACGTGGACGGAAGCCACATTGCCACCCTGATCCTCACCTTCTTCTTCCGCTATATGCGCGAACTGATCGAAATGGGATACGTGTATATTGCCACACCGCCGCTTTACCTGATCAGAAAAGGCAAAGACGAACGCTACGCCTGGAACGAAGAAGAGCGCAAGGCCATTGTGAGTGAGTACAGCAAGGATGGCAAGGAAACCGGCATTCATATTCAGCGCTATAAAGGTTTGGGTGAGATGAACGCCGAGCAGCTCTGGATCACCACCATGAACCCTGAGCAGCGCAAGCTGCGGCAGGTGGACATTGAAAATGCCGCCGAAGCCAGCCGCACCTTTTCCATGCTCATGGGCGACGAAGTGCCACCGCGCCGCGAATTCATAGAACGCAACGCAAAATATGCAAACATCGACGCCTAAACCGCGTCCGGCAAAAACTGGAACCGCCCTGACAAAACTGCCGGGGCGGTTTTTTTCAATTAATACAGCACTCTTTTAAAAAGAAAAAATCAAAAAAACATAAAAATCCTTTTGCCCAGGCCTTTTCTCAAAGGTAGTTTCTGAAAATTTTCTTTTCTTTGGCCTTGCCACAGAGAATTCAAAAAAATACCATCATGCGAAACATCACCATTTTTTTTGTTTTTTTTATAATGGCTGGCCTGGCCGGCACCGTCAAAGGCCAGGCACCTTCTGACACCTTGCCCGAAGTGCAGCTCCCGCTGCGACCTGCCGAAGCTTCGGAATACATTATGAAGCTGGTGGAAAAAAACGAGCTTTGGAGAAACGATAATGACTCGCTGAGAATTTCGCTCCGACGCCTGGTTGATCATTACCACCAGCCTTTCGACAGTGTGGAAGTGTGGTTTGGCAAATACCCCTTCAACCCGGTTGAAATAGTGCCAGGAAGTATTGTGAAACACGACACCATTCCGCTAAAATGGCTCAATGAATCCTTATTTTTTGTGGACACCGTAGCCCTTGAAAAGGAGCCCTACGTTTATCGCGAAACGGTGGTTATGAAAGCCGTTGACTCGCTCAGTCTTCCTAACCTGAGAATGGTACCCGGGCTTAAGGAAATGGTGGATTCGCTGTGGAACAACCTATTTCAGGGAACGGATACCATCAGGGAAGTTTTTATTGACCGGGCCTACCTGGAGCAAAAAAGAATCAGGCTTCATGAGATTGAAAGCGGGCGCATAACCCCGCCCCTGCTGCCACGCGGCAGCCGAAAAACCTACCGGTTTATGCCCGACTCGATGAGCATTGTGGTAACCGAAGGCAGGCGGGCGCTTTTTGCCAGCCCCGACTCGCCCTTTTATATTGTTCCCAGTAGCGATATGCCCGATTCGCTGCAGCAGGCCGTAAAAACCCTGCTCGACCACACCTACCGGCGCGACTCTACGCTGATATACATAAACGACAACAACGGATTCAGGATGCCCTTCTGGCTCAGTACCGGTAAAGACGACCTTTACCGCTTCTGGGCCCGTAATGCCAACCGCGATTCGGTGACCATTTGGCTGGGCAACCCCTCGCGCAATAACCTTACCCTGGCTCTTGAAGATGAAGTAATAATTGAGCATCTCGTAAAAAGGGCCGTCGATGAGGTGGTTATACCCCTCAGCCGCCCGCAGATAAGCCTGGCAAGCGTAAGACCTTTGCAGGAAATACCCATTTACTGGGATTACGGCCTTACCAACTCCCTGTCGCTCAACCAGAACTTCCTCTCGAACTGGTCGCGGGGGGGCGAGAGCTCCATTTCGGGAATGCTTGACATTAGCGGCAGAGCCCGCTACACCAATAAAGAAAACAACGTGCAATGGACCAACTCGGCCCGCATAAGGTTCGGTACCATCGGTACCATTGAACCCGGCTTTAAAATCAACAACATACGCACCAGCACCGACATCATTGAAATTAACTCGCAGTATAACAAGAAAATCAAAAACAAATTCGACTTCAGCTCGGTGTTCTATTTCAAGACCCAGCTTGCCAAGGGCTATCGCGTGCCCAATTTCGACGAACCGGTATCAAAGTTTCTGAACCCCGGTGCGATGACCATTGGTGTGGGCGTGGAATATAAACCCAACGACAAAACCCAGATCAACTTCTCGCCCCTGTCGTATCGCAACACCTTTGTGCTCGACACAGCCAAAATAAACCAGACATTGCACGGGGTTGAAAAAGACAAGCGTGCCAGACAGGAAATGGGGGGGCAATTGATGATTAAAAACTCACTGAAGATCAAGGACGACATGACCATTAACAACTCCATCCGCCTGTTTTCGAGCTACCTGAACAAGCCCCAAAATGTGGATGTGGACTGGGAAATGAGCCTGGAGAGACAAATCAGCTACCTGTTTTCTATTCGGCTCAATGTACACCTTATTTACGACGATGACATGCGCTTTCCGGTGCTCGACGATGACGGCGAGCCCGTGCTGCTGCCCGATGGCAGCGAGCGCAAGGTAGCCAGGACCCAGCTGAACCAGTTCCTGGGCCTGACCTTTTCGTTCAGGTTATAAACCAAAAAATATTAGCGGATTTTCTGCTCCAGGCTAAGCACTTTGTCGTAAATGCGAAGCATTCGATACAATTCGTGAAGCCGCCTGAGTACCTGCTGGTCATCGGGCTCTTTATCGTACACCTGATCGAGCCAATACACGGCCTGCTCAAAAGCAGCCGTTGACTTCTGGCGCTCGAGCAGCACCAGGCTAATGTTGGTCATCGTGCGCGTGCTTTCCTCAATGTCCACACCAATGTTGTAGTAGCAGGTGGCCAGGTTCAGGTAAGTCATGTGTTCGTCGGGCGCCAGCTCAATGGCAACTTTATAGGCGGCAATGGCATTTTCAAAATCTTCGATATGCTGGTAAATAATCCCTTTGGTGTTGTGGTACACAAAGTTGGTCGAATCGCGCAAAATGGCCTGATCGAGCACCAACACGGCCGAGGAATACTCTTCGCGGAGCAGGTGAATCTCGGCCAGCAGCAACACCAGGGTTTCGTTATCGTTGTACTTTTCAATGCCTTCTCTCAACACGTTTTTCCCTGCAAGGGTATCGCCTTTTGCCAGGCAGGCATTGAATAGCAGGTGGGCCACGTTGGGCGAATAACCGTACTCGTGCAACCTTGCCAGGTAGTCTGCAGCCTTTTCCCATTTCCGGGCCTCATAAGCCGCCAGGGCGGCATTATACACCAGGTTGGTGTCGGCCTTCAACCCAAACTGAGGCCGCTGGGTAATGTCGAGGGCATGCTCAAAAGCCCTGAGGGCTTCCTGGTATTCCCGGTTGCTGAAATGCTTTTCGCCGGCTTTCTGAAAATCGTTGGCCAGCAGCACATACCTGGGCAGCAATTGCTTGTCGAGGCGCCCGTTCTTGTCAAGCGAGTCGGCCTTTTCGAAGGATTCGAAAGCCACATACAACTGATCGGGATAAAGCTCAAAGAGTTTCTTATCGTTTTTGCTCATGCCTTCGCGGTAGGCCTTTTGGCTGAGCAGGCCACGGGCATACCAGGTGCGGGGCCAGCCGGCAGCCTCTTCGCTGCTTATCAGCTCTTCAACAGCCACTTTGGCCTCGTTGTAACGGGCCGTTTCAATAAGGTGAAAAACCGGCACCAGCTGGGCTTTTTGCAGGGGAGTAAAAATTGCGCAACCCGACAGGAGAAAGTTTAAGACCAGGGGTATCAAAAATAGTTTCTTCATTTTGATTATTCTGTTATTAATCAGTGCCCGCGGAAGGTGGCCGGGCAGTAAAACGATCCACCGATGCCTGCCGCTGGAAATGCAAAGATAATGAGAAGCGGGGAAAATTTATGCAGAAGATCAGCTTGGTCTGTGCATGTGAACTTTAGTGGGAAGGCTTTGATTTATGATTGATGATTTATGAATGGTGATTTAAAAGAAAAGGTGTTAGCAGACAACTCCCCCCTGCCGGCCGGCAGGCAGGCTTTGGAGGGGGCTGGCGTGTCCGCTCACCAGCGGAGGGAAGGGCTTGGATTAACGATTGATGATTAACGATTAACGATTTAAGATTTTAAGAAAAGGAGTTAGCGGGGACTCCCGAGGTCATTGATTACCGATTACCAGTTACCAGTTACCAGTTACCAGTAACCAATTGCACCTGGTTCGGTACAAGTACCTTCCAGGTTCAAACCTAAAACGTGATTAACACGTATTTAACACGTAGTTCATACGTTTTAAAACGTTTAAGATACGACTCAACTACGTCTAAACTACGTCTTAAATCAGGATATGGTAGCTTGCTGAATGGTGGCTGAAAAGCACTTCTGTCAGCTTGATCCAAGATTCCTCACTCCGTTCGGAATGACATTTACTTAAGTCTTTCGGAGTAAAAAACCGAAAACGCCCTGTCATTTCGATCCCGCATGTGCGGGAGAGAAATCTAAAAGAATTCACCAGACATTGGTATTTTTTTTATATTGCGCTTGCAATCGTTGTTTTCCGCGAAAGCGAAAAAGAAATGCTTAAAATGAAAAGCCCGATCAGGATAACTAAAGCCCGGCATCGCGGCGAAGACCGCTTGTTTATTTCATTTGAGTATGACAAGGAATTGATTG
>DHFW01000007.1 GCA_002402465.1 Bacteroidales bacterium UBA4814
AGCAGGAAGAGTAAAAGCTGATGTTCAACCGCTTGCATAAAGTTGAGATGAGTTGTAGAGTTAATCATCGAATAAGGAGGATGAAGTATGCAGCAACTTGGGCGGATCACATTTGACCCCAATATTATGGGGGGTAAGCCCTGCATACGCGGGTTACGGGTCACAGTTGGAACCATCATTGGTCTGATAGCTTCGGGGCATTCAACCACCGAGATTCTACAAGCCTATCCTTACCTACAAGAGGAAGATATTCGCGAGGCGCTGGAATATGCGGCGTGGCGGGTTGAAGAGATTGAAGTGCCGTTGGTATATGTATGAAGCTATTGATTGACATGAACCTCTCGCCCAATTGGGTTGAAGTGTTCAAGCGCCACAACTGGGAAGCTCTGCATTGGTACTCGGTAGGCGACCCGCGAGCGACAGATCGTGCCATTATGGACTGGGCGCGGGTGAATGGATATGTGGTATTCACCCACGATCTCGATTTTGGAACATTGTTAGCCACCACTCAAGCTATTGGGCCAAGCGTTATTCAAGTGCGCACACAGGATGTGTTGCCATCCTATCTGGAAAGCAAAATTGTCTCGATATTGCGGCAATACGAAACTATGCTTGAGAAGGGAGCATTGATCACTGTAGATGAAACCAAATCCAAGGTGCGTATTTTGCCTTTTTCAGATCACGACTAACAGGCGTTTCCAACCGACTTGCCTTATGCACCGAGTTCCAAAATTACTATCGCGTGGTTATCACAGTTTGGAGCGTAAGAGTTTTGCGTAACAATCGGCCTGCGGTTGAAGCGCGACGTTAAATTGATTGGATGATCAGGCTATTTTTGCCTGATTTTTTTTTTTGCTTTTTAGTTTGAAAAAAGCTATATTGCAATCAATGGATATACTGGCTTCATTTATTAAATACCTTGATATTGAGAAGGGTTACTCATCGCATACCATACGTTCGTATGGCGATGACCTTATTTCATTCTTCCACTTTGCAGGGATCGAACCCACAAATGTTGATGCTTTCAATCACATTACCCACAGGACAGTAAGGGCGTGGGTATCAACCCTGATAGGACAAGGACTATCGACCCGTTCGGTTAATCGAAAGCTATCGTCGCTTCGCACCTTCTTCAGGTACCTGCTGCGCCAAGGAACCATTAAAACCAATCCCATGAAAAGGGTTGTTTCACCCAAAACCAGCAAGCGGTTACCTGAATTCGTTCCTGAGTCCGACATGGCTAAACTCAATGCCAACGACTTGTTCGGCGACGATTTTGAGGGCTTACGCAACAGGCTTATCATTACCATGTTCTACTATACAGGAATGCGATTATCGGAACTTGTCGGCCTCACCCTAACTTCGGTCGATTTGGATGGTATGACCATTAAGGTTCTGGGGAAGGGAGACAAAGAGCGGATTATCCCCATTCACCCCGACCTGAAAGATTTGATCCAGGATTACCTTGAGGTTAGAAACGAAAAATTTCCCAGCATTCAGAACTTTTTTGTTACAACAAAAGGTAAACCAGTTTACCCAAAACTCGTATATAGGGTAGTAAACTACTACTTAACCTTGATAACGCCTTTACAAAAACGAAGTCCCCATGTGCTAAGGCATAGTTTTGCCACACATTTACTCAGCAAGGGAGCCGATTTGAATGCCATAAAAGAGCTATTAGGCCATTCAAGCCTGCTGGCTACGCAGGTTTACACCCATAGCACCTTTGAAAAGTTAAAAAATAACTATAACCAGGCTCATCCACGAGCCTAAAACCAAAAGGAGGGTTTACTATGAACGTTAAAATTCAATCCATCAAGTTTGATGCTGACAGAAAACTTCTTGATTACATTGAAAAGAAAGCAGCTAAGCTTGAGCGTTTTTTCGACAACATTGTGGAAGCAGAGGTGTTTCTCAAGGTGGAAAACAGCCAGGACATGGAAAACAAAATTGTTGAGTTTCGCCTAAAGGTTCCTGGTAACGATTTATTTGCTGTACGAAAAGGAAAAACCTTTGAGGAAGCTACCGACTTGTGCATTGATGTACTCAAAGTTCAGGTGAAAAAGTTTAAGGAAAAGTTACGTAGGGTATAGTAAGCCATGTAAAATAAATCACAAACCAAAGTACAGGAAGCCCCAAAGGGGCTTCCTTTCATGTTAATACAGGCCCTGCCTGAAGCCGTGGTTATAAAATGTGCTAAAAAAGGTTACATAAAAAGATAAAAATTTTTGTTGATAATTAAAATTATTATACATTTGCAATCCGATTTCGGGGGGTAAACGTTCCTTAAAATAGTGCAAAAAACTTTGAATGCCGATGTAGCTCAGTTGGCCAGAGCAGCTGATTTGTAATCAGCTGGTCGGGGGTTCGAATCCCTCCATCGGCTCGAAGTTTAAAAAGGTTCTGGGGGGATTCCAGAGCGGTCAAATGGGGCAGACTGTAAATCTGTTGGCTAAGCCTTCGGAGGTTCGAATCCTCCTCCCCCCACAAGAATAACAGGCGGTGAGTCTAGATCATGAGGCCGAAGGCCGAATAATCCTCCTCCTCCCTGCAGGAATAAGCGGAAATAGCTCATCTGGTAGAGCGACAGCCTTCCAAGCTGTAGGTGGCGGGTTCGAGTCCCGTTTTCCGCTCAAAAAGGCTGAAAATACCAAGCCGACGTAGCTCAGGGGTAGAGCGTTTCCTTGGTAAGGAAGAGGTCATGGGTTCAATTCCCATCGTCGGCTCAAACGAAAATATGTTGAATCCCTTTTTTTAAAAACTTAAACACCCAGTTAGATATGGCAAAAGAAAAATTCCAACGCACCAAACCGCACGTGAACATAGGTACTATTGGTCACGTTGACCACGGTAAAACCACGCTCACTGCTGCGATTACCCAGATTTTGGCCTCAAAAGGTCTTTCCGAGGTTCGTTCGTTCGACTCGATTGACAATGCTCCTGAAGAAAAAGAAAGAGGTATTACCATTAATACAGCCCACGTTGAATACCAAACCGAGACTCGTCACTATGCTCACGTTGACTGCCCCGGTCACGCCGACTACGTGAAGAACATGGTTACTGGTGCTGCCCAAATGGACGGCGCTATCCTGGTTGTGGCCGCTACCGATGGTCCTATGCCCCAGACCCGCGAGCACATCCTTCTGGCCCGTCAGGTTGGTGTTCCCCAGCTGGTTGTTTTCATGAACAAGGTTGACCTTGTGGATGACGAAGAACTTCTTGACCTGGTTGAAATGGAAATCCGCGAATTGCTTTCGTTCTATAAATTCGATGGCGACAATATCCCAATTATCCGTGGTTCGGCCCTTGGTGGTCTGAATAACGAGCCCGCCTGGGTTGCCAAAATTGAAGAGCTGATGGACGCCGTTGACACCTGGATTCCGTTGCCCACCCGCGCCATTGACAAGGACTTTTTGATGCCCGTTGAAGACGTGTTTTCTATCACAGGCCGTGGTACCGTTGCCACTGGTAGAATTGAAACCGGCGTTATCAACTCGGGCGACCCCGTTGACATTATTGGTATGGGTGCCGAAAAACTCAAGTCGGTTGTTACCGGTGTGGAGATGTTCCGCAAAATCCTCGACCGTGGTGAGGCTGGCGACAACGTAGGTCTGCTCCTGCGTGGTATCGACAAGGATGCCATTACCCGCGGTATGGTTATTTGCAAGCCTGGTTCGGTAAAACCCCACAAAAAATTCAAGGCTGAGGTTTACGTACTGAAGAAAGAAGAAGGTGGCCGTCATACTCCGTTCCACAACAAGTATCGTCCGCAGTTCTTTTTCCGTACTACCGACGTTACCGGCGAGATTTATCTGCCCGAAGGCGTGGAAATGTGTATGCCAGGCGATAACCTCACCATTACCGTTGAACTGATCGCTGAAGTTGCCATGGACAAAGGTCTTCGCTTTGCAATCCGCGAAGGTGGCCGTACCGTTGGCGCTGGTCAGGTAACCGAAATTATCGAATAGCTTCAAAATAAAAGAGCAACAGGGAGCAGTTGGCACCAGCTGCTCCCTTGTACGCACACGGGTGTAGCTCAATTGGTAGAGTAGTGGTCTCCAAAACCATTGGTTGAGGGTTCGAGTCCTTCCACCCGTGCAAAATATTAGAATTAAAATTAATCATGAAGAAAATCAGAGCCTATATCCGCGAATCTTACGATGAACTCGTTCATAAAGTTTCGTGGCCTACCTGGAGTGAACTGCAGAACAGCGCAGTAGTTGTATCCATTGCTTCCCTTATAATCGCAGTCGTGGTTTATTTGATGGATGTCAGCTTTAGCTCCATTCTTAAACAATTCTACCGTCTCTTTTTGTAATCATTCGGCCTTTGCTTGTGCTGTGCGTTCTGATATTTTTCTGATTTTCGAGCATCAGCAAAGCAAAAGCCGGGATTTAAGTTTTTTACGTTAGTATGAGCGACCAGGTTAAAAAATGGTATGTGGTTCGCGCGGTTAGTGGAAGCGAGAAGAAAGTCAAACAATACATTGAAAGTGAGATTTCTCGCCTCGGCCTGCAGGATTACGTATCGCAAGTACTGATCCCCGTCGAAAAGGTCTATCAGATACGGAAAGGGAAAAAAGTGAGCGCCGAGCGCAACTATTTTCCTGGCTACGTGCTCATTGAGGCCGCTTTGGTTGGGGAGATTCCGCATATCATACGGAACGTTCCGGGGGTATTGGGTTTTTTAGGCTCTGGATTGGAACCCGCCCCCCTTCGCCCTGCCGAGGTCAACCGAATCTTAGGAAAGGTGGACGAACTCTCGGGCAAGGAAGAAGAACTGAATGTACCGTTTATTGTGGGTGAAACCGTAAAAGTGACAGACGGACCGTTTAACAGCTTTACCGGAGTGATTGAGGAGATCAACGAAGAGAAGAAGAAACTGAAAGTGATGGTGAAAATCTTTGGTCGCAAAACTCCGCTCGAGCTGAGCTTCATGCAGGTTGAAAAAGAGTAAATGTGATGTTACGCGCATTTGCCCCAATCGGTATGATGTACTTCGATCCCCTTACTTGTTAAAAAAATCGAAAAATGGCAAAAGAAGTTAGTGCTTTAATAAAACTGCAAATCAAAGGCGGTGCAGCAAACCCCTCGCCACCCGTTGGCCCCGCGCTGGGTGCCAAAGGTGTGAACATCATGGAGTTTTGCAAGCAGTTCAACGCCCGTACGCAGGATAAAGCCGGGAAAGTTATCCCGGTGATTATCACCGTGTACAAGGACAAGTCCTTTGATTTCATTACCAAAACTCCGCCGGTTGCCGTGCAACTGCGTGAGGTTTCCAAGATTAAATCGGGTTCGGCCGAGCCCAACAGGACCAAAGTAGCCACAATTACTTGGGAACAGGTACGGGAAATCGCAGAATCAAAAATGCCCGACTTAAACTGTTTTACCGTTGAATCAGCCATGGAAATGGTTGCAGGAACGGCCCGAAGCATGGGTATCAGGATTAAAGGAGCAAAATCCTAGTATGCTGATAACTGACAGTTTATCTGTGGGTATTAATTAACTAAAAGCTTAACGGAATCTAAAATGGCTAAATTAACAAAAAACCAAAAAGAAGCTTTAGCTAAGTTTGATAAGGATGCGGTTTTCTCATTGGCTGATGCGGCTGAAGTCGTAAAAAAGATCACTTACACCAAGTTCGATGCTTCAGTAGACCTGGACATCCGCCTTGGCGTTGACCCTCGCAAAGCTAACCAAATGGTCAGGGGCGTTGTTACCCTGCCTCATGGTACTGGAAAAACCGTCAGGGTACTGGTTCTTTGTACCCCCGATAAGGAAGACGAAGCTAAAGAAGCCGGAGCTGATTACGTTGGCCTGGACGAATACGTTGAAAAGATCAAAGGTGGCTGGACAGACGTGGACGTGGTTATTACCACTCCCAACGTTATGCCCAAAGTTGGCGCCCTGGGCCGTATTCTTGGCCCCCGCGGCCTTATGCCCAACCCCAAAGCCGGTACCGTTACCATGGAAATTGGTAAGGCCGTGCAGGATGTAAAAGCCGGTAAGATCGACTTCAAAGTGGATAAGTATGGTATCGTTCATGCATCCATCGGAAAGGTGTCGTTCGACACCCAGAAGCTGGTTGAAAATGCAAAAGAACTGATCCAGACCATCAACAGGTTAAAACCTGCTGCCGCTAAAGGAACCTATGTGAAAAGCATTTATATGTCGAGTACCATGAGCCCTGGTATCCAGGTTGAAACCAAATCAGTAACCAATTAAACTTAGGTGGCTAGTCACCTTTAAGATACTGACATTTTATGAAAAGAGAAGATAAATATCAGATTATCGAGTCGCTGACCGAAAACCTTAAAAGTCGCGAAGTAGTATATCTGACTGACACTTCTGATCTGGATGTAGAAACCATTAATAAACTCAGGAGGCTGTGCTTTCGTCGAAACGTTACCTTGCAGGTGGTGAAAAATACCCTGCTTCGTAAAGCCATGGAAGCCAGCGAAAAGAACTTTGAGCCACTTTTCGAAGTGCTTAAAGGCTCTACCTCCATTATGCTGGCAGAAACGGCAAACGTACCTGCCCGCCTTATTAAAGAGTTTCGCAAATCCAGTCCGAAACCAATCCTTAAAGGAGCTTATGTGCAGGAATCTTTCTTCATTGGCGATGATCAGCTGGATATGCTGGTGAGCCTCAAGTCGAAAGAAGAGCTCATTGGCGACCTGATCGGATTGCTGCAATCTCCTGCCCGCAATGTGATCTCTGCCCTTCAATCGGGTGGCAGCACCATTGCCGGAGTACTCAAAACCCTTTCTGAAAAAGAAAGCTAAAACTTGTTCAAACCGAAAATCACAGAAGTAAAACCAATTTAAAACAATTATAAAAATGGCAGATTTGAAAGCTTTTGCAGAACAATTAGTTAACCTTACTGTAAAAGAGGTTAATGAATTGGCACAAATTTTAAAAGACGAATACGGCATTGAGCCGGCAGCCGCTCCTGTTGCTGTTGCAGCAGTTGCTAGTGCTGACGCAGCCGGCGAAGCTGCAGAAGAAAAAACCCAGTTCGACGTGATACTTAAGGCAGCCGGCCCTTCTAAACTGGCCGTGGTGAAACTTGTGAAAGAACTCACCAGCCTCGGTCTCAAAGAAGCTAAAGAACTGGTAGATGGCGCACCCAAGGCTATCAAAGAAGGCGTTGCTAAAGATGAAGCAGAATCATTGAAAAAGCAACTCGAAGAAGCCGGTGCAGAGGTTGAAATAAAATAAACCCTCGCAAATACCTGAAGATTAGACTTCTGCCGAATCCGAGAGTTCGCTGCGGAAGTCTAATCTTTATTGCTGTTTATTTGTTTCTCTTCCTTTAGTTTTTTTTGTAACACAAACACCTTAAACCTTGGCAGCAAATAGTAAAACCGTCGAAAGGGTAAATTTCTCCTCAGTAACCACACACTTTGACTACCCCGATTTTCTTGAGGTTCAGCTTAAGTCCTTTCAGGACTTTTTCCAGCTAGAGACCACACCCGAAAATCGTAAGAACGAGGGGCTCTTTAAAGTGTTTAGTGAGAACTTCCCCATTTCCGACGCCCGAAACAATTTTGTTCTTGAATTCCTCGATTATTTTATTGACCCCCCGAAATATTCCATCCAGGAATGTATCGAACGCGGACTTACCTACAGCGTGCCCCTCAAGGCCAAGCTGAAGCTATACTGCACCGACCCCGAACACGAAGACTTCGAAACCATCATCCAGGATGTATACTTGGGTATGATTCCGTATATGACCCCCAGGGGTACCTTTGTGATTAACGGTGCCGAGCGAGTAGTGGTGTCGCAGTTGCACCGCTCACCCGGTGTGTTTTTTGGTACCAGCCTGCATGCCAACGGTACGCAACTCTACAGTGCCAGGATTATTCCCTTTAAAGGCTCCTGGATTGAGTTCGCAACAGACATAAACAGCGTAATGTACGCTTACATCGACAGGAAAAAGAAACTGCCTGTCACCACTTTGCTCCGCGCCATTGGCTACGAAAGCGACAAAGATATTCTTGAAATCTTTGACCTGGCCGATGAAGTGAAGGTGAGCAAAACCGGCCTCAAGAAATTTGTCGGACGCAAGCTTGCCGCTCGCGTGCTGCGTTCGTGGGTCGAAGACTTTGTTGATGAAGATACCGGAGAGGTGGTTTCCATTGAACGCAATGAAGTGGTCATCGACCGCGAAACCATCCTCGAAAACGAGCATATTGATCAGATTGTTGAATCGGGTACAAAAACCATAATCCTTCACAAAGAGGATGTAAACCTTAATGACTTTGCCCTGATTTACAATACCCTGCAAAAAGATACCACAAACTCCGAGAAGGATGCCGTAGAGTTTATCTATCGCCTGCTTCGAAATGCCGATCCGCCCGACGATGAAACCGCACGCGGCATGATTGAGAAGCTTTTCTTCTCTGACAAGCGCTACGACCTGGGCGATGTGGGTCGTTATCGCATCAATAAAAAACTCAACCTCGACACCGACATGGAACTGAGGGTGCTTACCAAGGAAGATATTATTTCCATTGTGAAATATCTTATCGAACTGGTAAATGCCAAGGAAGATGTGGATGACATTGACCACCTGAGCAACCGCCGCGTACGTACTGTAGGCGAGCAGCTTTATGCTCAGTTTGGCGTTGGTTTGGCCCGAATGGCACGCACCATTCGTGAGCGTATGAATGTGCGCGACAACGAGGTGTTTGCCCCCACCGACCTGATCAATGCCAAAACCCTTTCCTCGGTAATAAACTCTTTCTTCGGAACCAACCAGCTTTCGCAGTTTATGGATCAAACCAACCCCCTGGCCGAGCTTACGCACAAGCGCAGGATGTCGGCACTGGGTCCTGGCGGTCTCTCGCGCGAAAGAGCTGGCTTCGAGGTACGAGACGTCCACTTTACCCACTACGGAAGACTTTGCACCATCGAAACGCCCGAAGGACCCAATATCGGTCTTATCTCTTCGCTCTGCGTGTATGCCAAAGTTAATGAACTCGGATTTATCGAAACCCCATACTTTGAAGTGAAGAAGGGCAAGGTTGACTTCAAATCCGAGCCTTTGTATCTCTCTGCTGAAGAGGAAGAAACCAAGATTATCAGTCAGGCCAATGTCCCACTGAAAGCCGACGGAAAGTTTGCCGAAGACCTCGTTAAGGTTCGTTATCAGGCCGACTACCCCATTGTTGAGCCCGAGAAAATCGACCTTATGGATGTGAGCCCTAACCAAATTGCTTCCATTGCAGCCTCACTCATTCCTTTCCTCGAGCACGACGATGCCAACCGTGCCCTCATGGGAAGTAACATGATGCGCCAGGCCGTGCCCCTGCTCAACCCCGAAGCCCCCATCGTGGGAACAGGCCTTGAGAAGAAAGTGGCTACCGACTCGCGCGTGCTTATCAATGCCGAAGGCGATGGCCTGGTAGAATACGTGGATGCCGACGAAATCATTATCCGCTACTCTAGAAACGACGATGAGAAACTTGTGAGCTTCGAAGACGATGTGAAGGTTTATAAACTCATCAAATTTGCCAAAACCAACCAAAGCACCTGTATCAACTTGCGTCCAATTGTTCGCAAAGGACAAAAAGTGACCAAAGGACAGCTGCTTTGCGAAGGTTACGCCACCAAAGGAGGCGAGCTGGCACTGGGGCGTAACCTAAAAGTGGCCTTCATGCCCTGGAAAGGTTACAATTTTGAAGATGCCATTGTGATTTCTGAAAAAGTGGTGAAGGAAGATATCTTTACTTCCATTCATATCGAAGAATTCTCGCTCGACGTTCGCGACACCAAGCGCGGTGTAGAAGAGCTTACCAGCGATATCCCCAATGTGAGTGCCGAAGCCATTAAAGACCTTGATGAAAGCGGTCTGATTCGCATTGGCGCCGAAGTAAACGAAGGCGACATTCTGATTGGAAAGATTACTCCTAAGGGAGAAACCGATCCCACGCCCGAAGAGAAACTTTTGCGCGCCATCTTTGGCGACAAGGCCGGCGACGTGAAGGATGCCTCTCTCAAGGCACCACCCTCAACCAAAGGCGTTGTTGTGGACAAGAAGCTCTTCTCGCGGGTATTCAAGGATCGCAAGGCAAAAACCAAAGAAAAGATTATCCTCGAGAAACTCGACGACGAATTCAACGCCGAGGTATCTGACCTGCGTGCCAAGCTGGTCGATAAGCTGATCGTCCTGGTTAGCGGAAAAACTTCGCAAGGTGTTATGAACAGCCTGAAAGAGGTGGTCGTGCCAAAGGGTACTAAGTTTACCCAGAAGATTTTGCACAACCTCGATTATGCCAACATCAATCCCAACAACTGGACCACCGATCGCGACCGTAACCTGTTGATCAAAGAACTGTTGCACAACTATTCTATCAAGTTCAAGGATATCCTGGGTGCCTACAACCGCAAGAAGTTTACTTCTACGGTTGGTGATGAGCTTCCCGCAGGAATTGTGCAGCTTGCTAAAATTTATCTCGCCAAAAAGCGCAAGCTTAAGGTGGGCGACAAGATGGCTGGCCGTCACGGTAACAAGGGTATTGTGGCTCGTATTGTTCGCGAAGAAGACATGCCGTTTCTCGAAGACGGAACCCCAGTTGACATTGTGCTTAACCCCCTGGGGGTTCCCTCGCGTATGAACCTGGGTCAGATTTACGAAACCGTTCTGGGTTGGGCCGGTCAGAAACTGGGACAGAAATTTTCCAGCCCCATTTTCGATGGCGCTACCATCGACGAAATCAACGAGTATATGCGCAGGGCCGGATTGCCCGAAAACGGCAAGGTGTACCTCTATGACGGTGGCACCGGCGAACGCTTCGATCAGCCAGCTACCGTGGGCGTAATTTACATGCTGAAACTCGGCCACATGGTCGACGACAAGATGCACGCCAGGTCTATCGGCCCATACTCGCTCATTACGCAGCAACCCCTGGGTGGTAAAGCCCAGTTTGGTGGTCAGCGTTTTGGTGAGATGGAGGTGTGGGCACTCGAAGCTTTCGGAGCTGCCAACATCCTGCAGGAAATCCTTACGGTGAAATCTGACGACGTCATTGGCCGCGCAAAGGCTTACGAAGCCATTGTTAAAGGCGAAAACATGCCCACTCCGGGTGTTCCCGAATCATTCAACGTACTGGTTCACGAACTCAGGGGCTTGGGCCTGAATGTCAAATTCGACTAACACCATAATTCTGCCTGCGACTAACCCCCGCAGGCCGAATATTTCATTAGCACCGTGTTTTGTCTGCTAATTGCTGCTAACGACTAAAATGTTTATTACATCTCTTTTTAACAATATCAACCTATATGGCTTTCAGAAAAGAATCCAACGTTAAAAGCAATTTCTCCCAGATCACCATCAGCCTGGCCTCGCCCGAGTCTGTATTGGAACGTTCGCACGGGGAAGTGCTTAAGCCGGAAACCATTAACTACCGTACCTATAAGCCCGAACGCGACGGATTGTTCTGCGAAAGGATCTTTGGGCCGGTAAAAGACTGGGAATGCCATTGCGGAAAATATAAAAGGGTTCGCCATCGCGGCATAGTGTGCGACCGCTGCGGTGTGGAGGTTACCACATCCAAGGTGCGCCGCGAGCGTATGGGGCACATTGAATTGGCTGCCCCGGTATCCCACATTTGGTACCTCAAGGGGATACCCTCGCGCATGGGCCTGTTGTTGGATATGTCCCCTAAAGTTTTGGAAAAAGTAATTTATTTTGTGAATTACATCGTTATTCATCCCGGCGACACCCCCTTGTTGAGAAAACAATTGCTCAATGAGAAGGAATACCGGGAAAACCGGGAACGCTACGGAGACACCTTCAAGGCCGGCATCGGTGCTGAAGCCATTAAAGTGCTCTTGGGCGAGATAGAATTGGAAGGCATGTCAGAGGATCTTAAAGAGGAGATCGCCACCACCACCGGGCAGCGCAAAGGGCGTGCCATTAAGCGCCTTGAGGTAGTGGAATCTTTCCGCCTGTCCGGCAATGATCCGGAATGGATGATATTGGATGTTTTGCCTGTGATCCCGCCCGAATTGCGCCCCATGGTGCAGCTCGACGGGGGGCGCTTCGCCACCTCCGATTTAAACGATCTCTACCGCCGGGTGATCAACCGCAATAACCGTTTAAAACGCCTTTTGGATTTAGGCGCGCCGGATATTATCGTGCGCAATGAGAAACGCATGCTGCAAGAGGCTGTAGATGCCCTGGTAGACAACGGCCGCCGCGGTCGCCCCGTCACCGGGCCGGGAAACCGCCCCCTCAAATCTTTAAGCGACATGCTCAAGGGCAAACAAGGTCGTTTCAGGCAGAACCTCCTCGGCAAGAGGGTCGACTACTCAGGCCGCTCGGTCATAGTGGTGGGACCCAATCTCAAAATGCACCAGTGCGGGCTGCCCAAAGAGATGGCCCTGGAGCTGTTTAAACCTTTTGTAATGAAGAAGCTGGTGGACCGCGGCATATCTTCCAATATTAAGAGTGCCAAGAAAACGGTAGAACGCGGTCGTGAAGAGGTATGGGATATATTAGATGATGTTATCAAAGAACATCCGGTGCTGTTAAACCGCGCCCCCACCCTGCATCGCCTGGGCATTCAGGCATTTGAGCCGGTTTTGGTGGAAGGCCGCGCCTTGCAGTTGCATCCCCTGGTGTGTACAGCTTACAATGCCGACTTCGACGGCGACCNNACTGGGAATGCCATTGCGGAAAATACAAGCGCATCCGTTACAAGGGGATCGTTTGCGACCGCTGCGGTGTGGAAGTGACCGAGAAGAAGGTCCGTCGCGAAAGGATGGGTCACATCAAACTGGTGGTGCCCGTGGCACATATTTGGTTCTTCCGCTCGCTTCCCAACAAAATTGGCTACCTGCTTGGATTGCCCTCAAAAAAACTCGACCAGATCATTTATTACGAAAGGTACGTGGTCGTAAATCCCGGAATCAAGGCCGATGAGCTCCACTTCCTGGATTTCCTTACCGAAGAAGAATATTTCAATATCCTGGAATCCCTTCCTCGCGAAAACCAGCTCCTTGAAGACGACGATCCCAATAAATTTGTGGCCAAGATGGGTGCCGAAGCCCTTAAAGATATCCTTCAGCGCCTCGACCTCGACCAGCTGTCGTACGATCTTCGCCACAAGGCCAACACCGAAACCTCCCAGCAGCGTAAGGCCGATGCCCTCAAGAGGCTGCAGGTGGTTGAAGCCTTCCGCGAATCGCAAAAAACCATTGAGAACAAGCCCGAATGGATGATCGTGGACGTTGTACCCGTTATTCCGCCCGAACTTCGCCCCCTGGTGCCTCTCGATGGCGGCCGTTTTGCCACCAGCGACCTGAACGACCTCTACCGCCGCGTTATCATTCGCAACAATCGCCTCAAGCGCCTGATCGAAATCAAGGCACCTGATGTGATTTTGCGTAACGAGAAACGTATGCTGCAGGAAGCCGTGGACTCCCTGTTCGACAACTCGCGCAAAACCAATGCCGTCAAGACCGAATCGAACCGCCCGCTTAAGTCACTTAGCGACAGCCTCAAGGGTAAGCAGGGACGTTTCCGCCAGAACCTGCTGGGTAAAAGGGTGGACTACTCTGCCCGCTCGGTCATCGTGGTAGGGCCCGAGCTGAAACTGCACGAGTGTGGACTTCCCAAGGAAATGGCCTCGGAGCTCTTCAAGCCCTTTATTATCCGCAAGATGCTCGAAAGGGGTATCGTTAAGACCGTGAAGTCGGCCAAGAAGATCGTTGACCGCAAGGACCCCGTAGTTTGGGATATCCTCGAGAACGTTTTGAAAGGCCACCCGGTGCTGCTTAACCGCGCCCCCACACTTCACCGCCTGGGTATTCAGGCATTCCAGCCCAAGCTGATCGAAGGCAAGGCGATTCAGCTGCACCCCCTGGTGTGTACCGCTTTCAACGCCGACTTCGACGGTGACCAGATGGCCGTGCACGTGCCCCTGGGCAATGCCGCCATTCTCGAAGCACAGCTCCTCATGCTGGCTTCGCACAACATTCTGAACCCTGCCAACGGGGCACCCATTGCCGTCCCTTCGCAGGACATGGTTCTTGGCCTTTATTACATGACCAAGGCCCGCAAGAGCACGTCCGAACATCCTGTTAAAGGAGAAGGATTGACTTTTTACGGCCCCGAGGAGGTAATTATTGCTCACAACGAAGGCGCTGCCGATTTGCATGCCATCATCAAGGTTCGTGTTCCAGTGATTGAAAACGGAGAGCTTGTGGAACGCATCATTGAAACAACGGTTGGCCGCGTACTCTTCAACCAGGTAATTCCTGAAGAGTATGGCTTTATTAACCAACTTCTTACAAAAAAAGCCTTGCGCGATATCATTGGCGGTATTATGAAGATGACCGGTATTTCGCGCACCTCGCAGTTCCTCGACGATATTAAGGACCTTGGCTTTACCATGGCATTTAAAGGCGGGCTGTCGTTCAACCTGGGCGATATCCTGGTGCCGGAAGAGAAGCAGATTCTTATCGATCAGGCCAACGAGCAGGTTGACGAAGTGCGTGCCAACTACAGCATGGGCTTTATCACCAACAACGAACGTTACAACCAGATCATTGACATCTGGACACACACGAACGCCAAGCTTACCAAGGTGCTGATCGAAAAGACTACCGCCGACAACCAGGGCTTCAACCCGGTGTATATGATGCTCGACTCCGGTGCAAGGGGCTCGAAAGAGCAGATTCGTCAGCTCTCGGGTATGAGGGGCCTGATGGCCAAGCCGCAGAAGTCCGGTGCAAAAGGTGGTGAAATTATTGAAAACCCCATTCTTTCCAATTTTAAGGAAGGTCTGTCGGTTCTCGAGTACTTTATCTCAACCCACGGTGCACGTAAAGGTCTGGCCGATACGGCCCTTAAAACGGCTGATGCCGGTTACCTTACCCGTCGTCTGGTCGACGTTTCGCAAGACGTAATCGTTACCGAGCCCGACTGTGGAACCCTTCGTGGTTTGACGGCTACTGCCCTCAAAAACAACGAAGAAACCGTGGAACCCCTCTACGATCGCATACTGGGCCGTACCACCCTTCATGACATCTATCACCCCACCACTGCCGAACTGATAGTGAAAGCTGGTGAAGAGCTCACCGAGGAGATAGCCCGGATTATTGAAGACTCGCCCATCGAAGCCGTAGAGATTCGCTCGGTGCTTACCTGCGAGTCGAAGCATGGGGTTTGTGCCAAGTGCTACGGCCGCAACCTGGCCACCGGCCGCATGGTGCAGAAAGGCGAAGCCATTGGCGTTATCGCAGCCCAGTCCATCGGTGAACCCGGTACGCAGCTTACCCTCCGCACTTTCCACGTGGGTGGTGTGGCTGCAGGTCTTGCCACCGCCTCAAAGATCAATGCCAAATACGGCGGGCTGCTCGAAATCGACGAGCTTCGCAGTGTACCTTACACCAACAGCGAAGGCAGGTCATACCATGTGGTGATCGGGCGTTCGGCCGAAATGCGTATCGTGGATAAGAACACCCGCATGGTACTTACCAGCCAGAACATCCCTTACGGTGCCAACCTTTATTTCGAGGCGGGGCAGGAAGTGGAAAGCGGCGACCTGATTTGCGAGTGGGATCCCTACAACGCAGTTATCATCTCCGACATGAGTGGTAAGGTGGTGTTCAACCAGATGCAGGAAGGCGTAACCTATCGCACCGACTCTGACGAACAGACCGGCTACTACGAAAAAGTGATTATCGAAAGCAAGGACCGCACCCGTAACCCATCCATTAGTATTGTAGATAAGGATGGCGAAATTCTTCGCACTTACGACATGCCCGTGGGAGCTCACATTGTTGTGTCTGAAAATCAGGAGATTGTAGCTGGTAAGACGGTGGCTAAGATTCCCAGGGCCGTTGGTAAATCTGGTGACATCACAGGCGGTCTGCCAAGGATCACCGAGCTGTTTGAAGCCCGCAACCCCAGCGATCCTGCTGTGGTGGCCGAAATCGACGGTGTGGTTTCTTTCGGTAAAAAGATCAAGCGCGGTAACCGCGAGGTGATCATCACTTCCAAAACCGGCGACGAGAAGCGTTACCTTATTCCGCTCTCCAAGCAGATACTGGCCCAGGAAAACGACTTTGTGAAAGCCGGTACACCCATGTCGGATGGACCGATTACTCCGGCCGACATCCTTGCCATTAAAGGCCCCACCGCCGTGCAGGAGTACATCGTAAACGAGGTGCAGGAAGTGTACCGCATGCAGGGTGTGAAGATTAACGACAAGCACTTCGAAGTGATTGTCCGTCAGATGATGCGTAAGGTGACCATTGATGATCCGGGCGATACTCGATTCCTTGAAAACGAGATTGTTAACAAAATCGAGTTCATGGAAGAAAACGACAACATTTTCGGCAAGAAGGTGGTTGAAGATCCGGGTGACTCGGCACTCAGGCCAGGTCAGATTATTACCGCCCGCAAGCTGCGCGACGAAAACTCGCTGCTCAAGCGTAAGGACAAAGCCCTTGTGGTGGCCCGCGATGCCAGAGGCGCCACCGCCCGTCAGCAATTGCAGGGTATAACCAAGGCTTCACTCCAGACCAAGAGCTTTATCTCGGCTGCTTCCTTCCAGGAAACTACCAAGGTTCTTACCGATGCGGCTGTTAATGCCAAAATCGATAACTTGGCAGGCCTGAAGGAAAACGTGATCGTTGGTCACTTGATTCCAGCCGGTACCGGCCTCCGGGAGTACGAGAACATCATTGTGGGTTCTATGGAAGAATACAACCTGCTGATGGCCTCCAAGCGCAAAACCGAAGAGGTAGAAGAAGACTAAATTTATTCATCATAAAAAGAAAGGCAAGTCATGTCTGAACAAAGAAAACCCGAAAACCAGATTAATATTGAGTTGGGCGAGGATGTAGCGGAAGGAATCTATTCTAACCTGGCCATAATTACCCATTCGCACACTGAGTTTGTGGTCGATTTCGTCAGATTGATGCCTGGTGTACCCAAGGCCAAGGTGAAGTCCAGGATCGTGCTTACTCCTCAGCATGCCAAAAGGCTTATGAAAGCCCTGAAGGAAAATATCGGGAAGTACGAGGCGGTTCATGGACCCATTAAGGATGTGGAGGTGCCCAGCCTGCCAATGAACCTGGGTGGTCCCACTGCCCAGGCTTAAGAAAACGAAACCCGGAAGCAAATCGCTTCCGGGTTTTTTATTTAAAAGAATCGGAATGCCCGCAGCAAATCTTCTTCGTTGTCGCCATACCACACCAGCAGGAACTGGCCACGGACTTTTGCATCGTTCTTGACCTTCTCCCAGGTCTCTTCCATCTCCTTTTCTTCCCCATCATCTTTAAAGGTTACAAACCTTCTAACATAATCTTCCACCTGATCGAGCGACTCCCGGGGGTCCTTGCCATCCTTCACCTTGAAAACAAAGGCGTGCAGCTTGTCATCGTTGTAAATCAGCAGGTCGTTTACCCCGATCAGGTTCAGCGCCATTTTCTCCAGCTGGCTGTTGGGTTGGTGGTACTCTCCGTAATAACCTGCTGTCTGCATTTTTTCTTTCAGTGCATTCAGGTTTTCGGGTTCGCGCTGGCAGGCCAGAATGCCCGCCAATACCAGGCTGAAAATGATTAGCTTGCTTATAATCTTCATAAGAATTGTTTTTGCGAAGATAATGCAAAAGATTATTCTCGCAGTAGGGACAGGTCGCGACCTGTCCTTTTCCACAATTGACCTGTCCCTTTCCACACAATCGACCTGACCCTGATCACCCCCTCGGGTCGGCCTTTATGGGCATGCGGGCCATTTTTTCCACGGTAAGTGAAGGGAAGCCGAACTCTTCCGTAATGGTACCCAGCAGCAGGTAAATGCCGCTTCCGCGGAAAGGCCAGGCTTTGGAAGCGTTGGGAAAGTGCACGGTGTCGAAGAAGTTGCCCTGCACATCCAGAAAGCAGCCGAAGTGCATCATTTCGCGCTTTACGGTGCGTACGTATTTGATGGTGACCAGCCAGCCCACCATGCGCACCTTGCGCCCCACGTGCTGCAGCATATCAGTGGCCATAAGCTCACCGCGGAAACTGCTCTTTACCAGGTCGAAGGCGCTCATGGATACGGTGAAACCCAGCAGTTCCATTTCATCATAGGCGTCCTGCACAGGGTCGGTTTCCGGCTCGGGAAAGTGAAAGGCCTTCTCCTGCGCGGCAAACAACATGGGGCCGGTAGCAGGTTTTTTGCCGGCCAGCAGGTGCGCCTTCCACATCAGCTGTGCCTTTGCAATGCCCGTGAAGCGAAAGGCGTTCACCCGGATAAGCAGAATGAGCTGCTCGAGCCCGGCCCCGGTGCGGCGGGCAAAGTCTTCCAGGCCCAGGTAAGGCCCGCCGGCTTCGCGCTCGCCCGTGATGAGCTGTGCCAGCTTGTATTCCAAGTTCTGTATGTGCACAAAGCCAATGTAAATATCACTTCCGTAAATGGTGGTGGTGTAGTTGCTGTGGTTTACGCAGGGCAGCTCAATGTTGGCGCCATAGCGGCGGGCTTCGTTGAAATACACCGGGCTTTGGTAGAAGCCGCCAAAGTTGTTGATCACGGCGGTCATAAACTCGCGCGGATAATAGGCTTTCAGGTAAAGGCTCTGATAGCTTTCCACGGCAAATGAAGCCGAGTGGGCTTTCGAAAAAGAGTATCCGGCAAAAGACTCAATCTGCCGCCACACTTCGCTGATGAGGCTTTCGGGATAGCCTTTGGCGCGGCAGTTTTCGAAAAAGCGGTCCACAATACGCTGCATTTCTTTTTTAGAGCGGTACTTGCCGCTCATGGCACGCCGCAGCACGTCGGCATCGGCCAGGTCGAGCCCGGCAAAGTGGTGGCATACCTTGATCACGTCTTCCTGATACACCATTACGCCGTAGGTTTCCTTCAGCTGCTGCTCCATAACCGGATGCAGATACTCAAAACCCTTGGGGTTGTGGAAGCGCTGAATGTATTCGCGCATCATGCCCGAGCGGGCCACCCCGGGGCGTATGATGGAGCTGGCGGCCACCAGGCTGATGTAGTTGTCGCAGCGCAGCTTCTTGAGCAGCCCGCGCATGGCAGGGCTCTCTACATAGAAGCAGCCGGTGGTCTCGCCCGAGCGAAGCAGCGCCTTCACCTTTTCATCTTTTTTGAACTTTTCCACCTGGTGCACATCCACGGTGATGCCGTAGTTTTGCCTTACAATCTGCGCGCACTCGTTGATGTGGCCAATGCCGCGCTGGCTCAGTATATCGATCTTCTCGAAGGCCAGGTCTTCGGCGGTGTACATGTCCCATTGCACGGTGGGCAGGCCCTTGGGCGGCATGTCGAGGGCCGAGTAGCAGTTGATGGGCTGCTCAGAGATGAGCACGCCCCCGGCATGGATGCTGCGCATATTGGGAAAGTCGGCCAGCTGTTCGGCCACCTGGAAGATGCGGGCGCCCACGGCATCGGGCGTGCGGCGTGCTTCGTGGTTCGACACCAGCACGTCGATCTCGGCCTTGGGCAGGCCCAGCACCTTGCCCAGCTCACGTATCATGCTGCGGTCGCGAAAGGTGCTGATGGTGCCCAGCAGGGCGGTGTGCTCATGGCCGTAGCGCTTGAAGATGTAGTCGAGCACCTGGTCGCGCTCCTTCCACGAGTAGTCAATGTCGAAGTCGGGCGGGGTGCTGCGCTTGGGGTTGATAAAGCGCTCGAAGTAAAGGTCGAGCTCAATGGGGTCCACGTCGGTGATGCGCAGGCAGTAGGCCACGATGCTGTTGGCGCCGCTGCCGCGCCCCACATGGTAGAAGCCGCGCGACATGGAATAGCGTATGATGTCCCAGGTAATGAGGAAGTAGGACGAGAAGCCCAGCTTGTCGATGATCTCCAGTTCGTGCTGCACTTGCCGCAGGGCTTCCTTGTTGCGCTTGCCGTAGCGGTACTCCAGCCCGTCCATGGCCAGCTTGGTAAGCAGGGCACGGTCATCGGCCGGGTGGCCGGTAAAGGTCTTTTTGTTTTTGGGTGTGCGGAAGTCGAAGTCCATGTGGCACTGCTCCAGCAGCATTTCTGCGTTGGTGATGAGCTGCGGGAAGCTTTGGTAGTGGCTGCGCAGGGCGGCAGGCGAAGGGAGGACTTCGCCGGGATGAGCGGTATGTTTGCCGGTGAGGCGGCTCAGCACTATGTTGTGGTCGATGGCGCGCAGGTGGCGGTGCAGTTCAAATTCCCTTTCAGAAAGGAAGGTGATGGGATGCAGGGCCACGAGCTTCGCAGGGTGGTGGCGCAGGGGAGCGGTGGAGAGACGCGTTAGCTCCCAAGGGCGTATGCCGATATATTCGTTGGTGCCGGGGAACGACCCTGCGCCACCCTCCCCGAAAGGGTAAATGACAAAAGTATGATCGCATACCGGAAAGCGTTCGGGCAGTGCTGTCTTGTCAATATTATGCTGGCTCAGGAATGCGTTGATGCGGCGAAAGCCTTCGGGGTCGCGTGCCAGCACAATGTACAGCAGGCGGTCGCCCTTGCGAAACTCCATGCCCGCCACGGGTGCAATGCCCTGCTCGCGGCACAGCTTCACGAAATCGGGCATGGCCGTGGCATTGTTGATGTCGGTCAGCGCCAGACGTTTGATGCCCATCTCAGCGGCCCGTGTCACCAGGTCTTCGGGGCTTACGGTGCCGTAGCGCAGGCTGTAGTATGTGTGGCAGTTGATGAACATTTTTTCGGATTACGCGGATTGTTACGGATTTCACGGATTGGCAGAGGGCACAGGGCACAGGGCAGAGGGAGAAGTAGATAGCGGCAGGAGGTAGAGGCAGGAGGCAGTAAGCAGAAAACCTTGAACCCCGAACCCCGAACCCCAAACTCCAAACTCCAAACCTTTAACCTATCCCGGTGTCATAGCTACGCCGCGGTGCAGGGCGTTTTCACCGTGCTTGCGGCGCATGCGGTCGATGGCCTGGTAGAGGCTGATGAGTTCGGGTGTTTCTTCGAACATATTGAGTTGCTGCACGCCATGCACCAGGCGGCTGAACTGTATGCCCACCAGTCGTATGAGCATGCGGCGGGTGTAAAGTCGCCGGAACAGCTCCTTGCACACGGGTATGAGCACGTGGTCGAAGGAAGTATAGGGCACTGTTTGCTGCAGGGTGTGGGTGTCGAAGTTGGCGTAGCGTATCTTCACGGTGACGCAGCCGGTGAGCTGCTGCTTCTTGCGCAGGCGGTAGGCCACCTTTTCGCACATGCGCACCAGCAGGTCGTTGATAAAGGCAATGTCGATGGTGTCGGTTTCGAAGGTGGTTTCGGTGCCGATGGACTTGCGTTCACTCCAACTCTGCACCGGGCTGTTGTCGATGCCGTTGGCCCGCCGCCATATCTCGCGGCCGTTCTTGCCCATCATGTTTTCCATCACCTCGGGCGGTATGCGGCTCAGGGTGCCTATGGTGGCAATGCCCATGGTACGCAGGGTGTGATAGGTCTTGGAGCCGATCATGGGAATCTTGCGGATAGACAGGGGATCGAGAAAGGGCCGCAGCATGGGCTGCTGCACCTGTATTTGCCCGTTGGGCTTGGCTTCGCCCGTGGCGATCTTCGACACGGTTTTGTTGAGTGACAAACCCATGGAGATGGGCAGCCCCGTTTCTTTTATGATGTATTGCCGCAGCTCCGAAGCCCATTTGTAGCAGCCAAAGAAGCGATCCATGCCCGTGATGTCGAGGTAGTGCTCGTCGATGGAGGCCTTCTCGAATACCGGCGCCCGCTCGGCAATGATCTGCGTGACCATGTTGGAGTACTTGCTGTAGTCCTGCAGGTCGCCGCGAATGAACACGGCATCGGCACAGAGGTTTCGGGCCAGCTTCATGGGCATGGCCGAATGCACCCCATACTGCCGCGCCTCGTAGCTGCATCCTGCCACCACACCACGGTCGCCCATACCGCCAATGATCACGGGCTTGCCGATGAGGCTGCTGTTGTGCAGGCGCTCAACCGACACAAAGAAAGTGTCCTGATCGAGATGTGCTATGGTGCGGGCAGAAGAATCCATAAATATTTTTTGCTCAGATGCTTGTCGTTTCAGAAAATGTTTTAATTTTGATTAGAATATAACCAAAAATATGGTTATAATTTAATCAAAAATTGAATTATGCCTCTTGCTTAAGGGTAATTTTTTCTGCCAAAACATAGCATTATGAGTTTCTTTGCATCCAACATCAAGCTTTTGCGCAAGCGGCGCGGCCGCACCCAGGACGATGTGGCCTTTTTGCTCGATATGAAGCGGCCCACCCTGAGCGGTTACGAGAACGGGGTGGCCCAGCCTGGATTGGAAGCCCTGGTGGCATTTTCGAAGTATTACAACGTGTCCATCGACACCCTGATAAAGGTTGATCTTGCCAGTTTGGCTGAAAGCCAGCTCAGGCAGCTGGAGCGGGGCTACGATGTGTTCGTTTCGGGCAGCAAGCTGCGCGTGCTGGCCACTACTGTCGACAGCGACAATGAGGAGAACATCGAGCTGGTGTCGGAAAAGGCCAAGGCCGGCTACCGCACCGGCTTTGCCGACCCGGAGTTCATCAAAGTGCTGCCTACCTTCCAGATGCCTTTCCTGTCGAAGCAGAAGAAGTACCGCAGTTTCCAGGTTTCGGGCGACAGCATGCTGCCCATACCCGAGGGCTCATGGGTTACCTGCGAGTTTGTACAGAACTGGAACCTGATACAGAACCGGCATGCCTACGTGATTCACACCCTTGACGATGGGGTGGTGTTCAAGGTGGCAGAGAACCTGATCAGGACCGAAGGCAAGTTGCGGCTCTATTCGCTCAACCCGATATACGAGCCTTACGAAGTGCATGTGAACGACATCCGCGAGGTGTGGAAGTTTGTAAACTTCATCAGCAGCCAGATACCCGAGGCCAATACGCCCGTAGAGCAACTTTCCAACCAGTTCAACCAGTTGAAGAAAGAGGTGGAAACCATCAAGAGCAAGTTGAAAAATAAAAAGTCTCAGGGAAAGACGGGCAACCTTTTCGAGAATGAATGATGGCTTAGTTACAGGCTCTTTATCAGTTCGGTAAAGACCACCGTCATGTTGCGTTCGGCCACCTGGGCCACGTTTTGCACTTCTTCATGACTGGTAGGCTTGTCGGTGTCGGCGGGCTTGGCCAGGTTGGTGATCACAGAAATGCCGAAACATTCCATGCCGGCATGGCGGGCCACGATCACCTCGGGTACGGTTGACATACCTGTGGCATCGGCACCCAGCAGGCGGAACATATTGTATTCGGCGGGGGTTTCGAGGGTGGGGCCGGGGCTGCCAATATACACGCCCGACTGAAACTTGATCTTATAGTCGGTCGCAATTTTTTTGGCGCGGGCAATCAGTTCGGCATTGTAAGTCTGGCTCATTTCGGGAAAACGGGTGCCCAGCTCATCCATGTTTTTCCCGCGAAGGGGATTCTCTGGAAAAAAGTTGATATGGTCGCAAATGATCATAAGGTCGCCCACCTCGAAGGCTGGATTCAGGCCACCGGCGGCATTGGAAAGGAAAACGGTTTTTACGCCCAGGAGCTTCATTACCCTTACGGGAAAAGTTACTTCCTGCATGGGGTAGCCTTCATAGTAATGAAAGCGGCCTTGCATGGCCACCACGTTTTTCCCGCCAAGGAGGCCAAAGATCAGTTTGCCATCGTGGCCTTCGACAGTGGATACCGGGAAGTTGGGGACTTCGCTGTAATCGAACGTATGCTTTACGTCGATGGCCTTTACAAGCCCGCCAAGGCCGGAGCCAAGGATGATGCCCACCTCGGGGGTGAATTGTGTTTTGTCTTTAAGAAATTGCGCGGTAGCTTTTATTTTTTCAAACATTTGTCATAGGATTTAGTCGGATTGCTAAATTAGTAAAAAGTTCAGTAAGTCAAAAACCATTAAATTTGCTGAATTAAGCCCTTTTCTATGGGTTGAACCATTTTCTTGCTTTTCTTGTTAACGGTAGCAATGACTTGCTTTAAAGCGGCAGCCCTAATACGTAAAATTTTTCTGGATGGCAAATAAAGGTAATAGTTCCGAAGGAAGTGGAAAAGACCATCTTTCTAAAGTTGATTTTCTGATTGTAAATGGACTGGTGGTAACCATGGACCCGGCTTACCGCATTGTTGAGAATGGCGCTATTGCCGTAAAGGATGGTTCAATTGTGGACATTGGCGAAACCACTTTGCTGCAAAAGAAGTTTGTTGCTGACCAGGAAATCAATGCTTCTGGAAAGCTGGTTTTACCCGGCTTGATTAATACGCATACCCACTCGCCTATGACCATTTTCAGGGGCTATGCCGATGACCTGCATCTGAAAGAGTGGCTCTACGATCATATTTTTCCTATTGAGTCGGAGTTTGTTACTCCCGAGAATGTGCGCACCGGCACCCGGCTGGCCATCGCCGAGATGCTGCTTAGCGGCACCACCACCTTCAACGACATGTATTATTACGTGGACGAGATGGCCAAAGTGGTTGACCAGGTGGGTGTGCGGGCCGTGCTCACCGAAAGCCTGATAGATTTTTCGGCACCCAACAATCCTTCGCCTGAGCATTGCCTAAGGATGAGCGAAGAGTTGATAAAAAAATGGCAGCACCATCCGCTGATCACCATAGGCGTTTCTGCCCATGCCCTTTACACCACTTCACCCGAGGTAATAAAAAAAGGGAAGGCGCTGGCCGATAAGAATAATCTGCCTTTTAATATACATGTGGCTGAAACCCGCGGAGAATATGAGCTTACGCAAAAAGAATACGGCATGACGCCGGTGCAGTTTCTCGATAGCATTGGTGTGCTGGGCTCCAATGTAATAGCTGCTCACAGTGTGCATCTAACCCCCGAAGATATTGAGATTTATGCGCGCCGTGGCGTGGGTGTGGCCCACAATCCGCAGTGCAACATGAAGCTGGCCAGCGGGGTAGCTCCTGTGCCGGCATTTCTCAAGGCAGGGGTGAAAGTTGGCATTGGCACCGATGGCGTAGCAAGTAACAATGACCTTGACCTTTTTGATGAAGTACGCTCAGCTGCCTTCATTCATAAGCTCAACAGCCAGAATCCTACCGTGCTCGATGCCCTGACCGCCCTTGAGCTGGTGACCATTGGCGGCGCCAGGGTGCTCGGCATGGAAGAAAAAATCGGGTCGCTCGAAGTGGGCAAAAGAGCCGATATTATTATTCTCGACATGGATCAGCCGCACGCCCACCCGGTTTACAATATTTATTCATTGATTATTTATTCACTTCGAGGATCGGATGTAGAAACCGTGCTGGTTGATGGCCGGCTGATGGTACAAAACCGCAAGCTGGTGACGCTTGATCTGGACCGACTTTACGACAAAGTGGAGCAACTGGCCAGGCAGATAGCCGAAAAAAGTACCACTCTGGCACATTTAAACAACCGGCTTAGAAAACTCTGAATTTAATCGAGGTGGGGGTCGAGGCGGCGCATCATGGCGCCCTCAATGACCTTGAAAAGATCCATTGGGGTGAACTTCCGCCAGCTTACATCATTGAAGTGCTTGCCGAAAGCAATGTAATAATCAATGTTGGCACTTTCGAACTCGCGAATTACAAAGTCGCGAAAATTCAGGGCCACAATCCAGCCATCTTCCAGCTCATCAAACCATTCCTGGTAATAACAGTCGTCGGATGAGTGGAAATTCAGTACGTTTTCGCCAATCAAAATGAATTTGTTTATGCCATTTTCAATAAGTGGCTCAATGATATTGCGCTTCAGGTACATAATGTCGTTGTAAAGACAGTCGTTCCATTCGCCTATCATTTCAATGATGCAGTAGCCCTGGTCGTAATCGGCATACAGGATTTTGATGAAAAGGGTGGCTGAGCCCATTTCGTCCCACTGGGGGTGGATCAGGTAGTTGTAAACGGCGTGTGAAAACTCAAACTCCGAATACTCCCTCCCGTAAAAGGGTGAGCGTTGGTCTTCGGAGGCTATATAAAGGTTTCGCCAGGAGTAGAAAGGCTCAATGTCGTGCATAGAAAAGCATCATTTTTGGAAAGAAACGCATCCTTCCAAATCAAAGTTAATAAAAATACGGGCCATGTAAAACAGGTTCAAGCAGGGTTTTTTACCTCAATGAGCCTTGCGGCGATGGATAAACTGATAATTTCTGGAGTTTTACCCGGCAGCTTGATTCCTATGGGGGAGTCCACCTTCGCGAAAGCGGCTTCATCGAAAAGCCCTTTTTCCATCAAAAATTCTTTGGCTTGGGCAATTTTTACTTTGTTGCCTATCATACCCAAGTATGCCCAGGGTTTATTGAGCAAATATGCTAGTATCTCAAAATCGTAATCGTGGCGGTGGGAGCAAAGTACCAGGAAGTGACGTGTACCGGGTTCGAACCCTTTGAGAAAATCGAGGTGATGCTTTGCTTTGGTGTTGATCCCTGCGAAAGCAGGATCGGCCAGCATTTCAGCTCTTTCATCTACCACGGTGATGCTAAACTCCAGTTTTTGGGCAAAATATACCAGGGCTCTGGCCACATGTCCGGCTCCGAAGATCACCAGTTCACTGTCGGGCTGAAAACTCTCAATAAAGAACGTAAGCCTGGTACCCGTTTCGGGGTTTTGCATTTCAAACATGCCGTTTTTGGTTTCCTTCAGAAAGACATTTGCGGTTTTGATTACCTCCAGTTCCACCGGTCCGCCGCCAATGGTGCCCCGTGTGGAGCCATCCTCAAAAACCAGCATGCGCGCTCCAGGCGGACGGCCAAACGATCCCTCAACATTTATCAGGGTGCAGAGGGCGAAGGTACGTTGCTCCTTTCTTGCTGCCGATAATTGGCTGATCCAGTTTTCCATCAATACTTGGTTTTGTTTTCTAGTTTCAGCCACTGCTCGAATGGCTCAGCGGCTTCTCTCAATACCATTTTCTGCATGGGGATGGAGCGTTGCTCGTGTGCCAGTGAAAACTCGTCATAAATAAAGGAATCGTCGAAACCCGCCTTTGAAGCATCGTCCTTGGTGGCAGCGAAAACGATGCGGTCGATATGCGCCCAGTAAATGGCGCCCAGGCACATGGGGCAGGGCTCGCAACTGGTATAGATCACGCAGCCGTAGAGCCGGAAATCGTTAATGTTTTTGCAGGCATCGCGTATGGCCATCATTTCGGCATGGGCCGTAGGGTCGTTGTTATGGGCCACCTGATTTACCCCGCGTCCGATAACACTGCCATCTTTCACAATAAGAGCCCCAAAAGGACCCCCGCCATTTTTTACATTTGCTTTTGCCATGGCAATGGCTTCCCGAAGATACTTTTCGTCATTCATAGTTTCTTGTGTTCCTGACAAACAAATCTACAAAATTATTCACTGGTATTAGAACGTAAAATAGCGGGACCTTAGCCTGTGCTCCAATTGGTTTTGGCTATCTTTGCTTTAATATGACGACACCAGCTTTCCCTGACCTGAAACAATTGCTCAACGAAAAGGCGGCTTTTTATAATCGGCCCTTTTTTATTGAAACCGATCCCATTTCGGTTCCGCACCGTTTTTCCCGTAAGGAAGACATTGAAATTGCCGCATTTCTGGTGGCCACTATTGCCTGGGGGCAGCGGAAATCGATCATTCAGAATGGCATGCGGTTAATGGAACTCATGGACTGGCAGCCGGCCGATTTTGTAAGGAATTTTTCGGAGAGTGATCTTAGACCTTTTGCCCGCTTTGTGCACCGCACCTTCAATTATGCCGACCTGGAGTTTTTCCTTTTTTCACTCAAAAATATTTACCAGGAGCATGGTAGTCTGGAGCAATGTTTTACAAAACCCTACCTGCAAAATATGGATGTGAAGGATGCCATCACGGGTTTCAGGAGGGTGTTTTTCGACATTCCGCATCTGCCGCGAACACAAAAGCACGTGAGCAATCCCGACACAGGGGCTTCGGCTAAAAGGCTGAATCTGTTTCTGCGCTGGATGGTGAGAAAAGACGATGCCGGCGTGGATTTTGGCCTGTGGGATGCCATAGCACCCGCACACCTCTATTGTCCGCTCGACCTGCATTCTGGCCGTGTTGCGCGAAGACTGGGTTTGCTTCAGCGCAAGCAAAACGACTGGAAAGCTGTGGAGGAACTCACCCAAAACTTGCGTAAATTTAATCCGGAAGACCCGGTTCTTTATGATTTTGCATTGTTTGGAATGGGGGTGTTTGAAGATGTGAACATGTGAAAATGAGAAGTGAGAGATGAGAAGATAAGAAGATAAGAAACTAAAATAAACTGGAATGGAGCACAACCCGCAGATTCTTCTCGATATAATAAAAACGCCCATGCCATTTGGCAAATTCAAGGGCCGGTTGATCTGCGATTTGCCGGTTTCTTACCTGGAGTGGTTTCAACGAAAGGGATTTCCTGAGGGAAAGCTGGGCATGCTGTTGCAGACTATCTATGAAATTAAGAGCAATGGACTGGAAGATTTACTCAAGCCACTAAGAAAGAACTATTAGCACTGATAACATTTGATTGGGTAACCATGGAAACGGCCAGGCTGAGCCTGCATGAGGATTTGTGGTAGCATCTCACAAAGCGTGTAAGTTGGGGAAAAAGTTATTCTGGAATTTTTATGCAGGCTGGATTAATGGGTTCAAAAAGGCCATTGGGTTTGTTTTCTCCTGACTGAAGTGTTTGGTACTTGGCCGGCCGTGCACTTCAAGCGTGTTTTTTCTTACCTTCGCATTTGAAAAACCTGCCTGAGATTTACCATGCGCATTGACATTCTGACCATTTTTCCGGGGATGTTTGAAGGGCCTTTTTCGCACTCCATCATAAAGAGGGCGATTGAAAAAGGCCTGGCCGAAATCCACCTGCACGATATTCGCGATTACTCTGTTTCCAAGCATAAAAATGTGGACGATTACCCCTTTGGGGGCGGGGCCGGCATGGTGATGATGATAGAACCCATCGACCGCTGCATTTCGAAGCTAAAAAGCGAACGCCTCTACGATGAGGTGATCTATCTCAGCCCCGATGGGGAAAAGCTTACGCAGCCAATAGCCAACAACTTGTCGACCAAGGGCAACCTGATATTGCTTTGCGGGCATTACAAGGGTGTGGATGAGCGGGTGCGCGAGCACTTCATCACCCGCGAGATTTCGGTGGGCGACTATGTGCTTTCGGGAGGTGAGCTGGCCGCAGCCATCCTGGCCGACGCGGTGATCCGTCTATTACCCGGCGTATTGGGCGATGAAACATCAGCGCTGTCCGACAGTTTCCAGGACGGGCTGCTCTCGCCACCGGTATATACCCGCCCGGCCGAATACAAAGGCTGGAAAGTGCCCGATATTTTGCTCTCGGGCCACGACCGCAAAATCCATGAATGGCGGCACGAGCAAGCCATCCATCGCACCAGGGAGAGAAGACCGGATCTTTTGAATGATGATTTATGATTGATGATTAAGGATTTTTGACCTTGGTGCTTGAAAAGAGGTAGTTGAAGATTATTGATTTAAGAACAAGGATTACCTTCGGTGAGCTCTCCGCTGGCTAGCGGATCGGTTAACGAATGCAGATTTAAGAATTTCAAGAAATAACTGAGTACGAACTCCCCCTTTGGAGAGCTTGTCCCGCCTCAGGCAGGAGGGCTGGGGGAGGTCTCTGATTTCAGATCAACGATTAACGATTAACGATTGAAGATTTTTGATTTCAGTTAGTTATGAAGAGGTGAAGGGAAGGCTTAATCAATGATTTTCAGAATTTACGAATGGATTTCAAAATAATTCTGCAGACCATTTTTTTAATTGAAAATATTTCTCTAAATTTGCACTCCTTTTACGAACACAAGAAAAAATCTTAAATATACCGTACCGATGAACAAGATGGAATTGATCAACTTTGTGCAGGACACCCTGATTGAGCAGAAAGAACACCCTGCATTCAAAGCCGGTGACAACGTAACCGTTCATTATAAAATCAAGGAAGGTAACAAAGAGCGTATTCAGCCTTATCAGGGTGTGGTAATTCAGCGCAGGGGCGCCGGTGCTTCGGAAACTTTCACCGTAAGGAAAATTTCAGGCAACACTGGCGTGGAGAGGATCTTCCCCATCAACTCGCCCTCTATTGAAAAAATTGAACTCAACCGCCGTGGTGTGGTTCGCCGCGCCCGTATCTTTTACCTCCGCGCACTCCGTGGTAAAAAAGCACGTATCAAGGAAAAAAGGATGTAAATGCTCTTATATCCTCACTATATCTTTCAGCCCTCACCCGAGGGCTTTTTTTTTATTTGCCTGCAATGATTAATTTCGCAAAACCATTTGCCAAGAACCATAAAAAATAAAAACCTATCCGTTATGAAGAAACTTATCGAATGCGTTCCCAATTTCAGTGAAGGAAGAGACATGGGTATCATTAACCGCATCACCCAGGAAATTGAAGCTGTTGATGGTGTTAAGCTGCTAGATGTTGACCCGGGAAAAGCCACCAACCGTACCGTGGTAACTTTTGTAGGCACTCCCGACGAGGTGATCGAAGCAGCTTTTCGCGCCGTTAAAAAAGCCGCCGAGCTAATCGATATGAGCAAGCACAAGGGCGAGCACCCGCGCATGGGCGCCACCGATGTCTGTCCTTTGGTGCCGGTGGCCAACATCAGCATGGAAGAGGTGGTTGAATACGCCCGCAAGCTGGCCGAACGCATTGGAAAAGAATTGAATATACCGGTATACTGTTATGAAAATGCAGCCCTTGAACCCAAGCGCCGCAACCTGGCCAATTGCCGCAGTGGCGAGTACGAAGGCCTGCCCAAAAAGCTGGCCAATCCAGAGTGGAAGCCCGACTTCGGCCCGGCCGAATTTAACGCCCGCGCTGGTGCTACAGCAGTAGGTGCGCGCGACTTCCTGGTGGCATACAACATCAACCTGAACACCACATCCACCCGCCGTGCCAATGCCATTGCCTTCGATGTGCGCGAGAAAGGCCGCGTGAAAAGGGAAGGCAATCCCATTACAGGCAAAATTGTAAAGGACGAAAAAGGCGACCCGGTGAGCGTTCCCGGTACCCTCAAGGCCGTAAAGGCCATAGGCTGGTTTATTGAAGAGTATGGCATTGCGCAAATTTCAATGAACCTTACCAACATCAGCATTACCCCGGTGCATGTGGCTTTCGATGAGGTCTGCAGCAAAGCCGCAGAACGGGGCATCCGCGTTACCGGTTCTGAATTAGTGGGGCTTGTTCCAAAAAAAGCCCTGATTGATGCCGGCAAGTACTTCCTGGCCAAACAAGAGCGCAGTTTGGGCGTTTCCGAGGCTGAGATCATTAAGATTGCTGTAAAATCGCTGGGCTTGGATGAGCTGAAACCATTCAACCCCAAGGAAAAGATCATTGAATACCTGATAGAGGAATCGGCCGGTAAAAAACTGGTGGATATGAACCTGCAGGCTTTCGCCGATGAAACCGCAAGTGAGTCGGTGGCCCCGGGTGGTGGATCGGTTTCAGCTTATGTGGGCGCATTGGGCGTTTCGCTGGGCACCATGGTGGCCAACCTGTCGTCGCACAAGCGGGGCTGGGACGAGCGCTGGGAAGAGTTCAGCAAGTGGGCCGAAAAAGGCCAGGCCATTAAGGATGAGCTGATATTCCTGGTGGATGAGGATACCCGCGCCTTTAACCGCATTATGGATGCCTTTGGCCTGCCCAAAGGCACTGACGAAGAGAAAAAGGCAAGAAAAGAGGCCATTCAGGCAGCTACAAAATACGCCATTGAAGTGCCTTTCAGGGTAATGGAAACGGCTTTCAAAGCAATGGATGTGATCGAAGCCATGGTTGAAAAAGGCAATCCCACTTCAGTGACCGATGCCGGCGTTGGCGCCCTCTGCGCGCGCACGGCCGTAATCGGTGCTTACCTCAATGTGAAAGTAAACACCATGGACCTGGAAGACAAGGCCTTCGTGAAAGAAATCCTGAAAAAAGCAGAAGAAATACAACTGGCTGCCCGAAAAAAAGAAAATGAAATCATGAAGCTGGTGGAGGAGAGGCTGAAAAGGTAAGGGTTGTCGTTGTTGTCTGCTTCGCGTTGTTTAAAGTGTTGTCTGCTTCGCGGTTTCCTTTTTATCCTTATTTCATTTAACATTGACAACCATGACAACTATGATAACCATGACAACAGTTTTAACTTGACAACCATGACAACCCTTTCAATTCCCATTTCCCTACCCACACTGATCATTGACCGGGCCATTGCCACCGCCAATATTGGGCGCATGCTGGCAAAGGCCCGTGCTGCAGGGGCGGTGCTTCGGCCGCACTTTAAAACGCATCAGTTGCCCGAAGTGGGTCGCTGGTTCAGGATGGAAGGAGTGGATCGCATAGCTGTTTCGTCGGTTTCAATGGCCAAAGAATTTGCCGCTGATGGCTGGAAAGATATTATGATCGCATTTCCGGTGAACCTGCGCGAGGTGGACGAGATGAATCTACTTGCTGCCCGCAACCGCCTTGGGCTGGTGGTTTCGGCTCCGGGAGTCATGCCTGCACTTGCTGAATTGTTGCGCGCACCCGCTGATGTGTATTTGAAAATTGATGTGGGAACCCACCGAACCGGTTTTGATCCCCATGAATTGGACGCCATCAAGCAGGCCCTTGAGCAATCTGCCAGAAACCCAATGATCACCATCGCCGGACTGGTGGCTCACGCCGGACATACTTATTATGCCAAAAGCCTTGAGGAGATTCTTGCCATTCAAAAAAGATCAATGGAATTTCTGAATGGTTTGAAGAATGCCCTGGCACCAGGTTTCCCGCGTTTGATGGTTTCATGGGGCGATACTCCATCCTGTGCAGTGGCAACTGAATTCTACGGGGCAAGTGAATTGCGGCCGGGCAACTTTGTATATTATGACCTGATGCAATGGCAACTTGGAGTTTGCCGGCAAGAAGATATTGCCGCCGTAATGGCTGCACCGGTGGTGGCCTTGCACCCTGAACGCAATGAAATGGTGGTTTACGGGGGTGCC
Source organism: Bacteroidales bacterium UBA4814 (assembly GCA_002402465.1). GTDB lineage: Bacteria > Bacteroidota > Bacteroidia > Bacteroidales > UBA7960 > UBA7960. Next base: position 32,909 of record DHFW01000007.1, read on the forward strand.
GTGCATTTGTCAAAAGAACAGGCCTTGTGTCCGCAGGGCAAGCCACATTATGGCTTGATGGCGCTATTGGATGAGAATGGCAAATGGTCCTTCCCGGAGAAACCCTGTTATGTGCGGCGTATTTCGCAGGAACACGGGGTGATCAGCCTTCCGGCAGAAATGATGAAGCAGTTCAAGCCAGGCGACCTGGTTGGAATTGTCCCGGTGCATTCGTGCCTGACGGCCGACCTGCTGAAAAATGAAACGATTTTCATCTAGGGGTTAGCGCTTTTTCCAATAGTTGAATTGCCCTTTCAAGGGCCAGTTCAATATTAGAACATACATTTTCGTTTCCAAGCATTTTTATAATTCCTTCCTTTTCAAGGGCTTCCCTGGGTTTGGCCTGAAGGCCCGATATCAACACAATTATACTCTGGTTTCGACTGCGCCTGATAAAATTTTTCAGGTTTTTCAGCCCGGTGGAGTCAATAAAGGGTACCCGTCGCATCCTGATAATTCGAATCTTGGGTTTTTGCCCCGACTGCTTTTCGGCTTCCTTAAATTTGTTGGCAATTCCGAAGAAGAAAGGGCCTTTGATTTGGAAAACCTCTACACCATCCGGGATGCCGAGGGTTTCTTCATCGTCAGAAATATGCGAGCGTTCATCTTCTACCTGGCTGCTTAGCACCTCAATGTCGGTGGTTTCTGATACCCTTCTTACAAAGAGGAACACCGCCATTAGCAATCCGAACGTAAGGGCCACTATGCCCGCTATGACACCTGCCGTGTGGTCAGAAAAAAAGTTTTTCTGGTCGTAATGTTTTATAGTAGTGAAAAACCTGGGCGAAAACATGATATGAATGGATGAGATTACCCAAAATGACGGTAATTTCTGTTGCAGGAAAAGGCCGGCGAAAATTTATTAAAAAATCAATGCAAAATTAACTGATTTGTTACGATATTAGCATTCCTAAATGGAGGCCTTTAAAATCCTATTTTAAAAACCAAAATCAAAGCAATGGAGCACAGTAGTTTACCCCAACTGTTTGAAGCGAGCGTAAAGAAGTTTCCCGACAATGTTTTGCTTTGGGAGAAGAAAAATACCGAATATCGCGGTACCTCCTATACGGAAGCTTACGAAAGAGTTGTAAGGCTGGCCGCGGGATTTCTGAGCCTGGGTCTTGAACGGGGCGACCGTGTGGCCCTGATCTCTGAAGGCCGCAATGACTGGGTGGTTGGCGAACTGGCTCTGCTGTATTGCAATGCAGCAAGTGTGCCCCTTTCAGTAAGGCTCGAAGAACCCGGCGACCTTATCTTCCGTATTACCCATTCGGGTTGTAAAGGTGTCATCGTTTCGGGCAATCACAAAAGCAAGGTGTTCAATATTATTGAGCAGCTCAAAACTGTCGAATTTATTTTGTTGCTCGATGCACCCGAAGAAGAAATTACCGACCCGGTTTTGAAAGATAAAGTGGTGGTGATTGATGACTTGCTTGGAAAAGGGGTAGAATTTCTTAAAGAAAACAAGGAGAAACTGGAGGAAGTAAAAAACAGTGTGGATCCCAACGACTATGCCAATATTTGCTACACTTCTGGTACCACCGCCGACCCCAAAGGCATTATCCTTACCCACAAAAATTACCTTACTAACGTGGAGCAGGCTTCTGCCATATTCGATGTTCCTTCTTATTATACCTCTTTGCATATCCTCCCCTGGGATCACAGCTTTGCGCATACCGTGGGTATTTACGCCCTGATTCGCAACGGTGCAAGCCTGGCCTCGGTAAAGGTTGGGAAAACCCTCAATGAAACTTTGCGCAATGTGCCGATCAATATCAAGGAAGTGAGGCCCTATTTTCTGCTGAGCGTTCCTTCCCTGGCTAAAAATTTCCGGAAAAATATTGAAAAAGGGGTGAAGGAAAAAGGCGCCATTGCCTGGGCCCTGTTTAATGCTGGCCTGAAGGTGGCTTATGCTTACAACCTCGAAGGACATAACAAAGGCAAGGGCCTCCGGGTTTTGCTCAAACCCATTTACCAGCTCTTTAATGCCATTCTTTTCAATAAGATTAAGGCGAACTTTGGCGGTCGCCTGCGCTTCTTTGTAGGCGGTGGGGCCCTGCTCGACATAGATCTGCAGCGTTTTTATTATGCCATTGGCATTCCAATGTATCAGGGCTACGGACTTACTGAGGCTTCTCCTGTCATTTCTTCCAATACGCCCGATTTTCATAAGCTGGGCTCATCGGGCAAGGTGGTGCCCTGGCTCGATCTGAAAATCTGCGACGAAGACGGAAACGAACTTCCCATAGGGCAGCAGGGAGAAATTGTGATACGGGGCGATAACGTCATGGCTGGCTACTGGGCCAACGAAAAAGCCACCCGCGAAACCATTCGCGACGGATGGTTATATACCGGCGACCTTGGCTACCTCGACCAGGATGGATATCTGTATGTGCTCGGGCGCAGCAAAAGCCTGCTCATTGGCAGCGATGGCGAAAAATATAGCCCCGAAGGCATTGAAGAGGCCATGGTGGAGCAGATTCCCTTTTTCGATCAGGTAATGCTTTATAACAACCAGAACCCCTACACGGTAGCATTGGTAGTAGTAAACCAGGCTAAACTCAGGGATTTCCTGCAGAAAAACAAATTGACTGCCGACAGCGAGTCGGGACAAACGGCGGCCCTGGTTAAGATGCGGGCGGAGATTGACCGTTTTATGCCCGGAGGCGACTTCGGAGGTATGTTCCCTGCCCGATGGCTGCCTGCCACCGTGGCCTTTCTCGATGAACCCTTCACCGAGCAAAACAAACTCATGAACAGCACTATGAAAATCGTGAGGCCGGCTATAGTGAAATACTACAAAGATGTACTCGACTATCTTTATACACCCGAAGGGAAAGAATTGCTGAACCAACGCAACAAGGAGGTGATTTCCCGCCTGGGGTAGTTTCTATTTTTTGTGGGATGATTTCTTTTCCCTGGCATTATTTGGCAGGGGGATTGCCTGAGTATGCCGATAATGGATAATTTTGCACGTGGAAAAAATTGAACCGAAAATCCCTCATCATATTTCCGGCCTGAAGATAGATGATTACACCTATGAGCTTCCGGCCACGCGCATTGCTTCCTACCCGCTTGAACAGCGCGATCAGTCGAAGTTGCTGGTATCTGCTGGCGAAAGCATTTCTGAGGCGCGCTTTAGTGAACTGGCTGATTTTCTTGAGCCCGGCAGCCTTATGGTGCTAAACAATACCAGGGTAGTGCAGGCCCGCCTGGAGTTTTTTAAGGAAACCGGCGCCCGCATCGAAATTTTCTGCCTCGAGCCGCTTACACCTGTAACGGATGTGCAGCAGGCCCTGGGCCATTCGAGCCCTGTAACCTGGCAGTGCCTGGTGGGCAACGCCAAAAAATGGAAAGCCGGACAGCTTTCTCTGGAAAATAAAGCAAGCCGACTGAAGCTTTCTGCAGACATGCTTTCCCGAAAGGGTGAAGAATTTGAAATTGCATTCTCGTGGGAACCTGCCAGCCTTAGTTTTGGCCAAATACTTGAGCAGGCCGGGAAAACCCCGCTACCACCATACATTACCCGCGATGCCAGCGAGAGCGACAAAAAGGCCTACCAGACTGTTTTTGCCAAAGACGATGGCTCGGTGGCGGCACCCACGGCAGGGTTGCACTTCACTCCGGCTGTTTTTGATGCACTGCAGCAAAAAGACATCGGGCATCGTTTCCTTACCCTGCATGTGGGCGCCGGAACTTTCAAACCCGTTTCTTCTGATACCATTGGTGGCCACCAAATGCACCGCGAGCAGTTTCTGGTGCAGCGAGACCTGCTCGAAGACCTGGTTCAGCATCAGGGTAAGATTGTGAGCGTGGGTACAACCAGCATGCGTACCCTCGAAAGTCTTTACTGGCTTGGAGTTAAGATACTGAATGGCTATCATGCCGAAAATGGCTTCGCTTGCATTGACCAATGGGAACCCTACCTGACCGGGTCAAGGCCCGGCCTAAAGGAGTCTCTTGTGGCCATTTTGCAATATCTTCATAGGCATGGCCTTGAGAACCTTCGTGGCGAAACGGCCCTGATCATAGTTCCGGGCTATACGTTTAAGCTGGTCGATGTGCTGGTTACCAACTTTCATCAGCCGCGCAGCACCCTGCTGATGCTGGTGGCAGCGTTTGCCGGCCCGGTTTGGAAAGAAGCCTATGAGTTTGCCCTTAAAAACGACTTCCGTTTTCTGAGTTATGGCGACAGTTGCCTGTTTTTTAGAAAATAGATAAATCTTTTTGTTCTATTCATCTTTAAACCACTTCAATTGGATATTTTCGGCAAGGCTTTCAGGGATTTTTTGGATGGCGACACCCATGCGGCTATTAAGGTACACCTTGATATAGCCGAGTCTGATGAGTTGCCCGTTTCATATTTTTTCAGGACGTTCGACGACATGCCTGCCTGGGAGCAGCTTGCCCTGAACCATTGCCGCGGGCGAGTGCTCGATGCCGGAGCTGGTGCAGGTGCCCATACACTGGCCTTGCAACAAAAGGGCTTCGAGGTAACTGCCATCGACCTTTCGCCCGGCGCAGTGGAGGTTATGAAAGAGCTTGGGGTAAAAAATGCCCTTTGCCAGGATTTCTTCCATTTCCGCGAAAGCGGCTTCGATACTTTGCTGCTTCTGATGAATGGCGCAGGCATGGCCGGAAAACTCGAAGGCCTGAGAAAGTTATTAAGCCACGCAAAAAAAATGTTGAACCCTAAAGGGCAAATACTGATTGAATCTACTGATTTGATTTACCTTTTCCAGGAGGAGGATGGAAGCTACCTGATTCCCATGCGGGAAAATTATTACGGAGAAGTGTCATATCAACTCGAATACAAGGGGCGAAAAGGCAGGCCTTTCCCATGGCTGTTTGTCGATGTTGATAACCTGGCCGTTGCGGCCGAAAAGGAGGGTTTCGGCATGGAATTGCTTTTTGTGGGCGAAACGAATAATTACCTGGCTCGCCTTAACCGCAATTAAACTACAAACCTTGGAAGCACCATTTCAGCGACGTATCGTAAAAACAGCCGACGGCTCACACACCCTCGAACTGGTAGGCATGGACGAGCACTACCATTCTACCTTCGGTGCGCTGCAGGAAAGCAGGCACGTGTTTATTAAGGCTGGTATGCTTGCCCTTACTGAGAAAAATTCCGTTCTACACGTTCTGGAAGTCGGCTTTGGCACCGGCCTGAATGCATTGCTTACCCTTTTGGAAGCCGAAAAAGCAAACCTGAAGGTTTTCTATCATGCCCTGGAACCTTTTCCGCTGCAGCGGGAAGAATATGAAAGGCTTAATTATCCGGCCCTAATGGAAGAAAAAGATCAGGAAGAAACCTTCATGAAGTTTCACGAAAGTGAATGGGATAAGGATATAGAAATCTCGCCGGGTTTTACACTGAGAAAGGAAAGCAGCGGGCTGGGGGAAGCAAACCTGCGAGCCGGTTTTTTTCACCTCGTTTATTTCGATGCTTTTGGCCCCGACACCCAGCCTGAGCTTTGGACCCAGCCCATGTTTGAAAAGGTATCTTTGGCCATGAAGGCCGGCGGAATACTCACCACCTATTGCGCCAAAGGCAGTGTTAAGAGAGCCATGAAAGCAAGTGGTTTTGACATAGAGAAACTCCCCGGCCCGCCCGGAAAGCGCGAAATTACCAGGGCAATAAAGAGGTGAAGAGGAGAAAATGGGAAGATTTGAGGATGAGAAGATGAGAAGATGAGAAAATGATTGTGGGGGGAGGAGGATTCGAACCTCCGAAGGCTTAGCCAACAGATTTACAGTCTGCCCCATTTGACCGCTCTGGAATCCCCCCTAAAAAAAAGATCGTCCCGCAAAGGGATTGCAAAATTAGCAAAAATACTTTTGCAACAAATGATTTTCCTCTTTTCAGAAAAAATTAAAGGGGAATGTTACCGTGCTTTTTTGGCGGAGAGGTTTCGCGTTTGTTCTCACACATTTCGAGGGCCTGGATCAGCTTCAGCCTGGTGTTTTTTGGGTGAATCACTTCGTCGATATATCCCAGCCCTGCCGCTTTGAACGGGGTGCAGAAGGTATCTTTGTAATCTTCAACGGCTTTGGTTTTTCCGACCTGATCCAGTTTATCGCGATACAGTATGTTTACCGCACCATCAGGTCCCATCACGGCAATTTCGGCGGTTGGGTAACTGTAGTTTACATCGCCACCCAGGTGCTTGCTCGACATCACGATATAGGCACCACCATAGGCCTTGCGGGTAACTACCGAAATCTTTGGCACGGTGGCTTCCGCGTAAGCGTAAAGCAGTTTTGCCCCATGCTTAATGATACCGCCAAACTCCTGGCCGGTGCCCGGCAGGAAGCCCGGCACGTCTTCGAAGGTGATGAGCGGAATGTTGAATGAATCACAAAACCTTACAAAACGAGCGGCTTTTAGAGAAGCATCAATGTCAATAACTCCTGCCAGCATGGCCGGTTGGTTGGCCACTATGCCCACGGGTTTTCCGTTGAGGCGCGCAAAGCCCACAATGATGTTCTGTGCATAATGCTGCTGCACCTCAAAGAAGTTGTGATCATCCACCACAGTGGTAATGAGCTCCTTCATGTCGTAAGGCTTGTTCGGATCCTCGGGTATGAGGTTGGTGAGCTTGTCGTCCTGCCGGTGTGCCGAGTCGGTGCAGGGCTTCACGGGCGGGTCTTCCATGTTGTTGGATGGCAGAAAGCTGAGCAATTCCCTTATCATCATCATGGCCTGCTGGTCATCGTCAGCGGTAAAGTGAGCCACTCCGCTCTTGGTGTTGTGGGTCATGGCCCCGCCCAGCTCTTCCTTGGTCACCTCTTCGTGGGTAACGGTTTTGATCACATCTGGGCCGGTAACGAACATATAGCTGGTTTTCCTTGTCATGAAAATAAAATCGGTAATGGCCGGTGAATACACAGCGCCTCCGGCACAAGGCCCCAGAATGGCCGAGATTTGCGGCACCACGCCGCTGGCCTGCACGTTGCGGTAAAAAATGTCGCCATAACCGGCAAGACTCTCCACACCCTCCTGAATACGAGCCCCGCCACTGTCGTTCAGACCAATGATGGGCGCTCCCATTTTCATGGCCAGCTCCATTACTTTTATAATCTTGTTGGCATTGGTGCGGCTCAGGGAGCCTCCGAACACGGTGAAGTCCTGCGCAAAGACATACACCAGGCGGCCATCGATCTTCCCATGGCCAGTAACAATGCCATCGCCCGGAATTTTTTGCTTCTCCATACCAAAGTCGGTGCATTTGTGCTCCACGAATTTTCCGACCTCCACGAAGGTTCCCGGGTCGAGCAGGTCTTTTATGCGCTCGCGTGCGGTTTTGCGTCCCGATTCATGTATTTTAGCTATGCGCTCCTGGCCTCCGCCAAGTTCTGCAGCTCGGTTCTTCTCTTCCAGTTCCCTGTATTTTTCTTTCAGTGACATATCTTGTTTTTTTATTCTGAAACATCATAATCAATTACTACCAGGGGCTGCCGTGCTTCAACAGTTTGGCCCTCGAAAATCTTAATATCAGCGACTTTTCCGGCTTTCTTGGCCTTAAACTCACTCTCCATTTTCATGGCCGAAATAATAATTACGGTTTGCCCGGCTTCTACTTTTTCACCTTTCTCAACAAATACTTTTACTACTTTGCCCGGAATCGGGGCGGCAATTACGCTGTCACCATCATCGTCGGTTCCTTTTTTGCGGCTGGCCAGGTATTTGGCTTCGGAATCGATGATTTCCACCTCAAAGGTGCTTTTCTTGGTGTTTACCAGGTATTTCTTAACGCCGTTTACCGGAATGAGCTCAAGGTTGAACGATCTGTTCTGGTAAATTACGGAGTAGCTGCCCTCACTTACCTTCACAAAATCAAGGTCAAACTCTTTTCCGTCAAGCGCCACCAGCAATTTGTTGCCTTGCCTGCTTAGCATTTCTACTTTGGCAATTCTGTCTTTTAATTTTACTTCGAATGGCATAGCGCTAGTTTAAAGTTTTAATACATTCCTAACCCGGTTGTAATCCTTCCAGTTGTTTTTCAGGGCGGTCATTTCCCTGGGGCTTGCCCGCTCCATTTTGTCGAGGTATTCAATGAAGGCAGTAATGATAACCATGTCCTCAACGATTTCACTATGGGGTTCTTCCTTCATTAAAAAGTCAAAATTTTCTTCAATAAAGTGGGTGGTGTAATTCCCTTTAATGAAATTCTGGGCCATGGTGATGCGCTCAAGGAATTTCAGGTTGTTTTTTACACCGGTTACTTTAAACTCCTTGATGGCCCGCCGGGTTCTTTCCAGGGCATCTTTTCGGTCGCGCCCCCAAACGATGAGTTTTGCCATCAGTGGGTCGTAGTAAAGCGGTATTTCAAAGCCTTCGTAAATGTAGCCGTCCACACGCACGCCCACGCCGTAGGGAATATCGATATGGGTCACCTTGCCCGGAGCAGGCATAAAATTGTTGTCAGGATCTTCGGCATATACACGGCACTCTATGGCATGGCCGCTCTGTTTCAGTTCGTTTTGCTTGTAGGTAAGGGGTAAGCCATTGGCAATATTAATTTGCTCCTTTACCAGGTCAACGCCCACCACGCGCTCGGTAATGGGGTGCTCCACCTGCAGGCGGGTGTTCATTTCCAGGAAATAGTAGTTCAGGTCATTATCCACTATGAATTCTATGGTTCCTGCGCCTTCATAATTCACAGCCTTTGCAGCGGCCACAGCATACTCTCCCATTTCTGTTCTTTTTTCAGGGGTGAGGATGGGCGAGGGGGATTCTTCAACGATCTTTTGGTGGCGTCGCTGCACCGAGCATTCGCGTTCAAACAAATGAATTACATTGCCGTGACGGTCGGCCAAAATTTGGAACTCAATATGATGCGGCGATTCGATGTATTTTTCAATAAAAACCGAATCGTCGCCAAAAGCCGACCTGGCCTCTGAGCGTGCGGCCCGCAGTGCACTTTTTACATCACGATTATTTTTTACCAGGCGCATGCCTTTGCCACCCCCTCCAGCCGAAGCCTTGATCATGACCGGAAGGCCAATCTCTTTAATGGTCTTCAATGCTTCACTTTCTGTGGAAATTTTGCCTGCTGTGCCCGGCACCACCGGCACACCAGCATCCATCATGGTTTTGCGGGCAGTGATCTTATCGCCCATCTTTGAAATGGCATAGGCCGAGGGACCAATAAAAATGATGCCTTCCTTTTGGCATCGCTCAGAGAAACCGGCATTTTCTGACAAAAAACCATAACCGGGATGTATGGCGTCAGCCCCGCTTTTCTTAGCCACTTCAATGATTTTATTGCGGTTCAGGTACGATTCGAGCGATGGCGAAGGACCTATGTAGTAGGCCTCATCCGCATACAGCACGTGCATGGCCTTGCGGTCGGCCTCGGAATATACAGCTACCGTTTGAATACCCATTTCGCGACACGAGCGCATGATCCGCACTGCAATTTCACCGCGATTGGCAACCAACACTTTTTTAATCATATGGATATGGGATTGGTTTTTTTTAACTTCGAATTATAAAGTTACTAAACATTTGTTTTAGTGCGAAAACATTTTTTCATTACCAGCAAAATTTAGAACTGACAATGCCAACATTTTGATTGTCATTTTGGCATATATTTGCCTTTGGCAGGGCATTTGACAAAGGCAAGTATTCAAATATATCAATATAAAAAATTAATTCTGTTATGGCCGAAATAAATCAGGATGCTTTTGAAGAGCTTTTGCAGGAGCACGAAAATGTAGTGTTGGATTTTTACTCAACCGAATGCCCGCCCTGCGAGGCGCTGGCTCCAAAGTTTGAAAGCCTTGGCGAGCTGTATGGAGAAGACATTCACTTTGTAAAAATGTACAGGCAGGGCAATCGCGAGTTGGCGCAGAGACTGGGCGTAATGTCATCGCCCACGCTGTTGTTTTTCAAAAGTGGCAAGCAAGTAGGAGAGGTGTTGAGGGGTGGCATTCGCCGCTCAGAAATAATGCGCAATCTTGACCAAATGCTTCCCGAAAGCCGTGTAAAGGAAATTCATTCAAAAATAAAGCCGGTAACCACCCATACCGAAGCCCTTATTTTGGGTGCAGGCCCGGGCGGATTGGCAGCAGCCATTTACCTGGCGCAGGCAAAAGTAGATACCCTGCTGGTTGACCCGCTTTTGCCGGGCGGGCAGGTTTCGACCACCCACCAGGTGAGCAACTACCCGGGTTTTGTTGAACCCCAGCCCGGCTATATGCTGGCACATTACATGGCCGAGCAGGCAAAGGTTGCCGGTGCAAAGTTCAAGGTGGCAGTAGAGATAAGTAAAGTTGATCTGGTAAACAAAGAAGTGCTCATTGATGGCTTTGAAACCATAAAAGCCAAAAAAATTGTGATTGCTACAGGCGCTTCGCCCAGGTATCTGAACATAGCGGGCGAGAAGGAGTTTTATGGCAAAGGCATTTCGTATTGTGCCACCTGCGATGCCAAGTATTTTCACGACAAGGAAGTAGTAATCATTGGCGGCGGTAATACTGCGGTGGAAGAGTCAGCATTTATTTCAAAGTTCGCTTCAAAGATCACCATGGTGCAGCAATTGCCCTATCTTACGGCCAATAAAACGGCCCAGGATGTGGCCCTTGCCGACCCCAAGATCAACATAATTTACGAGCACGAACCGCGAGGATTTTACCGCGATGGCGACAAAGTGCTGATGAAGATGCAAGACCTCAAATCGGGTGAGCTGAAAGAATTGGTTAGCGATGGGGTGTTCGTTTTTGTAGGTATGAAACCCAACCTCGACCTGATCACTGATGACCTGGAAAAGGACCAGTGGGGTTACATTAAAACCGACGACGAAATGCGTACCAGCATTCCGGGCGTATATGCCGTGGGCGATGTGATCAGCAAGAAATACCGACAGATCACCACCGCCGTAGCCGATGGAACCATTGCTTCCATTGCCCTGGCCAAGGAACTGGAATAAAAAGGGCAGGGAAAAGTCTGAATATAAAGGCAGGGGCAGGTCGCGCCCCATCACTGCATTTTATTCATTATGATAGCCTTCGTTGCGTATAATGGTAAAAGCCCGGTATAGCTGCTCCACAAAGAAAAGACGAACCATTTGGTGCGAAAAGGTCATTTTCGAAAGTGATAGTTTCAGTTGGGCTTTGGCTTTCACGGTTTCATCAAAACCCCAGGCGCCGCCCACCACAAACAAAAGGTTTTTGGTTGACTGGTTGAGCCTTTGCTGGATAAAGGCGGCAAATTCGACGGAAGTGAAGGTTTTCCCTTTCTCATCGAGTAACACAGAGAAGTCGGCCTTGTCCATTTGTTGCAAAATCACTTCGGCCTCTTTTTGCATGAGCTGGGCAGGGGGAAATGACTGGAATTTTCGGGCAAGGCTATGCTCCAGCACTTCGAATGTGGTGTAATGAGCCAGGCGCTTCAGGAATTTCTCAATGCCTTCGCGCAAATAAGCATCATCGGTTTTGCCAATGGTAAGTAAGGTAATTTTCATTGCTTTGTTTTTTTTGCCCCCATTTTATTTGGTTCAGAATGTGGGTTTTGCAAAGGCACGCATTTTGCATTATCTTTGTTACTGAAATTAAAAGGCGCCTCAAATTTTTTACAATAATAATTGATTTGGTTCAGTTTTTGCAAAGCTATTGCCGAATTTACTTTTGATCATGAAAAAGACGCTTACTCATTTTGTTTTTCTCGGCATTATCCTTTTATTGCAGGCTTCTACGGCTTTTTCACAAACCGACAGTATGGCTCGCGAAATAGCGCAGGCCATTCGCCAGGGTAATGCCCGCGAGGTGGCCAAGCACTTCGGGCAAAATGTTGACCTGACCCTTCCGGGCAGCGAAGGTACCTTCAGTAAGTCGCAGGCCGAAATAATTCTCCGTAATTTCTTTTCGCGCAACGTGCCCACAGCACTCTCCATTCCCCATCAGGGTACTTCGCGCGATGGGTCCATTTACGTTATAGGAACCCTGCAGACCAGGGGAGGGCAAAGCTACCGCACCTATTTCCTGCTGAAAAAGGTTTCAGATAATTTCCAGTTACACCAGATTCAATTCGAACCGCAATAGCTGCAGATTAGTTTGTTCAGAATAATTTAAGTGGCCGAAAGGCCATTTTTATTTTTGTACCTTTAATGAAAGTACCGGCCAGTTTTTTATTGCTGAACCGGGCTTTCTTTTTACTATATTTATATTTTTGTGTATTTACAAGAGAGCCCAGGTTAGTGTGCCAAACTTTCCAACCCCTTTTTGAATGTTTACACTTGAAATTGCAATCGTTCTGGTAGTCCTGCTTGGTGCAGTAATTCTTTTTGCCACTGAACGTTATCCTGTGGATGTGGTGGCTATTATCGCCATGTCGATTTTGGTGGTAAGCGGGGTGATTACGCCCGAGCAGGGCGTTTCTGGCTTCAGCAACTCGGCTACCGTAACCGTTGCAGCCATGTTCATTCTAAGCGCTGCACTTTTCAAATCGGGCGCCGTGATTGGGATAGGAAAGAAGATGGCCCAGCTTTTCAAATTCAATTTCTGGATAGGTATTTTTGTCCTGATGGTTACTGTGGCGGGCATCTCTGCTTTTATCAACAACACCCCCGTGGTGGCTATCTTTATCCCTATCCTTGCAGGTGCGGCAGCAAGCTCAAAGAAAAACCTTGCCAAAATGCTGATGCCGCTTTCTTATGCTTCGATGTTTGGTGGCGTTTGTACCCTGATCGGTACTTCAACAAATATTCTTGTGAGTGGCATAGCTGCTGACAATGGCCTGGAGCCTTTCGGCATGTTTGAAATGTCGAAAATGGGTTTGATCTTTCTGGCGGTAGGGCTGGTTTATATGATGGTTGTCGGAATTCACTTGATCCCAAATCGCGGAGAAACGGGCGGGTTAGTAAAAAAATTCGGCATGGGCGATTATCTTACCGAAATAGTATTGCTTAAAAAGGCACCTTCGGTTGGTAAAACCATTGCAGAATCGCCTCTGGTAAAGTTGTTGGAGATCGATATCCTTGAAGTAAATAAAAAGGGCCAGCACTTTATTATGCCAAGCGGCGATATGCTGCTTGAGGAGGGAGATATACTTAAGGTACGCTGCGATGTGGAGAAGATAAAAACCCTGAAGGAAAGACAGGGGATTGCTTTGAAAACAGATTTAAAATTCAGCGAACCGAAACTTTCGGTAGCTGGGTCGAATGCCGAGCAGGAAAAACTGGTACTGGTAGAAGCAGTTATTGCTCCCAATAGTCATTTTGAGGGCAAAACGGTGAAGCAGCTGAGGTTTCGTCAACGCTACGGTGCTACGGTGCTTGCCATCAGGCATCGCGGCGAGGTAATGCGCGATAAGGTAGCTACCACCATATTGCGGTCGGGCGATACTTTGCTGATTGAAGTGGACCGCGACCGCCTTCCCTTCTTGCAGCAATTACAGTTGCGTGGCAGGAACACTTTCCTGATCGTTTCGGAGGTGGGTTTCCCTGAGTTCAAGAAAGAAAAGATTTATACCGTTGTGCTCACCATTGCAGCCATTATTGCCTTGGCTTCGCTTGAAATTCTTCCCATTATGGTTGCAGCCATCATTGGTTGCATGTTTTTGGTGATTACCAGGTGCATAAGCATGGAAGAGGCTTACCAGGCCATCGACTGGAAGGTGATTTTTTTGCTGGCTGGTGCCATGAGTATGGGTGTGGCTCTCGACCGCAGCGGGGCAGCCGCCCTTTTAAGTGGTTTTCTGATCGATATTGTTGGCGGCCTTGGGCCCATCGCCATACTATCAGTACTATACCTGATAACCTCACTGCTTACCGAAACCATGAGCAACAACGCCAGCGCAGTGCTGCTGGCTCCCATTGCCATAGCCGCCGCCATTACCATGGAGGTTGATGCCAGACCATTCCTTATGGCCATTACCTTTGCGGCTTCCTCCAGCTTTATGACTCCGGTGGGCTATCAAACCAACACCATGATTTATGGCGCCGGTGGATTTAAATTTTCTGACTTCCTTAGGGTGGGAACCCCGCTCAACATTATTTTCTGGATACTTGCCACCTTTCTTATTCCTGTTTTTTTCCCTTTCTAACCAATTAACTTATGGAAACCTTAAAAAATTTTTACTTGTCGGCAAGGGAATTTCTCGAACATCCGCTTTTTAAGCTGGGCAACACGGCATTTACTCTTTCTACCATTCTGTACCTGGTCATTTCAATAACGCTGCTTTTTTACTTGTCGGGTAAAATAAAGAAACTTTTGCAAAACCGTATTCTTGTTAAATATAATGTTGAAATAGGTGTAAGACAGGCTATTAGTACCATTCTGAGATACGTAATTGTGGTGGTTGGCCTGGTCGTAATCATTCAAACTGCGGGTATTGACCTGAGTTTTATAACTGTTCTTGCAGGGGCGCTGGGTGTGGGTATTGGCTTTGGCCTGCAAAATATTACCAATAACTTCGTCAGTGGTATAGTAATTTTAATTGAAAGGCCTGTAAAGGTTGGCGACCGCATTGAGGTAAACACCACTTCTGGCGAAAAAGTAAACGGCGATGTGATCAATATTTCGGCCCGGGCTACCACCATACTTACCAATGATAACATTGCTATCATAGTGCCCAACTCAAACCTGATTACCTCTGCAGTGATTAACTGGAGCTACAACGACCGCAGGGTCAGGTTCAATTTTGTGGTTCCCGTACACTACGATGAAGATCCGGAAGTGGTAAAGAAACTCCTTCTCGAAGTGGCCAGGGAAAATGAAGGGGTACTAAAAAATCCAATACCAGACGTTTTGCTTGATGAATTTGCTGACAGCTCCATTAATTATGTGCTCAGGATTTGGACCACGCGCTACATTCAAAAGCCAGGGGTGCTGCGCAGCCAGCTTTATTATGCCATTGCGAAGAAATTCCGCGAAAACAATATTACCATACCCTATCATCAGCTCGACCTTTATGTGAAGGAAATGGTGAGTGAGAAACTCAAATCTGGCTTGGATGGGTAGGGTTTTAGGCTAATTCTTAAAGTGCTTTCTTAAGGCTGGCACATTTGCTGAATCAGGCCCGCCATTTTCCGGGTTAATTCCTTCCGGGAAAAGTGGTCTATGCCTTCTGAGGTGCAAAGCAGGTTCTGGCTTTGAAAAGCGTTGGCCCATTTCAAAAGCTGATCCTTCATTTTATCGGGATTTCGAAAGCCACAAACAGTTCCGCTTTGTGTTTGGTAAATAATGCCGGCGGTATCTCCATCTTCTGGTCCAATCACCAAAACAGGCCTTTTCAGGGCCAGGTATTCATAAAGTTTTCCGGGGGTGATGCCCATTACGTTGGGGGTGTCATTAATGGGCAACAGCAACAAGGCCGATTGTGCTGCCCGGGCCAGCGCCTGATCGTGGGGCAGGTAGTCGGTCTTTTCCACGAAAGCGGACAGCCCGTTTTTCTCCAGCGCTTCAACTACCGAAATGTCGGTTTTACCAATAAGCCTGATGGTGAGTTTGTTTTTGAAAAACGCATTTTCAGCCACCAGTTGGCCAAGTACTTTCCATAAATGGTGGGGGTTGCGGTCGGCATTGAGCGAGCCCAGGTGGGTGATACTGAAGGTATCGTAATCGAATTCAGGCAGGTTTACGAAATCTTCAGGGTCGAAGCCATTGGTCAGCACTTCTATTTCCCTCTCGTAAAGACTTTTAAGGTCTTCTGCCCAGTTGGGACTAACCGTAACCACCTTGTCGGCATCTTTCAGCACTTGCTTTTCAAGGCGTTTGTGTTTGCGATCGGCACATTTTGTAAGCATGAGCTGATCGTAGAAGTCGATCTGTGTCCAGGGGTCGCGAAAGTCGGCCAGCCAGGGAGTGTTCAGCTTCTTTTTTAGGCCCAGGGCAATAAGGTGCATGCTGTGGGGCGGCCCGGTCGATACCATGGCGTCCACCGGGTTTTGCCTGAGCCAATGGCTCAAAAATTTTACGGAGGGCCTGATCCAGAATTTGCGTGCATCCGGAATAAAAAGATTGCCGCGCAGCCACGTGGCCATATGCTCCAACAGCCCAGGCTTTTTGCTTTCGCTGATGAAACCTGCCTGCACCTTTTCGTGCTTTTTGCGCCCGGTAATAATCTTATAAAGCAGGTAAGGCTCCCAGATTTTGGTTTTCAGTACGGTAATTCCTTCAGGGATATCTTTTTGCAGCGAATGGTCATAACCCGGGTATTCGGGGTTTTCGGGAGTGTAGATTACCGGTTCCCAGCCAAACTCCCGAAGGTACTTGCTAAACTTCAGCCAGCGCTGCACCCCAGCTCCTGAGCTGGGCGGCCAGTAATAGCTTATGATCAATACCTTTTTCAAAGAAGCCTGTTTTAGCTTTCAAGAATCTTGTCGGCGGGGTCAGTGCGGTACCTTTTCACTTCTTTTATCACAAAAAGGATAATCAGGGCCAGCAGCAGGGCGCTGAAAGTCCAGGCAATCTTGCCCCCGGTATAATAGGCGGCAGGACGGAAAACAAACTCAATTTCGCCCTGGCCGGCAGGTATTACCATGCCCCGAAGCAAATAGTTTACCCGGAAGAAATCAGCCTCTTCGCCATTTAGGGTGGCTATCCAGCCATCAGGATAATAAATTTCAGAAAATACCGCCAGTTGCTCTGTGTTGGTTTGGTAAGCGTACCTGAGCCGGTTGGGCTGATACTCGGTAAGCTCGATGCGGGCAAGGCTGTCGGGTTTAAAGTTTCTTTTTTCCACAAATCGGGCAAAGCGTTTGTCGACTACAGCCTCGGTTCCGGGGTCCATCATGTCCAGGGCCAGGATTTCTTCATCAGCATTCTCAACCACCTGCACCTGGCTGACAAACCAGGCATTACCCAAGGCATTGGGGTTGCGCATTACTTCGGGCTGCCGGTCTTGTCCGGGTACAATAATATACCTGGTGTTGAGCATGTTGAGCACATAAATGTTATCTTCGACAATGTGAAAATCGATAATATCCTGGTAGCGTTGCAGTTTGGCGCCATGGTACCCGCCAATGGAATTGTGGAACCACGAGGTGGAGGTTTCGTTGAAAGTATTTACGGTGCGGTTGTAAACCCTGTAGTGCAGATCGGTGTCCTGCATAATCTGCAAGTTGGCTTGGGTGGGCTGGTAAGGATTTTCGACCACGCGACGTGGCTGGAAGTTGCTGTCGTTGAGGTAGCGCTTATTTATGGGCCACATGTCAAGGGTTATCAGTGCCACAATCAGAATGGCGAAAGCCGGTGCCTTGATTTTGCGGAAGGCAAACAGCAAGGCAATGGCGCCTGCTGCAAGGGCAAACAGCATGCTGCGCAGGGCATCAGCCCTGAAAATGTCTACCCGCGCATCCGTCAGGCTGGCAAGGAACAGCTTGATTTGGGAAGCTGCCTGCGGATTCTCCGCCATTTGCCCGGCAAAAAAATCGGATTCCATTTGGCTGGAAAAACTGAAAAAGGTGGTAGGAGCCAGATAAAACACAAACGCTATACCAGCCGTCAGGCCGATTGCGGTGAGGAATTCTTTGCCTTTGATGCTCAGTAGTTCGGGGTTTTTATACAGGCGGTGCATACCTAAAAATGCCAGGGCAGGAATGGTAAATTCAGCAATGACCAGTGTCATGGAAACGGCCCTGAACTTATTGTAGCCCGGCACAAAATCAATAAAGAAGTCGGTCAGTGGCATAAAGTTTTTTCCCCAGGCAAGTAAAATGGAAAGTATGGTGGCCAATAGCAATCCCCACTTCAGGGCGCCTTTCACATAAAATAGGCCCAGGAAAAAGAAAAACAGCACTACCGCTCCCACATATACTGGTCCGGAGGTAAATGGCTGATCGCCCCAGTAGTGGTTTTGCTGCCCAACAAAGTTGCGCATTTGCCTGTCGACCTTGCTCATGGCCCGGGTGTTGTCGCCCAGGGCACCGGTGGCTCCACCCTTCACGTTGGGAATGAGCAGCGAAAAGGTTTCGCCAACCCCATAGCTCCAGTTGGTAATATAATCCTTCGACAGGCCGCTGCTGGGCTCGCGGTCGCCAATGGTCAGCTCAGATCCGCCGCGCATGGTTTCTGAGGAATACGAGTAGGTAGCCCAGAAGTTGCCAATGTTAATACCGACAGCGATAATGAGGCCGGCCAACAAAACTCCCAGCCCCTTAAAAAAGTGCCCTAGGCGGCCTTCCTTCAGGTGTTCATAAAACTCGAAGAGGCCATAAAACAAAACTATCCAAGCCAGGTAATAGGTGATTTGAAAGTGGTTGGCAAACAACTGCAATCCCATGAAAATGGCAAACAGCAAGCCTCCTGCCATGCGGTTTCCCCTGAAGGTATAAATGATGGAAGCCATTACAGGGGCCATATAGGCAATGGCCACCGCTTTGGAGTTATGTCCGGCTTCAATAATAATAAAGTGATAAGACGAGAAGGCGAAGCCAACGGCCCCGGCCAGCGCCACCCAGGGATTTACCTTTAGCAAGAGCAGGAAAATGAAAAAACCGGCAAAATACAGGAAAATCATGTCGGCCGGGCGAGGCAGCCACAGGGTCATGATTTTATGAAAAAACCCTGCAATGTTATAGGCCCATTCCACCGAAATCTGAAAGGCGGGCATGCCACTAAACATGGAGTTGGTCCAAAGGGCTTCCTGGCCGGTTTCCTCGCGAAATTCGACAATTTCCCTGGCCATGCCCTGGTAATTCACGATATCGGGCTGCAGCAGGCGTTTGCCTTCGAGCAGGGGGCTTACGTAAACAATGGTTAGCAGCACAAACAGTACAATGGCAACCAGGTAAGGGCTCAGTTCCTTAAGAGGCGGAAACAGGCTTTTTTTGTTTTCCATGGGATGTCTCTTCCGTTGGTTTTATTCTTTAATGTCTTCAAAATCAGTATATTCACCAAGACCTTCGGTATCTGGCCTGGTAGTGTCATCTTTATAGGTGATGGTCATTTCTCCTTTTTTCTTGCGTTGATGACTCTTGGCAGCACGCGGGTTCTGCTCGTAAAATTTTTTCTTTACCCGATTAAGGTACCATTTAACAATCCAAGGGAAGACATATGCGGTAAGCACTCTGAAGATCAGGTAAACCAGGATAAATGTGCCAATAATTCTAAACATGATTCTGAAATAAGGGCCTTTGGTTCTAAAGCAACCGCCGCCAGCCTCTAAAATAAGGTGTCAAAGTTACAAAAATTACCCTATCAGAGGCTTTTGGATATTCGCTTTTATGGATTTAGTTCCGCTTCCGCTGAAAACCAGCCTGCAATGTGTTTCCAGAAGTTGCGGTGAAAAGTTTCGCCTTTTTCACCAGGAAACAGGTCGATGAAGCTTTGCGGATCGGGCTGCTCCGGGATAAAGGTAATTTTGCTTTCGGGCCGGTAAAGGTCCCGGTATTCGGGGTGAAACTGCACGCCCAGCACATGGGGGTAGGAGGTATGCTCAATGGCTTCTGCAATACGGCCGTCCATCGACCAGGCAGTAACCTTCAGCCCTTTGCCTAACTCTTTGGCTGCCTGGTGGTGCGAACTCCACACGTAGGGCAACTCCCCTATGCCTTCGTTTACAGTGGCCAAATGTCCTCCTTCTATGCGAATCTGGTGAGCCGAATAAAAAGACACTTCGTTGTCGAGGCTGTAGTTGCGGTAGTAGTTTCGGTGCAGCGTTTGCGGGTCGGCTTCCAGGGTGGCTTCCACGGTGGTGTGGCCGTAAACTTCGAAAGGAATGTCCTGAATCAGGGTTCCGCCGGTGGCCACATTCATGGTTTGCATGCCCAGGCAAATGCCCAGGATGCCATAATGGGGTTTGTCTTCAAGAAAAGGCCTGAATTCCTCATTCTGGTGTCCGCCTAATAGATGAAACATTAGCGAAAGCTCAAGATAATGCCTGTATGGATCGGTTACCACCGTGAGCAGGCTCATGTTTTTACCATAGGTGGCGGGTGGCAGGTCGGGTCCGCCAAAAAATAAAATGCCTTCAGATTGTTCAAATATTTCCCTGAAAAGGGGAGTGGCTTCATTTTCAGCATAAAGATTGTCGTTGCTTAACCCGGCCGAAATGCCGAGTAAGGTTATTTGCCCCAGCTCTTCTTCTCCAATAAATTCCTGAGTTAATGCATAGTCGTATGCGGCTCTTTCGTGAAATACACCCACCACCCTGTAGGTTTCGGGCAGGGAAAAAATGCCTTCTTTGGTTAAAAAGAGGAAGGTGCGCAAATTGTTTACCGTGGGGTTCATCAGCACCAGGTGCTTTTCGCCGGTCAAAAAGCTTTTGTCAGATGGCTCCGGAGCGGGCGCCTGCTTGCAGGCCTGCACAAAAATGAGAAGAATAAAAAGCCAGTGTAGCGTTGTTTTCATGGGCGTTTGCTTTGTTGTGGGTCGATTCGTTGAAAATACCTTTCAGGGAGCCTGTTTTTTTTGGGCAGCCATAAAATTATGATTCTTTTACAAAAAAAGCCCCGAAGGGCATAAAAAAAGATAACCCCGAAACGGAGTTATCTTTTTTTGTTGATAAACCTAATTTTTAACCAAAACCTACTTATGAGTCTTTTCATCAGACACGGTCAGCCTTTTGCGGCCTTTGGCCCTGCGGGCTGCCAGCACCCTGCGACCATTTTTGGTGGCCATGCGGCTCTTAAAACCGTGCTTGTTTTTTCTTTTTCTTACCGAGGGTTGAAATGTCCGTTTCATTATTCAAAAATATTTTTCCGTGCGTATTACTCTGATTGCTGGCTGTTTTCTTTTGCTCTTGAAACGGTTTATACCCCGCTTCATTTTCAGGACTGCAAAGATAGATAAATTATTTTTTCTGCCAAAAGCTTTTTTGGAAAAAAATTGGCATTTTATGAAAAAGAAAGGAACCGCACTCAAGAGGGCGCAGCTCCTTTCTGAAATATGCATGAAATTTACTTCTTCGGGGCGTTTTTCAGGGTTTCCACCAGGAAGTCCCAAAACAGTGCAACGGTGGCAATGTTCACTTTTTCGTCGGGCGAGTGGGGGTTGCGGATGGTAGGTCCGAAAGAGATCATGTCGAGGCCGGGGTAATTTCCGCCCAGGATGCCGCATTCCAGTCCGGCGTGGATCACCTTTTGCGCAGGAACTTTGCCGTACTTGTTCTGATATACCTCTTTCATGACTTTCAGGATGGGCGAGTTTACGTTGGGTTTCCAGCCTGGGTAAGAGCCCGACTGCTTCACCTTGGCGCCAGCCAATTTAAAGGTGGCCCGCATCATATTGGCCAGATCGTCCTTGGCCGAATCAACAGAGCTGCGCTGCAGGGTGGCAATTTCAATTTTACCATTGGCCGACTTGATGATGGCCAGATTGGTGCTGGTTTCCACCACTTCGGGCATTTCGCTGATCATGCGCATGGTGCCATTGGGGCAGGCATAGATCACGTCAAGAAGCTTTTTGGTGGTCTTTTTGTTGATGATGAACTTCGGAGTGTCAACTTTAGTGGCCTTCATGCACAGATCCGGGTCAACATCACCCAATTCTTTCTTAACGGTGGTTTCAAGATCGGCAACGAATTTTTCGAATGCAGCGGCGTTCTCTTTCGGCAGGGTAACTACTGCATGGGCTTCGCGAGGAATGGCGTTGCGCAGGCTGCCACCGTCGATGGACGACAGCTCCAGGCCCATTTCCTGGTTGGCTTGCCACAGCGCACGGTTCAGAATCTTGTTGGCGTTGCCGCGGCCCAGGTTGATGTCGAGCCCGGAGTGACCGCCCTTGAGGCCTTTCACTTCAACTTTATAACCTACGTGGCCTTCGGGAACAGATTTTTCTTTGTACTTGATGGTAGCGAAAGTATCGATGCCTCCGGCACAGCCAATATACAGCTCGCCTTCGTCTTCCGAGTCGAGGTTGATCAGGATGTCGCCTTTCAGCAGGCCGCCTTTTAGTTCGAAAGCGCCGGTCATGCCGGTTTCTTCATCAATGGTAAGCAGCACTTCAATGGGGCCGTGTTCCAGGTCGGTGGCTTGCAGCACTGCCAGGGCAGCGGCAGCACCAATGCCGTTGTCGGCGCCCAGGGTGGTGCCTTTGGCCTTTACCCACTCCCCATCGATCCAGGGTTGAATGGGGTCTTTCTCAAAATCGTGTTCAGTGTCGTTGTTCTTCTGGGGAACCATGTCGAGGTGGCCCTGAAGAATGATGCCCTGGCGGTCTTCCATGCCCGGGGTAGCCGGCTTGCGGATAATCACGTTGCCCACATGGTCAACAATGGTTTCCAGACCAAGCTTTTCGCCAAAGTTCTTTACGTATTCAATGATTTTTTCTTCCTTCTTCGAAGGGTGTGGAATGCCGCAAATATCTTCAAAGATATGCCACAGTGGTTTTGGTTCAAGGTTTTCAAGTACTCTACTCATGTTATTGCTCTTTTAAAATTTCACGAAAAATAATCAGATCCTTGTTGTAAAGATTCGAAAGGAAACGGGTAATGCGGTCTTCGGCGGGTTCAATCTTTTCGCCCAGCTGCTCGCGCATTTTATGGCAAATGGTTCGAACGTTCTGTTTCCCGTCGCAGGCCTGCCAAACGGCCGATCCCAGCTCGTCAAGCGAAAGCTTAATGTATGGGCTTTTGAGCCTGGGCTGCAGAATTTTTCCTGACAGCTTGCCCTGGAAACGTGGAATCAGCACCCTAACGGTGCCGCCTTCTTCCAACTCGTGCCCGTGCATGGGCAGGGGAGTAAGGTCGAGAAAGTTGGCATCTTTCAGAACCTCCCGTCGCTTTAAAAAACCAGCTTTTTTATACATAAGAGCAAAAATAATGTAAAAAAACAAAAGGCAGCCGGCATGAGCAACCTTTTATCTTTTATTATGTTTCAACCCAGGATTCAGGCGATAAACTGCGCGGTGTGGTTCTTGGTGTCCACTTTTTCGATCACTTCGGCAATCACTCCTTTTTCGTCAATGATAAAGGTGGTGCGATGAATGCCGTCGAACTCGCGCCCCATAAACTTCTTGGGACCCCATACGCCGTATGCCTTCAGGATTTCCTTTTCGGTGTCGGCAATCAGCGGAAAAGGGAGTTCAAACTTTTCAATAAATTTTACATGCGATTTTTCGTTGTCGGCGCTTACACCAACAACCTTGTAACCCTGCTTGAGCAGTACATCGTAATTGTCGCGCAGGTTGCAGGCCTGGGCCGTGCAGCCGGGGGTGTTATCCCTGGGGTAAAAATACAAAACGAGTTTGCTGCCTTTAAAATCACTTAAACCAAGGGGATTTCCGTCCTGGTCTTTCCCCTTAAAATCAGGCGCTTTGTCGCCGGGCTTCAAATGTGTCATATCGTTGTGGTATTTGTTTGGTTTTGTCAGAGAAACGGTTTTACGAATTAAAAGTTCAAAGGGATTGAAGTTCAGAGTTTGGAGTTCGGGGTTCGGGGTCCCCTCTTGAACCCCAAACCCCAAACCCCAAACCTTTTAACCTTTCTTCGTCTTTTTCTGAAAAAACTTACAGGCTTTGGTCAGCGGGCATTCTTCGCACTTTGGGCGGCGGGCCTGGCACACATAGCGGCCATGGAGGATGAGCCAGTGGTGGGCAATGGCCACCTGGTGGGTGGGTATGTGTTTCAGCAGTTGCTTTTCGGTCTCCAGGGGCGTTTTGGCATTGGTGGTAAGGCCAAGGCGGGCCGAAACGCGGAACACGTGGGTGTCAACGGCCAGGGCAGGCTTATCGTAAACCACCGAAGCAATTACATTGGCCGTTTTGCGGCCTACCCCTGGAAGCTTCATTAGTTTGCTAACCTCCGAGGGTACAACCCCGCCAAAGTCGTTAACCAGCTTTTGGGCCATGCCGATCAGGTTTTTCGACTTTGCGTTGGGGTAGGAGCATGAGCGAATGACTTGGAACACTTCTTCCGGCTGCGCTAAAGCCAGCACTTCCGGCACCGGGAAGCGCTCAAAAAAAGGCGGAGTAATCATATTCACCCGCTTGTCGGTACATTGTGCCGAAAGAATGACCGCCACCAGCAAATGATATGGATTTTTGTAAACCAATTCAGTCTCTGCCACCGGCTGGTGCGTTGCAAAATAATCGAGCACAAATTCAAAACGCTCTTTTTTTGTCATAAAGTAAATTCTAGCATTGGCGAAAATAAGGATTTTTTACTTTTCAAATCTACAAGAACCATCAGGAGTTTAATGAACGTCAGGTAAGGCGCTGGCCGGAAGAGAAATTGAGAAAGCTATCCCAAATCATTTAACCACTTGACTAACCGACATATTGATTGGCTGTTTTTTGGTGGAGTATTGTTTCCTAAAAGCCACAAAAACCAGGCATTCCTCAGCTTCCTTTAAAGGAGGCAAGATGATTTCGGCCTGTTGCTGGCTGCGCTGATATTTGCTCAGGACCCAGTTGCAGTCGAAATTGCAGGTGTTTAGCGCCAATAGCAAAACAGCGTCATCTCCTGCTGCCACTTTTCCCGGCTCTGGTGCACCCCAGCTTACAATGGCCTTCTTTCCTTCTCTCTGAATTGCCAGGTTTTGGGCACCTGCCCGCTGACCATTGCTTAGCTGCAGCCATGCACCAATATCCTTATTTTCTGCCTGACGGTAGCTGTTGAGGTTAAATGAAAGGCCTTCGTGGAAAGCCGAACGCCCCTCGGCCTGGTCGTAAAAGCCGATCCTGACAAAAGCCTTGGTAGCCTGCATCAGACTCATAACCAGTTTAAAATCTTCCTGGGCCTGTTTTTTAGCCCCGGTGGCGGGTGGAGGTTTTACTGAAGGCTTCAGGCGAATCCTGGTTTTGCCATACACCTCATAAATTACCGTGTTGCCAAGCCGGCCCTTAAATTCGCCCAGCAATCCTTGTTTTGCATAAGCCATTGTGTTTCATTTTTTATGGGAAAACAAAATGCCTGATCTGCAAACAAATCTAATCAAATTTTAACATCTACCATAATTCGATCGTATTTCGATCGTAATTATACGGTCGAAATACGATCGAGATACGGTTTAAATAAAAATATTGTTGGTTATTGATACAGTGTTGAAAAAGCTTAGGTGTACCCAAAATTGGAATATTTGCTAACCAATGGAGGGGGAGGTTTTATGATTTATGATCAACGGTCAACAATTTTTGATTTATGAATTTAAAACATTAAATAAGCCTGCATGTGGCATGCTATTTGCATATAAATAATAACATAAATAACTGTAATCCATTTTTTGCTTACCCTAATAACCGTGAAAACGTTACCTGCTCTTTTGTTATCAATTTTTTTGTTTGCTGGTCTGCTCTCTGCAAAACCGGCCTTCGCCAAACCGCCCGATCTGCACGAACAGCATTTGCAAATCCACAATCAGCATCACCAGCAAGTGCTCGAGACCAACAGGCTGGCAGACGAAAAGCTCCGGCGCCAAACCGAGGAGGCCCACACAGAGCAATTTAATAACCATCAGGAGTTTAACAAGCGTCAGCTCCGGCGCTTGAACAGAAGCAAAAGAAACAAAGCCGTTGACCGTTCCCAAAAAAGCAATTTCTTTGAAAGGCGCAGGGCAAAAAGTGAAGCCCGCAGGGAAGCATGGCAGTCGGAGGCTGAATAATTTTTTTATGAAATCTAAAAAGTTGAACTTCTTATTATTTCTTGTTTCAATAAAAAGAACAAGTTAGTTCAATGTGTTTAAAATTATTTTTTTTTGGAGACGTTCATTGCCGAGCGGCTCCATTTTTTTTGATTAATCCAGAAAGCTAATGGCTGCCCGGGATTCCCCAATAATTCTTACTTTAGCACAAAATTTATAAAACCATAATTATTAAATATTTCTTCTGATCATGATCAACGAGCAGCTTATTAATCCGCGGTCAATTGTAGTGGTGGGAGGGTCGAACGATGTTACCAAGCCCGGCGGTAAAATCCTGAAAAACATCATTGATGGGGGCTTCAGGGGCGAACTATACGTCACCAACCTGAAGGAGAGCGAGGTGCAGGGCATTCGCAGCTATCAGAACCCTGCCGATTTGCCTGAGGTTGACCTGGCCGTGATTGCCATTGCCGCGCGTTTTGTGCCCGACACAGTTGAACTGCTTGCAACCCAGAAGAACACCCGTGCATTTATCATCCTTTCTGCGGGCTTCAGTGAAGAGAGCGAAGACGGCGCCAAACTGGAGAAGCGACTGGTTGAGATTGTTGACAATGTAAACGGCGCCTTGATAGGTCCCAATTGCGTGGGCATTCTTACTCCGCACCATCACAGCATTTTTACCTATCCCATTCCCAAACTCGACCCAAAGGGCTGCGACTTTATCTCGGGCTCTGGCGCCACGGCCTGCTTTATTATGGAGGCAGGCATTCCAAAAGGACTCACCTTTTCCAATGTGTTTTCGGTAGGCAACAGCGCCCAAATGGGCGTGGAGGAGATTTTGCAATATCTTGATGAAACATTTGATCCGGAGACCAGCTCACGGGTGAAGCTGCTTTATATTGAGAATGTTGACAAACCACAACTGCTGCTTAAGCATGCTTCTTCGCTGATACGCAAGGGCTGCCGTATTGCTGCAGTAAAGGCGGGCAGCTCGGCGGCAGGCAGCCGCGCCGCCTCTTCGCACACGGGCGCGCTGGCCAGTCCCGATGTGGCGGTGGATGCCCTGTTCCGCAAGGCTGGCATTGTGCGCTGCTATGGGCGCGAAGACCTGATAAGCGTGGCTTCGGTGTTTATGCATCCTGAGCTGAAAGGCAAGAACATTGCCGTGATCACCCATGCCGGCGGACCGGCCGTAATGCTTACCGATGCCCTTTCCAACGGCGGGCTGGAGGTGCCAAATATCGAAAGCCCTGCCAGCAAGGAGCTGCTCACCAAACTTTTCCCGGGCTCATCGGTAGCAAACCCCATTGATTTTCTGGCTACGGGAACAGCCGAACAACTTGGAACAATCATCGAATACGTTGATAAGCAGTTTCATGAGATCGACGGCATGGTGGTCATTTTCGGCACGCCGGGCCTTTTCCCGGTTTTCGATGTGTATGATGTGCTGCACGAAAAAATGAAAACCTGCCGCAAGCCCATTTATCCGGTACTCCCAAGCACCCTTACGGCGAAAGAAGAAGTGAATGCTTTCATTTCTAAAGGGCGCATCAATTTTCCGGATGAAGTAACCCTGGGCCATGCGTTATGCCGTGTTTTTTACACTCCAGCGCCCGAAGCAGAAAAAACACAAATGCCGGATATGGATACAGCCCGGATTCGTTCCATTATTGACGCTGCACCAGAAGGCTATCTTGCTCCCGAACAGGTGCAAGACTTGCTGGATGCGGCCGGCATACCCCGCGCAGGCGAAGCGGTTGCCGATACGCTTGAAGATGCCCTGAAAGCCGCCGAATCCCTTGGCTATCCTTTGGTGATGAAGGTGGTAGGCCCGGTGCATAAGAGCGATGTGGGCGGGGTGGTGCTTAACATAAAGAATGCAAAAGGGGTAGAGAAAGAGTTTACCCGCATGATGCAGATCAAGGACACCACCGCCATATTGATGCAGCCCATGCTCAGCGGCACCGAGCTTTTTGCCGGCGCCAAGCGCGAAGATAAGTTTGGCCACATGGTGCTTTGCGGAATGGGCGGTATTTTTATTGAGGTGCTCAAGGATGTTTCCTCAGCCTTATCGCCGGTGTCAAAGCCTGAAGCCCTCAGCATGATCCGTAGCCTGAAAAGTTATAAGATCATACAAGGTGTTCGGGGTCAGCAAGGCATCAGCGAGGAAAAATTTGCTGAAGTGCTGATGCGCCTCTCGGCTTTGCTCGAAGCTGCTCCTGAGATCTGCGAAATGGACCTGAACCCCCTGCTGGGCAAAGGCGAACAGGTAGTAGCCGTGGATGCCAGGATAAATGTAAGTAAGCAGTAGGCAGAATTCAGTAAATAGCAGATTGAACATGGCATGGAAATACTTTTTGGGAGAGAAAACTAATTTTTCCGAAAAAAAGAGTGGTTTTGATTTGTTCAGATAATTAAACAGGCATTTTTATTTTTTTTATTTCCTTTCCGGGAAAAATTTCACTAATAGAAATATGAAAAAAAAAGACCTGATCTTTGGTTCCGTAATAATATTGCTTTTCCTCCCCTTTTTCTTGGTTGAACCTTTGCAGGAGGCTTATAAAACCTTTAATCAGCAGCATGGCATGATCATGAGTTTTGTGAAGTTTGCCGTGCTGGCCACTTTGGGCGAGGTGATTGGCTTGCGGATCAAAACAGGCGAATACCACAAAACTGGTTTTGGTATTCTCCCCAGGGCGCTGGTATGGGGCTTGCTGGGGCTTACCATACAAATGGCCTTTGTGATTTTTTCGGCAGGAACGCCACAGTTTCTGGCTTACCTCGGGCTGGAGCGTGCTCCAGCGGCCTTCAATGCAACAGGGTTCAGCTCCATGAAACTGCTCGTGGCTTTTTCTATCAGTGCGGCCATGAACCTGATCTACGCACCGGTTATGATGACTTTGCATAAAATAACCGATACCCATATCGAGAACAATGGAGGCACCCTGGCAGGCCTGCTGCGACCCATCCGTATGGGCGAGATCATGGCTGGCATCAACTGGAAGGTGCAATGGAACTTTGTGTTTCGTAAAACCATCCCGTTTTTTTGGATTCCCGCCCATACCATCACTTTTCTATTGCCCGCCGAATACCGGGTGCTGTTTGCGGCCATACTGGGCATTGTGCTTGGTGTTTTGCTGGCCGTGGCTGCCATACTGGGCAAAAAGTAACCCAAACCTGTTGGGGTTAAAAAAATTCTGAAAAATTCTTATCGGGTTAAACCATGTTATTGTTTCTTTATCTAAGGTAAAAACTTACCCGAAAGATAATGAAAGCCAATCTTCTGTTTCTTCTCGGCATACTTTTCAGCGTAGCCGTATTTGCTCAGCGCCAGCAGTCTTCTGGCCAGCCGCAGGCTGAGGTGGTTGTGCGTGGTGTGGTGGTCGATGGCAGCGACAACAGTCCGTTGCCCGGAGCCCACATTACCCTCACCCACATGCGCGACACTACGCGCATTTTCAGAGGCATTACCGACGAAAGGGGCCACTTTAGCCTTACCGTGGCTCGTGGCGGCTATCAATTGCGGGTGACTTACCTTGGCTTTGAACCCTGGGTTCAGACCATACGGGCCACCGAGGCCAGCAACGATATTGGCCGCATTGCCATGGACATGACCGAAGCCATGCTGGGCGAAGTGGTGGTCACGGGGCAGGCAGCTACCACCGTGCAGCGGGGCGACACCACCGCCTATAACGCGGCAGCCTTCAAAACCAATCCCGATGCCAGCGCCGAAGACCTCATACGAAAAATGCCAGGCATTACCGTGGAGGGTGGGCAAGTTATCGCCCAGGGCGAACAGGTGCGCCAAGTGCTGGTGGATGGGCAGGAATTTTTTGGCGATGACCCCAACATTGCCCTTCGTAACCTTCCGGCTGAGATGATTGCCCAGATTGAAGTGTTCGACCGCATGAGCGACCAGGCCCAGCTTACCGGCTTTGATGATGGACAGGCAATTAAAACCATTAACATTGTTACCAGGCTCGATCGTCGCAACGGGCAATTCGGACGTGTTTACTCGGGCTATGGCGATGAGCGCCGCTACCAGGCAGGTTTGGTCACCAACATCTTTTTGGATCAGCGCCGTATTTCCATACTGGGAATGAGCAACAACATTAACCAGCAGAACTTTTCTTCTGAAGACCTGTCGGGTTTCTTCGGATCAACGCGTGGCGGTGCCCGCGGAATGGGTGGTGGTGGCGGACGGCCTCCCATGGGTGGGGGTGCCCCCTCATTCAATCGCGGCGATTTTATGGTCGGCCAGCAAAGCGGGCTGAACAACACCAATTCACTGGGGCTGAACTTTACCGATCGCTGGAAAGACAAAGTGAACGTAAATGCCAGCTACTTTTTCAACCTGATGAAAAATGATACCGAGCGTTTTAGCGACCGCATTTACTTTATCGATGATGAGGCTTCGCAGAACTATCTGGAAAACAACCTTTCTGACAGCCGCAATATGAATCACCGCTTTAGTGGCCGTTTGGAATATCGCATAAACGATAACAACACCCTGATTGTTTCGCCACGTTTCAACTTTCAGGATACGCGTTCAAACAGCCTGAACGAGGCCAACACTTTCCTCCCGGGATTCCAGTTCCTCAATCAGTCGCTTACCGACTATAACCGCAACTGGGAGGGGTATTCTCTTTCCAACAATATGACCTACCAGCTCAGGCTAAACGAAAAGGGCCGATCACTGTCGACCAGCCTCAACCTGAATGCCAACAACAATAAATATTTGTATTTGCTCGATGCCGTTAGCGAGTATTACCAGGGCCCGGTGCTCATCGAAGACCTGATCGACCAGCAGAGCGACTCAAAAACCCGCAGCATGGGGGTTTCGTCAAATATTAATTATACTGAGCCTCTTGGCGGGAAAAGTATGCTCCAGCTTTCGTACAACTTTTCTTTCTCTGACAACGAGTCGAACCGGCTAACCAACAGCTGGGATATTGAAAGCCAGTCTTACACCATTTTTGAAAACGAACTTTCGAGCGAATTGACCAATGGATACCTGACCAACCGTGCAGGATTGAGTTATATGCTGCGCGATGAGAAATACAACCTACAGGCCGGGGTTTCTTTTCAGAATGCCAGCCTTTCGGCCGAACAGACCACACCCTACTTCGTTGACCTGAGTCGCAACTTTCAGAGTATCCTGCCCAGTTTCAGGTTTACCTATAACTTTTCGCGCACACAAAACATGCGCATATTTTACCGCACCTCTACCAATGCGCCTTCGGTAAATCAGCTGCAGGATGTGGTCGACAATACCAATCCCCTGTTGCTCACCACTGGCAACCCCGGTCTGAAGCAGAGCTACAGCCATTTCGGAAACATCCGCTTAAGCTTGTCCAATCCGGCCAAGTCGCGCACCTTCATGCTGTTTCTGTTTGGTAACCTCACCAACGATTTTGTGGCAACTTCTACCATCATAGCCGCCCGCGACACCATCATCAATGGTTACGAGATTCCACGGGGTGGGCAGTTCAGCCGGCCCGAAAACCTCAGCGGCTATGGCAATGTTCGCTCCATGCTGACGTATGGGTTTATGCTTAACCCCATTAAAACAAACATAAACTTTACCAGTGGCTTCGGCTATACCCGCTCGCCCGGTTTGGTCAACGGCCAGAAAAATGTTGCCAACACCACGAGCGTCTCGGGCGGGGTGGTTTTAAGCAGCAATATCAGCCAGAATATTGACTTCACTTTAAGCTACAATGCCAACTACAATGTGGTTGAAAACACCCTGCGTCCCCAACTCGACAACAATTACTTTTACCACCTCACGGGCATGCGGTTCAACTGGATATTCCTTAAAAACTGGGTGCTGCGCAACGATGTGAGCAACCTGCTCTACACCGGTCTGGGCGAAGACTTCAATCAGAACTACTGGCTCTGGAATATGAACCTTGGCCGGAAGTTTCTGGCCAATAACCAGGGCGAGCTCACCCTTGGCGTTTACGACCTGCTCGATCAAAACAAAAGCGTTTCGCGCAACGTAACCAGCAACTATGTGGAAGATGTGCGGGTCAACGTGCTCAATCGCTTCTTTATGCTGACCTTCACTTACAACATACGAAACTTCGGCGCAGGGCAACCAGCAAGGTAGCATAGGCTTCCTGGTTAGGACCCATAACCCCGGGAAATTATTAATCAAAAAGGAAGTGTTTTATAAAGGTGCTTAAAATTTGATCCAAAGTATTGTACCTTGATTAAAAACAAGAAGCTCTGGCCATAACCTTTGGCCAGGAAAATTGGCGAAGTGGGGGGGTCGTAATTGCGCGGATTTATTTCAGCAAGCCATCCTGCAACGTATTGATGAAACGCCTTACCGGGTGCTTTTCAGCAGCAGAATGGGTGCACCCAACGCCTCGGTATCATTGCTTTTTAGTATGATGGTTATCAAGGAAGCTTATGGCTGGAGCGATGAGCAACTTTTTGAGCAATGCCGGTTCAATTTATTGGTTCGCAGCGCATTGGGCTT
>DHFW01000047.1 GCA_002402465.1 Bacteroidales bacterium UBA4814
ACCTGAGCACCTACAGCTCGCACCTGCTCAACATGAAACACTTCATGGAGCACAGCAACGCAAAAACCCTGTTTCTGATCGATGAATTTGGAGCAGGCACTGAGCCGCGCATTGGAGGGGCCATCGCCGAAGCNNGTTACCACCCACTATGCCAACCTTAAGCTCATGGCCGGCAAGCACAAGGGCATCGCCAATGGCTCTATGCTTTTCGACACCCGCAATTTGCGGCCGCTTTTCCGTTTGAAAACGGGCAACCCGGGCAGCAGCTTTGCGTTCGAAATTGCACGCAACATTGGCTTACCCGAGAACATACTGAAGCAGGCCTGCGAATATGCCGGTGTGCAGGAGCTCGATTTCGACCGGCAGCTGCAGGACCTGGACCTGAAGAAAGCAGAACTGGAGGACAAGGAAAAAGAGCTGCGTTCAGCCGATCAGTTTCTTTCGGAGATGATCGACAAGTACGAGAAGTTAAGTGGCGAGCTGGAGGGACGCAAGGCAGAGATCCTTGCCCAGTCGCGCGCAGAAGCCAAAAAGGTGCTGGCCGATACAAACCGGATGATCGAGAATACCATTCGTAAGATCAGGGAAGCGCAAGCCGGTAAGGAAGAAACACGTCAGGCCCGACTGGAGATGGACCAGTTCATTAAACAACAGGAAGAAATATTAAAAGAGGCAAAGACCCGCCAGAAAAAGGAAAAGAAACCTGAAGCAATTCCTGTTCCCCAAAAAGACAACACCCCCATAGTTATTGGCGATGCAGTGCGCGTGCAAGGCCAGCAGAGCATTGGCGAAGTGCTGGAAATTTCGGGGAACAAAGTGGTGGTGTCGTTTGGCAGCATAAAGTTCCGCACAACCATGAGCGCGCTGGAAAAACTTAAGAAAAGCAGCCTGGGCCAGCCCGCCGAACGCAAAGTGAAAGTAAAAATGGCTTTCGATATCAATGAAAAGGCAGCGGAATTCAACCCTCAGATCGACATCAAGGGCCTGAGGGTAGAGGAAGCATTAACAAAACTCAGACGGTATATTGATGATGCGGTGTTGCTGGGCGTGAAACAGGTGAAGATTCTTCACGGAAAAGGCGACGGCATTTTGCGCGAGGCTGTTCGCGACTTGTTGCAGGGCATTCCTGAAATAAACCGCTACCGCGATGAACACCCCGACCGTGGCGGCGCAGGAGCTACCATTGCCGACTTCAGGTAAGGCAGTTATTCGTCTCCGAACAACTTCAACTGGTTTTCGGTAACAACTGAGGGTGGCGGCAGTTCTTGCTTGTACCGATCTACCTGATTATTTACCAGGCTCTTCAAAAACCTGATGGGGGTGGTTTTATACCTGCGACAATAAACCTCAAGCGCCCGGTATTGCATCTCGGTAAGTTTAAAAGACATTTTCCGAAATTTAACCTTTTTGTGTTTTGGCTTTTTTCTTTGCCCCACTGGCTTTTCGAACGATTTAAACAGGTTAACTTTTGGCATAGCTTTATCGTTTTTCTCTAATCAGAAACACATAAGTAGGAAAATGGTCGCTATATCCGCCCAGGTAAACACCGCCTCCATATGAACGGAACGGATACCCCTGGAAGCGGCCAGAAGGCTGACGCATGAAGGGACGATTAAAAACCTCGGCCCGGAAAAACTGAAATTGTTCATAGTCTTTTCCCACCAGCGCCGGGCTGAGCAGAATCTGGTCGAACAGGTTCCAGGAGTCGCGGTATGCCAGAGACCCGATACCCTTGCGATGGAGGTCGAAAAAAGGATTGAACAACTCATCATCCTTAAGCTTGTCGGGGTTTCCGTTGGCACGCAAGTGCCTGGTGACACTACGGTCGGTGGGGTCGTCGTTCAGGTCGCCCATAAAAATGACCTTGGCACCCGGCTCAGCAGCCTGTATGGAATCGATGATGCTCCTGGCGATATCAGCAGCAGCAATGCGCAAAGGTCTGCTGGCTTTTTCACCACCACTGCGGCTGGGCCAGTGTGCCACGATAAAGTGCATGCGCTCGCCCAGAAGTTCTCCGGTAACGAGCAGCTGATCGCGGGTACGGAAATCATCGCGCCCTGGCACTAAGGTGCGGTAAGGCTTGCTGCTAATGTAGGTAAAATATTTGGGCTGATACATAAATGCCACGTCAACGCCCCTGCGGTCTGGCCCGGTATAATGTACCACCTGGTAGTTGCGATTTTTGATCCTTTCGCGTGCGGCAAGATCGACAAGCACCGCCCGGTTTTCGACCTCGGCCAGCCCCAGCACCGCCGGACCATCAGGCGTGAGTTCCTGCCCCATTTTTTCGATGACCTCCGAGAGGTTTTCAAGTTTTTCAAAATAACGGGCTGAGTTCCACCGGTTGGGCCCTTCGGGTGTAAATTCCACATCATTAATACCAGGCGAGTTTATGGTGTCAAAAAGGTTTTCAACATTGTAAAAACCTATGCACACAGTTAAAAACTCCTTCTTTTCAGCTGTTGGCTGGCCAAATGCCTGTTTAAGAAAACCCGGGAATACTAATGCCATTGCAAAAACAATTATGGAAAACCTGGTTCGGAGCAGCCTGAAATTCATAGTATTTATGGTTTTTTATTTGTAATCGATTTTAAGAAAAAAGAAGGCAGTTTTTATTAATAAACTTCAATGCCTAATTTTTCAAACAATCCCTAATGTCTTTCCAAAGGAATTGGTTATTTTTGGACATTCAAAAATAATCATTTTAAAGTATTCAGGATTTTTTATATCCAACTTTTGGAGAAGCAATCCGCAATGTTGATTTTTTCTGCAAAGGTTTCTTTCCATAGAAGCCTTTAATAACCTTTCATTCAAACTTATGAGGAAAAAAAATTTTTTGTACATCATTCCATTGCTGGCCGGCATTGGAACGGCCGCAGCGCAGGAGCCCCTTGTTGAAGAAACTGCTACTGATACCCTGGTAACCCGGCAAGTGCAGCCCGAAGTGCCGGTGATTACCCTATCTACTGCCGATATTGAAGGTGATGCCGACTCGCACGATATTAGTAGCTTGTTGCAGGGCTCGCGCGATATTTTTATGAACACGGCCGGCTATAACTTTGGTTCGGCCCGCTTTCGCGTAAGGGGCTACGATTCGGAAAACACCACGGTAATGATCAATGGGGTGCCGGTTAATGATCCTGAAACCGGGCGTGCGTTTTACTCGACCTGGGGCGGCCTCAACGATGCCACCCGCATGAGCGAAGGACACAATAACATTGGTTTCTCGCGTAACAGCTTTGGGGGCCTGGGCGGAGCCACCAACATTGTTACCCGGGCTTCGCAATACAGCCCCAATATACGCACCACCTACTCCAACTCCAACCGCAGCTATGCCCACCGGGCTATGTTTACTTACAGCACCGGCTTGCAGGACAATGGCTGGGCCTGGACACTAAGCGGCTCGCGACGGGCTGCCACCGAGGGCTATGTAAAAGGCACCTTTTANNGATGCCTGGGCCTATTTCCTTTCGGCCGAACGCAAATTTAACAACGAGCACAGCCTGGGTCTGATCGCCTTTGGCGCTCCCTCAAAAACCGGGCGCCCAGGGGTAGCCACACAGGAAGCCTACGACCTTACCGGAGACAACTTTTATAATCCAAACTGGGGCTATCAGAATGGGGAGGTGCGAAATTCGAGGGTAAACCACTACAACACCCCGTGGATTATTCTTTCCCATTACTGGACTCCGGGCAGCAATACGGAAGTGACCACCAGCGCTGCCTATACCTTTGGCCGCGGCGGATCCACTGCCCTGAACTGGTACGACAGCCATGCTTCTTACGATGCGCCGGGCTATCAGCTGGCCGGCGACCCACGCCCCGACTACTACCGATGGCTGCCCAGCTATTATGCCAACGACCCGGTAACACAGGGATTATTGACTGACCTCTGGCTCAACGATCCCAGCTTCAGTCAGATTAACTGGGACTGGCTGTATAATGCCAATTACGGAAACCTGTTTACAGTCAACAATGTGAACGGCAGCGGTCAAAGCCAAACCGGCGCGCGTTCGAAATATATTATTGAAGAACGACGCAACGACCGCAATCAGTTTACCTTCAACAGCAACATAACTTACAGGCCTACCCCCTCCAACACCATAACAGGTGGCTTGAACGTTTCCCTGGCCAAAACCAAGCAGTTTAAAATCATTACCGACCTTCTGGGCGGCGAGTTCTGGTACGACATTGACCAGTTTGCCGAACGCGATTTTGACGACCCGAACATGTCGCAGAACGACCTGCTGAATCCCAACCGGATTGTGAAAGAAGGCGACCGCTTTGGTTATGACTTTACAGGAAACATTAACCAATACCAGGCCTTTGCGCAAAGCGACTGGATTTTGCCCCGCTGGGACTTTTACGTGGCTGGTTCTGTGTCGCAAACCACCTTCTGGCGTACCGGCCACATGCAAAACGGCCGCTTCCCCGAAAATTCTTACGGCGATGGCGAAAAACACAACTTCACCAATTTTGGCCTGAAAGGCGGAAGCACTTTTAAAATTACCGGCCGCCACTATGTTACCGGCAACGGTATGTTTATGACCCGTGCCCCTTACTTCCGCGATGCTTATATTTCGTCGAGGGTGCGCGATGATGTGATCGAAGGCCTGACCAGCGAAACCATTTTTTCGGGCGACCTGAACTACATTATCCGCACGCCCCGCATAAAGTCGCGCCTGAGCGCTTTCTACACCGAATTCAGGGATCAGACCTGGTCGAGGAGTTTTTACCACGAAGAGTTTCGCTCGTTTGTGAACTATATTATGACAGGCGTTGACACCCGCCACATGGGCGTGGAACTGGGTATTGACATTAACCTCAGCAGCACCCTATCGGGATATATCGTTGCCGGAACCGGCGATTACATTTACAACTCGCGGCCCAATGTTACCATTGCACGCGACAACGACCGCGAAGTACTAGCCGATCAGCGCACCGTTTACCTGAAAAATTACAAAATCGGGGGTATGACCCATACCGCCGGCTCTGTTGGCCTGCGTTACAACGACCCCAGGTTTTGGTTTGTAGGAGTGAATGCCAACTACTTCGACGATATTTACATTGACATTAACCCCGACCGTCGCACCGCCAACGCGGTATCGAATCTGGTGGTTACCGACCCGCAGTGGGGCCAGATTCTAAACCAGGAGAAACTGGGCAACAACTACACCATCGATGTTTTTGCAGGATACTCCTACCGCACCCGCAAAAGGCATTTTATTACCATAAACCTGAGCGTCAGCAACCTGTTTGATATTACCGACTTCCGCATTGGCGGTTTTGAGCAACTCAGGTACGACTCGCAGGATCCGGGCAAATTTGCCTCCAAATATTTTTACCTCTACGGGCGAACCTATTTCCTGAACCTGGCCTACAGAATCTGATTTGCTGACATTAAAAAATTAGGATACATGAACCATTCAAGAAAAATATTAGTCGCATTACTTTTTATTGCCGGCACAGTGGCGATCAGCTCTTGCGTGAAGCAGGAATTCGACGATCCGGAAACCTGGCAGCGACCGGTCGGAACCGTTATTACCGTGGCCGAACTCAGGAACATGTTTCAGGGCGACCCGGTTGAGTTTACCCAGGATTATTCGGTATATGCCACCGTTACCATGGACGACAAATCCGGAAACATTTACCGCAGCGCCTTTATTCAGGACCATACCGGGGCCATTAACCTGCGGCTTCAGGCCCCAGGCGGTATTTACGAGGGTGACTCGGTTAGAATTTACCTCAAAAACACCGTTTTAAGCTCGTACCAGCGCATGCTGCAGCTTGACAATGTGAACGTTGACTGGAATGTGATCAAAATTGCCACCCAGCGCAATTTTCAGCCGGAAACGGTAAGCATTACTGATGTGCTTTCGGGCAACTACCAGGCACATTTGATTCGTCTGGAAGATGTTCAGTTTTCGCTGGCCGAGATAGGCAAGACTTTTGCCGACAAGGAAAACCTCATTACCGAAAACCGGATCCTGGAGGACTGCTCGGGCAACCGCATTATAGTGCGTACCAGTGGTTATGCCGGTTTTGCCGACAAACCCATTCCCGAAGGGCGAGGCTCACTTGTGGCGGTGGCCTCCACCTTTGGCTCTGACATTCAGCTTTACATTCGCCGGCTGGCAGAGGTGCAGCTTACTGACGACCGATGCCCCATACCTGGCGAAGACTTAAACCTGATGAGCCTGGCCAACCTGAGGCAGAATTTCAGCGAAGGCGTTACCACCATTCCTGCAAATACCCGCATTGAAGGGGTGGTTATTTCAGATATGGAGCACGACAACCATCCCGGGCAAAACCTATACCTGATGGATGAATCTGGCGCGGGCATTGCCCTGAGGTTTTCTGCATTTCACGACTTCCCCATGGGAACAAAAATTAGGGTGATTGTCTCCAATATGCCCATGAACCGCTTCAATGGACTGCTGCAAATAGAGAACATTCCGCTGGGAAATGCCTACGACCTGGGACCAGGCGTCATGCCAGAGCCCGTTCAAACAACCATTGGCAGCATCAACAGCCTGGTTGAGCTTTACGAGTCGACCCTGGTTACCATTCCCAACGTAACCATCAGCGGAAGCACCTTTTCAGGCAACCTTTCCATGACCGACGGTACCGGAGAAATGCTGCTTTACACCTACAACTGGGCAAGCTTTTTCAATACGCCTGTTCCTTCGGGCACGGTCACTCTTACCGGTATCGTTTCGGTTTACAATTCACCGCAGTTCCTCCTCAGGAATCTGAATGACATTTCAAGCAAGTAAATTTCAAGATTATGAAGCTTAAAATAAGAAATATCAGTATCCGTTCATTGCTGGCCCTTATGGTGGTTTTTGTGGCCGCCTGCCAGAAGGACGATGTGGACCACCCTCCCTTCAACGAGCTGGATTCCACTAAGATCATTACCATACAGCAACTGCGAGCCATGCATTCGGGGCAGGCGGTAAGATTTTCCGAGAACTATAGCGTGTTTGGGATCATTACCACCGACGAGCGAACGGGCAACTTTTACCGCAG
>DHFW01000037.1 GCA_002402465.1 Bacteroidales bacterium UBA4814
GGACTGCAGCTAGCCAAGATTGGTTTCTTGGGCCATTCTAAGGGCTTTTTCTATTAATGCTTTGCTGATTCTGAAATTGGTATTCTCAATTTTTTGGATAAGAGGTTTAATGGCTTTAATCAGCTTCTTTTCTTTTGCCAGTAATAATACACCCAAAGTGCCGGTTATCGTTAATCCTAATGATTTTGCTTCCTTGCGGCCTTTGGCTTCATCAATTATCAGCAGGCAGTCTTCTTGTTCCAAAGCAAGTGCAATAACACTAGCCTCACCTTCATCGAGAAATGTTCGGAGAATTTTAAAATAATTTGGGTCTTTTGGTTCCTGGATTTTAATAAAATCAGGTAACGCCATATTGAGCTCTTCAGCAACCTTTGTGGTAATTGTAATTTCAACAAAAAGTTCCCTGAGCAAACTCAATTGCTGTATCTTCTGGAGTAAAATAAGGCAACTGGTATCAGCGACTATAATCCTTTGCATTGGCAAGGTCATTATCCAGTTCTTCAGGTGAGTAATGGATGATATCAGCGTCGTACAAGGCCAGAAGCTCCATAAAAGCCCCTTTCGATAAACCCACCAACTCAGCCGCCTGCCCCAAGCTAAGTTTTCCTTTCTTATACAATCCGGCAGCCAGGGTCATCTTAGCTTCCCCCTCATCAATGCCGAAATGATCAGGAAATTTTAAAATTAGTGATGCCATTTTCCGAATTTTATTGTAAAGTTAGGAAAAAAGGTCATTGGATGTTGGATTTTGTGTTTTACCCTGAAGCCTGCCAGCCGGCCTGTCCGCCGGAGGAGGATTTACCCGCCGAAGGAGGGCAGTCAGGGTTTTAAGCCGCGTAGCGGTGGCATTATGGTAGCAATGAACGAATACACCAAACCAAAAAGCCGCGTAGCGGTGGCAGTATAGTTGTAGTGGTTGTAATAGTTGTAAGGGTTGTAAGGGTTGTAATTGTTATAATAGTTTAATAATCTGTGTGTATCCGTTTCATCTGCGTCATCTGTGTTCCAAAAAGAAGTTTCTCGCAAAGAGCGCAAAGAAGAATAACGCAAAGGGCGCGAAGACGCAATGGCGCGAAGAACGCCAATAGCTAACAGCATTTCCCAACTGTCGACTATTTTTCACTTTACTGTAATCAGCGGGGTTACTTCCTGGAAGAATGCCTGGACTTCTTCAATAAATGGTTCGATGTCTTGTTTTTCAAATCGTTTGAAGTCAATATAATCACCTTCCTGGCGCAGGTTAAAGACCCTGGCGTAGCGTTTGCCCGATTCCATGCTGACAAGCCCTGTTTTTACAAAGGCCCTGAAAAACTCGGTTTTAACTCCGTTGTGACTATTAAAACTCAATTTCCGTGAAATCAACAAGGCGTTTACCAGGTAAAAACATGCATAATACAATCTGTTGGCAACGGCGTTCCAATGCCCGGCCCCGGCCAGAAGGGTGGCTTCAACGAGGGTTTCGTTGGCCCTTTCGATTCGGTAATTTATTAATTCCTCCTGGCTCATAGCACGATCCCGTCCTTTTCAATGTTTTGAAATATGGGTGTGCTGGCATACTCTTCCCACTCATGGGCATTTTCAACAATACTGCTGATTACGGTGTTGGTTTCCAGTTCCACTTCAAACAAGGTGTCGCTGATCTGATTCTTAAGATTGCGGTCAACTTTCAGGCTGGTAAGAATCAAAAAATCCCAATCAGAAAGTTGGTGAAAATCATTTCTTGCCCTTGAGCCAAAGAGGATGACTTTTGCTTTGGGATCAATTTCCCTGACCTTCTTCTTTACAGTGGTAATAATGAGTTGGTTTCCGTCCATGTTTCAAATATACAATTTTTTTGGTTTTTTTGGAACGCGAATGACACGGATTTTTACTGATGATCGCGGAAAAATAAGGAAATCTTTGTGATCCTTTGTGTTTTAGTGCCTTTGTGGCGAAAGGAAAAGTTGTAATTGTTGTAATGGTTTTAAGGGTTGTAATTGTTGTAATGGTTTTGTTTTAAGCCGCGTAGCGGTGGCATTATGGTAGCAATGAACGAATACACCAAACCAAAAAGCCGAGTAGCGGTGGAAGTATGGTTATTGGGTTGTCCTCGCTAGCCAGCAGATTGTTTTTTCATCCACAGATCCACACAAATTATCACAGATTAATTAATTAAAAATTTGTGAAAACCGACCAAAGGGAGCTCAGCGAAGCTAATCTGAGTTCATCTGTGTTCCAAAAAAGAAGTTTCTCGCAAAACCCGCCAAGAAGTTTCTCGCAAAGGTCGCAGCGCAATACTTGGCGAGCGTGGCGTGAAACAATTTCNNAGGGAAAAGCCGCGTAGCGGTGGCATTATGGTAGATTATTCGCTTTGCTCATGAGCTCTCCGCTGGCCAGCGGATCGGTTGGTTGATTGGTAGATTAGTTAATTGGTTTTATGCCGCGTAGCGGCGACATTATGGTTGCAAACGTGTCATATCAATAGCCCGGGGGTTATTTCCAATAAAAATGTTTCAGCCACCAGGCATAAAGTGGGTCGAGGATTTGCACGCTGCCCTGGGTGATGTCGATGATTTCTTTTTCAACCAAAGCCTGTTTAATGCGTTGAATGTTTGCCGAAGTACCAAGCTGGTATTTCTCCAGGTTACGCCTGGCGCTGAAATGCTCAACGCCATCAATCAATGCCTTCAGAAAATTTACCTGCGTGGTGCTTAGCCCATCGGTGGCAGCGTGAAAGAGCATGCTGAGCTGCATCACCAGGCTTTCAAAGGCTTCGTGAATAATGCTTTCAGCGCACATGCCGCTTGTCCTGAGCCAGGCCAGTTGCGCCAGCTGCTGCACATAATACGGGTGGTTGTCGGCCAGTTGGGCAATCAGCTCACAGCTCTTGCGATCAATGCTTTTTCCGCTAAGCCTGAATCCCTTTTCCAGGTAGGTGACCCAGTCATCACGGCTTATCTTTTCCAGGAAAACCACATCGCCAAATTTATAGAAAGGCATGGATGGAGTGTTGAATACTTCCATCATCATATGCCTTTTGCTGCCGAACAGGCAAAACGAAACGTGCTGCAGAAGCTGCCAGTTTGCCCTGAGTTTTTTCTGAAAACCCAAAGGGTCTTCAAAAAAGGCAATGTTTTGAAACTCGTCGAGACAAATCACTGCTTTCATGTTTCGGGCGCTGGCAAGGCGCTCTGCCAGAAACAAGATTTCGCCGGGCTCTTTTTTTATTTCCTCCCAGTCGAAGCTTAATGAAAAGTCGGTATCAGGTCCGGGACTAAAGGTGATCTTTGGGATAAACCTTCCCAGGAAGCGCCGGCTTTGCTCCAGTATTTCATCCACTTTCGTGGAAAAAGCCTTCAGGGTTTCTTTTGCCAGCAGCTGGTAAAACTGGGCTTCGGTGCGCACATTGAATAAATCAATAAAAATAAACCGGATGTGCGGGTGATTTTTCTGAACCAGGCCGGCCACATGATGCACAAGGGAGGATTTTCCCCAGCGACGCGGTGAGATTATAATGGTGTTGGCACCCATTAAGAAGTTGTTGGTCAGCCGCTCTACCTCCGTTACACGGTTTGTAAAATGCTGGTCAGCAACAATTTTTCCGAAAGCAAAAGGCGTTTCCATAGCGGGATGTTTTGTTACACAAATGTAACTAACAATTTAGTAAGTAACAAATATGTAAGCAAAATTTTTAACCTTTTTACCTTAGTAACCGGCGGATTTCACGCAAAGCACCCCACGAAAAGGTTCACGCGGCGGGCGCAGCGCAATACTTGGCGAGCGTGGCGTGAAACAATTTCGCGCCAAGGGCGCAGGGGAAAGCCGCGCAGCGGAGGCAGTATGGTAGATTGGTAGATTAGTTAATTGGTATTAGCCGCATAGCGTCGGTATTTCGGATATTACCCTGTAGCCTGCCTGCCCTCCAAAGGCGGGTAAACCGTCAGGCAGGGTTTAAAACCCTGAAGGGGTTTCATAATTCAGCCCGGGGTCAGCGAGCGCCACCCCGGGAAAAGAATGCACCCCCACCCACCTTATCCGCCGCAGGCGGATCAACCAATAATAGCCCCGGGTCGCCCGGCGAAGCAATGCACCCGGGGCGATAGGTTGAGTCTTTGCAGATGTGTAAAAAAGCAGAGACGTAGCATGCTACGTCCCTTTTGAATTGTTATAGTCGGGGTGAGAGGATTCGAACCTCCGGCCTCGTCGTCCCGAACGACGCGCGCTAACCGGGCTGCGCTA
Source organism: Bacteroidales bacterium UBA4814 (assembly GCA_002402465.1). Taxonomy (GTDB): domain Bacteria; phylum Bacteroidota; class Bacteroidia; order Bacteroidales; family UBA7960; genus UBA7960. The sequence continues at coordinate 4,219 of DHFW01000037.1, forward strand.
CACCCCGAATGTCTCGGGGCAAGCCCCGAAAATTTATTGCGGCAAAGTTAATCATATTTTTTTTCTGTTAAAAACTTCGTGCCCCTGACCTGTTTTTTTTCGTCAAAGATGCACGCAAATGAGTAAAGATTAATAATTAAAAATTTGTCTAAATCGACTAAGTCTGTATTCCAAAAAGAAGTTTCTCGCAAAGCACGCCACGAAGAATAACACAAAGAAGGCTGGTATGCTCACCTTTTCGACTTTTTCCCTTTCTCACCTTCCTGTCTTCCCACCCTCTCATCTTCCCCCTCTCCCTTAAGTCTCTTACGTACCTTCGTTCCCTAAAGTCTCTTTCAAAAACTCCGCCGTAAATCCCACGCTGCTTTTCGCTACTTCTTCCGGGGTTCCCTGTGCGATGATGCGTCCGCCGCGGTGGCCGCCTTCGGGGCCGAGGTCTATGATGTGGTCGGCCACTTTGATCACGTCCATGTTGTGTTCTATCACCAGCACGGTGTTGCCGCGCTCCACCAGGCGGTTGAGCACGTCCATGAGCACGCGCACATCTTCGAAGTGCAGGCCGGTGGTGGGCTCGTCGAGTATGTAGAAGGTCTGGCCGGTGTCGCGTCGCGAGAGCTCGGCGGCCAGCTTCACGCGCTGTGCCTCGCCGCCCGAGAGGGTGGTGCTCTGCTGCCCCAGGGTGATGTAGCCCAGGCCCACATCCTTCAGGGTGCGGATCTTTTGTATGATGCTGGGGATGTTTTCAAAAAATTCCACGGCCTGACTGATGGTGAGGTTGAGCACGTCGTTGATGTTCTTGCCCTTGTAGCGCACCTCGAGGGTTTCGCGGTTGTAGCGCTTTCCCTGGCAGGTCTCGCACTGCACGTAAACGTCGGGCAGGAAGTTCATCTCAATGACCTTCACGCCGCCGCCCTGGCAGGTTTCACAGCGGCCGCCCTTCACGTTGAACGAGAAACGGCCCGGCTGGTAGCCGCGCACCTGTGCTTCGGGCAGGCTGGCAAAAAGCTTGCGGATCTCGTCAAAAACCTTGGTGTAGGTGGCGGGGTTGGAGCGGGGCGTGCGCCCAATGGGGCTCTGGTCGATCTCGATCACCTTGTCGATGTGGTCGATGCCCTCTATTTCGCCGTAAGGCAGGGCGTGGGCCTCGCTGCGGAAGAAGTGGCGGCTCAGGATAGGGTAGAGGGTTTCGTTTATGAGCGACGACTTGCCGCTGCCCGAGACGCCCGTGACGCATATGAGCTTGCCCAGGGGAAGCTGTAGCTCCACATCGAGTAAATTATGGCCATGCGCGCCTTTCAAAACAAGGTGCTTCCCGTTTCCTTTGCGGCGCGCGGGTGGCACGGCGATTTGCCGGCGTCCGCTCAGGTAGTCGGCGGTCATGGTATTTTGCTGCATCAGCTGCAGGGGGGTGCCCTGTGCTACCACGCGCCCCCCGTTCACGCCGGCACCGGGGCCAATGTCCACCACATAGTCGGCAGCCAGGATCATGTCGTGGTCGTGCTCCACCACGATCACCGAGTTGCCGATGTCGCGCAGCTCCTTGAGTGCCTCTATGAGGCGGTGGTTGTCGCGCTGGTGCAGGCCAATGCTGGGCTCATCGAGGATGTAGAGCACGCCGGTGAGTTGCGAGCCGATCTGTGTGGCCAGGCGTATGCGCTGGCTCTCGCCGCCCGAAAGGCTTTTGGCGGGGCGGTTCAGGGCCAGGTAGTCGAGACCCACGTCGAGCAGGAAGCCCAGTCGGGTGCTGAGCTCACGCAGTATCTCGGTGGCGATGCGGCGGCGGCGCTCGTCGAGGCGTGCAGCCAGCGTATCCATCTCGTGGCGCAGCGTCAGCAGGTCGAGCTCTGCCAGTTCGGCGATGCTGCGCCCCTCGATGAGGAAGTGCAGCGACTCCTTTTTGAGGCGCTGGCCATGGCACTCGGGGCAGGGCTTCTGCTGCATGAAGCCGCTGGCCCAGCGCTTGATGGCGCCCGAGGGGCTCTCATCAAACTGGTTGCTGATGAAGTTCACTATGCCTTCGAAGTTCAGCGAGTAGGTGTCGGTCACGCCCAGGCTCTCGTGCTTCACGCGAAACACCTCGTCGGAGCCGTACAGAATGGTGTTGATGGCCTCTTCGTCGAGCTCGGCCAGGGGGGTGTCGAGGGTGAAGCCATGCTTCATGCCAATGGCTTCGAGCTGGCGAAATATCCAGCCGTTTTTGCTGCTGGCGATGGGGGCTATGCCGCCCTTGCGTATGCTCAGGCTGCGGTTGGGGATGATCTTGTCGAGGTCCATCTCGCTCACCGTGCCCAGTCCGCTACAGTGGGGGCAGGCGCCGTAGGGCGAGTTGAACGAGAAGGTGTTGGGCTCGGGGTCGGCGTAGGCCAGCCCGGTGCTGGGGCACATCAGGTGGCGGCTGTAGTGGTGGGTCTTTTTGTCGCTTTCGCGGAAAACCATGAGCATGCCCTTGCCGTGCTTCATGGCGGTTTGCAGCGAGGCCGACAGGCGGCGCTTTTCTTTGGCGCTCACCAGCAGGCGGTCAACCACTACCTCGATGTCGTGCACCTTGTAGCGATCCACTTTCATGTTGGGCGTCAGCTCTTTGATCTCTCCATCCACGCGCACGCGCAAAAAACCCTGCTTGCGCACCTGCTCGAACAGCTCGCGGTAGTGGCCCTTGCGGCCCTTTACCAGGGGTGCCAGCAGCATGATGTTTTGGCCGTCAAACTTTTCGAGCAGCAGTTCGAGGATCTGCTCATCGGTGTAGCGCACCATCTTCTCGCCGGTAATATAGCTGTGGGCTTCGCCTATGCGGGCATAGAGCAGTCGAAGGAAGTCGTATATCTCGGTGATGGTGCCCACGGTGGAGCGGGGGTTGCGGTTGGTGCTTTTCTGTTCGATGCTGATGACGGGGCTCAACCCGGTGATCTTGTCCACATCGGGGCGTTCGAGGGTGCCCAGGAACTGCCGGGCATAGGCCGAAAAGGTCTCGATGTAGCGGCGCTGCCCTTCGGCGTAGATGGTGTCGAAGGCCAGCGACGACTTGCCGCTGCCGCTCAGGCCGGTCACCACCACCAGGGCGTTGCGCGGAATGGCCAGGTCTATGTCGCGAAGGTTGTGCTCCCGTGCACCATACACTTCCAGGCGTTCTTCGGGAACTATATTTGTTTGGATCTCAGGCATTTTTTATGGGAAAAAATCAACCTCCAAAGGTAGGGAGAAAAGTTCGGGGTTCAAAGTTTAAAGTTGAGCCCACTCCTAAAAGTTGAGCCCGTTTTTTTAGATTTTGAATAATAACATATTTTGCGCAAAATTCATATTAACCAGTAAATATTTATAAGATATTCTTGTATGTTTCAAATTAAATTATTGTCTTTGAACTGTTAATCAAACAGTTAAAGTCATGTTCAAGAAATCCACCCCAGATAAGCAGACTGATCTTTTCAGCAGTGTTACCACAACCCTGGCTGGTAAAACCAAGAAGCTATATGATGACCAGAAAGCCTGGCATAACCTGTTTCGTACTCAAATGCTGCAACGTATTGATGAAACGCCTTACCGGGTGCTTTTCAGCAGCAGAATGGGTGCACCCAACGCCTCGGTATCATTGCTTTTTAGTATGATGGTTATCAAGGAAGCTTATGGCTGGAGCGATGAGCAACTTTTTGAGCAATGCCGGTTCAATTTATTGGTTCGCAGCGCATTGGGCTTGGTCAACATGACAGATGAGGTTCCGGGTGAGTCCACCTGTTATCTTTTGAGAAAACGTGTACAGGAACACTTCAGGCTCACCGGGCAGGATCTTTTTCAAGAGTCGTACGCTAGGGTCACCAGTGGACAAATCAAGGACTTTTTGGTCAATGGCCAGAGTATTCGTATGGACAGCAAGCTGATCGGCAGCAACATCGCCTGGTATTCCCGCTATGAGATTGTACACAGTAGCTTATGCCTGTTTTACAAAACCCTTGACAAGAAAGCACTTTCCTTGTTTACCCGCCCGGTAAGACTTCAACTGGAGGAACTTTTCAAGGAAGAAGCTGACAAAACAGTTTATCGATCAAACAGGCATGAAATAAAGTCACGCCTACAACACATGGGAGAACTAATTATCAAGATGTTAAAATACCTGAAAAAGCGACAGGATACAGAAGAGTACCAGTTATTGCAACGTGTGTTTGATGAAAACTATGTCGTTATTGACAAACTTGAAATCGAGTTGCGTGAAAACCAGCAGATGACTTCTGACAGTGTTCAGTCGCCCCATGATCCTGATGCAGCCTGCCGCCACAAGGGCGATCAAAAGGTAAAAGGCTACAGCGTAAATGTCACCGAAACCAATTCTGAAAACTCCCTTAACCTGATTACCAATGTCAATGTTGATAAAGCCAATGTGTCTGATGTCTCTTTTGTCAAGCCTGCCATTGAAGCAACCACGGGGGTTACCGGGCAGGCAGTAGAAAAAGTGTATGCCGATGGTGCCTGTCAAAGCCCGGACAATGATGCGTTTTGCGATGGCATTGACATGGTATTTACCGGCATGCAGGGCACGGCTTCCCGTTACGAATTAGACATGACAGATCAGGGGCTGATGGTAACAGACACT
>DHFW01000004.1 GCA_002402465.1 Bacteroidales bacterium UBA4814
AAACAAAAATAAATGAAGTACAGACAATTAGGAAAATCCGGATTAATGGTATCCGAACTTTGCTTCGGAGCCATGAGTTTTGGCGGTGATGGCTACTGGAAAGTAGTAGGTGCGTTGGATTATCCAAGCAGTAAAAAATTAGTGGATATGGCTCTTGATGCCGGCGTTAACTTTTTTGACACGGCAGATGTTTATTCACACGGTCAATCCGAAGAAATCCTTGGAAAAGCCATTAAAGAGAAACGCAATGAAATTGTGCTTGCCACCAAAGTAAGAGGTCGGATGAGCAAGGATATCAACGATGTTGGCTTGTCGCGCAAACACATCATCGATAGCTGCAACCAGAGCTTAAAAAGATTGGGCACCGACTACATCGACCTTTATGTGATGCACAGTTTTGATCCGATTACCCCGCTTGAAGAAACTTTGGGAGCTTTATCGGATTTGGTTCATCAGGGAAAAGTGAGGTACATCGGCGCGAGTAATTTCACGGCATGGCAGTTGATGAAAGCATTGGCCGTATCGAAAGAAAATCATTTTGAAAAATTTATTTCGCTGCAAGCTATTTATTCGCTTATTTCGAGAGATGTAGAATATGAATTGGTTCCTTTGCTCCTGGATCAGGGTCTGGGATTAACGCCATGGTCGCCGCTGGGAGGGGGTTTCCTGACAGGAAAATACCGGAAAGACAAACCCATGCCCGAAGATTCCAGGAGGACCAAAGAGCAACAAAACTTTATCCCGATAGATTTGGATAAAGGCTATGCTATAGTTGATGCCCTGGAAGAAATTGCCAACAACCACAAAGCCAGCATTTCGCAGGCAGCATTAAATTATCTGCTCCAAAAACCAGCGGTTTCGTCTGTTTTAATTGGCGCCACCAAACCGCATCAATTGGAAGACAACCTGAAAGCTACAAACTGGGAAATGAGCCCGGAGGAAGTAAGCCGATTGGATGAACTGAGCAAATTAAACCCAATTTATCCGCATTGGATGCTCCAATTTACCTATATGGACAGAACAAGTGTTGAAAATTTCTTTTAATAAGTTAAAGCAAATCATTGATTAACTGCTCAGTATATGTTGCCGGGGCGCTTAATAGCATAATTTGAACAGATGATGTTGGTAACTTTTAGAACCATAAACGGGTAAAGGACTTTGCCGGAAATTTGCTTTGACAAAGATGCAGAAATTATCTTTATGGAAGGTTTTACCGCTGACATGCGGGATAATGTAACATATGAAAAAGAACATTGAATTTGGCATTTCTACCTTTGCCGAAGTTATGCCCGACCCACATACGGGCGTAACTATATCGCAAGCAGAACGCATTCGACAAGTCGTTGATGACATTGTCTTAGCTGACGAGTTAGGAGTTGATTTTTATGGTGTAGGCGAACATCATCGACCAGAATTTGCAGTTTCAACGCCAGCAATAGTGCTGGCTGCGGCTGCGCAAACAACCAAACACATTACATTGGGTAGTGCCGTTACAGTTTTATCGACCAGCGACCCTATTCGTGTTTATCAAAACTTTGCAACAATTGACGCAATCAGTAATGGACGAGCAGAGTTGTTGGTTGGGCGTGGAGCATTTACAGAATCGTTTCCTTTGTTTGGTTTCGACCTCAATCAATACGATTTACTGTTTGATGAACGACTTGAATTGTTACTTAAAGCAAGAGACAACGAGTTTGTTACTTGGAGCGGAAAAACCCGAAGCCCAATTAATAACTTAGGTATTTATCCACGCACCGAAAAACCATTAAACATATCTTTGGCCTTGGGTGGTTCGCGGAGTACAGTTATTAAAGCTGCAAAACTTGGACTTCCAGCGGTTTTGGCTATGTTGGGTGGCAACATTGTTGATTTCAATAATTACGCAAAACTGTATCGCGCAGTGGCACAAGAAAGTGGGCACAATTCGAATAACTTAAAATTTAGTGTTCATGCACACGGATTTGTGCTTAACGACAACAAAGAAACTGTCGACACATTTTTTCCATACTTGCAGTATTACAGAAATCACTTATTGGGAGAACGTGGTCTTCCACCTTACACCAGAGAACAATACGATGATGATCGTTCAGAAGAAAAAGGGTTGTTTGTTGGTGGCCCTGAAGAAGTTGCAGACAAAATCATGCTGCTTATCAAACATTTGAACATTGACAGGTTTATCATTCAAATGCCTTTGGCAACCATGCCCCACGATATTGTTAAAGAAGCAATCAGAGTCTATGCGTCAAAAGTAATCCCGCTTGTTAAAGAGAAAATTGAAGCTCAAGGCCAATTTTAAACGGCAGATTCTTGTTTTCACTAACTATTTATGGGCATAAAAAACGAAAAAATTAAAAAAATGGAAACAACAACGAATGTAATCCCGAAAATGAAAGTAGAAATATGGAGCGATGTTATGTGTCCCTTCTGCTATATCGGTAAACGAAAATTCGAATCCGCATTATCACAATTTGAGCATCAAAATAATGTTGAAATCATTTGGCACAGTTTTCAGCTTGCACCAGATTTAAAAACCCAACCTGATAAGAACGTATATCAGTTCTTAGCCGAACACAAAGGAATGAGCATTGAGCAAGCCAAAGGGATGGATGACCAAATAACCCTAATGGCAAAGGGGGTAGGTTTGGTTTATAATTTTGATAAATCCATTGTGGCAAATTCATTTAATGCACATCGATTTACCCATTTTGCAAAGCAATACGGAAAACAAAATGAAGTGGAAGAGCTGCTTTTTCGCTCCTATTTTACCGATGGGAAAAACATAGATGATTATGCAACGCTCATTCAATGTGGAGAAGAAGCAGGTTTGGATACTACCGCTCTCAAAATCGCTTTGGAAAATGGAAGCTATGCTGACGAAGTGCGAAAGGATATTTACGAAGCACAACAATTGGGTGTGCGTGGGGTGCCGTTTTTTGTATTCAATAGAAAATATGCCATATCGGGAGCACAGGAAAGCAAAGTATTTTTGGAAACGCTTGAAAAATCCTTTGCAGAATGGAGAAAAGAAAATCCTGAAACTGCTTTGGAAGTAATTGAAGGAAAAGTATGCACACCGCAAGGCGAATGTAAATAGCAACATCTTAAATCGCTTTTTAATTTTTTCACCGACACGCCACCCGACACAGGTGACCCTAACCTAACAACGGTTGACCTCGGACGTCAGAACCACAGCCGCTAATCGAGCAGACGGCCGGTGAGCCCTTAAGCTGTTAACCAAACATGCAAACAACTTTCTGCAGCCACCCGTAATAAGTCTATCCAGTAATTATTTTCCGTTTTTTCCTGGTGATAACTCAATTCCACAAGATTTAACATTTCAAAAAAAATCTATTTGATTATATTTGTAAGTTCATTGAAAAAGTAAGTCATTTGGATTTGGCTTTTTTTTCAAAAGTAACTCACTTACTTTTTCATTTCATTTAAAACTGAATTCGCAGAAAATGAAAAACAAATATATCGACCTGATTGAACAGACTTTTGAGTTTCCGCAGGAAGAGTTTAAGGTGATTGACAACGAGTTGTATTTTCACGATATCTGCCTGATGGATATCATTAAACAATATGGCACACCGCTTAAGATTAATTACCTTCCCAAAATAAGCCAGCAGATACAAAAGGCCAAGCGAATGTTTAATGTGGCCATGGCCCGGGTCGACTATAAGGGCGAATACAATTATTGTTACTGCACAAAAAGTTCACATTTCAACTATGTGCTCGAAGAAGCCCTTAAAAACGATATTCACATCGAAACATCTTCAGCTTTCGACATTTACATTGTGGAGGAGCTTTACAACCTGGGTTTGATAGACCGCAACAAATTCATTGTTTGCAATGGTTTTAAAAGGCCCCTATACACCCAGAAAATCAGTGAGCTGATCAATAATGGTTTCGAAAACACCATACCCGTAATCGACAACAAGAACGAAATTAAGGCTTATGAGGAGCTTATCGATAAGGACAAGAAAGTGCAGCTTGGTATTCGCATTGCCGCTGAAGAGGAGCCCATGTTCGAATTTTATACCTCACGTCTGGGTATTCGCTACAACGACATTGTGCCCTACTACCGCGAAAAGATTGAAAAAAACCCGCGCTTTAACCTGAAAATGCTACACTTCTTTATCAATACCGGCATTAAGGACAACGCCTATTACTGGAACGAACTCTCGAAGTGTGTAAACGTATATTGCGACCTGAAGAAAATCTGCCCCGAACTCGACAGCCTGAACATTGGTGGTGGTTTCCCCATTAAGAACTCACTTGCTTTTGAGTACGACTACGAGTACATGACCGAGGAGATCGTGGCCCAGATCAAGAACATTTGCAACCAGAACGGAGTGCAGGAACCCCACATTTTCACCGAGTTTGGCGCCTTTACCGTGGGCGAAAGCGGTGCCGTACTTTACTCCATACTCGACCAGAAGCAGCAGAACGACCGTGAGCACTGGAACATGATCGACAGCAGTTTTATGACCACCCTTCCCGACATTTGGGCTGCCAAACAACGCTTTATTTTACTTGCCATTAACAACTGGGACAGCGAATACCAGCGCGTTAACCTGGGCGGGCTTACCTGCGACAGCCAGGATTACTATAATGCCGAAGCCCATGCCAATGCCATCTTTTTGCCCAAGATCCGCGAAGGCAACACCCAGTATATTGGCATGTTTCACACCGGCGCTTACCAGGAAAGCCTGGGCGGATTCGGAGGCATACAGCATTGCCTCATTCCCGCACCCAAGCAGGTAATCATCGACAAGGATGACGAAGGCGAATACACCACCAAACTCTTTGCCAAGGAGCAAAGCTACAAATCGATGCTCAAAACCCTGGGCTTTTGATGGCAGCGGCTTTCGCCGAAAATATTTTTCAGGGGGAACTAAGAGGTTCCCTTTTTCGTTTAATGTTTGTTGGCAGACGGGCAAGCCGCTTATATTTTCTGCTTTACAATACTTTTCTTAATTTTGCAGGTCTTTAAACACATTCCAAAAACCGGATGCAGAACAAGCCCAGAAACATAAAAAGAAACACTTTCAAGGCCAAAAAGCAAAAACGAAGCGACCTGGAAGGCAACGAGCTATCCGTAAAATCTTTCAGGGAATTTTTGCGCAGCAAGCGGCTTCGCAAAACGGCAGGCCTCTTTTTCATCCTGCTGTCGGTATTTATGCTCCTTTCGTTTGTCTCCTACCTTTTCAGCTGGAAAGCCGATGACGATTTGCTCAACGGAAAGGTATTCAACTGGGAACTGCTGGTCGATTCTACTATTGTGGCCGATAATATGATGGGGCGACTGGGAGCTATTGCAGCCCACCTGTTTATTAAGAAGTGGTTTGGCATTTCCTCATTTTTGTTCATCCTCATGTTTTTTGTGGCAGGCTTTCGCTGGCTTTTTGGCCACAGCCTGATGCCTGCCTGGAAAACCCTGCGCTATTCGCTTTTTTTCCTGGTTTGGGTGTCGATATTTTTCGGGGCGGTAATCCAGTCGGGGCCCTGGCTTTTGCTGGGCGGCACCTTTGGCTACCAGGCCAGCCTGTGGCTTAAAGGCATTGTGGGCGGCTTTGGCACTGCCCTGGTATTGCTGTTTTCGCTGGGCACCTTCCTGATCGTTGCCTTCGACCCCAACTTTGTGGCCCTGGGCCAGTTTTTCAGCCAGCTTTTTTCCCGCAAGGGAAGACCAGACAAAATGAAAGCCGAGCCCGACCCGGGTTTTGTGGCTGACGAAGGTGAAACATTGCGGAATGAGAGCCAGCAGGTAACGCACGACTCTGAAGCAGAACATCAGGAGGATGCCTTCCCCATGGAGATTGACCTGGGTGCCAGTGAGCCCGAGGTGACAAACCCGGCCGCTGGAATTGCAGAAACCGCCGATGCCATTGGCCCGCAGCTTGAAATTGTGGAAGGCGATGGCAAGATTACCGGGAACAACTACCAGGCCATCGACGATCCCAACCAGTTCAATGCCGACAGTGACATGCCCGACTTGTCGCACCTGGGCGAATACGACCCCACGCTCGATCTTCCCCGGTATCAGATTCCTGAACTTAACCTGCTCGACGACCGCGGAAGCAGCTCCATACAGGTGAACAAGCAGGAGCTCGAAGCCAACAAAAACAAGATCATCGATACGCTCAACAACTACTCTATACAAATTGAGCGCATCAAGGCCACCGTGGGTCCCACTGTTACGCTTTACGAAATTATTCCCGCGCCGGGCGTTCGCATTTCTCGCATCCGCAACCTCGAAAACGACATTGCGCTGAGCCTTTCGGCATTGGGCATTCGTATCATCGCCCCCATCCCCGGAAGGGGAACCATTGGTATTGAAGTACCCAACAGCAGTCCTGAAATCGTTTCCATGCGTTCCATCCTGGCCAGCGAGAAGTTTCAGAACTCAACCTTTGAGCTGCCTATTGGTCTGGGGAAAACCATTGCCAACGAAACCTTTATCACTGACCTCACCAAGATGCCACACCTGCTGATGGCCGGCGCCACCGGGCAGGGCAAGTCGGTGGGTCTGAATGCCATATTGGCTTCTATCCTTTATAAGAAACACCCCTCGCAGGTAAAGTTTATCCTGGTAGACCCCAAAAAGGTTGAGCTGACCCTGTTTTCGAAAATTGAACGTCACTTCCTGGCCAAGCTGCCCGATGCCGAAGAAGCCATTGTGACCGATACGCGGCAGGTGATACGCACCCTGAATTCGCTAACCATTGAAATGGACAACCGCTACGACCTGCTCAAGGACGCCCAGGTGCGCAACATTAAGGAATACAACGCCAAGTTTGTGGAGCGCCGGCTCAACCCCAACCACGGCCACCGATACCTGCCCTACATCATTTTATTTATTGATGAGTTTGCCGACCTGATCATGACCGCGGGCAAAGAGATTGAGCTTCCTATTGCGCGCCTTGCACAGCTTTCTCGTGCCGTGGGCCTGCACCTGATTATAGCCACTCAACGCCCTTCGGTAAACATCATTACAGGAACCATCAAAGCCAACTTCCCGGCACGCATTGCTTTCCGGGTAACCTCCAAGATCGACTCGCGCACCATCCTCGACAGTGGCGGTGCAGAGCAGCTCATTGGCAGGGGCGATATGCTACTGTCGACCGGGAGCGACCTCATTCGCCTGCAGTGCGCCTTTATCGACACCCCCGAAATTGAACGCATCACCGAGTTTATTGGTTCACAACGCGCATATCCCGACGCGTTTCACCTGCCTGAATACTACGATGAAGACAGCGGTGACGCCGAGCCCATCGACCCCTCTGAACGCGACGACCTGTTTGAGGATGCCGCCAGGATTATCGTTTCAACGCAGCAGGGATCTACCTCGCTGCTGCAGCGAAAGTTGAAGCTGGGCTACAACAGGGCCGGCCGGATTATTGATCAGCTCGAGGCCGCCGGAATTGTGGGTCCTTTTGAAGGCAGCAAGGCTCGAGAAGTAAAAATCAAAGACCCCGTGCTTTTGGAACAGATTTTGCGTGGCGAATAGAAATCAGAAAATAATCAATCTAATGAAGAAATATTCCACTTTTACTTTTTTGTTCTTTCTTTCCATTTCATTTGTTTTTTCACAATCATCGCAAGACCGTGCCGCCGAGGCCAGGGGCGAACAGCTGTTGAAAGAAGCCAGCCAGCAAATTAAAAGTTTCCGCTCCCTGAAGATTCATTTTACTTACGAGATGGATAATCCTCAGTTAAAGGTAAATGAAAACATGAAGGGCGAGTTACTCTCGCAAGGCGACCGATTCCATATGTTACTCGATGGCAATTTGTTTATTTCTGATGGAGTAAACACCTGGTCGTACCTCAAAGAAATGAACGAAGTGTATGTGAACCTGCTCGAGAACAGCGAAGGCGGCCTCACTCCCACTTCCATTATCGAGGAGTTCGAAACCCAGTTTCGCGCAAAGTACATCAGGCAGGAAACATATAAAGGGAAAAAGGTTGAGATTATAGACCTGGTTCCTAACACTCCCCAGCCATTTTACAAATACCGCGTAGCCCTGGATGCAGCCAGCAAAATGCTGGTTTACACCATTGCCTACGACCGCGAAGGCGGAACCTACACCTATAGCATCGACCGTGTTGAACCCAATGCCAGCATACCTGCCGGACAGTTTACTTTCAACGCTTCACTTTTCCCCGGTGTTGAGGTGATTGATTTGCGCTAAATCAAAAGACTTAATTTTCCGAAAAAGGCCTCAGTACATTTTCGCGGCGAAAATCGCGATGACGGTAAAGGATAAACTTCAGGTTTTCCCAGCCGTCATCTTTGGTTTGCAGCTTTTCGAAGATAAATGGATTCTGAAATCCGTAGCCGTTGAGCTGGTCGATGCAGCGTGGAAATTCTCGTCCGTAGCGGCCCAGGGCTTCAAAAAAGAAGTAGCTGGTTTGTACTCCGCGGAAGGCATCAGTGGAAGGTTCTGTTTTAAACACTTCGCGGTAACGAAATACGAAATCGCGAATGTGCTGGTCGCTATACTCCACAAAATCGGGCGAAAAAATATGTACCTTCAGGTTCTCGAGATATAGGGGGTCTATGGTCTGATAATCGGCCCATTGCGGAGTACCGAACAGTGTCAGGTCAAATTCTTCTGAAAGTTGGTTTAGTTCACGCAGGTAATTCGACAGGAAGGCTTCCCCTCCGATCAGGGTTACCACCACATTCTTTTTTTCTTTGTCGAATGCTTGCACCAGGCCACTTAAGCCGCTGGTGTTAAAAATTATCTCGTTGATTTTGTGCGAAGGCCCTTCGCTGTTTCGCCTGTGTGTCTGGTTTGGCAACTGCATTATGCTGTCGCTGGCCACCAGCACATTGGTGCGGCGTCCGCCCACCAGGGCCCCGGATCCATTGAAGTAATACCCGTCAACGCTGGCCAGGTTCAGGCTGTCGCCAAATTGTTGCATGTACCTGAATTCTTCCTGAAGCGAAGTCTTGAAACCATCAATAAGTTTGCGGGCCCGGGGCTGATTGTTGTGCACCAGGATAATATTCTGATCGGGATAGGCTCTGGCCAGGTAGCCTGCCAGGGCATTAAGCTGGGTTTCCATGGAAGGACTTACCTGGAAGAGATTCGGGAAGCCTCTGAGTTGCGTGGGATCGTCGAGCAGGGGCGACACCACCGGAATGCCGTGGCGCATTCCAAAACCCGCCACAAAGCCCAAAGTCTCGGGATAAAAAGGGCCTATGATCAGATCCATGCGGTCGAATCCCGGCTGGCGGGTGATCTCCCGAACCACAGACAGGTCGCGCCCAACATCGAAGGTATGCAGGGTAATGTTTACCCCCTGCTGCTTGATCGAATCGAGGGCAATAAGCACGCCCTGATAATACTGAATAAAAGTAAACGAAATGTGGTCGGCGGGCATAGTAGTGGTATTGCCGCTAAACTGATCAAGAAAAAGCGGGATCATCAAAGCCACGTTATAGTGCGATTTCAGCACAGGATCAAGGCAGTATTCATCGGCTACCCGAGGTATCTCAGGCAGGGTATCGGTGGGGAAAAACACGTAACCCTCCTGCTGAGAAGAATCGGATCCCATGGCCAATGCCACCCTAGCAGGGATGCGAATCCGCTGCCCGGCCTTTAACCCGGTTTCTTCCACTTCCGGATTCATTTCAGCAAATTCTTCCTGGGAAATCTCAAAGCGGTTTGACAGCCCGAACTTCGTTTCGCCAGGCTGCACAGTATAGTAGAAAAACTCTACCGGCCTGGAAACTTTCTGCGGGATTTGCAGCACCTGCCTGAAACGAAGCCCACTACGGGCTTCGGGGTTGTAATGCAGAATCTCTTCCTGGCTTACATTATACTTGCGTGAAATGCCAAAAAGAGTTTCGCGGCGTGCCACTTCATGCTCCACAAACTCGGTCACCATTATGGGTGCCCTCAGAATCTGCGGGGGCTGAACCAAACCGGGCTGACGGCTCTCTGGCACAACACCCTGCGGCTCAGTTTCCGGCACCGAAGGCATGGCTGAGGCTGGCTGGCCTGCAGCCATGGGAATCCTGATAACCTGCCCGATACGAACCACCTGCAGCAGGTCGGGAATTTCCGGATTGGCATCAGCGATTTCATGCTGCCCAATTTCATAAGCCCGGGCAATGCTGAAAAGAGTCTGCCCTTGAGCAATGGTGTGCATATAATACCTTTTCCCATCGATGGTTTCGACCACTGAGGAACGGGTTACCGGCGCCGGTTCGAACTGGGCCAAGCCCTCAAGTGTGGAAAATATTAATATTATAACCAATAAAAAATATCCTGTCTGTTTCACTACCCGATAGATTTGTTCATAATAATTACGTAAAGAAAGGCCGTAAATTGCCTTCAAAAGCACTACTCCCACTCAATGGTGGCTGGCGGTTTTGAGCTTATGTCGTATACCACCCGGTTCACCCCTTTCACTTTATTGATAATGTCGTTGGAAACTTTAGCCAGAAAATCAAAGGGCAGGTGAACCCAGTCGGCTGTCATGCCATCGGTCGATTCCACTGCTCTCAAGGCCACTACGTTTTCATAGGTACGCTCATCGCCCATCACTCCAACGGAGTGCACTGGTAAAAGTACGGCCAGTGCCTGCCAAACTTTGTTGTACAATCCATGGTCGCGCAAAGCTTTTATGAAAATATAATCCACTTCCTGCAGTACCCTGACTTTCTCAGGGGTTATTTCACCCAAAATGCGGATACCCAGACCCGGGCCAGGGAAAGGGTGCCGCTGCAGCAGCGCCGGCGGTAGGCCCAGGCTGGTGCCCACGCGCCGCACCTCGTCTTTAAAAAGGGAGTTGAGAGGCTCCACCACTTTCAGCTTCATAAAATCGGGCAGCCCGCCCACGTTGTGGTGCGATTTGATGGTGGCCGAGGGGCCCTTGACCGATACCGACTCAATCACATCCGGATAAATGGTGCCTTGGGCCAGCCAGGTTACGTCCTTTATATTATGGGCTTCCTCATCAAACACTTCTATAAATACCCGCCCTATGGTCTTTCTTTTTTCTTCCGGGTCTTCCTTGCCTTTCAAGGCCGAGAGGAAGCGATCGCCCGCGCGGACGCCCTTTACGTTCAGCCCCATGTCGCGGTAGGAGTCAAGCACCTGTTCAAACTCGTTTTTACGAAGCAGTCCATTGTCAACAAATATGCAATGCAATTGTGTGCCAATGGCCCGGTGCAGCAGCACCCCGGCTACACTGGAATCGACCCCGCCGGAAAGTCCAAGGACAACCTTGTCGCTGCCAATTTCAGCTTTAAGGGCATTCACCGTGCTGTGGATAAACGACTCTGGTGTCCAGCTCTGGCTGCAACCGCATATGTCGATCACAAAATTATAGAGCAACTCCATGCCCTGGGTGGAATGATATACTTCGGGGTGAAACTGAAGGCCGAAGGTCTTACGGTCATTGGCTTTGTAGGCCGCCACGCCCACATCGTTGGTGCGCGCAATAATACTGAAGTTTTGAGGCAGGCGGGTAATACTGTCGGCATGAGACATCCACACCTGCGACTGCATCTCTATGCCATGCAACAAAGGCTCATCTTTTTCAACAAACGAAAGATTGGCCCTGCCATATTCGCGGGTAGAGGACGCCTCCACTTCGCCGCCGTTTTCCAGGGCCAGAAGCTGTGCGCCGTAACATACCCCAAGCAGAGGCAAATGCCCGTCAAACTGCGACAGGACTATGCGAGGCGAACCAGCATCGCGCACACTAAAGGGACTGCCCGACAAAATAACACCCTTGATATGAGAAAGGTCTTGAGGAACATGGTGATAGGGATGAATCTCGCAATAGACATTCAGCTCCCTTACACGCCTGGCAATCAATTGAGTATACTGAGAGCCGAAATCGAGGATAAGGATGGTTTCTTGCATATGCAAAGATAATTAACTGCGATAATTATGGCTACCCAATAAATCATAATCTGCAACAATTCTGAGCATTTACTAAATTTGCCAAAGATACCAAATGTAATGCCATGTCTCCTGCTGAAAAATACCTGGATCTTATAAAGAACCTGCCGTCCAACGTGAAGTTGATAGCCGTAAGCAAAACCAAAACCGAAAAGGAAATTCTGGAGGTTTACCATGCCGGACAGCGCCTTTTTGGCGAAAACAAAATACAGGAGCTGGTTCCAAAATACGAAAAACTACCCCGCGACATTGAGTGGCACCTCATCGGCCACCTGCAAACCAACAAGGTGAAATACATTGCACCCTTTGTGGGCATGATCCACTCGGCCGATAGCCTCAAACTGCTAAAAACCATTAATAAAGAAGCAAAAAAGAACAACCGTACCATTAAATGCCTGTTACAGTTTCATATTGCCGAAGAAGAAACCAAATTCGGCCTGAGCCGCGAGGAAGCCGAAGATATTCTAAATTCGGAAGAATTCAAAAAGCTTGAAAATATTGAAATCTGCGGGGTTATGGGTATGGCTACCTTTACGGAAGATATGGAGCAAGTGCGCCGGGAGTTCAGACTCCTGAAAACTGTTTTTGACTGGCTGAAAAAGGATTATTTTGCTGGTTCGCCACAGTTCAATGAAATTTCCATGGGCATGTCGGACGACTATCGTGTGGCCATTGAAGAAGGCAGTACCATGATACGTGTGGGCAGCGCCATTTTCGGCAGCCGAAATTACTAAGCTGGATGCAGCCAAATGTATAAAAAGCGTACTTTTGAAGCGAGCATGATTCGTTAAGCATAAACACGGATGAAAATCACCATGCGCGTTTACCTTCGGTGAGCCCATCGGGGTTCATACGATCCTAATAAACAAGTTATTTTCAGAAGAAAAAAAGGGCATGATCATTATAGGAATTACCGGCACTTTAGGTGCAGGCAAGGGAACGGTAGTAGATTATCTGGTAAAGGAAAAAGGTTTTGTGCACTTTTCGGTACGAGCCTTTATTGCGCGCGAGCTGGCACGGCGTGGCATGCCCGTAAACCGCGACACCCTCACAGCCTTGGCCAATGAAATGCGTGCCAAAAACAGTCCTTCCTATATCATTGAAGAGCTTTATAAGGAAGCCGCTGCCTTGGAAAAAAACTGCATTATTGAAAGCATACGAACGCCCGGCGAAATTGCCGCCTTGCGCAACCAGCCCGGCTTTGTGCTGCTAGCCGTCGATGCCGATCCCAGGGTGCGCTTTAACCGGATTCGCAAAAGAAACTCAGAAACCGACAGGGTAAACTTCAATACCTTTATCAGCAATGAGCAGCGCGAAATGCATTCGGATGATCCCAACAAGCAGAACCTTTCTGAGTGCATCAGGCAAGCCGACCACACCATTCTGAACAATGGCGGCCTGGATGAGCTGCACCAAAAAACCGAATCTTTCCTTCAATCTATTAAACAAAAGTAAAGCTAGACTTTATGTCTGAGAATACAGAACCCCAAAAGTATGTCCGCCCCAGCTGGGATGAATATTTCATGGAGATAGCCCATACGGTAAGCAAGCGTGCCACTTGCGATCGCGGCCGCAGCGGCTGCGTGATTGCGCGCGACAGGCAGATCCTTGTAACGGGATACGTAGGCTCGCCCACAGGCCTTCCACACTGCGATGATGCCGGCCACCAGATGAAAAAAGTGCTGCACGAAGACGGCCACATCACCATGCATTGCGTCAGAACGGTACACGCCGAACAGAATGCCATTTGTCAGGCAGCCCGCCTGGGCATCAGTATCGATGGGGCAACGCTCTACTGCCGCATGACGCCATGCAGGGTTTGTGCCATGCTTATCATAAACTGCGGAATTAAGCGGGTGGTATGCGAAAAAAAATACCACGCCGGCAGCGAGTCAGAACAAATGTTCGTCGAGGCAGGCGTGGAAATCTCCTATTTTACCGACGAGGTGCTCAGGTACCAGAATCAGTAAACTTATTCAAATATTTTCACTTCAGTTTCGCCGGTCGATTTAATGTATCCCCTGAACATCCCAGTGGTGTTGAAAGGCATGGCCACATTGCCCTGCCTGTCCACTGCGATAATGCCGCCATTGCCTCCCTGCTCCTTCAGCTTTTGCATCACATTGTCGTTGGCAGCTTCGTGCAGCGATTTGCCGGCATACATCATTTGTGCCGCGATATCGTAGGCAATCACGTTGCGGATAAAATACTCACCGTGTCCGGTGGCCGAAACGGCACAGGCTTGGTTGTTGGCGTAGGTTCCGGCTCCGATGATGGGGCTGTCGCCAATGCGCCCGAAACGCTTGCCGGTCATTCCACCCGTTGAGGTAGCAGCCGCCAGGTTGCCTTCCATATCAAGTGCAACCGCTCCAACCGTGCCCATTTTCATATCTGGATAGGTGTCACCCCTTAACTGAGGGGTGTTGTCCCTTAAAAATTCGCGATACTGATCCCAGCGTGCCTGATCAAAGAAATAGGAAGGATCAACCGCTTCAAGTCCCTCCTCAAAGGCAAAATGCTCGGCACCACGGCCGGTAAGCATTACATGGGGTGAGTTTTCCATTACCTTGCGGGCGGCCGTTATTGGGTTTTTAATATTTGTGATACCAGCAACAGCTCCGGCTTGCAGGGTTTTCCCATCCATTATGGAAGCATCCAGCTCGTTGCGGCCTTCAAAATTAAATACAGCACCTTTGCCTGCATTGAAAAGGGGGCTGTCTTCCAAAATCATAATGGCAGCCACCACGGCATCCATACTGCTTCCACCGGTCTTCAGAATGGCTTCACCTGCCTCAAGGGCTTCCGAAAGCTTCGCCAGGTAAGCGGCTTCCCGCTCGGGGCTCATCCATTCGCGCGAAATATTGCCTGAACCACCATGAATTACCAGCGCGTAACTACCCTGTGCAAAGAGTTGCAGGTGAAGCGTTAGCAATAAAAACAGAACAAAAAACCTGAATAGCGTTTTCATTGAATTAATAGGTTAGTTTTGGGTTGAAAGATATTCTGCATTCAGTTTTTCAAGCACATCGTCGGTAATATCGTGCTGTTCGCGGGCATAAAGAATACCGCCACCCCTTGAGAATCCGAGTATGTAATCATAGCCAAGGATTTCGTTGTAGCGGGTCAGAAACTCGGTGATTTTGTCGAGCAGCTCGTTGTTCATTTCCATTTCTTTTTGCAGAAGACGGTTGCTAAACGATTCATTGAGCAGATAAAGCTCCTGTTGCTGCTGCATGAGCTCCTGCTCTTTGGCCTGGGCCCGCTCCATGCTGATGCTTCCAGCCTGGATGTCGCGCTGAAACTTCTCCACTTCCGACTGCCAGCCACGCTTACGACGGCTCAGGTCGTTTTCCAGGCGGGTTTGTTCTTCGCCAAATTCTTCGCGCATTTTTTTTGCCAGCTCAAATTCTTCCATAAGGCGCTCGGAGCTGATAAAGGCAATTTTGGCGGTACCTTCCTCCATCTTCTCGGCCATATTGCTGATCTGCTCTTCCTGTGTGGCAGACGACTGTCCCCTGATCCCGGCAAAATACAATGCATAAAGCACAATCAATCCGGCAAAAAGCACCAGGTTAATCACGGTATTATAGTTCACTTTCTTTCCTGCGGCTTTTTTTTCAGGTACCGTGGGTTCTTCCTGCAGTGGGTTTAAGTTTTCCTGTGTCATTGTTTTATGTTACATTAAAAAGGCCTGCTCGAAGATTCCTCACAGGCCGGGTTTGAAAAAATATTTTGCAAATTTAATTAATTGCCCATTTCTGACATGAAAAGGATGCGCATCAGCCTGATTTCTTCTTCGGTGTAGTCATCCTCGCCGAGTTCCTGCAGCGCCTTCAGGTATGAGTCGGTTTCTGCAGTTTGAAAATAATCAAAAATCTCTTCCTGCTTGTCGATGTCGATCACCTGGTTTATGTAATACCTGATATCGATTTTTGTACCCGAGGCCACAATGCTTTCAATTTCCTGCAACAGATCGTCGAACTCTATGCCCTTGGCAACCGCGATATCTTCGAGCGACACTTTTCGGTCGATATTCTGAATTATGTAAACTTTGAGGCCCGATTTGTTAACCACCGACTTCACCACCATGTCCATGGGGCGTTCTATCTCGTTTTCCTCCACATAGCGGGCTATAAGCTCCACAAAAGGCCGTCCGAACCGTTCGGCTTTTCCGGAGCCTACCCCGGTAATTTGCTTAAGCTCATCGAGTTTTACCGGATACTGAATGGCCATATCCTCCAGGGAGGGATCCTGAAAAATAACAAAGGGAGGCAGGTTGTTTTTGCGGGCAATTTCTTTTCTGAGGTCTTTCAGCAGGGCAAACAGCACCTTGTCGGTGGCGCTGGTTTTCTGGCTCATACCAGAAAGGCCAGTCCCGTCGGCAGGATTATCGTAATCGTGGTCTTTGCTCATTTTCACAGAGCGGGGTTTGTCCACAAACTCTTTCCCGGCTTTGGTTACCTTCAGGGTGCCATAGTCTTCAATATCCTTTTCGAGCAGACGCTCCACAAGGCTTTGCCGCATTACGGCATTCCAGAATTTTTCGTCTTTGTCGGCGCCCTTGCCAAACACCTCCAATTGGTGATGCTTGCAGTTCTTAATGGTTGCGCTCATTTTTCCCATAAGGACGTTAATTACATGTTTTGGTTTAAAGAGCTGTTTCACCGCCAAAACGGTTTCAATCAGCAGGCAAATATATTCTTTTCCTTCAAATTTTTCTTTAGGATTTAAACAATTATCGCAGGAGCCGCAATTTTCTTCATGATAAATCTCCCCGAAATAGTTCAGCAGGGTTTTACGGCGGCAGATCGACGACTCGGCATACGACACGGTTTCCATGAGCAGCTGCATGCCGATTTCCTGCTCGGCCACCGGCTTACCTTTCAGGAATTTTTCCATTTTCTGAATGTCTTCGTAGGCATAAAAGGCAATGCAGTTACCTTCGCCCTCGTCGCGACCCGAGCGGCCGGTTTCCTGGTAGTAAGCCTCCAGGCTCTTGGGCATGTCGTAATGGATCACATAGCGCACGTCGGGCTTGTCGATGCCCATGCCAAAGGCAATGGTAGCCACAATCACTTCGGCATCTTCCATCAAAAACTTGTCCTGGTTTTTAACCCGCAAGGCGGAGTCGAGGCCGGCATGGTATGGCAATGCCCTGATGCCGTTTACTTGCAGGGTTTCGGCCAGCTCTTCAACTTTTTTGCGGCTCAGGCAATAAATAATGCCCGACTTGCCCTCCTGCGACTTCACATAACGAATGATGTCTTTTATGGAAGATTCGGTTTTGGGCCTGATTTCGTAGTATAGGTTGGGTCGGTTGAACGATGACTTGAACACCTTGGCATTGGTCATGTTCAGGTTTTTCTGAATATCCTGCTGCACTTTGGGGGTGGCGGTGGCCGTGAGTGCAATGACCGGCACCTTTTTGCCGAGGGCTTGAATGATGGGCCTTAGGCGCCGGTACTCTGGCCTGAAATCGTGGCCCCACTCAGAGATACAATGGGCCTCGTCAACGGCAAAAAAAGAGATATCTATTTCTTTCAGAAACTCTACATTCTCTTCCTTAGTAAGCGATTCGGGTGCCACATAAAGCAGTTTGGTCAGGCCGTCGGTAAGGTCTTTCTTTACCTGCAGAATTTCGGCCTTGGTAAGCGACGAATTGAGCACATGCGCAATACCATAGTATGATGCAAAGTTACGAATGACATCTACCTGATTTTTCATCAGGGCGATAAGCGGCGATACAATAATAGCCGTGCCTTTGCCAATAAGCGCAGGCAACTGATAGCACATCGATTTGCCGCCACCTGTAGGCATAATAACAAAGGCATCGCCACCGGCCATCAAATGCCGGATAATCTCTTCCTGATTCCCTTTAAAAGTGTCGTAGCCGAATATTTCTTTCAGCAGTTCCAGCAACGACACTTCAGTGTTGACTTCCATTACGCCAAAAACGATTAGTGTTATTTTCTATTATCCAAATAAAAACAAAAAACCGGGGTTGCGCCAAACAACCCCAACTAATTTTCGCAGCCACGTTACGGTTTCCAAAAATTCATGTAGGTTTGTAGAGTAAATTTACCACATTAAACGATCAGTACAAAATAAATTTTTCAAAGCTTTTTTGTGAAATCACGTGAAGAAATCAGGGAAATAGCCCTTCAGACCATCGAAACGGAATTACTTGCGATAAACCAGCTTAAAAATTACATTGGCGATAGCTTTGTGCGCAGTGTTGAAAGCATACTTCATTGCAAGGGGCGCGTGGTCATTACCGGCATTGGCAAGAGCGCCATTATTGCGCAGAAGATCGTGGCTACATTCAATTCTACAGGTACGCCGGCCATTTTTATGCATGCCGCCGATGCCATACATGGCGACCTTGGCATAGTGCAGCCCGACGATGTGGTAATGTGCCTTAGCAACAGCGGAAATACTCCGGAAATCAAGGTGCTTACCCCTATGCTCAAGTCGCTTGGGGCCATGCTTATTGGCATGGTGGGCAACACCCATTCCTACCTGGCGCTTCAGGCCGATCTGATCATTAACACTTCCGTGGAAAAAGAAGCCACCCCCGGCAACCCTGCTCCTACGGCCAGCACCACGGCGCAACTGGTTATGGGCGATGCCCTGGCGGTAGCCTTGCTGCAGTGCCGCGGCTTTTCTACCAGCGACTTTGCCCGCTATCACCCGGGCGGGTCTCTGGGCAAACAGCTTTACACAAAAGTGAGCCACCTCTACCCCATCAACGAAAAGCCCCAGGTGCAAATAGACACCCCGCTTCGAGAAGTCATCCTTGAAATTTCGGGAAAACGCCTGGGCGTTACCGCCGTACTCGACGGGCAAAACCTGGCAGGCATTATTACCGATGGCGACCTGAGGCGCATGCTGCAGCGAAACCCCGACCTCAACACCTTGGTGGCAAAAGATATTATGACTGCCAGCCCAAAAACCATTGCCGGCGAAACCCTTGCCGTGGAGGCCTTGCAGATCATGCGAAAGCATAATATTACCCAGCTGCTGGTCGTTGATGATAACGAATACAGGGGAGTAGTTCACTTGCACGACATTCTGAACGAAGGAATTATTTAAAAAAACAACAATGAGCGATCTTGTAAAAGATTTCAACGAATACCGGCAGCGCATGAACGACAAGATCATGGAGGCCGACAACCTGGTACTGAAACGCCTTTTCAATATCGATACCCACACCTATACCGATGGGGCACTACCCGCCCGAACCAAAGAGATGATAGGGCTGGCCGCCTCCATGGTACTGAGGTGCGACGACTGCATTAAATATCACATTGAAAAATGCCATGAACTGGGGGTGACCCGGGACGAAATTTTTGAAGTATTCGCCATTTCAAACATAATTGGCGGAACCATCGTGATACCTCACCTGCGCCGTGCCGTAGAATACTGGGAGGCCCTGCAAAATAAATCCTGATCATTCATTGGCTTGCAACTTAAATTTTTCATTTTTCATTTTTCACTTTTCATTTTATTCCATGAGGCTTTATACAAACAACCTGATTAAGAAATACAAAAAACGCGTGGTGGTAAACCATGTTTCGGTGGAAGTGAGCCAGGGCGAAATTGTGGGATTGCTGGGGCCTAATGGTGCCGGAAAAACCACAACCTTCTATATGATCGTGGGTCTGATCAAGCCCAATGAAGGTCAGATTTTTCTCGATCAGGACGAGATCACTACTGAGCCTATGTATCGCAGGGCACAAAAAGGCATTGGGTACCTGGCCCAGGAAGCCAGCGTTTTTCGCAACCTTAGCGTAGAAGATAATATAAAAGCCGTGCTCGAGTTTACCAAAATGTCAAAGGCTGATCAAAAGGAGCGCCTGGAAGGGCTACTCACTGAGTTTGGCCTGCAGAGCATCCGCAAAAGCCTGGGTATTACCCTTTCGGGAGGTGAGCGCCGCCGCACCGAGATAGCCCGCTCGCTGGCTGTCGATCCCAAATTCATTTTGCTCGATGAGCCCTTTGCTGGCGTTGACCCCATTGCCGTAGAAGACATCCAGAAAATTGTGACCAAGCTGAAAGAAAAAAATATTGGCGTGCTCATCACCGACCACAACGTGCACGAAACCCTTTCGATTACTGACCGTGCCTACCTGCTTTACGAAGGCTCCATATTAAAAGCCGGCACATCAGAAGAACTGGCTCATGATGAAGAAGTAAGGAAAGTTTACCTGGGAGAGAAATTCCAGCTCAGGCGTTAGAACCTGATACTGTTATTCTTTTGAAAGCAGGGCCACGGCATAGGCAGTAATGCCTTGGCCGGTCCCCACAAAGCCCATCCCCTCGCTGGTAGTGGCTTTTACCGAAACCTGCCTCTCCTCAACGCCCAGCAAGCCTGAAAGGATTTTCCGCATTTCAGGGATAACAGAGGCGATTTTTGGCCGTTCAAGGCAAATGGTGGCATCCACATTGCCTACAAAATAACCTTCCTTTTTTATCAGCTCGATGGTTCTGGAAAGCAGCACCTTGCTGTCGATATCTTTTAAAGCCTGGTCGTTGTCGGGGAAATACACCCCAATGTCACGCAGTCCGGCGGCACCCAGCAGGGCATCTATTATGGCGTGTATAAGCACATCGGCGTCGGAATGGCCCAGCCCTCCCTTCTCATGAGGAATGATAAGGCCGCCAATAACCAATGGACGGCCTGCCTGCAAGCGGTGTACATCATAGCCAAATCCCACTCGAATATTCATAAGCAAAAAGAAAAAAGGTCATGGTATATTGTGTTAACAAAAATAACCATGACCCGGTATATTTCCAACAGGCATTTTATTGCCTGAGGGCGTCGAAATCGAAATGCAGGGTAAAACGCAGCACGTTTTCAAGCGGGCTGCGCTGTGCCAGGGGCACCAGGTAGGCAAAATCGAGGCCAAACACATTGTATTTCAAGCCAATACCCAGGGTAAAATATTTACGGTCGCCCTTGGTTTTATGCTCATGAAAGTAGCCAGCCCTGATGGCAAACTGCTGATCATACCAGTATTCGGCACCCACCGAATAGGTCAACTCATTGAGTTCTTCCCTGAACCCACCGGGCGCATCGCTAAATGAGCCAAAGATTCCGGCCACCACCGAGCGATTGGGATCGCGGCCTGCTTCAATCACATATTCGCCATCATCTCCAATTACAAGCTGGCCGTTCTCATCGCGCTTATAAATGGGTGGGGTGGGTACCAGCAGCTTGTTCACATCGACCATAAACGACAACTGGTTGTAATCATCGAGCATGAACGTAAGCGAGGGTCCCAGGCGAAGGTTGGTCGGGATGAAGTTGGCGTTGATTTCGTCAGAATAAGAGATTTTGTTTCCAATATTCGACACGTTTACCCCGGCTGAAAAAATGGTGGGGGTGCGGTCCCAGTTCAGCTCTCGGGTGTAAAATGCCGAAACATCGGCAGCCAGGGCCATGCCCGGCTTGGTTTCAATGCTTCCCACAAACTGGCCTTGCGTAAGGTTACTGTAAATATACCTCACGGAAATGGCACCGGAAATGTGCTCGCCCAGCTTTCGCGCATAGGCAACATCAACAGCGAACTCATTGGGCTTAACCGGAAACAGGAATTCGCCGGCTTCATCTGTAAAGTTGATTTCGCCCAACGAGAAATAGGTAAGCGAAAAGGCCAGGGTTTGCACATCGTCGAGGCGTCTGAAACCGCTCAGGTACGAGAGGTTAATGTCGGGCACCAGGGCACGCAGCCAGGGCGTGTAGTTCATGGCAAAACCCATTTCCTGCTCAATAAAAGCATACTTGGCAGGGTTCCAGTGCATGGAGTTGGCATCGGGCGATGAGGATACCCCGGCATCGCCCAACGCACCTGCCCGTGAGTCGGGAGCAATCATCAAAAAAGGAACCGCCGTGGTGATGGTGTTGAGCCGCTGACCCAGCACATCGGTATATTCCTGGGCAAAAAGCCCCATGGGAGATATCAACACCACAAGCGCAAGCAACACCCTGTAAATCTTATCCTTCATGAGAAAATTATTGTTGTTTTATATTTTATGCAGAAAACATCATTGAACTTGTTCGCATTAAGTGCCAACAAAAAAGCCTGCTGCATCAAAAAAATATTATTATTAGAACACAAAATTTTTTACTTTAAAGAAATTTAATCCTTTCGATCGTCTGGTTTTTCAGAATGCAAATATAACGAATAAAAACCTTCAGTATTGTTGTCTAACGTTTTTCCATTTCTTTTGTTTTATGCCATACCTTTGAATTACCTGAGCACCACCAGTTTTTCGGTAAGAGTGGAAATACTCCCATCGGGGGTTTGCAGCACCAGCCTGTAGAGGTATATGCCATTGCCTATCATCCTGCCTTCGCGGTCTTTGCCATCCCATTGAATGGGAGGCGATTGGTAGCTGGGCGAATTAACCATGGTTTCTAAGGTTTGGATCAACCGGCCGCTCAGGTCGAAAATTTCTATGCGCACATCAAGCTCCGAAAAGGGCTGGTTGTGCGTAAACTTGAAAAAAGTTTCCTGACTGAATGGGTTGGGGTAATTCATGAGGTTTTCGAGCGCAATGGAGGCTGTTCGGCTCACAATGAACTCAATAGAGGCCACCGAGGGGTTGTTGTGAATATCCCATGCTCTGAGCGAGAGGGTGTGGCGGCCTTCGGGAAGCCTGTGAAACGGGTACACCACTCTTCCGCTTTGGAAGTTATCGAGATCGGCTTCATAATAGTTGTTCAGCACAATAGGGTTGGAGGTATTCTCATTAAGGAAGGCCACAATGTCATGACCAATTCTTCCGGTGATATTGATTCCACTTTCGTCGCGCAGCAGCCCTAACATGATGGGGTTCTGGCTGGTGGTACCGCCCGAAACAAATGTAGTGTCATTCATAAACAGTCTGATTTCCGGACCTTCGATGTCGGGCTCAAAGGCGGTAAGCGAACCCCCAATTATGAAATCACTGAAAGCCCCGTTTCCGTCGTTAATTCCATCATCTGCATAATAGCTTATTTTTCCTTCGCCAAAGTTGTAGGCAATGTCCTGTGGCACCATAAAAGAGAAGCTGAACTCTCCGTTGGTTACGCTGGCCTTGCCTTTGTAAAGCAAAGAATTACGGATGGTAAAGTCGAGTTCCTGGCTGTCTGAATCTTGTCCCAGGGTGCGGTAATTCATCTTTTTGTCGTACACACTTGGATAGACCACGCCGTTATACCCGGGAAGAGGATTGCCTGTTTCGTCGGCAATATAGCCGCTCACGGTTACCTGCTGAAACGCCTTGATGGTATCGGGCATGGTTTCGGTTATCACCTGGTATTTGGGATATGCCATTTGCATGGATGGATCGCCCAGCAGCACAAAGTTGCGGATTCGCCAGTGCTCGAGTTGGCCTGTACTGTTTACTTTCGAGAGCCTGATCAGGTCACCCAGTCGATGGTATTGTCCATGCTCATCGCGTTCGAATGCCACATTCATAAAATTGCGGTTCAGCGTAAGGTTGGGCCCCGACCAGGCCAGGCGGGTGGTGGTGAAAAGTGCGGCAGCGCCCCCATCGGGTTTCATGAAAATACGAACGCCTGCAGTAACGTCGTCGGGATTGGGATGATCGAAACTGGAAAATTCGCAGGTGGCCGTCATGAAAATGGGCATATTGTAATGATTGTTCCAAGTGGCAATATCATCGAAGGTTAAAATGCGTTCGTGGGCCAAACCGAGCACTCCGCCATGACCAATATAATTAATGAGCAATGCACCTTGGTTTACCCTGTCGTTAATGGCCTGATTAACTTCTGGGTAGCGCGCACCACCAGCCAGGGTTACTTGCTGGTAAGCATCGAGATAAATTTTATCCACGTTGAACAGTGGGAACTGCTCCTGCATAATGCCAGCCAGGGTTTCGGAGTCGCGAATGTGGGTGTTGTTGTCCTGGTCGTCGGCAATAAGCACCACCAGGTTTCGCCAGTCGGCATAATTTGAAATCACCCCCACATTCTGCAGGTTATCGGCCAGGGGCTCCATTTCGGGGATACGGCTGTCGTAGCGAATAATCTTGTCCACCACAGTACGGGCCTCGTCGAGGGTTCTTACCGGCAGGCGTCCAATGCCAATATCGAGAGATCCATCAGCATTCTGGCCTTCGGTATCGTCGAGCAATCCAAAGAAATCGTCGGTCATGTATGAGCGATCGGGCTGAAGAGAATTGAGGCTTTGATAGGTGGGGATGTGGTTTCCGCCAAAGCCAAGCAAGTCGCGGTTGTCGATGGTACCATTGCCAAAAAGCAGCAAATACCGGGGCATTTGTGCCTCAGTCTCTGCCCGGTCGTAAAACATCTTCATAAAATTACGAATGGCGGCCACATCGGGCGATCCTGATGAGAACTCGTTGTAAACCTCGGCTGTGGTTACCACGGCCACACTCAGGCCGTCGTGCTCCGACCTGAAGCTGGCCAGGCGATTGGCCTCGGCCCTGAAAGCCTCAGGTACCACAATGATCATATCTACCGGCTGCATGGCATGCAGGTTCTGATTATCCACACGGCCTTTTCTTTTGGGTCGCTTGTAGGAGCTGCCATCAAAAACAATAAACTCGTGCAGGGTGCCGGCATCCTGACGAAATTGCATAATGCTTGCGCTGAGGCTGGTTTGCTGGGCCTTTACATTGAAGTGATCAGTTACATCCCATACAACCAGCTGATTGCTGGCATTTGCCAGGTTGTACTGGGCAACATTTCCCTGACCAATGGCTTGCACGTTGCGAAATGCCATTTGCGGCCCAGTGAAACGCAACTGCCGGGTGACATTGACTGCCACATAGTTGAGCCAACCACGTGAGCCTGCCACGGGCCGGTTATAAGTTATGGTAACTTTTACCTGGTCGGCCTGGTTTGGGGTAAACCACATGGAGTCAACCGAGAAATTGGCAAAAGCCCCGTTATAGTTAGCCGGAAATATCCGTGTAATTAGCTGGTTGAGTTGTCCATTGCCAGCCGAAACCGTAAACGAACTGTTTACCGTGGAGCGGGCAGCCACGTATGACTTGAGCCTGGCAGGCTCAGTAAGTACCAGATCGGGAAAGCTAAAAGTAAAGTCGCGACTCAGGGTGGCATCGAAAACCTCTCCAAACCAAACCCTGCCGCTGCCAATGAGGTTATCCAGATCGCGCTGATGATAGGCATAATCCTGAAAAGTGCTTACCGTATGAGTGGGGGTTTCGGTAAGGCTTGCCTGGGCAGCAATGCGCTTGCCTGGCCCGCTGTCGGTGGTCAGGAAATAACAGTTTTCACTGGCGTAAAGATGCACTTCGTGGTTAAAGACCTTATGCACCGGATCGAAAACCCACTGGTTGGGCGATTGGCCGTAAAACAAAATGTAATCGTTGGGGCCAAACGCTCCCGACTGGGCTCCCGAAACGAAAATGGCATTTTCCTTCAAATCGGTAATGCGAGGTTCACTGTTGGATTCGGGCAGCATGCCGCCACCATTGCCGAAAAGCCTGATATTGGCTTTCTGCAGATTATTCATGTTCACGCCCAACTCAACCAGGTCGCTGTGGGTAAGCTGATAAATGCCGGTTTCATCTACACATACCTTAAACCAGCTTCCGCTGGAAAGCACCGATTGCCCGGCATAATCATGAAAGGCATCGTAAGTAATGGCCGGATCGTAGGCATTCTCTTCCAGCAATTGAAAAGAGGCGAGTTTCTCGAAAGCGCCGGTTTCTGAGTTTTTTCGAAAAGGAAATAACGACACGGCCGACCGGGCCTGCTTACGCATAATTTGCTGGCCCTGGAACAACTGAATCTCCGTAAAGGCAAAACCAGCTTCTTCCAATATGCGGGTTTCTTCAAGATTGGCGGGTATAAATTCGGGATTGGCAATAGAAAAATCGGTGCGAAAAAAGGGAATGTTATTTTCGACGGAATAGGAATACATGGGAATATTGGCCAGGGAGTCGCCATAAACAGCGCCTGAGAACCTGATCAGGTCAATATAAAAATCTGGCTGTGGGCTAATGCGTTCAGGGGCTTGCCAGTTGAGCCTGACCAATTGCCCCTTGTTCTGGGCAAACACAAAAACCGGGAACAGTAGTATAAGGAGTAATACGGAACGTTTTTTCGTCATTTCTGAAAATAAGTTTCTGGGCTTTAACAGGCCGGCTCCGAATTTCGCCGAAAGGCATAAGCCCCGAAATAAAGCAACAAGCAAAGGTACTTGTTTAAAACGTGAATTTCCGGCCAATATTTTTCCAAAAAGGCAAGCTATGCAAATCACATGAAACCAGCGCTAAAAATTATTTTTTAATGAATAGGTCGATGATTTTCTCGGCTTCCGTAACAAACAAGTAATTTTCACGTTAAAGAAAAAGTGGGCTAAGCCACTTTTTTTTAATGGAAAGAGTCCTTATTAAACTGTTAATCATAATGTTTCTGTTTGCCCGGGGGTCGGTTGCTTTGGGGCAGGATGCTATTTTTTCGCAGTTTTTTTCGGCACCGCTCTACCTCAACCCTGCTTTTGCTGGTGCTTCCGAATGTTCGCGCCTGGTTTTCAACTACCGCAACCAACCGTGGCCCGACTTTGGCACCTTTTCTACCTTTAACTTCTCATACGACCAGGGGGTGGACGCCCTCGGAGGCGGATTAGGCCTGCTGGTAACCAGCGATCATCAGGGCGGTATTATTATGCGCAACCATATCAGCGCCATTTACAGCCTGCACCTTCAAGTGAGCCGCGACTGGTATCTTAACTTCGGGGCACAGGCAGGGTATTTGCGAAAAGACCTCAACTGGAACCAACTTACCTTTGCCAACCAGTTCGACCCCGGCACCGGGGAGATACTCCCGGGCAGCGAGCCTCCGCCCGATCAGACCTGGCGCCACGCAGCCGATTTTGCCACCGGCATACTATTATATAATGAGCGATTTTATGGCGGCGCATCTATTCACCATCTTACACGCCCCGAAGAAAGCTTCTTCGACAGCCACCCGCTTCCGCTGAAAATTACCGCACACCTGGGTTTTCACCTACCCATTGGTCAGCACGGATCGGCTGCTTTTCGCCAGGAACGTTTCTTTATTTCACCCAACATAATCTACCAAAACCAGGGCCCACACCACCGCATCAACTATGGCTTATATACCGGAGTGTCGCAATTTGTGGCCGGCCTATGGTTGAGGCAGGATTTTAACCTCCCAGAAACCCTGATTTTTATGTTTGGCGTCAACCCGGGGAAATACCGGGTAGCCTACAGCTACGATCATTCATTGTCGGGATATTCAGGCGTTTTTCACGGAGCACACGAAATAAGTGTTTTACTGAATTTGAGGTGCAGCACCAAAAACCTGCGCTATCGCATACTAAACTGTCCGAGTTTTTAGTTATTTTTGTACACATTCAAAAAAAACCACTATGTCTAGGAATCCCAAAAGATTAATTGCAGTTTCTGTGGCCATTCTGGCAGCTGCATTTCTTTTCTCCTGTAAGAAACAAGCTTCCCCCACTACAGGATGGAATTATAACGATCCGGAAATGGGCGCCTTTGAGGTTGCCACCACCCAGGAACAGGAAACAGGCCCCGGCCTGGTCTTCATCGAAGGCGGAACCTTTGTTATGGGCCGCACCGAGCAGGATGTTATGTTCGACTGGAATAACATTCCCCGCAGGGTAACAGTCTCTTCCTTTTATATGGATGAAACCGAAGTTCGCAATCTCGACTACCTGGAATACTTGCACTGGATTCAGCGCGTGTTTGGCGAGACCTACCCGGAAGTATACCGCAAGGCTCTGCCCGACACCCTGGTATGGCGCGACCCCCTGGCCTATAACGAACCTTTTGTGCAGAACTACCTGCGCCACCCCGCCTACAACGACTACCCGGTTGTTGGGGTAAGCTGGGTGCAGGCTTCTGAATATGCCTCTTGGCGCACCGACAGGGTAAACGAAATGATCCTGATCCGCGAGGGTATCCTCAACTGGGACCCCGACCAGCGCAACGAAAACAACTTTAACACCGAAGCCTACCTTGCCGGGCAGTATGAAGGCATGGTAAGATCGGGCATGCGCGACCTCGACCCCCGTGGCACTGGCGAGCGCCAGGTGCGCTGGACCGACGGCATCCTGCTCCCCTCCTACCGCCTGCCCACCGAAGCAGAATGGGAATTTGCAGCCCTTGGCCTCATTGGCAACACCATTTATGAAAGAGTGGTTGAAAGACGTCTGTATCCATGGAGCGGTCACAATGTGCGCAGCAGCGAACGCAAAACCATGGGTGTTTTCCTGGCCAACATTCAGCGCGGCCGTGGCGACTACATGGGTGTGGCCGGCAACCTGAACGATGGCGGTGAAACAACTGTGCCCGTTTACGCCTACTGGCCCAACGACTATGGCCTCTACAATATGGCAGGCAACGTGAGCGAATGGGTTTTGGATGTGTACCGTCCGCTCTCGCACGAAGACGTTTCTGACTTCCGCCCCTACCGTGGCAATGTGTTCCAAACGCTCGAACTCGATGCAGAAGGAAAGCCCGTACCCAAGGATGAATTTGGCCGACTGATAAGACGTGATGTTACCATTGAAGAAAATGTAACCCGTCGCAACTATCGCTATGCCGACAATATTGGCTATCGCGACGGCGACCTCATGTCGAGCTTGTTCTTTGCCGACGAAGGTGCTGAAGACCCCAACAAAATTATGTATGAATACAGTGTTTCCAGTCTGATTAACGACGAAGCCCGCGTTTACAAGGGTGGCAGCTGGAAAGACCGTGTATACTGGATCGTTCCGGGCAACCGCAGGTTCCTCGATCAGAACGAAGCCACCAACGACATTGGGTTCCGTTGTGCCATGATCAGGGTAGGAAGCCCCGTCGGTTACTAAAAAGGATTATAGCTTTATTCAACCCCACCGGCTGCAGCCGTTGGGGTTTTTTATTTAATTTAGCCTGCATGGAAAGAAAAGACCTCGAAAAGCTCCATCAGCTTGTTTTACAAGGACATACCATCTGCACCGACAGCAGACGGGCTCAACCCGGAAATATCTTTTTCGCCCTTAAAGGCGAAAATTTCAATGGAAACAAATTTGCCCTGATGGCCCTGGAAAAGGGTTGTGTCTTAGCGGTGGTGGATGAACCTGTGGCTCCCGGTAATAATAAGATAATACTGGTGGATCATGTACTGAAAAGCCTTCAGCAACTCGGTCATTTCCACCGGCAACAATTCAATATTCCCGTGATCGGCATTACAGGCACCAACGGCAAAACCACCACCAAGGAGCTGACCCAGGCCGTGCTGGCCAGCACTTTTACCACCCTGGCCACCAAAGGAAACCTCAATAACCATATTGGCGTTCCTTTAACTCTCCTCGAACTGACTGAGGCTCATGAAATCGCCGTAATTGAAATGGGCGCCAACCACATGGGCGAAATTGGCAAACTTTCCTTTCTTTCAAATCCGGGTTACGGCCTGATTACCAATATTGGCAAAGCCCACCTGGAGGGTTTTGGCAATATTGAAAACATTATAAAAACCAAAACGGAACTATTCCAATACATAAAAAGCGGCGGCGGGCATATTTTTGTGAATGGTGAAAACAGCCTGCTAAAAGAGAAAGCCCAGGGCGCTGAACTGATTACTTACGGAAAAGGTGTGGAAAACCATTGCTCCGGCCTTATCGCCAGCGAAAAACCATTCCTTGAAATACATTTTATTGTTAATGAGCCTTTCGGCCAGGCAAAGCAAGGCATGCAGGGAAACATTCGCACCCGGCTAGTGGGAACGTACAATTTTGAAAACGTAATGGCAGCCCTGACCATTGGCTTGTATTTTGGCGTAATCCCAAAAAAAGCCGTGGCAGCCATTGAGGCCTATCAGCCTTCCAACAACCGCTCGCAATTGATCAATAACGGCCGCAATGTAATTCTTCTGGATGCCTATAACGCTAACCCCACGAGCATGACTGCAGCTATAGGAAACTTTTCGGGCTTTGGCGAAAGCCCGCGGGCGGTTATTTTGGGTGATATGCTCGAAATGGGCGAAACCAGCAAACACGAACACCAGCAAATACTGAAACTTCTCAAAGAAAAGCAGTTTGATTTGTGTGTCCTGGTTGGTACTGAGTTTTTGTCGGTGACAGATGCAACAGAAAACTGCCAAGTATTTGAGCATTCGGAAGAAGCAGCGAGGTGGCTCAAAAGCCAATCACTGGCAGGTTACCATATTCTTGTGAAAGGTTCCAGAGGAATAGAAATGGAAAAAGTGCTTGAGGCTTTGTGATAATAATCGCCCCTCCAAGTCTGATCTGGTTTCTTCAAAGGTATTTTCAAAAAGATTTTAAAGGCAAAATGCCTGCCTTAAAACTTTTGCTTGTAGATTTAATTCTTTATTTTTGCCGCCACAACAGACGCCTGAAAACGCTTTTTCTGTAAGGAAATCTGTTCACATAAAAAACGGATTATGTTTCTTAACAGCGGATAAGCAAGCAGCAATTACCGGCTGAAATTAACCAATAAAAAAACCAAAAAACATCACCCTGAAATGAATATTTATCTGCTGATTGTTGTGGCCTATTTTGGCTTAATTACCCTTATCTCACTCTTTACGAAAAAAGTTGCCAGCCGTTCTGCTGCCGATTTCCTTGTGGCCGGACGCAACCTTGGCATTGTGGCCTGCTCCGTGGTGGTAGCATCGGAATGGCTGGGGGGCATGAGCACCATTGGCGTAAGCGAAAAAGCCTTTACTTCGGGCACCATGCAGCCAATTCTTTACAACATTTCCACGGCCATTGGTATGGTTATTATCGGTTTCACGGTGGCACGCCACTATCGCGAGAACAATGTGCATACGGTTAGCGAAATGCTCGAAAACCTGTTTGGCAAGCGGGTCCGTGCCATTTCAGCCATTGCTTTTCTTTTTGCCTATGTAATTCTTGCCTTTGTGCAGTTGCAAACGGCTGCCAGCGTGATCTCGGCCATGTTCGGAACACCCTGGCTGCAATCGGTTATAATAAGTTCGGTGGTAATTACGGCCTACACTTACGTAGGAGGCATGCACGCCCTGGCCATTTCCGGCATCATCCATGTAGTGGTCATGTTTTTTGGCATTGGGGTGGCCGCCATCATTGGCATTGGCGATGTAGGCGGATTTGTTGCACTGAAAGAAGCTATGATAGACCAGGGCTCACCCACCAATCTATACAATCCGTTTAGCGGAGGCCTCTCTTACGCCTGGAGCCTGATCCTTGGTGGTGTGCTTGGCGGTATGGCGGGGCAAGCCAGCATTCAGCCCATTTTTGCAGCCCGCAGTGCATCCATTGCAAAAAAGTCAGCTATCCTATCAGCATTTATCATTGCTCCCTTTGGCATACTGGTAGCCCTGCTTGGACTGGTGGCCAAAACGGGCAACTTTTTCAGCTTGACAGGTCCCGAAAGCCCGCTTTGGGATAGCGCACTGCAAGTGATCAACCCAAAAATGGTACTTCCCACCCTTATGGTGACCCCCGAATTTATCCACCCAGTGCTGGGCGGCATTGCGCTGGCCGGAATCCTGGCGGCCATTCTTTCTACCGTTGGGCCCGTAAACTTTGCCGTGGTTACCATTGCCACAAAAGACATTTATCACGGCCTGATAAACAAAACCGCCGTTGATCAAAAGCTGATCTCTACGGCCCGCAAGCTGGTTATTGTGGTGAACCTGCTGACCATTCCCCTGGCATATTACGCCTCCGGCGCTATCCTCAACACCGCCTATATCTCATACGGCATTCGGGCCATTGGTGCCATTGTCATTATTCTGGGAATATACGGGCGTGGGTGGATCACCATTGAAGGGGTTCGCCTGGCCTTTATCGGAGGTACCATTGCCGTGCTTTTAAATATCGTGCTGCGCGTTATGGGTGTAATCAGCATTGAAGACACCTATGTGGCCGTTGGAGCTGCCGTATTGTTTATTATTATCGGAAATATTGTCGGTAAAAGAAAACCCAAGATGCTTCCTTCCATTGAGGAGGATGCAAGCAAGGAGATTTAAACTATGACAGAAAAAACGCCCTTGTCGGGATTAAAGGTGCTTGAGCTGGCCAGCGTGCTGGCCGGCCCCAGCGTGGGTATGTTCTTTGCCGAGTTGGGGGCAACCGTGATTAAGGTGGAGAACGTGACCACGCATGGCGATGTAACCCGCAACTGGAAACTGCCCAAAGAGCCGGCCGACAGCGACATTTCAGGTTACTTTTCTTGTGTTAACTGGGGAAAGTCGTCTTTTGCAGTGGATCTATGCCAGCCCGAAGGCCTTGACCTTATTTAC
The DNA here is from genome assembly GCA_002402465.1 of Bacteroidales bacterium UBA4814. Taxonomy (GTDB): domain Bacteria; phylum Bacteroidota; class Bacteroidia; order Bacteroidales; family UBA7960; genus UBA7960. The sequence continues at coordinate 32,209 of DHFW01000004.1, forward strand.
CAGCTCAGCGCCCAATGCGACATTGTGCTGGTAAGTTACAAGCCCGGCGATGCTGAAAAACTGAAAGTTGACTATCCCACCCTGAAAAGATATAACGAGAAGATTATTTATTCGCACCTTACAGGATATGGCCTGAAAAACCGCCGGGCCGGCTTCGATGCCATAATACAGGCCGAGAGCGGTTTCACCTTTATGAACGGCGAACCCGATGGGCCTCCCACCAAAATGCCCGTTGCACTGATGGACATCCTGGCGGCGCACCACCTGAAGGAAGCCATTCTGTTGGCCCTGCTCTACCGGGAGCGAACAGGAAAGGGACAATACATTGAGGCCTCCCTGTTTAAAGCAGGGCTCTCATCACTGGCCAATCAGGCCACAAACTGGCTGGTGGGGCAATCTATACCGCAACGTATGGGATCAGATCATCCCAATATTGTTCCTTATGGCACCATTTATAACACTGCCGATGGTAAAGGGATTGTAATCGCCGCAGGAACCGACAAGCAGTACCGCGAACTGATCAAAGCCCTTGGCCGCCCAGACCTTGCCGAAGATGCGCGCTTTGCCCGCAACCAGGACCGGGTTATCAACAAGGCCGAAATCAATGGCATAATACAGGACCTGGTGAGTAAATACAAGCGCGAAGAGATTCTTCACATTTTGGAAGAAAAGCGTATCCCTGCCGGCGGAGTTTTCAACATGAAAGAAGTTTTTGAGGTGCCCGAGTCGGAAGAAATGCTGCTGCACGGGCAATATGAATCCGGCAGGAAAATCATTGGAGTAAGGGCCATTGCCTTTAACACCAGCGATCCCATGACCATTGTCGAGCTGAGCCCCCCACCCCATTATGGCGAGCACACCCGCCACATTTTGGAGCAATGGCTGCATCTGTCCGAAACCAAGGTTGAAAATCTAATTAATAAAGGAGTTGTTTATGCAAGAAAAAAGTAAAGGAAGCCGGGTGCTCATCGACGGTTCGCGCCTGATGATCGAAGCCCTGGCCCGGGCCGGGGCCGATGCCTTTATCGGTTACCCCATCACCCCTGCCAACCTCCTCTATCAGTATGGGAGCCAGCGCATGGAGCTGATGCTTGCGGCGCCCGACGAGATCACTACCCTGCAATGGATGAGCGGGCTGGCCGCAACGGGAAAGTTGCCGGTAACAGCTACCTCCTTCCCGGGTTTTGCACTGATGCTCGAATCCATGAACATGGCTTATATGATGGAACTGCCCATGGTAATCATTCTGGTACAGCGCCTGGGGCCTGCCACAGGCACCGCCACCTGTGGGGCACAGGGCGACCTTCTGCTGCTCAAGGGCATGATTTCCGGCGGTCATCCCATACCAGTGCTGGCTACGGCCGATTTCATGGACTGCTGGCAACTCTCGGCAAAAGCAGCAGAGATTGCCGTTAGCCTGCGTACCCCAGTGGTGCTTCTCACCTCAAAAGAAGAGGTTATGACCCACAAAAGCTTTAACCTCGACTTGCTGCAAGAAATAAATAAGGTGGAAAGAAAGGAATTCCAGCTCGATTGTGAATACAAGTCGTACAAGCCCACCGATTTTGTACCCGATTTTCTGCCCGTGACGCAAAAGCGTTACCAGGTGAGGTTGAATGCGTCGACCCACGACCAGACCGGCATCCTTCAGCACTCCAACGAAGAGTCGATGGCCAACACCCGCCGCCTCGAAGAAAAAGTGCTGCATCGCATGAAAGCCCACTACTATTACACCTTCGACGAGCAGAAAGAGGCTAGCAAACTGGTGATTGCCTATGGCATCACTTCATCTGCGGCCATCGACGCCGTTGAAATGCTGCGCGGACAAGGAGAGAAAGTATCGCTGCTCATTCCTAAAACCCTGATTCCCTGCCCCGACTTTTACCGGGAACTTATTTTAAATTACCCCCGGGTGGTGATAGCCGAAGAAAACATTAATCATCAGTTTGCCAGCCTGTTGTTCGGGCAAAACTTTCCTGAAAACCTGGCCTTTTGCGGCAGCCTGGGCAAGATGATCAGCCCCGGTGAAATTATGGAGGAAGTAAACAAATGAACATACCATTTCTGAAAACCGATGCCCTGCCATTTTGCAAGGGCTGCGGACACGACCTGATTGCCAAAAACACGACCCGTGCTCTTGAAAAGCTGGGGTTTAAGCCGCTCGATGTAATCATCGTAACCGACATTGGCTGCCATGGCATCATCGACAAGTGCCTCAACACCCACACCGTTCACGGCTTGCACGGACGTTCGGCTGCCCTGGGTGCCGGCATCACCTTTGGCGTGGAAGAACCCGGGAAAAAAGTGATTGTTTTTATTGGCGATGGGGGTTCAACCATTGGTCTTCAGCACATAATGGAGGCTGCCCGCCTGAACCTGAACATGACCGTGGTGGTGCACAACAACTTCCTGTACGGGATGACCGGCGGACAAACCAGCGGACTGACGCCGCACGGCTTTAATACCACCACTTCTTTCGAAGGAAACCCCTATGCCGGCTACGACATCTGCGCCCTGTCGCACACGGCGGGTGCCAGCCATGTGACACGCGTTATGGGCATTGGCGACATTTCCGACAAGCTAGCGGTGGCATTCGGCACCAGGGGCTTCTCATTGGTGGAGGTTATGGAAATCTGCCCCAGCTATGGAATGAAACTCAACCCAAAAAGGAAACTAAGTGAAATTGTGGAGAGCGCGGGTAAGGAAATCGGCGAATGGTTCAATCAGCGTGAACCTTTTAACATCCGCCAGGGGAAAAAAATCGCCGACCTGCTTGAAAAAACCAGGCCGGTTGAAAAAGGTTTCAAAAGTTACCTCAAGAAAAACACTTCAGTAATCCTGAGCGGTTCGGCCGGAGAAGGCGTACAACTTGCCGCCAGCTTGCTGTGCAAGGCGGCCATGCGTTCGGGCTTATCAATTACCCAGAAAGGAAGTTACCCCGTAACAGTGGGTGTGGGCTTTTCAACAGCCGAGATCAATCTTTCGCCCGAAGAGATTCACTTCCATGGTATTGCCGTCCCCGACATGGTGGTAATAACCTCGGGCGATGGGCTGGCACATAATAAACAACGCATTGCCAAAATGAAAGACGGCTTCCTGTTTATTGACCAAAGCCTGGAAGTTCCATCAACAGGAGCTCAGGTTATTCAGCACAATTTCCGCGGTATTGGCGCAAGAAACGCCTCCATCTTTTCCATTTTTTTCCTGGCAATGAAAACAGGTATCATAAGTACCGAATCCATTTTGAAAACCATAGAAGAGGAAGGAATGACAGAAAAATTGCCCGTGGCAAAAATAAAGGAAGCCCTGGTACAATAAGCTGGCACTAACAAAAAAAGGGATGCTATTGCGCATCCTTTTTTTTGTATTTTCTCAGCACTGCCCTGATGTGTTCCATTTCTCTTTTTTTATCGAGCATGCCTTCATTTTCATAAGCATTTACCAGGTTGTTGATCATGCGCAACACAATGTCGCAATTGCTGCACGGTTCGTAATACGAAGGCGATAGATCAAGGTTTAGCTGGTTAATGTATTTCTCCACCTCCTGGGCCGAAAAAACCATTCCGCGACTAAACGGGTTGATGTAGAACAACACCTTGTTGTCTTCCATTCGCATGGTTTCTGTGTCGAAGGCTTTACCAGTAAAGGCCAACACAAAATGTTCCGGCAGGTTCACTCCGTACACCGGCATATCCAGGCTTTGGGCTATCAGCATATATATGGTGCTCAATGACAACGGATTGCCTTTGCGGGAATGCAGCACCTGATTAATGTAGGAGTTGTTGTAAGCATGGTAGTTTTCCAGGTTCCCGCTAAAGCCATGCACATCAAAAAACACATGATTAAAAACCTTTATCTGCTCCAGGGCGGTAAGGTTTTCATTAAGTTCGAGCCATATATCCTTTCGAATCTGGTTCAATTCGTACTGGATATCCTCTTCATTCAGGCCGGGATAATGGTACCTCGAAAGGGTAATCCAAGTAGAAAGAATATCGTGGCAGTCCTTGGCGAAGGCCTGTATAAGCTGTTGCACCACATGATCGAAGTTAATCTGGTGCATGAGCATTTCAATCCGATTTTGCACCAGGGGATCGAAGCAATTGTCCCAGGCTTTCTGCAGAAAAGGAACAACCTCCGGGCCGAAATCATGAAGTTTTTCCGATACCTGCCGGAAAATTTCAAAGTCCGGATCGTCAACCAGACTCACCAGGGCCTCCATCTCACGAATTTTGGTATCGCTGTCCATGGCAATAGGGTATTATGAAGTTAATCGCTCTAGCACCAGCTGAATCATCTTTTCAACAGAGGCTTTGTAATCTTTGCTAAACTGCTTGGTAACCCGGTTGGCTATAATATCGCAGATCGTCAGGGTATGATGTCCGAGGATTCTTCCCAGGGCATAAATGGCCGAGGTCTCCATCTCAAAATTGGTTATACGCTGATTATCAAAACAGAAATCTTCAATTTTTTCGTTCAATTCGGGAAAAGCCAGCGGTATGCGCAACTGCCTGCCCTGGGGTCCGTAAAATCCGTTGGCAGTGGCAGTAATTCCTGAGGGCATACCATAGGCCAGCTTTTTGAGGAGCATTTCGGAACCTTTAATTATGTAAGGATAGGGTAACCTGTGATTCCAACCGGTATGATGAATAAAGGCCTCTGTCATTTCCTTTTCGAGAATTTTTTCATCGTAGTGATAAAAATTCAGGAGTCCATCGAAACCCAGGCCATAGGCCGAAGCCACGAAAGAGTCTACCTCCAGGCCGGGCTGCAAGGCTCCTGAAGTGCCCAGCCTGATCAGGTTCAGTGCAGTGTGTTTTTCTTTGGGAATTCTTTTTCCCAGATCAATGTTTACAGCGGCATCCAACTCGTTGACCACAATATCGATATTATCGGTACCTATACCGGTTGATAAAACCGTGAGCCGCTTTCCATTCAGGGTACCGGTGTGGGTTACAAATTCCCGGCCAGCCTTCTTTACCTCAATTTTATCGAAATGCTTTGAAATAACTGGTACTCTATGCTGATCGCCAACCAGTATTACAGTGTCGGCCACATCTTCGGGCCTGAGGTGAATATGATACACACTCCCATCAGGATTGAGAATAAGTTCAGAATCTTTAAATTTCTTCATATTTTTTTCCAAAAAAAGAATATCCCATTAAAAAGCAAATTTAGAAATAAATCGCATAATTACCTATTATTCTTAACTTCGCGGCACAAAATGAAACAATTCCATGCATGCAGAGATCATAACCATAGGCGAAGAGCTTCTTATTGGACAAATAGTGAATACCAACGCGGCCTGGATAGCAGAGAGGCTCAACGAGGCAGGCGTAAAGGTGAGGCAGGTTTCGGTTGTTTCTGACACCGAAGAGGAGATTTTGCGTGTGCTGAGTGAGGCATTCGAAAGATCCTCGCTGGTATTGATGACCGGCGGGCTGGGCCCCACCCGCGACGATGTAACCAAACTGGCGCTGTGCCATTTTTTCAACACTAGTCTTGTGCTCAACCAAGAAGTACTGGAAGATGTCAGAATGCTTTTCAGCCAGCGAAAGCTCCCCCTTACAGAGCTGAACCGACAGCAGGCACTGGTACCAGAAGCTGCCAGGGTAATTCGAAACGCCCATGGCACTGCTCCGGGTCTGTGGCTCGAAAAAGAAGGTAAAATTTGTGTAGCCATGCCAGGGGTGCCCTACGAAATGAAGACCATGATGGATGAGTATATTATTCCCGAACTGAAAAAACAACGCAAGAACCATTACATTGTGCATCGCACCATTCTTACGCAAGGCATAGGGGAGTCGTTCCTTTCGGAAATAATTTCAGACTGGGAAAATAATCTGCCATCCTTTATCAAGCTGGCATACTTACCTTCTCCAGGTATGGTAAGGCTTCGCCTGAGCGCAAGTGGTAGGAGCGAAAAAGAGCTTACCAAGGCCCTGGCTCAGCAAGAAGCAAAACTTGCAGAGCTGATTCCGGAGTATATCTGGGGCTTCGATCGCGACACCCTTGAAGGAGTTATTGGCAAGCTGCTGGTTGAAAAGGGCCTGACAGTCTCTACGGCCGAGAGCTGCACCGGAGGCTACCTTGCGCATAAGATCACCAGCGTGGCAGGCAGCAGCGCTTATTTCATGGGCAGTATTGTGGCTTATGCCAACGAGCTGAAGTCGCGTTTTCTTTGGGTAGATAAAAAACTTATTGAAAAACACGGTGCGGTTAGCCGCCAGGTGGTGGAAACCATGGCCCTGAACGGCTGCCAGACCATGAGTTCTGATTTCTGTGTTGCTACCAGTGGCATTGCAGGGCCCGGAGGCGGCACCCCCGAAAAACCCGTGGGCACGGTTTGGATTGCTGTGGCCCATGGAGAAAAAGTAAGCAGCAAACTGCTGCATTTAGGTGACCAGCGCGACCGAAACATTGCCCGAGCCACCCTGGCAGCACTGGCATTGCTGCGCGAAAAAATTCTGGAAGCATAGGTTCCAGCTTTCCGATCAACGATTTTAGTCCACACCATTGAATCAGCAACATTGGTCATTGTTTGGTTCTCAGGTTATGTTCCAGGTTCAGCCCAGCCAAAAATGGAACCAGTAATGTAAACTACATCCATTGCATGATTAAAGTCATCAGCATAGGTCATATCTACATTAAAGGTAACCTCAAAGGTTTCAACATAAACAGGCAATGCAATCAGGTCACCACCAGCAGGCAGGGTTACAAATAGGCCAAAACCTTCACCATTGCTATTGTTTGCGGGGTTAAGGAAGCTTGAAGCTACCACCGTCAGGGCTGCGCCATCAAGGCCAAGGGTAGAAAGAGGTGCGCTGTAAGCTACAACAGTAGTCTCGCCGTCGGCAGTATGGATTTCCAATACGTAATCAGTAGTGCCCAGTTCAAGGTAACCAGCAAATTCACCATAGGAGAAGGTGAAAAGTTCACCGGCACCAACGCCGGTTTCCCATACACTTACTGTGGGGGCATCAGCCGAGTTGTGAATGATCTGAATGCTGGCAGTCTGGCCGGAAACAATTCCACCAATAACCATAAGGAGCAGACCCAAAAATAAGGATAGTAAATTGTTCTTCTTCATTGATTTCGTTTTTAGGGTTTGAAAATTTATTTACTATCAACTAACACATTTGATCAGGCAATTGCTTGCATTTTGTTTAATTTTTTTTGTATTTTTTTAAACATTATTTTTATTTAACTATTTTTCAATATATTATATTCAGAAACTCAGTAATAATTTAAATTGCTTAAGAGAAAAAAAATTGCTTACTTGCAACACCAAAACTCAAATGCTATGGTTACCCGTTACAAGATAAAAACCCTCACAGAATTTGTTATTGAACGCCAGTCGGAATACCCTCATGCAAAAGGAGCTTTAACCAGGCTGCTCAACGATATAGCCACTGCAGCCAAAATCGTTAACCGCGAGATTAATGCAGCGGGACTGGTGGATATTCTTGGTACGGTTGGTTCGACAAACATCCAGGGCGAAACCCAGAAGAAGCTGGATGTATATGCCAACGATATGTTTATCACCATGCTGAAAGGAGGCGGAGAGTGCTGCGCCATTGCTTCTGAAGAAAACGAGAAAGTTATTTCTTTCCAGAACAACATTGCCGAGCTTGGTAAGTATGTGGTGGCCATTGACCCTTTGGATGGCAGCAGCAATATTGAGTCGAACGTTTCAATCGGCACCATTTTTTCCATATACCGCAGAAAAAGCGAAGTGGGTTTGGGAACCCACGAAGATTTGCTGCAACCGGGGGTCAATCAGGTTGCGGCAGGCTACATAATTTACGGCTCATCCACCATGCTTGTATATACCACGGGCAAAGGGGTAAACGGTTTTACCCTCGACCCCTCGGTGGGCATCTTTTGTCTTTCGCACCCCGACATGAAGTTTCTGGAAACCGGGAACATTTACTCCATAAACGAAGGGAACTATGTTTATTTCCCGGAAGGGATAAAAAAATACATCAAGTATTTGCAGGAAGAAGACAAGTGCACCCTACGCCCATACACTTCGAGGTATATTGGCTCACTGGTTGCCGATTTTCATCGCAACCTGATTAAAGGTGGCATATTCTTGTATCCGGGCACACGAAAGAATCCCAGCGGCAAACTGCGCCTGCTGTATGAATGCAACCCTATTTCCTTTATTGCCGAGCAGGCCGGTGGAAAAGCCAGCGACGGCTTCAACCGAATCATGGAAATTCAGCCAAAAACCTTACATCAGCGGGCCCCCCTGATTACCGGCCCACGAAAAATGGTGGAGAAAGCCGAGGAGTATATGCGCAACTTTTCTCCCGACATGGAGCACAGCCCAATGCCAACGGAGGAAGAATAGCAGAGGGCACAGGGCACAGGGAGAAGCGGCAGGAGGCAGGGAGGATCGAAGAAGCGAAGAAGCGAGGACGCGAAAAAAATTAGCGAAGCATAGCACCCGGGGTTTTCATTTAATTGGAAATTGCGTTTTGATTTAGGAAGCGGTTTGAATAACTTTGCAGGTTTTTAATTTTCAACTGCTTTTGAAGCCTGAGCAATTTATTCAGCATTTCGCGAAAAGCGAAAACATAAGCCGTTTGGCAGGTTTTGTAAATGAGGCCGGGCCAGGGGCTATAGCCCTGAAGGGCATGGCGGGTTCGGCCGCTGCAGTAGTGGCTGCCACCGTAATAAAACAATCGCGTAAATCCTTTCTTTTTATCCTTTCGGAAAAAGAATCGGCCGCTTATTTTTTTAACGACCTGGAAAACCTTTTGGGAGAGCGCGAACTAAGTTACGAAAACCGCAGCATTTTCCTCTTTCCGGCTTCTTACAAGAAACCATACGAAATCACTGAAACCGAAAATGCCAACGTATTGCTGCGTTCGGAAGTGGTTAATTGCCTTGCTTCGCGAAGCAACAAAGTCATTATTGTTACTTTTCCCGAAGCACTAAGCGAAAAGGTTGTTTCGCGAAAAGTTCTGAAAAAAAACCTGATCACCATTTCACGGGGCGAAGCACTCTCGGTTGATTTTTTACTGGATTTTTTGCTCGAATACGGTTTTGAAAGGGTTGAGTTTGTAGTGGAGCCCGGGCAGTTTTCACTGCGCGGTGGCATCATCGACGTGTTTTCCTTTTCCAATGATTATCCTTTCAGAATTGAGATAATGGGCGATGCGGTGGAGAGCTTGAGGTCGTTCAATCCCGAAACCCAGCTTTCGGTTAAGGTGCAGGACAAAATCAGCATACTGCCCAACATTGGCCAAATGGAGGTGAAAGCCGAAAGCCGTGAATTTCTCCTCGACTCCATGCCGGGAAACACCGTAGTGTGGAGCGAAGACACCAGCCTGGCTGCCGAAAAAATGAAGGCTGGCCTGGAAAAGGCACAGAACATCTTTTACACGCTCCACAAAGATTTCAGGCACAGCACCCCCGAAGAATTGTTTATGGAATCAGGGGGTTTTATCAACAAGTTGAACTCAACCCGACTGGTGGAGTTCCGGAAGCCTTTCCTTGCCAGTGAAGAAAATCAGCAAATTGAATTCGAGTTTTCGCCTCAGCCTTCTTTCAACAAGAATTTTGAATTGCTGATCAAGAACCTGGAAAAGAATTCTGCCCAGGGCATCAGCAACCTGCTGCTTTCAGACAATCCACGGCAGATTGAGCGCATCCAGTCTATTTTTGAAACCATCCATCTGAACGCTGGACAGGAGCTCCGGTTCACCCATGATACCCTGCTGCTGAGTCTTCATGAGGGCTTTGTAGATCATCAGTCGAGGCTGGCCTGCTATACTGACCACCAGATATTTGAGCGTTACCACCGTTTTAAAGTACGCGACAAGTTTCCGGGCAAGCAGGCCCTTACTATCAAAGAGTTTCAGAATCTGAAACCAGGCGATTACATTACCCATATCGATCATGGGATCGGGGTGTTCAGCGGACTGGAAAAGATTGAGGTAAACGGCAAACTGCAGGAGGCCATCAGGCTGGTTTACAAGGATAACGACGTGCTGTATATCAGCATTCACTCGCTTCACCGTATATCCCGCTACAGCGGAAAGGAAGGCGCAGCACCCACTCTGCACCGGCTGGGCAGCAACACCTGGGCAAACCTCAAGAACAAAACCAAGAGAAAGGTTAAGGATATCGCCAAAGACCTGATTAACCTCTATGCCAAGCGACGGGCACAAACGGGTTTCAGCTTTTCGCCCGACACCTACCTGCAAAACGAACTGGAAGCCTCTTTTATTTACGAAGACACCCCAGACCAGGAAAAGGCCACTATTGCGGTTAAAAAAGATATGGAGGCCCCCTACCCCATGGATCGCCTGATATGCGGCGATGTGGGCTTTGGCAAAACCGAGGTGGCTATCAGGGCAGCCTTCAAGGCCGTGACTGATTCGAAACAAGTGGCCGTGCTGGTTCCAACCACCATTTTGGCCCTGCAACATTTTTATACCTTCAGCGACCGCCTTAAGGAACTCCCCTGCCGCGTAGATTACATAAGCCGTTTCCGCACCGCCAAGGAGAAAAAGCAGGTGGTGGAAGACCTGAAAGCCGGAAAAATTGACATAATCATTGGCACACACCGCCTGGTAAGCAAGGATGTTAAATTCAAAGATCTGGGGCTTGTGATTATCGACGAGGAGCAAAAGTTCGGGGTGGCTGCCAAAGAAAAACTCAAGCAGATACGAGTCAATGTAGATACGCTCACCCTTACGGCAACGCCCATTCCGCGCACCCTCCAATTTAGCATGATGGGGGCACGCGACCTTTCCCTGATCAACACGCCCCCACCAAACCGTTATCCGATTGTAACCGAATTGCATGTTTTTAGCGAAGAGCTAATCCGCGACGCCATAATGAATGAGGTGGCACGCAACGGCCAGGTGTTCTTTATTCACAACCGAGTGCAGAATATTCTCGAAATTGCTGGCATCATACAGCGGCTATGCCCCGAGGTGAGCATTGCCGTGGGGCACGGGCAAATGGAAGGAACTAAACTGGAAAAGGTAATGGTCGATTTTATCAATGGCGACTACGACGTGCTGGTGGCCACCACTATAGTGGAGTCGGGCCTCGATATTCCCAATGCCAACACCATTATCATAAACAATGCCCACCATTTTGGTCTGAGCGACTTGCACCAAATGCGCGGGCGTGTGGGGCGCACCAACAAAAAAGCTTTTTGCTACCTGCTCACCCCACCCATGAGCACCCTCACAGAGGAAGCGCGAAAAAGGCTGCGCGCCATTGAAGAGTTTTCTGACCTTGGCAGCGGTTTTAACATTTCCATGCGCGACCTCGACATCCGGGGAGCAGGCAACCTGCTGGGTGCTGAGCAAAGTGGTTTCATTGCCGAGATCGGGTTTGAGATGTATCAGAAAATCCTGGATGAAGCCATTACTGAATTAAAGGAAAAAGAGTTCAAGGAGCTATTTGCTGAAGGGTTGAGCCGGCAAAAGTACCTGGTTGGCGACTGCCAGCTGGAAACGGACTTTGAACTGATGATTCCCAGCGAATATGTTTCAAATACCGAAGAGCGCCTGAGCCTCTACAAAGAACTCGACAATACAGACGATGAAACCGCTCTGCAAGCCTTTGCCAGTCAGATGGTGGATCGATTCGGGCCACTACCCAAGGCCACCGAAGGGCTCTTGCAAGCCGTGAGGCTGCGCTGGGCCGGAAGGGAAATTGGTTTTGAGAAGATGATTTTAAAAAGCGGCATGCTTATCGGATACTTCATCACAAGGCAGGATTCCCCCTACTTTGAAAGCACCGCGTTTAAAAAAGTGCTGCGTTTTGCCCAGGAAAACCACCGAAACTGCCAGTTAAAAGAAACCAATGAGCGGCTGAGCATGACCATAAAACCGGTCAGAGACATAGACCAGGCACTTGATCTGGCAAAAGAGATTCTGGAAACCAGTGCTGTACTTTAATCCCCTTCTTCGGGCTCGTCGCCCCTGATCATCTCGCTGATGTCCAGGATCATTTTCCGGCCAAGATGTTCGGCCTTTACCAGGCTGTCGCTTTCGCAATAAATGCGGATAATAGGCTCAGTGTTTGAGCGGCGCAGATGCACCCACTCCTTGTCGAACATAATCTTTGCACCGTCGGTCTGATCGATGGGTTGCTTGGCATATTTGGCAATAATCTTTTTGAATATGTCGTCAAGGTCAATATCCTCGGGTAGCTCAATCTTGTTTTTCGAAATATAATACTCAGGGTATTTTTTCTTGAGCAGGGTGCATGTTTTACCAAATTTGGCCAGGTGCGTAAGGAAAAGGGCTACGCCCACCAGGGCATCGCGACCATAGTGCAAGGCGGGATAAATCACCCCGCCGTTGCCTTCGCCTCCAATAACTGCATTGTGTTTTTTCATGGCTTCCACCACGTTAACCTCACCCACAGCGCTCGAAAAATACTCCTGCCCATGGGCCCGGGTTACTTCAGCCAGGGCTTGTGTACTCGAAAGGTTGCTGACAGTGCTGCCTGGTGTATTCGAAAGCACATAGTCGGCCACGGCCACCAAGGTGTATTCTTCGCCAAACATTTCGCCATCCTCGCAAACCAGCGCCAAACGATCCACATCCGGATCGACCGCAATGCCCAGGTGAGCATTCTTTGTTAAGACTTCGGCAGAGAGCTCAATTAGGTTTTCGGGCAAGGGCTCGGGGTTATGCGGAAAAATGCCGTTGGGCTCGCAGTAAATCTCATGCACCTTTTTTACCCCAAGGGCTTCGAGCAACATTGGTATGGCTACTCCACCCACCGAATTTACGCCATCGACCACCACTGAAAAGTTTGCAGCCTGAATGGCCTCCACATCAACCAGGGGCAATGCCATAATCTTTTCGATATGCATCTCCAGAAGCGACTCCTCTATGGTATAGCTTCCATACTTTTCGACCGGCACAAATTCGAACTGTTCCCAGTTTAAGAATTTTTGCATTTCTTGGCCCTGAGCAGCCGACAGAAACTCGCCCCGTTCATTGAGGAGTTTCAAGGCGTTCCAGTTTTTGGGGTTATGGCTGGCCGTAATAATAATGCCGCCATGGGCCTTAAAAAACGCTACCCCCATGGCCACGGTTGGGGTAGTGGTGGCGCCACCTTCGATAATGTCAATACCCATCGACTGCAAGGTAGCGGTAACGATTTTATTGATAGCCGGCCCCGAAATGCGGGCATCGCGGCCTATAACCACCCTCAAGCGTTCCTCCGGAAAGCGGCTGCGAAGCCACATGCCATAGGCACCCGAAAATGTTAAAACATCCACTGGAGACAAACCCTCGCCGGGCTTTCCGCCCAAGGTGCCCCTGATTCCTGAAATCGACTGTATCAATGCCATCACCATCAAAAATTTACGCCTGCAAAGTTAATATTTGAAAACAACCAGCCGAAAAATTACTGCAATCTTTTTTTCGGGCAGATGACAGACCATTTTTTGCAAGTCAAAAAGCAGCCGTAAAAATCGGCAAACAAAAGTATACTATTATTTTTTCATGCCAAAACTATTTATTTTTATTTTAATTATTTTTTTTTGCCATTTAAAGAATCTTTCTTACTTCTTGCTTCTTGCTTCTTGCTTCTTGCTTCTTCCATCTCATTAATGAATTGTACTGGCACAGCATTTCAAATATGGTCAGAATGCCTAAATTTGCTAGTTCGTTAAACCAGGGATACGTGTCAATAAAATTACTCCGGATTTATCTTTTGCTAACTGCGGGGATATTGCTGTTTTCGGGCTGCAATCCGGCGCGCCGTATCCCTGAGGGGCAGTACTTGCTAAATCGCAACAAGATCACCATAGAAGAGGCCGACATTAAGCGCGATCAACTCCGCCCCTACATCAGGCAAAAGCCCAATCGGCGTATCCTGGGGTTTTACCGCTTTCACCTTCAGGTGTATCAGCTGGCCGACCGGGGGCGCGAGACCGGCATAAAACGCTGGATGAAAAACACCATTGGCGAGCCGCCTGTATTGTTCGACCCGCTACTAATGCAAAGTAGTCAGCGACAATTTGAGCTTTTTATGCAGAGCAAGGGTTACTTTAATGCAGAGGTTAGCCCAGAGCAATATTTGAGGCGCCAACGGGCCAAAGTCAATTACAGGGTAACCGGAAATACCCCATATACTATTCGCAACCTACACTACCAAATTCAGGACCCACACCTGGCCTCCTATATTTTTTCTGACACAGTCAATGCCCTGATAGCCTCTGGCCAGCGCTACGATGCCGACCTCTTGCAGCAGGAGAGGGAGCGCATAAGCCGCCATTTGCGAAACCAGGGCTTTTTCCACTTTTCAAACGATTTTATCCTTTTCCAGGTCGACAGCACCCTTGGCACCCACCAGGTTGACATCAATTTGCTGATAAATAACCCGGAAACCGGCAGACCACCTGGAGGCGAATCCCCTGCCCCCGCCCGACATCGCCGGTATATTATTGACCAGGTATATATTTATCCCGATTTTTCGCCCTTCCGAACCGGAACAACCCCTTTCGACACCACCCGCTTTGTGCCAGATCGGAAGGAAGAGGCACCGGTTTACCATTTTTTGCATACCGATCGCATGAGCATACGCCCGAAGGCGTTGGTGCAAAACATTCTAATTGAGCCCGGGCAGTATTTTCGCAACCGCAACGTAGAGCTGACCTACAATTACCTGAGTGGGCTCAGAAATTTCCGATTCATCAACATACAGTTCTCTGAAAATCCCCAGCCGGAACAGGGTGCCCAATCCGACACCCTGGGTTTTCTTGATGCCCACGTCCAGCTTGCACGTTCACCATCCAATGCTTTTACCATAGAAGCCGAGTGGCTCAACTCTTCGGGCAACCTGGGGGTGGCGGGCAACTTCCTTTTTACAAACCGCAACTTTTTCGGAGGGGCCGAGCGGCTCAACATACGTTTGAAAGGTGCCCTGGAGGCTGCCGGCGAGTCCTCGCGCAACGAGGTGATCAACCGTTTGCCCTTCAACACCCTGGAACTGGGCGCGGAGGCTAGTATTGATTTCCCGAAATTACTGCTGCCTATTCCCATGGAGCGCCTCTCGAAAAATGCCAGGCCACAGAGCACCATTTTCACCGGTATCAATTACCGGCAACGCCCCGACTACACCCGCTATATTCTCAATGCAAGCTACGGCTTTGAATGGAGCGAAAACCCAAGAAAACGCCATTACCTTTACCCTCTGGAGATCAGCTCCATAAAAGTATTTAACGACTCCATACTGCAATCGAGGACACCCGAAGGTAACCCCCTGATTATGAGTCGCTACCGCGACCATTTGACCGGGGGCCTCAAGTACTCGTATGTGTACAACACTCAGCAGCTGGGCCGTGAAATTGATTTTATTTACTTCCGTGGAAACTTTGAATCGGCCGGTAACCTCATGCAACTGGCCAGTAAAGGCCTGAATGCCACCACCGACGAGAGCGGAAGCTACACCCTTTTCAACATTCCTTTTGCTCAATACCTGAAAGGCGATGTGGATGTACGTTTTTATAAATTTTTTGAACGCAACAATAACCTGGCTGTACGATTTATGGCCGGAGCAGGCATTCCTTACGGCAACTCCACGGTTATGCCTTTTGTGAATAGTTATTATGCCGGCGGTGCCAACAGCATACGGGCATGGCGCATTTATGCCCTGGGACCCGGCGCTTACACTGATAGCCTGTCTATTCGCTTTGACCGCTATGGCGACATAAAGTTGGAAGCAAACATCGAACACCGCTTTGCCATTTACCGGTTTTGGCATGGGGCTATTTTTGCTGATGCCGGCAACGTATGGTTTATAAACGAGAATCCACAGTTTCCCGGAGGGGAGTTCTCTTTTTCTGATTTTTATAAAGAAATTGCCATAGGGGCCGGGGTCGGGCTTCGCCTCGACTTTAATTATTTTGTGGTGCGCATCGATGCGGCTTTTCCTGTGCACGACCCCTCCCTTGAGCCGGGTCAGCGCTGGATCAGCAAATGGCCCCGCCTCCGAAAGTGGAATTTCAACCTTGGAATTGGATATCCATTCTGACACTTGCCTTCATGAGTCACGAAACCATAAGTAAAGCCATCCTCAGGGAATTTCCCTACACACCCACCAGCGACCAGAGCCAGCTAATCAATTTGCTGGGAAGATTTATCACGGACGGAGATTCCGCTTCGGTATTTGTGCTGAAGGGCTATGCCGGCACTGGCAAAACCACCATTGTAAGCAGCCTGGTGAAGATACTGCCATCGCTGCGGGCCAGTTCTGTGCTGCTGGCGCCCACAGGAAGGGCTGCCAAAGTGCTGGCTTCCTATTCGGGCAAACAAGCATTTACCATTCACAAAAAAATTTACCGCCTGCTGCCTTCGGTCGATGGGTCAATAAACGTGGTGCTTCAGCAAAACAAGCACAAGAACACTTTTTTTATTGTTGACGAGGCCTCCATGATCGGCGGCAGTCGCAGCGAACAAGCCGAGCTTTTTGGCGGCACCAATCTGCTCGACGACCTGATTCATTTTGTAAACGACGGGGTAAACTGCCGGCTGATCCTAATTGGCGACACAGCCCAGTTGCCCCCGGTCATGACCACCGAAAGTCCGGCCCTGAACGAAAAATTCCTCTCACAACGCTACCACCTGAAACTTTGGAGTTTCGAGCTAAAGGAGGTGGTACGGCAAGCGCGCGACAGTAGCATTCTGCACAACGCCACCCTCATCAGGCAAATGCTGGGAAACAAAGAAGAAGGTTTTCCAAAATTGCAGCTCACAGGCTTCAACGATTTTAAAAGACTCGAGGGCCCCGATGCTGCCGATGAGGTAAACAATGCCTTTATGGGCCGGGAAATTGAAGAGACGCTTATCGTTTGCCGAAGCAATAAACGGGCAAATCTTTTCAACCAGCACATCCGAAGCAAGGTGCTTTTCCGGGAGGATGAAATTAGTGCCGGCGACTTGCTTATGGTGGTAAAAAACAACTATTTCTGGCTGCCTGACAGCAGTAATGCCGGGTTTATTGCCAACGGCGACATCATGGAGCTGAAAAGAATACGCCGCATTGAAGACCTGTACGGTTTTCGCTTTGCCGATGTTACCGCAAGGATGCTCGATTACCCCAACGAGCCCGACCTGGAAGTTAAGATGTTACTCGACACCCTGAATGCTGAAGGTCCATCTTTGTCTAATGCCGATAGCAAAAAGCTTTTTGAAGAAGTGGCCGCCGATTATGCCGACATTCCGAACAAGGGCACCCGCCTGGCTCGCATAAAAAACAACCCCCATTATAATGCTTTGCAGGTAAAGTTTGCCTATGCCCTAACCTGCCACAAAGCCCAAGGTGGGCAGTGGTCCAACGTTTTTGTGGAAATGGGATACATCCCCAACAAGGAACCCGACACCGAATACCTGCGCTGGCTGTATACCGCCCTGACGCGCGCCACCGAAAAGATATTCCTTCTCAATTTTACTGACGATTTTTTTGAATAAAAACAGTTGTCGTCAAAAACCTGTGCCCATGAAACCCATTATATACCAGCTTCTCGTGAGGCTCACCGGCAACCGGAACACCAGCCAAAAGCCATATGGCACCATTGAAGAGAATGGATGCGGTAAGTTCAACGACCTTGATGCACATTTTCTAAGTGAAATAAAAAACCTTGGTGCCACCCACATTTGGCTTACCGGAGTACTGGAACATGCAAGCTGCACCGATTATTCAGCCTTTGGCATTGATCCTGACAACCCGCTGGTAGTTAAGGGGCGGGCCGGCTCGCCCTATGCCATTAAGGATTACTATGATGTCTGTCCCGATCTGGCCATAATTGTAAATGAAAGAATGCAGGAGTTTGAAGACTTGCTGAAACGTTGCAGTGATGCCGGTTTGATTCCCATTATCGATTTTGTGCCTAACCATGTGGCCCGGCAATACCGGCCCGACAACAACCCGCCAGGCACCAAAGCGCTTGGACAGGCCGACAATACAGAATTTGGCTTTCACCCTCAGAACAACTTTTATTATCTTCCAGGGCAGGCGCTCCAGCTACCAAATGAAGTATATGAATTGCCTTACGTGAAAGACAACCCAGTGGGAGAATTCGTGGAAGAACCTGCAAAAGCAACGGGTAACGATCAGTTTACAGCCGCACCCTCGATAAACGACTGGTATGAAACCATTAAACTCAATTACGGGGTGGATTACCAGGGCGGAGGAGGGAAACATTTCGACCCGATACCCGACACCTGGCAAAAAATGCTCGAGATATTGCTATTCTGGGCAAAAAAAGGGGTGAAAGGCTTTAGATGCGACATGGCTGAAATGGTGCCCGTGGAATTCTGGGAATGGGCCATTGGAAAGCTAAAAAACAAGTTCCCGGAAGTTATTTTCCTTGCCGAGATTTACAATCCAGGGGCTTACAAAGATTTCGTAGAAACAGGCGGTTTTGACTTTCTTTACGACAAGGTGGGCTTGTATGATACTTTACGCGAAGTAATAACCGGGCGAAAGCCTGCTTCATCCATCACCAGGGTTTGGCAAGACCTGGATGGTATGGATGCCCGCATGTTGCGGTTTCTCGAAAACCATGATGAGCAACGTATTGCTTCACTACAATTTGCAGGCAATGCCCGGGCAGGGATTCCAGCTATGGCGGTGGCTGCCACCCTGCATCAGGGTCCGCTCATGATCTATTTCGGGCAAGAACTTGGAGAGCCCGCAGAAGGGGCCTCGGGATTCAGCGGCGAGGATGGCCGCACCACTATTTTCGATTATTTCCATGTGCCCGCTTTTCAGCAGTGGTTTAATAACGGAAAATGCATTGAAGAAAAACTGTCGACAGAGCAAAAATCATTGCGCCGGGCTTACAAGCAACTCATAAAACTCTGCAAAGACCCCATTATTGCAAGTGGCAATTTTTATGACCTGCAATGGTACAACCAAAACAAACCAGGATTCAAACCGGATAGCATCTTTTGTTACTTAAGATGGAACAAAGAAAAAATATGGATGATTGCGGCTAATTTCAGCCAGGTTGAAAACCTTAACATTACCATCAGAATTCCCAAACATTTTTTTGAAACCGTCGAACTGGCTGACAACCAGGATTACGTTACCCTAATGATTCATCCCGAATCAGAAAGTCCTGGAAGGCTAAGCCAGGAGAAGTTAATTGAAAATGGAATTACCATAAATATCGAATCAAACAACTATCTGGTTATTTGCCTGAGACCCTCAAAATAGTGATTAAAAATGGTCATGAAGCAACTTTTAAATTACTATTTTTATTTATGCAATCTATTGACATAAAGTATGTTCGCAGATAATCGATATTATTGAAATGAAAAAACGGCCTAAATTTTGTTATTTGCAATTAACTAAAAAATAATGGTTGATTTTTTCCAATTATTTTTATTTTTGTCTGCTTTTTTAAACCAAAACCCAATTTTCCAATGATTTTTTTTCATTCAAAAACCAACAAAATGACCCGGACTTTACTGGCAGCTTTGCTGTTTGCCTTTATTATGGTGGCTTCTCCGGCCCTGAGCTATGGGCAGGAACAGGAAACAGAAGAACCCAAAAAAGAATTTCGCTTTGCGGATGAAGACCTCTTGAAGTTTTACGATGCCAATCAGGAGTTAAGTGTGCTTCAGCGCGAAACTAACGAGCGCATTGCGGCTGTTATCGAAGAAAACGGTATTACCATGGAACGTTTTAACCAGATTGCACGTGCCTCTGAGATGGGTGCACTTCAGGGAGGTCTTTTTTCGGAAGAAGAAATTGCCGCCTTTAATACTGTTGCACCAGCAATCACTGCCATTCAGCGCGATATGCAATCAATGCTTCAGGCTACCCTGATGGAGAAGGGCCTGACCACTGAGTACTACCAGGAGATCATGGCCGAGTTCCGTTCCGATCAAGAGCTTCAGGGTCATGTGCGCGAATTGTTGCGAGAAAGGGCACGGCAGGCTGCACGAGAGGCACGCCAGCGCGAACGCGAAGAACAGGAACAAAACAATCAGTAAATAAGAGCCGGGTACTGCCCGGTTTTTTTATACCACCTCGGCCACCACGAAGGTGCTGCCCCCCACAAAGATCAAGTCGCGGGCCGAGGCACGGCCTTTGGCAGCTTGCAAGGCCATTTTAACTGATGTAAAAGTTTCTCCATAAAGGCCATGCTCCAGAGCCTTTGCACCAAGTTTTTGCGCATCGAGCCCGCGTGGAACATCAGGCTTGCAGAAATAGTATTGTGCTGTTTGCGGGAAAAGCGACAAAACACCAGTAATATCCTTATCGTCGACCATACCCAGTACGATATGCAATTTTTCAAAATTCAGCTTGCTGAGCTGTTTTATCACCTGCTGCAGTCCATCTGCATTGTGGCCGGTATCAACAATGATGCGAGGCCTTTTCCCAATTTGTAACCAACGACCTTTAAACCCGGTATTTTGCTGAACCCGGCAGAGGCCTTCGCGTAAAGCATTATCTGAAACACTGACCCCACCGCCACGATTTAGCAATTCAACGGCAGTAAGAACGGCAGCCAGGTTTTCCTCCTGATAAGAACCCATGAGGTCGGTGGCAAGGGTTTTCCTTTCCCCTGAAGGGCTTTTAAATGTAATGTACTGCAGCGGTTGTCCTTGATATTCTTTTATTTCCGCAAAAGCGGTCTCGAAATAATCCTTTGCCAGGAAAAGCGGTGCATTTTTCCCTGCTGCCACTTCTTCAAACACATGATGAATTTCGGGCTGGTATTTTCCGATCACTACCGGCACACCTTCTTTAATGACACCTGCCTTTTCGGCGGCGATCTTCGGCAGAGTATCGCCCAGCAGGTTCATGTGGTCCAGGCCGATGTTGGTAATAATACAAATTTCGGGCGAAACAATGTTGGTTGAGTCGAGCCGGCCGCCCAGCCCGGTTTCGATCACCGCAATTTCGACCTGTTGCCGGGCAAAATAATCGAAAGTGAGGGCAATGGTTATTTCGAAAAAGGAAGGGTTTAGCCGCTCAAAGAATGAACGGTGCTGACCAATGAAAGAGGCCACCTCGCGTTTGGGTATCATTTGCCCATTAATGCGAATGCGCTCACGAAAGTCTTTCAGGTGAGGCGAGGTGGCCAACCCGGTTTTATAGCCCTGCTGCTGCAGCACCGATGCCAGCATATTGGCAACAGAACCTTTACCATTGGTACCTGCTATGTGAATGCTGCGGAATTTGGTTTCGGGCTTTCCCAGATGCTGACTCAGCGCAAGGGTATTATCGAGGTTGGCTTTGTATGCGGCAGGCCCAATGCGGTGAAACATGGGTAACTGGCTAAACAGATACTCCAAGGTTTCCTGGTAATTCATTGTTTAGTTCTGTCGGATAAAGTTGTAGGTAATAGTACCTGTCTGTTCTTCAGGAGCATCGAGCTGCACATCGAAGCGGGCCCTGCGTGCGGCATCTTCTGCCAGTCGCCACAAGGTAGGGTCTGTAGTTGTAGTACCTCGCGCACCAGCCGTAGCGCGGGTAACCCTTCCCTGGCGGTCAACGGTGATGGAAACCACCACCCTGCCCTGCGCTTGTGAATCGTAAGTGGGCACTGGCAGCTGGTTGGGCCTACGGCCGGTGAGGGTGTAGCTTATGCCACCCGATCCAATGCCATCGCCACTGCCACCGGGCGCACCCGTGGGGCTGCCTTGCGAGCCAGGCTGACCGGTGGTGCCCTGCGACTGACTTGTGGTGCTGCGTTCGTCGGCGCCCGGGAAAAGTGCCCTGGGGTCAACTGTTGGCCGAGGCTCTTCTGGCGGAGGCTGCTGAGTGGGCTGTTGTTGGGTGGGAGTTGGCTGCTGAGGCCTTGGCCTTGGTGTAGTCTGCGGAATGGCAACAGCCTCTTCCGTGCTTTGGGTAACCACTTCTTCCTGAACCGGAACGGGCTGAGAAGGCGTGGGAACCGGAGGCGAGGCACTTAAAGGAATAAATTCGCCTGTACCCTGGTTGGTATACCCCAGGGCAACCAGCACCCCCTCTTCTTCGGGAAGCGGAAGGGGTGTCCTCAGTCCTAAGAAAAGGAAAAGCAACAGCAACACGACATGAAAAACGATCGTGCCGATAAGCGCCCATTGATTATCCTTCCTGGTGATTTCGTCCATCTTATCGCGTTGGTTGCGTTGCAAGAATTACTTTGTGACGGGTTTGATTCATGTTGTTGATGTTGTTTACCACATCAATCACATTGACAATATATTGCACCGGCACACTCTGATCGGCACGGAGCACCACGGAGCCTTCTTGTTCGTTGGCCAGAAACTGCAGCAGCCCTGAGTGCAGCCCGTCAATATCGACAGGTGTTTCTTCAAGAAACAGATTGAAGTCTTCGTTAAGATAAACCGTAACGGTTTGCTTAGCCATGGTGCGGCTTTCGCTCGAGGGAAGCAACAGCTTGATGGCGTTTGGTGCAATGAGCGTGGAGGTGAGCATGAAGAAGATAAGCAGCAGAAACACCAGGTCGGACATGGAAGCCATGTTGAACTGAAGGCTGCGTGTATTTCGCATTTTTATGGCCATAGCAATAGGCTTTAGGAGGCAGGTTCGTGCAAAAGGTCCATAAACTCGGTGGCACGCGCCTCGAGCATGAACACCACTTTTTCGATACGGGCCACCAGGATGTTGTAGCAGATGTATCCGATAATACCCACGGCCAAACCTGTTACGGTGGTAACCATGGCTTCGTAAATACCCCCTGCCAGCAGGCTGATGTCGATGTTATTTCCGGCCATTGACATATTATAGAAGGCGCGTATCATGCCAATTACTGTGCCAAGGAAACCCAGCATGGGGGCTGCGCCCGAAACGGTAGCCAGCACGGCAATATTTTTTTCGAGTTTTGAAATCTCGAGCTTGCCAACATTTTCGATGGCAGCATTAATGTCGTTGAGCGGCCGGCCAATGCGTACCAAGCCTTTGGCAATCATGCGGGCAATGGGCGACTGGTTATTTTTGCAAAGGGACTTGGCCGAGTCAATGCGTCCATCATGAATAAAATCGCGGATATTGTTCATGAAATTGGTTTCTTCTTTCGAAGCCCTGCTGATAGCCAGGTAACGTTCGATGAAAATGTAAATAGCCACAATCGACAAAATGGCCAGCGGTATCATTACAATCCCTCCCTTAAGGGCCAGGCTCCAAATAGTTATGGTTTCGTGCGAGGGCATGGGAGTTTGCGCCAAAGTGTCGGCCACCTGGGTGGTGCCCATTTGAACCTGCAGTAAAATGTGGTTTAACATCGGGTAATTTTTTGGTTTTAGTTAGATAACTTAAGGGTACCTGTTTTATTTTGTATGGTGCAAAAATAATAATGTTTAGGCTTCATTATACTTTTAGCGTTAACCACTTTTTTGCAAAAAGCAATGTTAAGCCAATGTAAAATTATTCTTTAGCGCAAAAATGACAACGAATTTTAGTAATTTTACGCCTTCAAAATTTTAAACCTTAAGAACTATGGCAAAAATTAAAACCGCTATCAACGGCTTTGGTCGTATCGGCCGTTTGACCCTGAAAGCATCCTTGAAAAATGAGGATATCGAGATTGTAGCAGTAAACGACCTTACCAATAGCGCCACTCTTGCACACCTGTTAAAATATGACTCTGTACATGGAAAGTTTCCCGGCACTGTTAGTGCTGAAGGCGATTACCTGCTAGTAAACGGAAAAAAGATCCGGGTATATTCTGAGAGGGACCCCGCTAACCTTCCCTGGAAAGAACTTGGTATTGATGTGGTAGTTGAATCGACCGGTGTATTCCGCGATCGCGAAAAGATCAGCAAGCACTTGCAGGCCGGTGCCCGCAAAGTGGTTCTTTGCGTGCCTTCAAAAAGCGCCAGCGATGTTGATGCAACCGTTGTTCTTGGTGTGAATGATGGAGACATTAAGCCTGAGCACCAGATTTATTCCAATGCTTCCTGCACCACCAACTGCCTGGCGCCTTTCGCAAAGGTTCTCAACGACAATTTCGGCATTAAGCGTGGTTTGATGAATACTATTCACTCCTATACCAATGACCAGATTATTCTGGATGCGCCTCACAGCGACCTTCGCCGTGCCCGCGCAGCTGCCATGTCTATTATTCCCACCACCACCGGTGCAGCAAAGGCAGTAGGCCTTGTTATTCCCGAATTAAAGGGCAAACTCGATGGCTTCGCCATGCGCGTGCCCACTCCTGATGGATCGGTAGTTGACCTCACCGCGGAATTGGAGAAAAATGTTACCAAGGAGGAAATCAACGAAGCCATTAAGAAAGCCGCCGAAGGCCCAATGAAAGGCATCCTTGAGTATTGCACCGACCCCATCGTTTCGACCGATGTGATTGGCAATACCCACTCTTCGGTATTCGACTCGAAGCTGACCCAGGTAATTGATGGCAACTTTGTAAAAGTTGTTTCATGGTACGACAACGAGTTTGGCTATGCCAACCGCGTAGTTGACCTGGTAGCCAGGATTGCATAAGCAAAATTTCTCCAAATAATTAAAGAGGTGCTTCCCCCGGGGAGCACCTCTTTTTTTTTGCAACACAGGCCATATATCTATGCAAATTCAGTGAATTACTTATTCAGAGAATTTAAAATTGTTGTAATATTGAAAAATCAACTTTTACCGACCAACTCATCAAAAAACCCAATGAAAACACGATTTTCGTTAACTTTTGTGGCCAGCCTGCTGATTCTTTTCACGGCTACGGCCCAGACCAGCATTACCGTGCAAAGCGGCGATCAAGTTTCATTCCACACTACCCTTTCGGCAGCAGTTGCGGCTGCCCAGGATGGCGAGGCTATTTATCTTCCCGGCGGAAGCTATAACATTGGCAACATTACAATTGACAAGTCACTAACCATTGCAGGCGTGGGGCATTATGAGGATTTTTCACAAGCTACCGGCATAACCTACCTGCATGGCAACATCAACTTGGTGCAAGGAGCCGACAATAGCCAACTCACCGGGTTTTACCTAACGGGAGAAATCAGGCTGGGCACCTCGATCGAAAACCAGCAGGTCAACCACGTAAATATTTCCAGATGTAATGTAAACGACATTTGGCTCAGCCATGATTACCTGGCAAATTCCACCACCACCTCCCAAACCATCAACATTACCGAAAACGTGATCAGGGGACAACTTGGAGGAGGTTTTGCCCAGTATGTAGTTGTTTCGAAAAATTTTATAGGCGACCGTGCCATCCACTTTAACGGAAACATTATTTTTAATAACAACATTTTTCTAAAAGATGCTCCATACTACAATCAGGTGTTGATAAACATACAGGCAGCTTTGTTCAATAATAATATCTTTCTTTCAACCAACCATGTAATTGGATCCGATGTGAGCAGTTCTGGCTTTTTCAATAATATTTTTGTCAGCAATTTCGAAATACCTGTTTATTCTTACGGTTCAGGAAATTTCACCAATATAACCCAGTCAAGTATTTTTCAGAATCAAACCGGTTATTCCTTTAGCTACGAGCACGACTACCACCTGAAAGCCGAATCGGTTGGAATTGGAGCCGGCAATGATGGCTTCGACGTTGGGATTTATGGCACAAGTATCCCCTACAAGGAAGGAGCTGTTCCATTTCTACCACATATTACCACCCAGTCGGTTTCGCCCGAAACCAACAACCAGGGCCAGATAGAGGTGAACATCAATGTAGAAGCACAACCCAGGTAATAAATTTTTCAAAACCAAAAAAATTATTTCATGAAAAAATTATTTTTTTTGCTGGCCATTTCAGTGCTTTCATATTCCAATGGTTTTGGCCAGAAAACCATTGCAGTACAAAGCAATGGCACGGCCACTTTTCACACCGACTGGGCTTCGGCCTGGGCAGCCACACAAGCCGGCGATACCATTTATTTGCCCGGCGGTACTTTCAACATTGGGTATTTCACGATTGACAAAACGGTGGCCATCATTGGAGTGGGTCACGATCCGACTCAGACACACGATGGTTTGTTTTCGCACCTAAACGGATACCTTTATTTTGCCCAGGGATCAGACCATACTTTACTGCATGGATTTCAGGTTGGTAGTTTATATTTTTATTCCAGCTATCAGAATCAAAATATCATGAATATTACCGTATCCAGATGCAGAATAACGGGAAGTATTGACATGGGATATACAAACCCCTCTCCTGTTCAGCAAGTCCTGATAACTGAAAGTGTTTTGGGCAACATTAATGGCTATAATGCCCAAAATGTTCAATTGAACAAAAACATCATTGACGGTTCCGTCCAACAATTTAACGGCACTGCAATTTTTTCAAACAACATTTTCTCATTTGGCTATTATTCGAATTGGAATTGGAACCTCCCAATTCGAAATATAAAAAACTGCCTTTTGCAAAACAATATTTTCAGGGTTGATAATAATCCATTGGACGGAAATTGCCAAAACAATCTATTACAAAACAATATTTTTTTCAGCAACTTCACCCCAAATCCCCAAACCGACGAAAACATCTGGCAAAACAATTTTTTCAACCAGGCATTTGCCAACGTTTTCGTCAATTACACTGGGGGCGCATTCAGTCCTAATTTCGACTACCACCTTTTGCCCTCATCTGTTGGCATTAATTCGGGATCAGATGGGTTTGACATAGGTATTTACGGCACAGCTGTTCCCTATAAAGAAGGTGCCGTGCCTTTTAACCCGAAAGTTGTTTTTGAACAGGTTTCAAACCAAACGGATGAAAACGGCAACATCAGCATTGAAATACAAACAGAAGCCCAACCCAGATAAACCAAACCACAACCTTCCAAACATTTTTCTATGAAAACTTTTTCAAACATCACCTTAGCAGTTATTCTTACTGCGGCTTCCATTTCAGTATCCGCACAGACTCGTTTTGTTATTCAAAATGGAGAAAATTCTCAGGTATTCGGCACTTTCGCGGCTGCATTGGCTGCCACGCAAGCCGGTGACACCCTGTATTTGCCAGCTGGCACCTTCAGCATTGGCACCATTTACATTGATCACAAACTTACTCTGTTAGGCGTGGGGCATTATCCCGAATATACAGCAGCTGCCGGCATAACCTGGCTTAATGGCTCCATTTACCTGAGAACCGGAGCAGACTACAGCTTGTTGCAAGGGTTCTACCTTACCGGAGATATTCGGCTTGGCACTAACGCTGCAACCCAGAACGTCAGCAACATCACAATAAGCCGTTGCAATGTGGGCAATATTCAGCTATATGCTTCAGTACCAGCAACGGCGGAGCAAATATTGATTTCAGAAAACGTAATCAGGGGAGACATTGCCGGAGGAAACGCCCAAAACGTACTCATTGAGAAAAACCTCTTAAACAACATACACAGCTTTAACAACAATGTTCTAATTACCAACAACATCGTTTTCAAACCCACCGGTGACACTTTTCAAAGTCTCTTTTCCTGCCTTATACAGAACAATATAATACTGCATAATGGAAGCTACTTTTTATGGAACAGCCATTCCAATGTTTTTCTGAATAATCTTTTTGTAAGCAATTTCTCTGTTCCATCCACCAGCTCAGGTTCTGGAAACATTGTGAATCAGCCTCTCGTCACTATTTTTGAAAACTTCACCGGAACCACCTTCGGGTATGAATTCGACTTCCACCTTCAGGAAACCAGCCCCGGAAAGAATGCCGCCACAGATGGCAACGATATAGGAATCTACGGCACCGTGATTCCTTATAAAGAGGGTGCTGTTCCGTTTAATCCGAACATAACCTTCCAGCAGATTTCGACCATTACCAACGAGGAAGGGAATATTGAAGTAGAAGTGAATGTTTCGGCCCAGGAACGCTAAAATCACTGGCTATGAAAAAACTATTTTCCGTAATATTTTTACTCACGGCCTTGTCGCTCAGTGCTCAAACGGCGTTGATTGATCGCTATGAGTATTGGTTCAACCAGCAGGTCGATGCCAGGGTTACCGTAAACCTGGCGCCTGTTCAGCAGGCCGGGGTGCAGTTTTCACTGAGTACCGCCGAATTGCCCGAGGGTTTGAACAGCTTCACCATTCGCTTTCGCGATACCGAAGGCTCATGGTCGGCTCCCCTCACCCGCTTTTTTGTAAAAACGCCTGTGATTGAGAGTGGTGGAACCCAGCATCAAATTGTGGCTTGGGAATACCATTTCAATCAACAAGAAATGGTATTTCAAAATCTAACACCAGCCGCTTCGATAACCATCGAACAAATGATCAGCGCCGCTGCATTACCCGATGGGCTTAATACCATATCCATGCGGTTTAAGGACAACACGGGCGCCTGGTCGTCGATGCTCACCCGCTTTTTTGTAAAAATGCCAAAAGCACAAAATGGAGGAGAAGAAAAACAAATCGTCGGTTACGAATACCGTTTCAACCAGGGCGAAACCATATGGCAAGGAGTTACTCCGGGAACTACCGTAAACATTAGTGAAATTTACGATGTGCAAGGGTTGCCTGATGGACTTAACACTTTTTCCATAAGGTTTAAAGATGACGCCGGGGCCTGGTCGTCGATGCTCAGCCGCTTTTTTGTTAAGATGCCGGCGATTGAACAGCAGGGAGAAACTGTCGCAATAAGCGCATACCAGGTTTGGTTCAACAATGATTCTGCTTCCCTGCAGGAAACCAGCGTTACCGACCAAACCACTTACAGCCTGGTCCAGACCCTTGATGCCAGCACATTACCCGACGGCCTTAACACGGTCAGCATCCGGTTCAGGGATAACCGCGGGCATTGGAGCAGCGCCCTGAGCCGCTTCTTTGTGAAGCTCCCCACAATGCAAGGCACTGAAAACAATCTGATGACCGCTTATGAATACTGGCTCGAAGATGCCGAAGGCAACCTTTTCAACGAACTGGGAACAGAAGGCCGTACCCTGGTAGAACTGGATGAGCCCGAGAATCCACTTTTACTCGAACTTAACCTCGACCTGCGCAGAATACCGCATGGCGATTATTTCCTGATGTTTCGCTTTCTCGACACCAGGGGCTTTTGGAGCAGCGTGCTGACCAGCGAAATTGAGAAAAATGCCCAGCCATTTGCCTATTTCGAAACGGAGCAAACCACATTTTGCGGATCGGGCCTGATTACCCTGAGCAACTTCAGCGTTGACGCCGACCAGTTTGCCTGGAGTATCAACGGAGAATTAGTCAGCAGCGAGACAGAGCTGGTCGATTTTCCGCTCAGTGAACCGGGCCTTTACAGCGTTTCGCTCACGGCTACCTGGTCTGAAACCGGCGAATCCCACACCTACACCATCGATAACCTTTTCGAAGTGTATGCGCTTCCGGAAGTACAAATTCAGATTGAAGGCGAACTTGAATTTTGTCAGGGTGGTTCGGTAGTCTTGTCGTCGAGCCTGGCAGGCGTCTATCTTTGGACCACAGGTGAAACCACGGCACAGATAACCGTTGCGGAAACAGGCAGCTATGGATTGCAATTTACCGATGCCAACCAATGCACCGTGGAGGTGCCCGAAGTAAGCATCACAGTGTTTGAGTTGCCCAATGCGCAGGTACTTTTGCCTGAAAATGAGCCATGGTGCGATGGGGATGAGATAGTCATCCTGGCCTATTCTGATGGCAGCAACAACAGCTACCTGTGGTCAACCGGTGAAACCACACCAGAGATCACGGTAAACCAATCGGGCAGTTTCTGGGTGCAGGTAACCGATCCAAACCAGTGCACTGCGCAAAGCGAAACCGCCGAGGTGGTTTTTCATCCCCTGCCTGAGCCAACGTTCTCGTTTGAAGTGAACAACTACCTGGTAAGTTTCAGCAATACAAGCCAAGGGGCAGTGAGCTATAACTGGGACTTTGGCGATGGCTCTCATTCCATTGAAGCCAACCCCCAGCATCAATACAGTTCGGCCGGGGCATTCACCATTTGCCTCACCGCTAATTCAGAAGCAGGCTGCGAAGAAACCAATTGCCAAAGCATGAGCATTACCGTAGGCATTAATCAGCCTTCAATGCTTGGCGCCGAAAAAGTTTACCCTGTTCCATTCGACTATTATCTCAATATAAGCCTGCCCGACGGGCACCAGTGGCAGGTGGTACAGGTAATTTCCCTTTCGGGAAAGGTGATTAAGCGCATGGAAGCGCCACAAGGCGAAGGATTGCTGTATCTGCCTACGGGGCAATGGGAACCTGGTATTTACCTGATACTATTAACTTCGCAGGCCGGGGAGAAACTAACATTAAAAGCAATAAAATACTGATCATTAACTCATTGACAAAAAGCCGGGGTGATACTCCGGCTTTTTTTGCGAAAAATCAGCATGTTTTTTTACATTTGTCTGCACACTACCAAGGCCAACCCATGTTTAAGCCCTCCATCCGTTACCAGCCCGAAAAAATTCGCCGACAGGCAACCGACATCATGCAGAGTCCTTATTTCCCGCAACTGCTGGAAGATGTTCCTGTGGTGCTGCTTATCATTAACGATGCAAGGCAGGTGGTGTATGTAAACAAAGACCTGCTGGCCGAAGCAGGTGCGAAAACCAGGGAGGCGATTCTTGGTATACGTCCGGGCGAATGCCTGGAGTGCGTTCATGCATTGGAGGGAAAATATGGCTGCGGGTCGACGGCCTACTGTAGAGTCTGCGGATTGGCCAATACGGTAGAACTGAGTGAGGGTGGGCAAAACGGGATGGGCGAATGCGTAATTGCCCTGAAAGATGGAGAGTCATTAACGCTCAAAGTTCACACTAAGCCCTTCAGGTATGGGGAGGAAAATTTTGTATTTGTGGCCATTGAAGACATCAGCGACCGCAAAGCCCGTATGATGCTCGAAAGCATTTTTCTGCACGACCTGAAAAACACCTCGGCCATACTCTCGGGCTTGCAGGAAGTGTATGAAGAATTGGATGCTGAAGAAACCAAAAGGATACTGAAAGATGTATCCGTAAGAATTGACGAGGAGATACAAGCCTACCAACTGATTACCTCGGCCGAAAACAAGGAGTTATTGGTCAGACCGGCGCCGGTTCAGCTCGATGAACTCATCAGCGAAATTATTACCTCGCTGCAATTCCAGCAAAGGTTCAGGCAAAAACAAATCAGGTATGCTGCCTGTGGAAAAGTGCTTCGCACCGACAAAACCCTTTTGCGGCAGGTACTGATAAACATGCTGAAAAACGCCCTTGAGGCTGGCCCGGAGCAAGATACCGTAGAGATTGGATGCCATAGTAATGACCAAGACAAAGCCATAAGCATTTTCGTGAAAAACCAGCAAGTCATGCCCCTGCAAGTGAAATTGCAAATCTTTCAAAAATCTTTCTCCACCAAAGGCCGGGGCCGGGGCTGGGGTACCTACAGCATTAAGCTGCTTACCGAAAAATACCTAAAAGGCAAGGCAGACTTTATTTCAGACAATAAGGTTGGAACAATATTTTCAATTATCTTACCCGACAAGCAATAACATTGCTCACCCTGGTTCGTAAACATTTTTTCCGGAATATTTAATTTGCCAGCAGCATTTCCTTTGAAATAGTTAGGACTTTGCTGCCAATTCCCGAATTTTTATTACTTTAGAAAACGGTTTCCCAAAAATTTGGCATCGATCACAAAGTTGTCTGTTGATTTTTCCTTTTATAGAGAATCATTCTTGGACAGATACAATATAGCCCTATTTATCAGTTTATTAACCAAAAATGCCAAACCTATGAAGAACGATCTGAAAAACCTGGGGAACCCCATTCCCATGCACAGATTTACCGTGCTAATTTATGCCATCCTGGCCGGATTTCTGTTTTTCTCATGCGGACCCAGCAAGGAAGAAAAGGCCAAAATGGAGAAATTAAAGGAAGTGAAGAAAACCGTTACCGCTGAGCTCGAAAAGGTTAATTTCGACATTTCAGAGCGCATTGCCTACCTTGAAACCGAAATTGCTGCAGCAACCGGAGACCTGAAAACAGAGCTGGAAGACGCAAAAAAAGTGCTTATTGAACAGCAAAACCTGGTTGTTCAGGAAATGAACAATATTAAGGATTGCTGTATTGACGAATGGGACGACAGGGTAAAAAAGACCTCTGAAAACCTGAAGGCCATTCGTGCCAAAACCAACGAAACTTCTAAAAAGGTAAGAGAGTTGCTCGATGATTAGATGATTAAGACCCTGAACGGTCGAACCTAAGTTTTATTAAAACTTTTCAATTGCAAGTCCTTTCCGTCAAACACGGCATAGGTGAACTGTGTGACCCAGTCGCCGGTGTTGATGTAACGCACATTCTCACTAACTTTTATTTCGAGCGGCAGGTGGCGGTGCCCAAACACAAAATAGTCATAGTGTTTTTTCTGCAGCATATCCTTGCAGAAAGCGATCAGCCGCTCTTTCTCCTCGCCCAGGAAAACCTCATCGGCGGCCATATTGGCAATACGGCTCTTGCGCGAAAAATAGAGCGCCAGTCCCGTGCCTAATCCCGGATGCAAAAAGGAAAACATTTTCTGATTAAAACGTGAAGTAAAAACCTTTTTAAGAAATTTATACCCGTTGTCGCCGGGGCCCAGCCCATCGCCGTGGCCAATAAAAAAACTCTTGCCGTTGTAGGTCTTTTCAACAGGCTCCCGAAAAAGTTGCACGCCCAGCTCTTTCTCAAAGTAGCCGAATGCCCAAAGGTCGTGGTTGCCTGTAAAATAATATACCGGCAAGCCGCTATCAGTTAGTTCAGCGATTTTTCCGAAAAGGCGTACAAATCCTTTCGGAACCACGGTGCGGTATTCGAACCAAAAGTCGAATATATCACCAAGCAAATAAATTTCGGCCGCATCGTGTTTCACAGTATCCAGCCATTTTACCAGCAACTTTTCGCGTTCCAGGCTCCGGGCATGCGAAGGCACGCCCAAGTGGCTGTCGGAAACAAAATATATCTTTTGGCCGGGCTTAAGTTCCATAAAGTCAGGTTTTGGGCTTTAAAAGGCAAAGATATGCATTCATTAAAAGCATTTTCCCCGCAAGGGTGATTATTTAATTTTTTACCGGCAATAGCCGAAATCTTTAGGTAGAAAGCTGCAGATGTTGTATTTTTATAAAAAATTGAATAACCATCACCAAGCAGGGAAAAAAATGGAAAAACTGTTAAATGATCTGAAAGCCCTTGCCGGGAAAAAAATTGAGCCTAACCTGGTAAGGAAAACCATCCTCAAGCACGATATTAAAAAACTCGAGTATGCAGATTACATTAAAGGCGCAGACTTCACTACCTACAATCGCATCCCTTTGTTTGAGGAGCCGCTGCAGGCCTTTATCATGATTCGGCCGCCACAGCACAGCCTGCCCATTCATCATCACAACAATTTCTGGGGTTTCATCGTGCCCCTTCAGGGGGTGGTGGCCGAAACGGTTTACAACTACGATGCCCCCAAGCATAAGGTTTTTATTCATCCCACCAAGACGTTCAGCAAGGGCGAATATATATATGAGCCATTCAACGTGCTGCACAAGCTGCAGAACAACTCGCCACTTGAGCCCGCCATTACCTTTCACGTGCGCTACCCCAGCGTTTACAATTATACCGGCACCATGATCATCGATGCCAAGAACCGCCGCCTGGCCATACTCAGCGATAAGGCTACTGAAGTAGGCTGGGATCTGCCCGAAGATCATTACCAGAAAGTAATGGAAAACGCCTACGAACTGGAAAAACTCTGGTAAGCCAGGGGGTTCTCACCATTACAGCATTCGAAGGTCTCTGAAACGCAGGTCGCGTAGAAACCGAAATGGGTTTGTTCGATCGAGGTAGAGCGAAAATGTTACCCGCTGAATGTACTTATCGAAGGCAAAGCCTGCCACCTGCTCAATGTCGGACGACACTGCCAGGGGGAAATTTACCTCCAGTATCCCCTCAATAGGCACCACCTGAATTCCCAGCACCCAGCTAAACTTTTGGGAGCCATTGAAAGCATTTGCCGCACCTGCATAGGTTCCTGCATCGAAATATGCTTTCAGGGGCAATACCGGAAAATCGGCCTTTACGTTCACGGCCATTAGCCAGTCCCAGGTCTGCCCTACTGATGTTGGAAACTTAAACCCGCCATCGGCCTCCACCATCTGGTTACCCAGAAAAGTGCCCGCCGCCTCATTACGCCCCAGCAAAGTATTTCTAAAGCTATAGTCGTGTACACCACGATGCCCGCTCATGCGGAAACGGTAGTCGACCAGGCTGTTTTGCTGCGGGCTCTTCAGGAAGGTGCCGCCAAAAAACCGAAAGCCCACCCCGCGATGCAGTTTTTTGTAGTGCAAAAAGAATTTTGCTTGTCCCGTGGCTTTCACAAACTGCTCGCCTTGCTCCACGCCCAACTTAAAGGAATAGGGATTGATCACCCGGTTTTGGGCAAAGTTTAACCCAATTTCATTCAGCAGGTAGCTTTTCCCGGCAGCCCGCACTTGTCCACCGGCAACCACCGGAAAATTCCTTTCCACCCAGTTGCTCCTGAAAAAGAATCTCCGCTCGATGGTGCTGGCGGCATGGGGCTCATTCAGCTCCGCCTCAGCCGAGGCTTCCAGGCGGTTGTAGCTCCAGCCCTTGTTTCCGGGCGTAAAGGCATATCGTTGGGCCAGCATGCCCAGTCGTATGTTTTGCATGGGGCCCCTTTCGGGAAAAAAAGAGCGGTAAGCCCATGCCGTACCTGCCAGGCGGTCGTTGGCAGTGCCATACATAGGCATGAAAAACAACTCCGTAGGTCGCGAAGGAAACACATAATTGTAAAACGCCATTCCGGCCATAACCCCGTCGTAGTTATTCCAGCCCAGCAATGGCACGTAATAAATGCTTGTTTTTTCAGGGTTTTCTACGCTGGCCAGCAGTTGCAACTCCACCGGGTTTAAGCGTGGAAGCATCTTGCCCGGCCAGTAGTTATTATTGCTGCGATTAATATCAGGCATCACCCGTTGGTGGTCAATCTGAATCAAATCATAATCTCCTTTCGGGAAAAGAAGGTTTTGGCTGCCCTCGAAACCTTCAAACCACACGGTAATCACCTCTTCCCCTCCTTTTATCCCCGAAAGGGAAAAAGGCGAAGCAATGGCTCCTTTGTTGCTCACCTGCACATTCAGGAAGTTGGGGTCACCTTCATCGACCGAGGCAAGGGCATAGTCAATCTTTTTGTTGGTGCCTGCCACCTCCTCAAAAAACCACGAAAGGTCGCGCCCGCTAACCTCCTCAAAAGCCGCTCTAAGCTGCTCCGGGCCCGGATGGCGGAAAGCCCAGTCTCCTGCAAAGGTTTTGATAGCCTGATCAAAGACCTCCCTTCCCAGGTAATGTTCAAGGAATAAGAAAGCCATGGCCGCCTTATAGTAGGTCATGGCAAAATAGTTGAGCATGGAAAAATCTTCGGAGTGCAGGTTCATGGGCTGGTCGAGATGACGGCGGGCTTTGAACAGGTACCATAGCTCTCGGTAGTTGCGGTAGTCGATATCAGAAACGTCGAAATAGTTGGCCACAGCCGTGCCCGCAAAGTTCCCGGCAAGTTTATAATCGGGATATTTTCGCGACATATAACGATCTTCATAAAAGGTAGTAAGACCTTCGTCGAACCAGGGATGCCTGCGTTCGTTGGTAGCTATCAACCCATAAAACCAGTTATGAATAATCTCATGCACGATCACACGCTCCAGTTCCATGGGCGTGGCGGCGTGCCCGATAAGGGTTACCCCGGGATATTCCATACCGACGCCTGCGCTATTGACGCCCTGCACCACCGACACAACGTCCCAGGGATACGCAAGCACTTCTTCCGACATAAACTCCAGTGCCTCAGCGGCAATGGGCACCGCCCTGATCCACTTCGAAGCATCGGTATTAAAGTAGGCACCTGCTGTTACTATGTTTTCGCTTCCTGGTATTTTAAAATCCGCACGCAGCACATAATAGCGTTTATCAGCAAACCAGGCAAAATCGTGCACATTATCCTGCTGCAGATGAATGGTTTTCAGTTTTGGGTCAGAAGGTGGAAAAAGCAGACGGGAGGGCATATTCTCAGGCCCTCCCAACAGGTAGGTTTCAACCGAAAGTTTATTCAGCCATTCTTCCTCGGCCGGGGTCATAACCCTGCCGCCCGAGGCGACCACATAATTGGCCGGAAGGGTCAGGAACACATCCACCTGCCCGAAACTCGAATAGAATTCTCCAATATTCAGGTACGGCATGGGATGCCAGCCCTCCTGATCATAAACGGCGGGTTTGGGATACCATTGCGTGGCATAGTAAGCCTGCCCGGCATGCCCGAGGCGCGAAAAGCGGGCGTCGGGAAACTTCATACGGAAAGGGGTACTTATATTTATAGTTTCACCGGGCTTTAAAGGCTCGTTGAGATAAATCAGTCCAATATCAGGGTGGACCTCATCCAGCTGCCATGCCACCTGGCGGTCGTTAACCCGGAAATCGAGGCTATCGATAAAACCTAGCTCGTGCTCGCGTGCATAATGGAAATCAGTGTTTCCGTGCAGCAACATCTGTTTGGCAAAAGCGGTTTGGCGCGAGGAGTATGCGTTGGGCCACAGGTGCATGTATATCAGGCCAAGTGTGTCGGAGCTATTGTTGGTGTAAGTAGTGGTAATGTGTGCGTGCAGCAGGTGGTTCGTATCGTCGAGACGCGCATGAATCTGGTGGTCGGCCCGCTGTTCAAAATGGGCACTTTCCACTCCTTTGGAAAAAGATGGGGCAACAAAAAAAGGAAAGATTATAGAAAGAAACAGTAAAAAGCGAAACATCATAGGCATTGTCGCAAAGAATGCGACAAATGTAACCACAAAACTTTTATCTGAACGTTTCGGCCAGTAATTCTTCGAGTTGCTGCATGGAGAGGCCGCGCGCCATGATGCGTCCTTCGCGGTCGATAAGGACATTATAAGGTATGGCTTCTACATTGTAAAGACTTACCACGGGTGAGTTCCAAAAGCGCAAATCACTTACCTGTATCCAGTCAATCTTATCCTCTCGTATGCCCTGCAGCCACTGCTCGCGGTTACGGTCGAGCGAAATGCCATAAATCTCAAAACCCTGCCCGCGGTAATTGTCGTAAAACTCTTTCAACTTGGAATTGGCCAGCCTGCAAGGGTTGCACCAGGCCGCCCAGAAGTCGATGAGCACCACCTTGCCGCGCAGCGCCGACAGGGCCACATTATTGCCCTCCGGATCGGGCATCACCACCTCTGGCGCCATATTTCCCACGGCCAGGGTCTGCTCCACCTCCTGCCTTTGCAGCTCGCTGCGCTTCCACTCGTTTACGCGCCGCGTCAGGTCGACCACGTGTTTATTGCCAGGGTAAACCTCCGACAAGGATGAGGAAAGTTTTTCGAAATACTCAAAATGCTCAGACTCTTTGAGCAGCACCTGGTTGCCAAAAAACTGGTAGAGGGCAATGATGGAAGCCAGGGAGTTGGAATGCTTGTCGATAAAGTCCATTACATATTGCTGCTGTTGCTCAAACACCTTGGAATAGGCCAGGTCCACTTCCTGCCGCAGCTCCAGAAAATTATCCTCGGCTTGTATTTCACGAAAAATACCGGCCAGCGAATCTATCTTGCGGTAGCTCTGGTGCTTGGCCTTGTTGAGATCAGCCAGCAGCTGCGAGCCTTCTGAGCCTTCCACCTGATAGGTTAGCGGCAGGTTGTTGGCATCGCCCGCAATTTTCAGCTTTTCACCGGGTTCGAGCAAAAGGGTGATAAAGTTGCTGCGATCCACGCGCAGGATAAAAAACCCGGGCGAATCAATATTCCCCGAAAGGGAAAAATACCCCTGGTCATCGGTGGTCACAGTATCAACCGGAATCAGGTTGTTGGTTGTAAGCTCTTCGAACAGGAGCTGGGTGGATGCTGCATTTTCCAGGGTTCCTTCCAGCTCGAAGGCAGCTTCGCCGCTAAACCTGCCATTGCTGCAAGCAAAGGCTATGGCCGAAAAGATCGAAAGAATAAACAGTTTCCGCATAAAAGAGGCAGATTAGTAAGCAGCAAATTTAAAAGATTTGACTGCGGAGCGGAAGCTTTTAAGATTTTTTAACCTAGCACAGGCAAGTAAATCAGCACCCTGTGAGAGGGTTCTTTACCTGCCGCGTTTTTCGGGTTTGTCGAGCAACAAGAACCCAATTAAAACCATAAGCGTGGTGATGCCGCCGCTAAGGCCAATGCGTCCGAGAGTAATCCAAAATTCGCTAAAGCGGAAAATTTCGAGGAAAAATAGCAGGCTATGATGCAGAAGTACCAGCAAAACAGTGTAAAGCAGAATCCATTGGATACCCATGTTGGACACCATGGGAATGGTGCCGGGGTCAAAGTCGGAACGCCCGGAAATCATTCGGATGATGCCTGGCCGGGCAAAGGCCAGCAATACAGTGGCTGCGGCATGCATGCCCTGGGTGTCGAAGAAAAGGTCGATGGTAAGCCCCATGCTAAAGCTGCTGAACAAAAGCAGCCAGCCCGGAATATCAATAGGCAACAGCAAAACAAACAGCACATAAACATAGGGGTTAATGTAGCCTCCAAAACGGATGTTGTTCAGTATCAGTACCTGGATAACCACCAGGATAATGAAGTGTCCGATATGTCTTAAGATTCCGCTCCCCATACTCTTATTTGATTATCTGGCACCCGCCTGGGTTTGTTGTTCCAACTCCTGCAGTTCCTCATTCATAAGATCCTGCACTACCTGCACATATTTCAGGTTGTTGAAATCGGTGGCCAACTCCACCTTTGCGGTAAAAAAGTTGTCGCCCCGCCTGATCTCCACCTCACTGATGGTGCCAATGAAAATGTCAGGCGGAAAAATCACGGAAAATCCACTGGTCACAAGGGTGTCGCCGGGATTCATATCTACATGGGTAGGAATATAGGCGAGGGTTCCTTCACGAAAGTGGTATCCTTCCCAAAGCAAAGTGCCAATATAGTCGTTTTTCTTTAGCCGGGCAGAAATCTGCATATCCTTGTGCAGAAAGGAGATAACCGAGCTAAAGTTTTCCGACACATTGGCCACAATTCCCACCACCCCGTTAAAGGTAATCACTCCCATATCAGGTTTGATACCGTGCCTGCTGCCTTTGTTGAGCGTCAGGTAGTTGTTGCGCCGGTTCACCGTGTTGCTGATTACCTCGGCATTAATATAACTGAACCTGCGGTTGTAAAGGGTGTCGCGAAAGGTAAACACCTGCCGGTCGGTTTTCAGGAAAGATTCGGTGGTAAATTGCAGCAGGCGTGCATTTTCTTCGGCCAGTTGTTCATTTACCCTGCGCAAGGAAAAATAATCGGTAATACTTGAGCTGAAGCGGTAAAAGTTGCCCGCCACAAAGTTGGCCGAGCTTGCAAACCAGGCCCGCTGATAGTGCTGGTGCTGGATAACCAATAACAAGGCCACCGTTTCGAGCAGCAGAAACAGGAAGAAGAAATAATACCTGATTATGAAACGGAACAGGTTTCGCATTCAGCAAGCAATATTACAAACAGCACAGGCCGGCCTTATGGGGACGGCCCGGGCAGTGTCGCCGTTAATTTTATTTTATCAGGAACGGGAATTTGTCGAAATTCTTGAGCGCGATGCCCGTTCCCCTGGCCACTGCGCGCAGCGGATCTTCGGCCACGTGCACCGGCAGTTTGGTTTTGAGGGCAATACGCTTATCGAGGCCCCGAAGCAGCGAGCCTCCGCCAGCCATATAAATGCCCGTTCGGAAAATATCGGCAGCCAGCTCGGGAGGCGTCATCTCCAGGGCATTAAGCACCGCCGCTTCAATTTTCGAGATCGACTTGTCAAGCGAGTGGGCCACCTCCTGGTAGCCAACCGTAATTTCTTTCGGAATACCGGTCATCATGTCGCGTCCATGCACCGGTAAATCCGGCGGTGGGTTCTCAATATCGGTAATGGCTGCACCCACTTCAATCTTAATTTTTTCTGCCGTGCGCTCACCAATCAATATGTTGTGCTGCTTTCGCATATACTCCATGATGTCGGTGTTGAAGTCGTCGCCCGCAATGCGAATGGACTTGTTGCAGACAATGCCGCCAAGGGCAATCACGGCAATCTCGGTGGTGCCACCACCCACGTCGATGATAATGTTTCCGGAAGGCTCCAGCACATCAATGCCGATACCAATGGCCGCAGCCATGGGTTCGTGAATAAGCCTTACTTCCTTTGCGCCGGCCTGTTCGCAGGAATCGCGCACGGCACGCTCTTCCACCTCAGTAATGCCAGAGGGGATGCAGATCACCATTTTGAGTGAAGGGGGGAACAAAGGCTTTTTTGTGTCGATCATTTTAATCATGGCCCTGATCATGGCCTCAGCGGCCTGGAAGTCGGCTATTACCCCATCGCGCAGAGGACGCAAAGTCTTGATGTTTTCATGGGTCTTCCCATGCATCATCATAGCCTTCTTCCCAACAGCAATAATTTTTCCGCTCAAACGGTCGATGGCTACAATGGAGGGTTCCTCCACCACTACCTTGTCGTTATGAATGATGACCGTGTTGGCGGTACCCAGGTCAATGGCAATTTCCTTGGTTAAAAAAGAGAACAAACCCATTATATAATGATTTTAAATTACGAACGTATTAATGTTTGAAATGTCTGATGCCTGTAAACATCATTGCTATCCCTGCCTTGTTGCAAAAATCTATGGACTCCTGGTCTCTTACCGATCCACCTGGCTGCACAACCGCCGACACGCCTGCCTGGTGTGCAATTTCCACGCTGTCGGCAAACGGGAAAAAGGCGTCAGAAGCCATAACCGCTCCCTGCAAGGGGTGGTTAAACTCCCTGGCTTTGGCAATGGCCTGCTTCAGGGCATCTACGCGCGAGGTTTGTCCGGCACCAATGCCTAGGAGCTTGCGGTCTTTTACCAAGGCAATAGCATTCGACTTCAGGTGTTTCACAACAATATTTGCAAAGCGAAGGTCATCCTCCTCCCCTGTTTCTGGCTTGCGAATGGTAACAGCCTGCCACTTTTCCTGGTATTCGTCCACCTTATCGCGGGTTTGCCAAAGCACCCCGTCGAGCAGCGAGCGGAACTGGCTGGCCGGTGTCGCCATCATTTTCTGCCTGAGCAAAATGCGGTTTTTCTTCTGCATCAGCACCTGAAGGCTGCCCTCTTCGTATCCGGGAGCTATGAGCACTTCAAAGAACATCTCATTGATAGCATACGCAATTTCAGGCGTTATGTTGCGATTGGCCATCAAAATACCACCGAAGGCAGAAACTGGATCGCCGGCCAGGGCATCGTGCCATGCAGCCTCCAGGTGGGGCCGGCTGGCAATGCCGCAGGGATTGGTATGTTTTATTATGGCAAAGGTAGGCTCGCTGAATTCTGCTACCAGGTTAATGGCGGCATCTACATCGAGCAAATTGTTATACGACAGGGCTTTGCCATGCAGTTGTTCAAAAAGGTGGTCGAACTTTCCGTAGTAGCGGCCTTGCTGGTGAGGGTTTTCGCCGTAACGCAGCACTACCGATTCGTTAATGCTAACCTTAAACGGGCTGAAATCGCCCTGGTTCAGGTAATGAAAAATGGCCGTGTCGTAGTGCGAGCTCACCATAAAGGCGGCAGCGGCCATGCGCCGGCGGTCTTCAAGGCTGGTTTGTCCCATTGCAGAATGCAGCATGTCAACCACTACGTCGAAATAATCGGCAGAAGGCACCACCATCACCTCGCGGTAATTCTTTGCGGCAGCCCTGATAAGGGAAATACCGCCAATATCGATTTTTTCGATCACCTCTTCATGGGAAGCCCCGGAAACCAGGGTTTCTTCAAAAGGATACAAGTCAACTATCACCATATCGAAAGCCTCAATATTGTATTCCTGAAGGTGTTGCTGATCCTGTTCCAAGTGGGTGCGGGCCAGTATGCCGCCAAAAACGGCGGGGTGAAGGGTCTTTACCCTACCGCCCAAAATGGATGGATAATTGGTTAAGCTCTCAACAGATTTTGCAGGTATGCCCAAAGAGTGAATATATTCGAGTGTTCCTCCGGTAGAAACCAGTTCCACATCCAGTTGATTTAATACTTCAATGAGCCTGCGCGAAGGCTCCTTAAAATATACGGAAACCAGCGCGCGCTGCACTTTTTTTAATTCTGTCATGATACTGAAAAGGGATAATTTTTCTCCTTACCTTTGCCCCCGAAAAATTGGCACGAAGTTAACTTAAATTTTCGGCAAATGACTTTTGTATCCAAAGAAAAAATCTTCTCACGAAAGTGGTTTATTTCCTATTCGCTTATCACCTTGGGCTCCATCATCATGGCTGCCGGCTATGTGTTTTTCATAGCCCCCAACAAGATTGTTCCGGGAGGGGTGTATGGTATAGGCATTGTGCTTCACCATCTTATCGGCATTCCGGTGGGTCTTACCGGTCTGGCATTTAACATTCCTCTCACACTTATAGGGATTCGGATACTGGGCCCGCGCTTCGGCGTAAAAACCGTGGTAGGGTTCGTGCTGACTTCTGTATTCATCGATGGTCTTACCTATATCTGGGGCGATGTGCCGCTGGTACCCGACGATATGCTGCTCTCGAGTATTTTCGGAGGTGTGCTGATTGGCTTTGGCCTGGGCCTCATATTTAAGTCGAGGGCCACCTCGGGCGGCTCCACCATCATTGCCATGATCATGTCGAAATACACTAAAATCCCCATCGGGCAAACCCTCATGGTAGTTGACTCTATCATTGTGCTCTTCGGGCTGGTAGCCTTTGGCGACTGGAAAATCCCGCTATACTCCTGGATCGTGATCTACATCACTGGAAAGGTGATTGACGGCGTGCTGCAGGGTGTTTCGTACGAAAAAACACTGTTTATTGTCAGTGAGAAGTACAAGGAAATCTCCGAAAAAATTCTGGTTGACCTCAACCGCGGCGGTACTTTCCTCGAGGGAAAGGGCATGTACAACCAGGATGAGAAGAAGATCATCTTCGTAAACGTAAGCCGCCGCGAAGTGGCCATTCTGCAGGATTTCATCAACGATATCGACCCCAATGCCTTTGTCACGGTAATTGATGCCTCGGAAATATTGGGCAAGGGCTTTAAATCGCTCAACGAGAAGGTGGCGGGCTAATCCCGATTTATCTTCATTTTCCTCCATTTTTGCATAATTGCACTGGAAGCGAACACCAGCATGGCATTCAGTATGATCACTCCAATAATGGCCAGGTGTATCTGGTCAAAATCAAATCCTCTTTCGAGGAAAAAGCTGTAGGCCACCGGCCCAAGGGCGGTGCTTACCA
Source organism: Bacteroidales bacterium UBA4814 (assembly GCA_002402465.1). Taxonomy (GTDB): domain Bacteria; phylum Bacteroidota; class Bacteroidia; order Bacteroidales; family UBA7960; genus UBA7960. Next base: position 75,387 of record DHFW01000004.1, read on the forward strand.
CCATCACAAAAGTAAAAATACTCCTTACTGCACCCAGACTTCTGGTTCCATAGGTTTCGGCATAGAGGGCAGAAGTAAGCGGGGAATTGATTCCGGCTGAGACACCCACCAGGAACCAAAATAGCGGAGCCGCAAGTGAATGCGAAAAACTGGACAGCACGAGAATCCCCAGTGCCATGGGCAGCAAGGTGAAAGGGAAAATACGACGGGCACTGTAGCGATCGATCATTGGCCCGGTGGCTATGCTGAAAAGAAAGGATGAGATAGCATACGCCAAAATGCTGGCGGCCATCCATTCAACCGACCAGCCTTTGTAATCTGCAATAAAAGTCTGGTAAAAAAATAGCGCGGTCAATAAAAATCCCACCAGGAAAACAGTTGGCGCAAACAGGTAAAAGTGGGGGCTGCGCACAATCTCCCGTTGTTTCCAAATGCGCTGTTCCTTTGGGCTCTGCTTCTCCTGAAGAACCCTTGCTTCAGTATCCTCCACCACTTTTTTGCCCTCAAATCCCCTGATAAGCCACAGGGCAAGTGGCAGCAAGGTAAGCAAAATAAAAACAGCACTTAAGGCAAAGGTTTCGCGCCAACCTATCCACAATATGATGGAGATCATGATAATGGGCAGCAGCCCCTCCCCTATGGGAAACCCCAGGTAGGCAATGCTCAGCGCTTTTCCCCTGGCACGGCTGAAATAGCGCCCAAGGGTAGTCATGGAAGTATGGCTGAGCAGCCCCTGCCCGAAAAACCGCAGCAGGTAAATAGCCACAAAGAGCATGGCCACATGAACCGAAAAGGCGGCCAGCAAACTGGCGGTAATGATCCCGAAAATAACGATGAGGGTGAATCGCTTCAGCGGAATATAGTCGATGAGCTTTCCAAAAAAGATCAGCGTGGTGGCGCTCAGCAAAGTAGCTATTGCATAAAGTCGGCTGAAAAAACTGCTGCTGATTTCAAACGACTCGAGTATGCCTGGGATATAAAGCGACAGGATAAACGTCTGGCCGAAGCTCGAATACAGCGTCAGCAATACCCCAAACACCAGTATTTTGCGGTTCGAAAGAAAAAACCTCAGGTAGTTCACGAAAGTGCAATAGAGATCAACAAAATTTTTGCAAAGCTATTAAAGAAATAACAGCTTTTGGCTTTTGGCTTATTACTTATCCTTCCTGAAGGGCTTATCGCTTAACAGGGGATTGTACATCATGTCGAAAGTGCCACCTTTGGTGACATGACCCACTGCGCGGTAATACTCTTTCCCAACAGGGTTTCCATCGGCATCGATGGGCTCGCCCTCTTCGTTCACTGCCACCAGCCCGGTAGGTGTGAACCCCTCTCCGTCTTCGTTGTAAGGCCGGCTGGTAATCACCGCCCCCACCGGAATAGGGCTGCCATCAGCGGCCAACACTTCTCCATCCGAACGGAAAGTAAAGGGCACATGATCGCTTTCGGTGCCAAACACATCCTTGCCCAGGTTGTAGCTTTGGTCGAGTACAATGCGGCGGTACAAAGCAATGTTGTTTTTCATGGTATTTTCTGAGGGATAAAATACCGATCCCTTGATAAACCACTGGTCTTTCTCGCGGTCGAAATACAGGTATTCGGCTTCTTGGGCATAATGGCGCATGAGTTTTTGCCGGTCGAGCAAACGGACTTTGCGTTCCTCCCTGGGCATAAACTTAAGCTGTTCGTCGTTGAGCAGCTCAGCCACGGGAAAGTTCAGCGCTAGTTTGTCGGCCATACCAAAACGGTTGGCATAATAGAGCAACTCCTGCTGTATTTCGCCGGGCATCACTCCATAAAGGTCGGCGCCCACCACGGTATAGTAAAAGTAACCCAGTTCGCCCATTCCGCTTTCTTCGTGCAGATAATCGTTGAGCCAGGTGTATTGCGGGGTTTCGCTGTGGTACTTGCCATAATCCATCTCACCCCAGCCTTTTTCTCCGGGCAGCTTTCGCTGAAACGACCACACGGCATCAACGGTGTTTCCCACGTTGGCATGGCAGCCTATGCATTGTGCCAGCTCCTCGGTAGTTTGCGGACGAAGATTCCCAAAACGATCTTCTATATAAGCTGAGATGATCCAGCCGGCATCATTTTCAACCCAACCCTGACCTTCGCGGCCCACAAACTCGGCATAGCCATCCTCTTCATCGTCATGGTCTTCTCCTTCACCGATATCATCGAGGGTAACCTCTTTCCATTTATACATATAGCGAATTTCTTTTACGCGCTTTGAGCGGGTGCCAGGAAACTCATAATCTTTGCGGCCGCCGGTGAGCACACCATCGAGTTCCTGCCCCATTTGCCCGTCGGCCATCAGGTCGACATAATGCAGCGGGTGGGCAAACTCGGTGCCTACCGGGTAAAATCCCTTGTCAACGGCTATCTCGGAAGCATCGCCAAAATACTCCTTTTCCTGTGGCCGCAGATTCTTGATGTTCCGTTCGAGCAGATCGAGATTGTTTTTGTAGGTCGCCAGATCAAACTCCCCCTCTGTGGTCATAAACATTTCAGGCAGCCTGACATAGATGCCCGACACACTTCCCGTTAAGGGCGTAAAAATGGTATAAGGGAAAAAATTGATGGCCCGCCAGCCAGTGTATCGCTCCTGCTGGTCGCGCACAAAGCCTTCAGTATCGACATATCCGTGCTTTCCGCCACCGGTTGGGTCAGAAGGATCATAGGGAAACAGGTGGTCGGGGTCGAGGGCCGGAAACATGATCCATTCGCTGTCGGGGTCTTGGAGGTTCACCCAATCGGTGTTTCCGTTGCCCCGTGCCATGGCAAAGGTGGCTCGCCAGTTGTCCACCCTCACATAGTCCACATCATCCGCATCGGGCAGTTCCAGGCCTTCGGTCAGCAGGCGCTCTTCGATTTCATGGGGCAAAATGATGTTGCGCCACAAAATATGGTTCAGGTTAGCCGTGGGGAAACTGTAAAGAATCTGGTCGTCGCCAATGTCGAAAGCATTGCCATGGCGGGCTAAAGTCAGGTAGTCGGTATGGCAGTATTTGCAGGCGTTCTGCGTGCCGTAGCTGGTCTCAATCCAGCACTGGGCCGGAATGTTGGGTTCTTCGTTGTAGCTGGGCTTGTAGGGTGCGCCCGAGCGGGCCTGGAAGTTGGCGGGTCCTTTGCCCAGCAGCCAGTTTTCGGCACTTATAACCTCGGCCTGAAGGCCGAGGGCGGCCAGTTCGGCCACTACCTCATTTTCGGGCTCAACAGTGCGCTTGCACATGGTAAATACCACAATCCCGGCAGCCAGCAAAAGTGCCAGGCGCCATGGCTGCAGCAACATCTTCAGTAAACTTTTCTTGGTCGTCATTTCCTTATGATTTGATGGTTAATTTTTTCCTGCCATCAAATATAAGGCTTAATTGCCTTTTCAGGAAGAGACCAGGCTCCTACTTTAAGTTTTAGAAGTTAATTTGAAATGGTTCTAAATAAGGTTTGGAGTTTGGGTTTGGAGTTCCTGGTTAAAGCCGGCAAGCAGGTTCGAAGTTCTAAGAAATAATTTCTCCTTTATCCTTTATCCTTTATCCTTGGAGCAACTCTGCCATTGCCACCATATAATTTTGCTGTACATATTGGTGCATACTGAAAAATCGCTATTTTTAACACCATCATAATTCATCACTCTCAAAATCAGTTCAATGCAAAAGCCTTTCCTTAAAAAGTTCGCCCTGTTGGCGATTTTATTCCTTTTAAGCCCAAAATTCTTCTTTGGTATCTTCGATCCTGAGATTGACCCCGATGGCCCCGGTTACCCCGAAAGCTGCACCAGCATTATGGTTGGACGCCTTGCCAGTGTCGATGGCAGCGTAATCACTTCACACAGCTGCGACGGCAACTACCGCACCTGGCTCGAAATAGTGCCCCGTCAGAAGCACGAAGAAGGCAGCCTGCTGCCCATATTGTGGGGCACCCTGCATACCGAAACACCCTGGGACCGGAACAAAGTGACCCAGAAAGGCGAGATTCCGCAAGTGGCCGAGACCTTTGCCTACCTCAACGTGGCCTACCCTGCCATGAACGAAAAGCAACTGGCCATCGGCGAAACCACGATCACCGGCAGGCGCGAGTTATTAAATGAAGAAGGTTTATTCCTGATTGAAGAACTGCAGAAAATCGCCCTGCAACGCTGCAGCACTGCCCGCGACGCCATCCGCCTGATGGGCGCCCTGGCCGAAGAATATGGCTACGGCGACTGGGCCGAATGCCTGACGGTAGCCGACAAAAAAGAAGTATGGCACTTCGAGTTCAGCGGCAGTGGCCCCGGCAAGCCCTCTGCCATGTGGGTGGCACAGCGCATCCCCGATGACCACGTGGGCGTGTCGGCAAATATTGCACGCATTTCCGACGTGGACTTCAACAATCCCAACTACTTCCTTTACAGCAAAGACCTGAAGGAAGTGGCAAAAAGAACCGGCTTCTGGGATGGAGAGGAACCCTTTAAGTTTTATAAGGTGGTAAGCGGCCGCAAGCCATTTGCCATTCGCGACTTTTACTTGCTGAGCACCATGGCCCCTTCGCTCAACCTTTCGTACAATGCCGAAGAACTGCCTTTCTCGGTAAAACCCGACAAGAAAGTTTCGGTTGAAGATGTGATGCGTTACTACCGCGAAACCTACGAAGGTACGCCCTGGGATATGACACAGAACCTGCTGGTAACGGTTAAGAAAAAGGACGATGAAGGCAATGAATACGAGGAGCAGGTAAAAAGCCCCATCGCCAATCCCTGGATGAGCAACGACCTTCGCAACCTCATCAATGAGTTGAAGCCCGGAGCCATTGAGCGCCAGCGCACCATTGCCATTGCCGGCTGCTCTTACTCACAGATCATTCAGTGCCGCGACTGGCTGCCCAACGAGATCGGCGCCATCGCCTGGTTTTCGTTCGACAACCCCGGCCAAAGCCCGCGCATTCCAATTTACTCGGGAACCCTTCACCTGCCCGAAAGTTTTAAGATTTGCGGGCAGCACCGCTACCGCCAGGATGCGGCCATATGGTCGTTCCGCGAAGCCAACCGCCTGGCCACCGTAAACCACGAGCGCGGCCGTGCCATCATTAAACCCGCCGTGCAGCATTTCCAGCTAAAGGCCCTTTCCGAACTTCCCCTGGTGGAAAGAAGGGCTGCTGAGCTGATCAAAGCAGGTCAGAATCAGGAAGCCCGCGAATACATCACCGCCTATACCAACGACTTTGCCGCAGCCACCATGAAGCGCTGGGAAGAAAACCGCAACCAATTGTGGCAAATGTTCGGCAGAGGTTTTTAATAGTTCCGTTAATTTAATCATTCATTAAAAAGCAAACCATGAACAAGTTTTTCTTTTTTCTAAGCCTGTGGTTTGTTTCCACAGCGAGCCTTGCACTCGACAATCCTTTATGGATGCGCTATCCGGCACTTTCGCCCGATGGCACCGAGATTGTTTTCAGCTACAAGGGCGACCTTTTTAAGGTGCCGGCACAGGGCGGCATTGCCACGCCCCTGACCATGCACGAGGCACACAACACCATGCCGGTATGGAGCCCCGATGGGAAAAGCATTGCCTTTGCCAGCGACCGCTTCGGCAACTTCGATGTGTTTATTATGCCGGCCAGCGGCGGACCCGCCAGCCGACTCACCCACCATTCGGGCAACGATATCCCGTGGGACTTCAGCCCCGATGGGAAAAATGTGATCTTCAGCTCGCCGCGCAACGACCTGCAATCTTCGGTGCGTTTTCCCAACCGCGGGCTGTTTGGAAAGCTTTACTCCGTGCCGGCCACAGGCGGCCGCAGCGTGCTGATCTCAACAGCAGGTTTCCAGAACGCCAGCTTCAACAGTGATGGCAGCCTAATCATTTTCCAGGATCGCAAAGGCTACGAGGATGAGTGGCGCAAGCACCACACCTCCTCCGTTACCCGCGACATATGGATTTACGACATCGCCAGTGAGCGCTACACCAAGGTGAGCGACTACGAAGGCGAAGACCGCGAACCCCTGTTTGCCGCCGATGACAAAGCCTTTTTCTACCTGAGCGAGAAAAACGGCGTACAAAATATTTTCAAGAAGTCGCTGGGAGCCGACCCCACAGAGACCCAGATCAGCTTCTTCGAAAACCATCCCGTAAGGCATCTCACCCGCAGCAACAACAACACCTTGAGCTACACCTGGAACGGCGAGATCTACACCCAGCATGAAGGTCATCGTCCGCAAAAGGTGGATGTGACCATCCTGGCCGACTTCAGTGGCAGGGAAGACCGCATTCTCTCCGTGAGCCAGGGCGCCACCGAAATGGCTCTCTCGCCCAATGGCAAGGAGATCGCCTTCGTGTTCAGAGGCGAAGTGTTTGTAACAGGTGTTGACGACAGCCGCACCAAGCGCATCACCAGCACCCCCGCGCAGGAGCGCATGCTCAGCTGGGCACCCGACGGCCGCACCCTATACTATTCTACCGAAAGGGGCGAAAGCTGGGACATTTACAAGGCCACCATCGTACGCGACGAAGAGCCCTATTTCTTCGCTTCTACCCTGATAAAAGAAGAGCCAGTGATAGCCACCGATGCCGAAGAGTTTCAGCCGGTGGTTTCGCCCGACGGCAAATTTATCGCCTACCTCGAAGAAAGGAATATTTTAAAGGTTTTTGACCTGGAAAAAAAGAAGTCAAAAACCATTATACCCGCCGGCGAGAACTTCTCGTACCGCGATGGCGACCAGGATTTCTTGTGGAGCCCCGACAGCAAGTGGATCGTGGCACGCGACGCACAGGGTTTTTACGGCGCCAGCCACCTGGTGCTTTACAATGTAGAGAATCCCGGCAAGGGAAACAACCTCACCCACAGCGGCTTTTCCGATGGGGGCGCCATGTTTGCCATGGATGGGAAAATGCTTACCTGGGTGAACGACAAGGAGGGCAAAAAGCCCCTGGCACTGCAGGGCGCGCGCGAAGTCGATGTCTTTGCCATGTTCTTCGACCAGGCTTCTTTCGACCGCTTCATGCTGAGCAAGGAGGAATTTGCCCTGGTGAAGGAGCGCGAAGACAAGGAAAAAGAAAAGAATAAGGACAATGACAAGGACAAAGATAAGAAGGAAGAAGTCAGCCCATGGGTACCCGTGCTTCAGGGCATCGAAAACCGCAGGGTAAGACTTACGCCCGGCTCGGTTAACCTTTCTTCCTATCGCATCAACCCTTCCGGGGAAAAGCTTTTCTTTATGGCCCAATTCGAGAAGGATAACGACCTGTGGGTGGTTGACCTGCGTACCAAAGAATTGAAAAACCTGGCCAAGCTGGGCTCCAGGGGCGGCAACATGGAAATGAGCAAAGACGGAAAAACCCTTTTCGTGCTGGCCAACGGCCGCATACAAAAAGTGGAAGCCGAGAGCGGCAAAGCCACTCCCGTGGGCATAAACGCCGAAATGGTGCTGGCGGCTGCTGCTGAACGCGAATATATCTTCCACCACGCCTGGAGACAGGTGCAGAAGAAATTCTACGACCCGGAGCTTCACGGCATCGACTGGGACTTCTTCCGCAGCGAGTACGCCCGCTTCCTGCCCCATATCAACAACAACTACGACTTCCAGGAGCTGCTAAGCGAATTGCTCGGCGAGCTAAACGGTTCGCATACCGGCGGCCGTTATTCCCATCGTCCCGATAATGGCGACAATACCGCTTCCCTCGGACTGTTTTATGACGAAAAACGCCCCGGCACCGGACTGCTGGTCACCGAGGTCATCACCGGTGGTCCGCTCGACAGGGCCGAAAGCAAAGTGAAGGCCGGCCATATCATTGAAAAGATTGATGGCGTGGAGCTGACAGAAAACATGGACTGGAACATGCTGCTCAACCGCAAGAACGACCAGAACGTGCTGCTGAGCCTTTACGACCCGGCCACGCGCCAGCGCTGGGACGAGGTGGTGAAGCCCATCACCCAGGGTGCAGAAAATGGACTGTTGTATCGCCGCTGGGTGAACACCATGCGCGATATGACCGAACAACTCAGCGGCGGCCGCATAGGCTATGTGCACGTGCAGGGCATGAACGACGGCAGCTTCCGCACCGTATTTGAAGAAGTGCTGGGCCGCAATGCCGATAAGGACGCCCTGATTGTCGACACCCGCTTCAACGGCGGCGGCTGGCTGCACGAAGACCTCTCCGCCTTCCTCGACGGCAAGCCCTACGCCACCTTCAGGCCCTATGGCTTTGTGGCACGCGGCGGCGAGCCCCGCGACAAATGGGCCAAGCCCAGCGTGGTGCTCATGAGCGAAAGCAACTACAGCGACGCCCACGCCTTCCCCTACGCCTACCGCGCAAAAGGCATCGGCAAACTCATCGGCATGCCCGTGCCTGGCACCAGCACCGCCGTATGGTGGGAAACACAGATCGACCCCACCATGGTGTTTGGCATCCCAATGATTGCATTTTGGGGCGTAGCCGAAGACCGCCCGCTCGAAAACCTGCAGCTCGAACCCGATGTGCTGGTCGAGAACCCCTTCGAAGCCATCCTTTTCGGGAAAGACCCCCAACTGGAAGCCGCGGTGAATGAGTTGCTGAGGGAATTAGAGGATTAGTGGATTACCTTCGGTGAGCTCGCAAAGGGCTCGGTTGGTAGATTGGTAGATTCGTAGATCAGGAAAAACACATATAACTGATTTACTGATCAACCAATTCAATTTAAATGGATTCAAGGTTCTTACTCCCCCTGCCTGCCGGTTTAATCGCCTGGGGTGGGCAGGCAGGCTTTGGAGAGCTTGTCCCGCTATTTTTGCGAGAGGGTTGGGGGGAGGTTGGTTCATCAAGGATAATTACCACCAATAAAAATATCCTTAGGTTTGTAAACCAGGCAACAAAAGAAAGCCATTGTAGCCTTGACTGCAGTATTCGGAAAAAAATTTTTGGAAAAAATGCAAACCCCTTGCAGATTAAAAAATCTGTACTATCTTTGCAACGCTTTAGAAACAACAAGCAACGCTCATAAAAATATTGGTCCGGTAGTTCAGTTGGTTAGAATACATGCCTGTCACGCATGGGGTCGCGGGTTCGAGTCCCGTCCGGACCGCCAACAAACAAGTTAAGCCCCTGATTATCAGGGGCTTTTTTGTTTTCCGCCACAAAATCCGACACAAAAATTTCCGCTTTACCGGTCTTTTTGAATAGCCGTAGCCTTTAGGCTGTGGAAATGATAATCCCAATTCCAGCATGGGTTTTAACCCAAATTTAAAAATGGTTTGGGCTAAAGCCCCGATTGTGGTTAGATTTCAAACCCGGCATAAATTCCGGGGCTATTGATTTTCCATTGCATTCCGCAGATGCCCTAATAAATTCGAAAAAAGCCGGCAGTAAATATCTTCCCATTCTGGCAGAATAACAAAACTTCTTCAACAGTTACAATTTTTCCTTAAAAACCCCAATGCACATAGGCTGCATTCTTCATACTTATTTTCGCACGACATTATCGCTTTTATGTTATGTTTGCGTGAATGAAAATTTTAAATACGGAAGCTGATATTTTAACATCTTACCAGGGTTAAATGAGGCTAAATTCCGTATAATACCTAGCGGGAATGTAAAGAAACCCTTTATGTTTGCACGGTCCGAAAAAATATCCGGAATGAAATCATGCAGGGAGGCAGAAAAAAAACGAAAAAAGAAAAGCATATGAAACAAACCGTTGATGTGCATAAGGTTTTTGCAGAATATTTTAAAGGCGTGGAAGCCCTGGCTTATGCCGTTTCAAAAACACTGGAAGAGGGCAGCATCTGCCTGGATATTGAAGGCTACAAAGAAACCTTTAAAAAAATTGTCAATAAGAATGGGGATGCCGAAAAGCTGAACCCATTTCTGAAGGATCTTACTGAGTTGGATTCCCAAACTAAAGAAGGGACATTTGTAACTCTTTCTGATAAGGAACTCAAACCCTTCATTATCCAGAACGGCAAGGTCTACCTCCACCGCTATTTCCAATACGAGACCCAGATCATTGAAAACATTGAGCGTTTAGGTAACAACTTTAAAATAATCACAGGCGGGCCAGGCACAGGAAAGACCTACAGCGTTGCCACAGAGCTGGTAAAATTATTCAAGGAAAATGGTGATATAAAAGTAGCCCTTGCCGCACCCACGGGCAAAGCCGCCGCCCGCATGAATGAGTCAGTCAGTAAGTACGCCAAGGAAAAGTTGGATAGAAAAGAAATATCTGATGATATCTTTAAAAAGTTAACATCGCTTAAAGCCCAGACCCTCCACCGCCTGCTGGGCTATATCCGCAACAGCGTATTTTTCAGGCATAATGAAAAAAAACCCCTCCCCTTTGATGTGGTGGTCATTGATGAGGCCTCAATGATCGATGGGGCCATGATGGCCAAACTGCTCAATGCCATTGGCAGTAACACTAATTTTTATCTGATCGGCGACAAAGACCAGCTGGCATCAGTGGAAGCGGGTTCGGTGTTTGGCGATATTTGCAGAGCGAAAGACAGCGCGCTGCTGAAGGATAAGGTTGAGGTTAAGATTAAGAACTGGAGAGCTAAGGATTCACCTGAATTGATTGATTTCAGCATGAAAATCATGGCAGGGGATGAGAAATACATAGATTCTTATGTAAATAACAAAGAGGTAGTCATCGACACAGAATACTCTGGAACCCAATTTAATGAGCAGATAAATGGTTACTTGGATTACATTAATGAAGGAAATATTGAAAAAGCCCTGAAATTGCTGAACAAGGTGGTCCGCGTGCTTTGTGTCACCCGCGAGCACGACCACAGCGTGGCTGAAACCAACAAGCGGATAGAGAAGTACCTGAAAAAAACGATCAATGATAAGGACCTTTTTGACACCAAAGCCGGCTTCTACCACAACCAGCCCGTTATCATCACCAAAAACGATTACAACCTGGGGCTCAACAATGGCGATGTGGGACTCATTCGAAAAGACGACAATGGTTCATTCAAATTCTACTATGAGGGTCAGGACGGGGAGCTTAAGTCACACCCCGCCGGCTACCTGAATAACTACGAAACCGTGTTTGCCATGACCATCCATAAGAGCCAGGGATCGGAGTTTGATAACGTGGTGGTGCTGCTTCCCGAAAAGCAAGCCCGCAAGCTGCTGACCCGCGAATTGCTTTACACGGCCGTTACCCGGGCAAAGAAGAAGGTGCTGGTGCAAGCCACCCACGATTCGCTGGTGGAATGCATCAGTAAGACGGTTTCGCGTGCATCTGGATTGACCGAAAGAATTGAGAAACTTGAAAAACAAGCAAAATGAGCAGACTATATATGTCAAACCAAATGGAAAGCCTTTGCGGGAAGCTGGCCCAAAACCTGAAACAGCAACCCGGCTCCATCTTCAGCAAAACCATTATCATAACTCAAGGCGGAGGGATGAACGACTGGCTCACCAGAAACATCACCGAAACCAACGGGGTGTTTGCCAATTATGCCTTCCAGAATCAGGACGGTTTTATGGGGCAGGTGTATGAACTGCTCACGGGCGAAAAGCTTCGCAGCAACCGTGATGCCATTAAATTCGGGGTGTACGGATGGCTTGACGATGAAACGTTTAAAGAAGATTTCCCTGATGTCGCAACCTATTACAAGGACAACGACCTGCGCCGCATCCAGCTCTCCGAAAAGATCGCCGACCTGTTCGATCAGTACCAGTTGTATCGTATTGATATGATTTCGAAATGGGAATCCGGTCAGACGGATACTGACAAACCTGATTCGGAAAAATGGCAGATGTGGCTGTGGCAGCAGCTAAAAATTTCTTCCAAAGCCACCCTTAGAGGTGAAATTTATAACAAACTGAAATCTGAAGAGAATCAAAAATTGTTGAAAAACACCTTTCCTGCCATCCATCTTTTTGGTATTTCCATTTACACAAATTTTCATCTTGAGTTCTATAAGCAACTAAGTAAGCACATACCCGTCCATTTCTACCTCTGCCTTCCTTCACAAGAGAAAGATTACAAGAACACATTGCTGGAAAGCTTCGGCACCAAGGCCAAAGAGTTGCTGGAACAATTTAAAGGGATTAAGGAAAAAGAAGCAGATTTCAATGTGGAAGAGACCGGCACCCTTCTGAATCGTCTGCAGCAAAGCATATTGAACAACGAGGAACTGACGGCAAAAGAAAAGGAACTGACAGAAAAAGCTGCAGCCGATTCCATACAGGTAACATCCCATTTCACCCCGGTACGGGAGGTGGAAGCGCTGTACAATTACCTGCTCGATCTGTTTGAAAATGACAGGAAAACCCAGTCCCTGAAGCCGCGCGATGTGCTGGTGATTACGCCCGACATCAACAAATACGAACCTTTCATCAAGGCGGTGTTCCGCAACGCCCCCGTAAATCTGCCCATCAGGGTTTCGGGGGCTGCAAAAAACACCGGCGACAGCATCACCGCTGCCCTTGAGCTGATCGTCAATATGGGCGAAGAGGACCTTACCTCAGAAAAAGTGGCCGGACTGCTCGAACAGAACCGCATCGGCAAAGCCTACCGAATAGAAGATACCAGCTACATCCGCGGGGCGATCAGCAAGGCGGGCATCCGCTTCGGACGCGAAAACAGCCTGAATGACGACACCCACTATGTGAGCTGGAAGTATGGCCTGGAAAAGATCATACTGGGCTATGCCATGCTTACTGATGACGCCTTTAATGTGTCGGACAGGCTGACAGAAGAGGAAAAAGAATACCTGGGAGAGACAATGCTGACCAACTACCCTTACAAGGATGCTGAAGCTTCTGCCAGCCACGACCTGCTGCGGCTAAAGGCTTTTGTGGACGACCTGCAGAACCTTTTTGACGAGCAAGGAAAACCCCGCACCCTGGCCGAATGGAAACTGCTGTTGCTGGAAGAAGTGATGGAGAAAATGGTGTGGAGCAACGACTTCAGCAAGGAAGACCGCAACGAGCGCAATGAAATATACCGTGCACTGGGGTTTACCGAACGCTTGGATGGTGCTGCTACAGAAAAAGTGCCCTGGGCCGTATTTGTGAACGAACTAAAAAAGCGCCTCTTCACCGAGAGCCGCGAGCATGAGCTGAATTCGGGCGCCATCACCTTTACTTCGGCCATCCCTTCCCGCGGTCTGCCTTATAAGGTCATTGCCTTTATCGGGCTCGACAACGGCGTTTTCCCGCGACAGGACCAGCACCTGGGTTTCGACCTGATGGGCAATGATTACCAGCCCGGCGACCGCTCCAAAAAGGAGGCCGACAAATCACTTTTCCTCGACACCCTGATGTCTGCCCGCGAAAAACTCTACCTGAGCTACATCGGGCAAAGCGTCAAAGACAACACCGAAATCCCCCCGTCCATTGTGCTCGATACCCTGATGGACTACCTGGGACTACAGGCCGTGAAGCACCCCCTGCACGGCTTCAGCAACAGATACAACAACAAGGAACTTTTCACCTACCTCTACAATACCCCGCCAAACGAAAATGTGCATAAAACAAACAATCAAAAGACCTCTTCAGATTTAAATAAAGATGACGCCCCGAAAGAGGAGATCTGGGTCAATGATTTCGTTAAATTCTTTGAAGCCCCCATCGACTGGTACTTTAACAAAGTATTGGGCATAAAATATGATGGCGGTGAAGACGATACCCTGCCGGAAACGGAATTATTTGAACTGGATACCCTGCAGATCTGGAAGATCAAAAATGAACTTCTGAAATACAAAGGGAACTTAGACAAAGAGATTACAGCCTTTATTCAGGAACACATCGAAAAAGGTGAGTTGCCACTGAAAAACATGGGCCGAGCCACGGTGGAAAAATTCAAGGAAATTATTCAACCGCTCCGGGAGGTATACCTTGAACTTACGGATGGCAAAGAAGAAAAAAGCTTTTCCATTGATCTGGATGTGGATGGCCTCAGAATTACAGGAATAATTGATAATGTTTTTGACAAGGAATACATCCATGTAGGCACATCCACTTCCGGCAATATTGACAAATACAAGGTCAGGGCTTACCTTAAGGCTTTGTTATTGTATGCCGCAGGTGAGATCACTTCTGCAAGGCTGCTGGCCTTGGAGAATGAGGGTGACAACATTAAGGTAATTGATTTGGCCATCCCGAAAGTTGAACCGGGATGTGCAAAAGAAAAGCTTTTTGAGCTTATTGAGTACCTGAAAAAAGGGAAGCCACAACCCTTGATATTCAGTCTTAATGCCACAAAACCGCCCGAAGGTGTTCAATTAATCACTACTGAATCTGTTTTAAATGTCTTGAGAGCAGAAGCAAAAGGCAACAAATATGCTGATATGCCTCCGAACAAATACGTTTCGGCCCTTTTGGAAACAGGATATTTAGAAAGGATTAGCGAAAAGGATGTGGATCAGATCAAAAAAATTGCAGGATTGTTAAACCTTAGTCAGCAAGAAAATGAAGGAGCTTAATATAAAAGAAGTGGAGCTCAGTGGGTCCAAACTTATTGAAGCCAGTGCAGGAACGGGAAAAACCTATTCGGTAGCCTTGCTAGTGCTGCGATTGATCCTTGAGAAGGAGGTTCCCATTGATAAGATTCTAATGGTAACCTTTACAAAAACCGCCACGGCCGAACTGGAGCTCCGCATCCGTAAATTTGTGCGATTGGCATATCGTTATGCATCCGCCGGTCATTCCTGCGATAAGGAGATTACGGATTTGGTTGATAAGGCTGGCAAGCAAAATAGCTTACCAAGACTAAAATCTGCCTTGCAATCGCTGGACAACCTCTCGGTAATGACCATCCACAGCTTCTGCCAGAAAACCATCGGAGAGTTCACCTTCGAGACCGATCAATCGTTCGACTTTGAAATCGTGACAGATGATTCCTTAATATTGAAGAATGCCACCAACCAGTTTGTCAGGGAAACCCTGAATGTGCTGGATTATGATCTATTTAAGGAAATCATAAAGGACCTGAAAATTGAAGAAATGCACGAAATGCTTCGAAAGTATTTGCAGGGAATGAGATTTTTGGATATTGGTGACAATAATCCCGAATACTCTGAGATGGTAAAAAATGCTGAGGAAAAATATGGTAATTTAAAAAACTATGTTTCAAGCAATTTTGAAAAAATTAAGGAAGTTAGTGCCACAATAAATGAGAGATATCTTTTAGGAAAAGAAAACGTCAGAAAATCACCCGAAAACTTCCTGGAAGTTTTTATCAAGGTATGCTGCAAGGAAAAGAAAAAAACCTTTATCAATACTTTTAATTTCGTTTATAATCCTTACGGCGAAGAATATGCAAATGCTTTATTGGATGTTAACGTCATTTATGATCATTTTTTTAAGGAATCAGCCCAAGTCCTTCATAAAATTAAACAAAGCCGTGGATATATTTCCTATGACGATCAGATCAAAACCATCCATGCGGCTTTGGGGAATGATCAGTTTAAAACCCTCCTCAAAGAAAAGTATGACGCCATTTTCATTGATGAGTTTCAGGACACGGACAAATTCCAGTACGAGATCTTCAGTGAGGTGTTTAAAGGGAAAAACCTTTTCTACATTGGCGACCCCAAGCAAAGCATTTACGGTTGGCGGGGAGCCGATCTGGATACTTACAAGGTGGCAAAAGGCCAGGAGGGGGTCTCTATGCATACCTTAAAAACGAATTACAGGTCTACCCCCCGCTTGCTTGAAGCACTGGAAAGCCTGATGGACTTTTCAGGAGATTCCGAAGATTCCAATATGTTCCTGGATGGGAAAATCCCCTTTAAGGCGGTTCAGTCAGGAAATAAAGAACTGGGTGATATTAAGGTAAACGAAAGGGAAGTTTCACCCATTACCATCTGGAAATTCAGCCCCAATGACTTTGAAGACAATTACGAAAAGATTGCAAGTGAGGTTTTAATGCTTCTTTCAGGCAACAATACCTTAAACGGGGAAAAGATCAGTCCGAAGGATATTGGAATCCTTACCAAAACCAACGAGGAGGCACGGTCAACAAAAAAAGCCTTGGCAAAGCTGGGTATACCCTCTGTGCTGCGTGATGACAAGAGGGTTATGTCGTCAGAGGAAGCTGCCCTGGTTCGCTATCTCATAATGGCTGCAATAAACCCACAACGGGGTGCTATATACCGGGTTATAAACCTGCCTCAATTCGGCTATACCCCTTGTCCCTTAAATGTCAACAAAAAAGAGGAGAAAGAAAAATCAGGGACTGAAGAAGGATTAACCCTGACAGAGCTTCAAAAACTGGATGAAACTATTCACATTGACTTCTTTTTGGAACTTCGCAACATTTTGCAAAAAGAAGGGGTGTATAATATGATTGCCCGCTTCCTTGATATCTACGGTATCCGGAAACGGTGCCAAAACGATCCTGAAGGACAAAGATTGCTGACCAACATCAATCACATTGCTGAAATCCTTCATAAGCTTGAACGAAAGGCTAAATTGACTCCCGATGAACTGGTCGTTTGGCTGCAGCGGACTCAGGACGATTCCAATGAAGAATACCAGCTCAGGGTTGAAAGCGATGATAATGCAGTTCAGATATCCACCATTTTTAAAGCCAAAGGCCTGCAGTATAATATTGTTTTCGCCCCTTTCCTCTCTATCTTTCCCAGATCATATAAAAACGGACAGGTTGTTAGTTTTAAAAAACAAACTCCGGCTAAAGATGGAAAAGAAGAAGAATCAAAGGAGCACGTTTTTACCATGAAATACACCGGTCTTGAACAAACTGACAAGGCCCTTAAACTGAAACAGGACGAACAGGAAAATCGCAGACTGATCTATGTTGCCTTGACCAGGGGAGTTTATAAATGCTATATCTCTTTGGTTCCAAAACAATATGCAAATGGAAGAATTATCGAATCATCTCTTTCTACAATTCTAAGTCATTATAAGGGAGGTTCGAGTCTAATCGAAGAAATTGATTTGAGCCAACCAGAAACAGAGACTCAGGATCAGGAAAAGAAATTAAAAAAATGGGAACCCGTGGTAAAGGAAGATACCCCCACCTTCACCCCCCGCATACCCGACGCTACCCTCGCCAAAGATGGCATTAAAGCTCCCCTGCAAGTGCACAGCTTCAGTGCCCTGAACAAAAAGCATTTTACAGCACCTTTCGAAAAACAGGACCTGGAAGAGGCTTACGACCACTTCATCTTCCAGGAACTGGGACGGGGCGCCAATGTAGGCACGGCCCTGCACAGCATCTTCGAAAGGCTCGACTTCAATAAACCTGATAACTGGGAGAAAACCCTGGTAGAATCTGCAAAGTATTATCCCAACATATTGAAGGAAGAATGGAAAGGTCATTTTAAAACCCTGGTGGAGCATACTCTGGAAACAGACATTTCCATCAATGGTGAGAACTTTCAACTCAACCAGATCACCCAGGACAAAATGCTGCCCGAGCTGCAGTTTTATTTCTCGATGGAGCAGGTCAATAAAACGGTGATCAATAGTTACCTGGGTGAAGAGGCCTACCTGGGCGGCGATGCCGACCTGCAGGGCATGATGACCGGCTTTGTGGATTTGCTCTTTGAGCATAATGGCAAGTATTACATCCTCGACTGGAAATCGAACCACCTGGGCAACTCCGTGGAAAGCTACAATGCCGCCGGTCTTGATGCCGCCATGAAGGCCAGCAACTACAACCTGCAGTATATGATTTACACCGTGGCCGTAAAACGCTGGCTCGAAACCAAAATAAAGGACTTCAACTATGATAAGCATTTCGGCGGGGTGATTTACCTTTTCCTGCGCGGCATCCGCAAAGGAAGCGAAACAGGCATTTTCACGACAGTGCCTGAAAGGAAAAAGATTGAAGAGCTGGAAAAGGCATTTTCCACCTCGGACCCCGAAAGTTAAGAAAGGATCAGAAAAAGGAGAAGGTGGTTTGATCGTTCCGGGTATAGCGTAAGGGTATTTCCCCGGTGGTTTTCACTGCAGGGTGATTTTTCAGGAACCGGCTGAGTTTCCTTCCATCCCAGTCGAGCCTGAGGGCAAGAAGGATTTCCCTGGTGGTATAGGCTCCCTTTTCCAGCAGGGCAAGAATTTCTGTTTCAATGTTTCGCTCCCCTTCGGGCTTTTCAAAGCGGGGGGCCTCCTCGCTGACGCTGACCTTCGTGCTGCCCTCAAACAAGGAAGCCGGCCCCTGGGCTATATATGGCACCTCGTTGCCATTCTCATCCACCGCCTTCGCACCAAGCCCGAGCAGCTTCAGATTGGCATTTTTCTCTCCCTGTGCCGGCAGCCTGGCAAAGATGCTGCGACCGCGTTTCAGTCCGGAAAGCGCCCCTTCCCAGGTGCCGCCCTGACTATCGGTTTCTGCCACAAAGATTTCCTTTGCCAGACCGTAAATGATATGGTTTCTGGCCATGGCGAGTCCCACATCCCAGCCGGCTTTCGGAAAAAAGGTACTTAACACCAGCACTTCGCCCCTTACAATAGGCTCATAGTACTTCTTAAAGCCCGACTGAAAAGTAAGAATACCCTGGGGCAAAACGATTATGCTCTTGCCGCCTGCTTCCAGGGTGCTTTCCAGGGCCTGCCTGTCGACCCCTTTTGCGAAACCGCTCACCACCACTTTCGACGCCAAGGCACATTTTTTCGCCACCTGATCAGTAAATTCAAGGGCTGACCTGCCGGCTTTCCTTGACCCGACGATAGCCACCGCATCTTCCGAAAGTAAGGTTTTACGGCCCTTAATGTATATCACCGGCGGGGCTTTGCTGGTCTTGAGGTTTTCCTTGAGCACTGGCGGGTAATCGGGCGAATTGATTGGAATCAGCAAAAAGCCTTCGTTGTTGAGCTGTTCTGCCAAAAAGGCCAGCTTTGGCAAGTCATTGCGCACATTTTCCAGATCGCCCAGCTCCTTATCCGTAAAGGCAAACAATGCTGACCACCCTTTCTTATCCAGCGCAAAAAAATCGCCCCATCTCAGATTGTTGTCATGGGTTACCCTGATAATAAGCCGGTTGATGCGTTCCACATGCCAGCCAGGCAGATGAGCTATGGCAATCCAACAGGTATTTTCATTGAAACGGTCCATTCAGGCATTGTTGTTTAAAGATCACCTCCCAGGGTTTTTGCTATCACCAGCGGCATTACCCTTTCTGCCCCGCAGTTGCTCAGGCATTTCCCGGCTTCTTTTATGGTACATCCACTATCAAAGATATCATCAATTATTAAAACATGCTTACCTTCCACCTCTTCTGGCTGAAGGCAGGCAAATTTACCTTTCACATTCTGTTTTTTTGAAATTGCACTCTGAAAAATTTTTTGCGGCTCTGTCGGGCTGGTTTTGACAAGCTGGTGCGAAAGAGGCACTTTCAGAACAGCAGCAATTTTTGCGGCAAAATTTCTGACCAGATCACCCGATTCCGTTGGTGGCACGTACATGATCAGATCAAAGGTTTCATCACCGCAGTGTTTTCTGAAGGCCTTCAGCGTCAGCCGCAGCAACCAGTCGGGGAAATCGCCTCCACCATTATATTTTGAATGATGAATGGCTGCACCCACGTTTGATGTTCCGTAATAAGCAGCGGCCACCCCGTTTGCCAGGACGCTCCGCTTGCTTTCCACCAGCAGCACCGGGAAAAATGTTTCGCGGAAATCCTTCAACTTCGATTCCAACTCTGCGTCTGGCTTTACCCTGATGCGCTTATTCGAATCATTGTCGCAGACCCCGCATTTTTCAGGGTGAGAATCGCCCAAATAGTTGCACAGGTATTGCATGCGGCAACCATCGAAGCTGGTGTAATCAATCATTTTCTCAAGCTCAAGAAGCTGCACCCTCCGCAAGGCTTCAAAGGCTTCAAGATCCAAGGGAGGCGAATCGGGATTATAAAAATATTTCTTGCTTTTACCCTCCATTTCGTTCACTATGCCCTGGTCCATCAGATCGGCAAGGATTACATTCACATGGGTCTGTTTCAGGTTTACGGCCTTTACAATCTCGTGCTTGCTCATTAGGGCTTTCTTCACCACCGAGATCACCTTTTCATATTTTGCGGCCGAAGGTTTATTCCCTTCAATAAAGCTCAGGGGCAGCGATTGGTCTTCACTGGCGTTGAACAACAAAATAATAAAGGCTTCGCGCCCGTCGCGCCCTGCCCTGCCAATCTCCTGGTAATAATGTATGGGCGACTGCGGCACTTGTGTGTGAAGGATAAAGCGGATATCAGGCTTGTCGATACCCATGCCCAGGGCGTTGGTCGACACCACACAATCGTATTGGTTACCCATAAATTCAGCTTCAATGCGTATGCGGCTTTCCGCATCCAGGCGGCCGCTGTATGCTGCCGATTTAAATCCAAGAAACTGAAGCCAGTTGGAAAAGATCTCCGTATTGGCCTGGGTGCCAGTGTAAACGATACCCGTTTTGGGAAGCCGGTGGAAATAGGTCGCCAGCCAGAAAAACTTCTCGTCTTCGCTGCTGACCGGCACCACAAACAGCCTGAGGTTGGGCCGCAGGAGCCGGCCCCTGACAAGCTCCATGTCGCCTCCGGCCTGCTCCATTATGTCGGCCTGAACACGCGGCGTGGCCGTGGCAGTAGTGGCAAGCACCGGAAAGTTTTGCGGCAGCAGCCTGACAAGGTTCACAATGCGCCGGTAATTGGGCCGGAAGCTCTGACCCCATACCGAGATACAATGGGCCTCGTCAATAACCACCATGGCGATCTTCATCGCCACCGATGCCCTGATCCAGTCTGCATTCTCCATGCGCTCGGGAGCAATATACAATATGTGAAGCTCATTGTTGCGGGCCCGCTCAATGATGGCCTCATTCTCTTCAAACGACTGGTTTGAATTAATGGTGGCCGCCCTGATCCCTTTTTCCTGCATGGACCGGACCTGGTCGCGCATCAGGGCGATCAGCGGCGAAAAAACGATGGTTACACCCCCGGTTTGGGTAGCCGGAAACTGATAACAAAGGGATTTTCCATAACCTGTTTTTTCAATGAAAAGCACCCGCTTACCGGCAAAGAGCTTCTCAATGACCTCCCACTGAAGATCAAAAAAAGCATCAAACCCGAAAAGCCTCGAAAGCTCCCTCTCAGCTTGCCGCCGGTTCATATCCTGTTATTTTAAAATTTTTCCTCCCCGAATAAAACAAAAGCACCCAACCCAACATTATGCAAATATAAAAAAAACCACTTCTAATGATAATCCAAAAAATGTTTATAAGAAAAATCCAACCATTCAACCATTAAACCATTCAACCATTCAACCATTCAACCCTTCAACCAATCAACCAATCAACCAATCAACCAATCAACCATGCCCTCTTCCCCATGCCCTCTGCCCCATGCTCCATGCCATTCATCCGCGCAATCCTTCTCCAATCCGTGCAATCTTTTTCCCGAATGCAAATACACTGCATTCTGCCCCTCTATTTTTGCTCATTGGAATTAGTTAAAACCAAAAAACCTTTGAGTTATGACAGCACAAATGGGCGACATCATTACCTACCAGGGCCGCAGGCACACCATGGCCTCTGAGCCCCGGATCATTGCACCCGCAGCAACATTTTTCGACATCAGTTTCATCGCACCACACACCGCCTGCTGGCGGGGCTATATGGCCGAATGGGCGGTGTACGATGACAAACTTTTTCTGACATCCATCGAGGGCAAGGCGGAGGTCACCGACCTGGAAGCCTGGCGCAAAGAACGCCTGGCCCTTCGCAAACGCCTGAAGCAGGGCGAGATCAGTCCGAAGGAGAACGGCCACCTGCTTAAGGAACATTACAAGCGGCTCACCACAGAGCGGCAGGTCAACCTGGAGTTCCTGTTCGGCAGCAGCGAGCCGGTGCATGCCACCTGGTATTCAGGCATCATACGGATACCCACCGGGCAAATGATCAAATACGTGCATATGGATTACTTCTCCGAATACGACCGCAACCTTTTCCTGGGTTTTAAAAAAGGCATGCTGCTCAGCGCCCGCGAAGAAGAAAACTGAAAAAACGAATAAGAACGCGGGTTTTCAGTGTTTTACGCAATAAAGACCAAAAGTTTAAATGTATTTTGCAAACCAAAAATTACTATCATGGAAATTTACCCGATCGACCCCTCCATTTCAACCGACAGGATGTATTGCCCCTCGACCGGCGAGGTGATCTTTGCACCTTATTATGATGAGATCAACGACGATGCCAAAGCCTTTGTGGCCTACTGGCACGGAGAAGTGCTCGATGAACCCCTTATCAGGGACCCCAAACTGGAAGCCGCCTGGGAAGCCATTTACCAGGAATGGGATGCACAGGAAGACCCTGAGCTGGGCATCTGGGAGCTGGTGGAAAAGTTCCTCTCGGATTACGAAAATCCCGACTGGATCGTATACGAATGCACCTTTTACGGCATGGCCTGCGGACCGGTACAAACCACCGTATATTACGTGGTTAAGGCCGACACCATTATAGAAGAAGACCCCGATCTGGAAGAAATTGATGATTTATGAGGAATTATGATTGAGGAATTGTCATTGCGGTAAATGTTTAAAATTTTGCAGGGCCATTGTAGGGCCGCAAATTTGTAGGGCCGTTGTAGGGCCGCAAGGCCTTGCGGCCCTACAACGGCCCTACAATAACCCTACAAACCACGGCCCTAAAATCCCAAAACAAAAAACCCAAAACAAAAAACAAAAAAAATGCCCGATCAAAATAATTACCACCCTGCCAAGCGAAATGTTTCCATGACTTCAAAGGAGGCCAGACGATTTAAATTGCTGGGCAATATGGGTGAAAAGCTTGCCGAAGCAATTCTTAAAAAAGGAGGCTTCACTGATATAGTGAACCTGAACCAGGTGGCCATGAATTTTCCTTTCGCTGATTTTGCCGCGGAAAAAGACGGGGTGAAATACCTGGTCAGCGTAAAGGCCAGAAACAAATACGAACACAGCGGGGTGCTGAACTCGAGGTTTAAACTCGGAGATACGGAAAAGAAGATCCAGAAGCTGCAGAACGATGAAAAGTTCGCCGCTTACAAAGAGCACGTGCCGGCCTGGCTGGCCATTGCCCTTGAAAAGCAAACCTGCGAAGCCTATTGGGGACTGATTGACGAACTGCCCAATAAAAGGGGCATATCCATGAGCGAAAAGGCAAAGAAGAACCATCGCTGCCTGGCAAAAGACCTGCCCCATGGCTTCGACTTTGATGAGTTTCGCAACATCTACACCCCAAAAAAATAACCCATTGAAAAAACCCTGCTCAAAATTGCGGTTTACTGTTGCTTTTTAATAACAAAAGGTCTATTTTGGCACTCGAAATAATGGCCTTTGGAAATACAGACGCAACAGACGCAATGCAATCCCAACCCTAACCCCTAACCCCTAACCCCGAACCCTTTGACCCCTAACCCCGAACCCCTAACCCCTTATCCCTAACCCCTTATCCCTAAAAAATGATCTTTCCCCCTTCCTTCCCGCCCGGCAAAAACGAACCCGCTGAAGAGCAGGTTTACAACATCCTGAAGAGGCTGGATCCGGAGCGCTATGAGGTGTTTTACGACCGCCGCTTTGTGGGGATGTGGCCCGGAGAGCGCAAGGAATACCAGATCGACTTCCTGATTGCCGACCTGGGGGGCGGGCGGTTCAACGGACTGCTGGTGCTGGAGGTGAAGGGTGGCATCGTGAAATATGATGGGTTTAGGAGCATGTGGACCCAGAACGGCTACCCCATGAAAGACAGCGACGACCCGGTGGAGCAGGCCCAGGGCAATATGCACAGCCTGGTGAAGCATTATCCGGAGGTAAGCCGCAGGGTGCCCTTTGGCTGGGCCGTTTGCTTTCCCGACCCGCGCAACATATACAGCAAAAAACAGATACCGGAGTTTCTTGACCCCATTCAGCTCCTGGAGTCCTCCGCACTGCAAGCCATAGAAAAACAGATCCCCCTGGTTTTTAACTTTATCCGTGAGCAAAGCTCACATATGCAGGGCGCCGACATGGAGACCTACCGCAAGCTGAAGGAGTCGCTGCTGGCAGGGCTGGGCATGGTGGTGCCGCTGCATGCACGCCTGGAAGCTGAAGAACGGCAGCTCATAAACCTGACCCAAGAGCAGATGCAACTGCTGGAGATGATCGGCCACAACAAAAGGCTGCTGGTGAGCGGCCCCGCCGGATGCGGAAAAACCATCATGGCCACCACCATTGCACGGCAGGCCCGCGAAGAAGGCCTCAGGGTGCTGATGCTCACCTTCAACCGCATCCCTGCAGCCAACATCCGCCTCGGGCTGGGGCTGATCGGCAATGAACCCGACCTCACCGTCGACAATTACCACCACTTTGCCCATATGATCGTAGAGGAAGTTTACCCAGATTGGTGGGATGCCAGCGCCAAAGCAGGCGGCGACGACTTCTGGGAAATAGAATCGGCCATACGCTTTGATGAGGTGTTGCTGCAAAGGGAGCAGCATGGGCAGGAGCCCTCATGGGACGTGATCATAATCGATGAAGGGCAGGACTTCCGCGAAAGCTGGCTGCTGAGCCTCAGTCGCCTGCTCAAACCCGATGGCCGCCTCTGTATCTTTATGGACGAAGACCAGAACATTTTCAATGCTTTTACCGGCCTGCCCAAAGGATGGCAGTTTGCAAAGTTCAGGCTGCCCCACAACTGCCGCAACACCCGCCGCATCATCGAACAACTGGAGGCTTACCTGGAGAAAAAAATCCCCTTCAAAGATGGAACACCCGAGGGCGATCCCGTGCAATTTTTTTCTTACCGGAACGACGTGGAACAGGTAAAACTGGTCAGGGACCGGTGGCTGCAGCTGGTCAATGAAGAAGGCATCAGCCCCGCCCGCATTGTGCTGATACTGAACACCCCAAAAGAAGAAAGTTGCCTGGCCAATGTCAACGCTTTTGGCCGCTGGCACATTCAGGCCATCGACCGCGACACCGGACTCATAAGCCCCAGGCACGTGAACATTACCACCATACGCACCTTCAAAGGCCTCGAAGCCGATATGGTGTTTATTCTCGATACCGGCAAAATGGAAATCCAGGACAGTCGGGTGCTTTACACACAGGCCAGCAGGGCGAGGTTGTGGCTTGGATTGATGGAAAAAAAATTCACTGAATAAAATGACTTGAATACATAAAACTAAATGACAGACGTTCACGATAAAGCAACCAGAAGCTACAATATGAGCCGAATCCGGTCAAAAGCGGATTATGTTTTATCGGTTCAAAATGGGATCATAGTTGGCGTCTTCATAGCGGACAATTGGTTAAAGGCCACAAAAGAAAATTTCCCAATTTTGGAAAATGATATTCCTGGCAGGTTTGGGTTCATAGGCAAAAAGGCACCAAAAGCTGTTTTAGACAAATATTTAGACAAAAGAATTCCAGAAAAATTTAGAAAAAAAGGTGCAATAAATCCAATTAAATATAATTTCTAATAATACCACCAGGGCAGCTGAAATGTAAATCAGGGTGTTCATTGGGTTGATAAATATTTTCATACTTTTTAAAGCAAACCATTATGCATGGCGCTATCCAAGGTGAGTTTTAATCCTCCTTTTTAAAAATATATAACAGGTGCCTGGCCCTTGAAACCTGTGTGTAAAAAAGAAAGGAATCATAGTTAACCTTGTCGGTATCCACAATAAAAACAATGTCGGCTTCGAGTCCTTTGAAGGTTTTAATGTGGGTATAACTTATTGAATACTGATTGGTGGTTCCACTGCTATTCAAGGGTATTAAGCCCAAACTGCCGATATTATTTGTTCTTGCCAGACAGGAATTTTCTTTATCTGTGTTAAGCAGAATCAGAATTTTGTCGGGTCTCACTTCTTCCTCCTCAACAAGACGCCTGATCTCCTGCAAAACTTTGGTTTGCTGGTCTGTATCATTTATGTATTGAATGATTTTTACTGGTTCACCATCAGGAACCCCAGCCTTTGATCTGATACTGAAATCTTCAAGATTTATGATCTCATTCATTTTTTCATTTATTGCCTTTGTATTCCGGCAATTCTCATCAAGAGACAGTTTAATGAATGTTTGCAATTCCGGTATCCTTGCACAGGTCTGGTTAATATTTTGAAAGTCGTCCATAAAAACAAAGATCTTCCCATTATCCTTAAGGAAACAAAGAACACTTTCATACCAGTCCTCCATAAAATCCTGTCCCTCATCTATAATGATAACATCATACAATTCGGGTTTATCCATAAGCTCTTTTGCTTCAAGCACTTTTAACGGTACTAAAACATCAAAAAATCCTTCTTCATATTGGGTTTCACCCCACCAGCCCGGATCGACTTTGTTTATTAATGTAGCAGCAAATGAATGATATGTTTTAACATTAAAATTCTTCCCATCAATTTGCTTGTTTCTTTTTCCAAGACTTTTTAACGATGTATCTATATTAGATGCAAGCGTCCTGTTGTAGCATAGGAACAGAACCTTTTTGCCACTTTTAATGTTTTCGACTGCAAGTTCTCTGGCAATAACGGTTTTCCCTGAACCTGCCACACCTTTTATCCTGAGCCTGTCGTTTTCGCCAGCAGCCTTAATCACCCCCATCTGGTCCTGGGTTAGTTTGATAAACAGGCTTTCATCTTCAGCAATTCTGGCTGATAGAGGCAAGACAAAACCATATTCCTTTATCCAGTGTTCAATAAAATGGCAATAATCTACAATAGACATTCCCTTGTGGTTTGAAAACCTCTTCCCAAATTGATCAAAAAAATCTGACAGAATTCTAGGCAAATTTTGCAGTTTATCCTTGTCGATCAGTTGAGCCTCGTCAATGTTTGTTGGGAAAGTGGTGCTGTTCCCGGTAACAGTATGAGGAAAACAGACCATCCATCCAAATGGCACTTCATTCGCTACGCTGGGATAAAGGTCAACAAGATTATGCATAGCTGAAGTAACCTGTTTTACAGGGGAATCAATGGGGTTGCCATTTTGGAGCCAGGTTTCATTATTCTTTTGAAGAAGTTGCCCCCCCTTCACTTCAATGCATACCAAACCATTAAAACTATTATTCCTGAGGTCAGCAACAATAAAGTCAATTTCGAATTCAATGTTTCGTCGACCCTCAACCACAGAAAAGGTCCGGTGCCAGAACACATCAAAATCAGTTTCTGATAACTTCTGCATTGCCTGATAAACAAGCCATTCAGCATTGTCAGGAGTTTTTTTGCCGGAGAACTCTTCAGGGTAAATCATAGATTAGTTATTTAAGATTGAATATCAAACTCGCTAAAACCGGTGTCCAGGTCAATGGGATCGGAAAGTTCAGTT
This sequence comes from Bacteroidales bacterium UBA4814, assembly GCA_002402465.1. Lineage (GTDB taxonomy): Bacteria > Bacteroidota > Bacteroidia > Bacteroidales > UBA7960 > UBA7960. Next base: position 102,581 of record DHFW01000004.1, read on the forward strand.
AGAAAATCTCCGATGCTCTGAAACAATTCCGCACTGGTGCTATTGGATATTAACTGAACAAACTCTTCAATGTCTGATTGCCATAGCCTGCCAATCCGTGGATTAAAAAGCTGAATAGTTTTTATATCAAACTTCTGGTTAGCCAGATAGTTTAAAGCACAATAAACCAGTAATTGCCTGAAATCCTCATTTCTGAATGGTTTTCGCCCCTGTCTTTCACTTTGCGCCTTGATTTCAACCAGGGTTGTTCCTGAAATCAGGTCATCACTGCAGTTTGCCATAATTCCATATCCCGGAAAAAACGGATTGTGTATGACCCTGGTTCCGAACTTTCCTTCCAACCTTTCAGTTTGAATCAATATGATTTCCCTGTAGTTGTCTGTAAGAGAATAATCTTCCCACTTTCTCCCGGAAAACAATTTTATCATAGGCATACTGTCTTGCAGTGATTTTTCAAGGGGGTAAAACTGGTCGGATGATATATTCTTAAAATGGGTTGTAGCAACAATATTATTGATATACACATGCCTTGGGTTTTCTTCAATTTCAATGGATTTACCCATGCGTTTCCCAATGGCTTTTTCTCCGCTGCAATAATCAATGAGCCAGGGAGTATGATTTTCCCAGAAGGAAATGTAGCTTTTTGCAAAAATTTTTTCGGAAATCATAGTGGCAACCTCCAGTTTTCTTTAGACTGTTTATTTCGATTGGCCCATTCTCCGGTAAGCTTTTCAAGTGGGGTTAAGTAGTTTTGAAATGTCTTCAGCCAGGCTTCACCTTTCTCCCCTAAAAAGGCAGTGGCCGCAACCAGCGCCCTTCGCTCAGCCTGTGTCAGCTTCGGAAACGCTTCAAGCCTTTCTCCCAGCCACTCCCAATCCCCCATATTTGTCAGTGCGTATATGGAATTCACTTTGATAAGGTCTGACGTCTGCCCCTGTCCGTTTATCTGGTTTTCATATAGTTTCCGGATAACTTTTTTCGTCTCGTCATTTCTGGCCACCGACAGCAACCTGATCGCATATGATGCATTATTGTCAGTCTGAATAATATAAGAGTTTTCCTCAAATAATTGAACCACACTTCCAGTAAATGCTTTAAACGCCTTCTCAGTGCACCTGGCAATGTTATGGTATGCAGTCCGCATAATCAAAGGAAATACAGGATATAACTTATCAAAGTTTCCGGCAATAATCTGAAAGGCTTCCGAAATGTCTTCATCATTTAGTGATCTGACCGCCCCAATGAGTTGTTTCCCAAAAAGCTGGTTTATTTTTGTTTTCCTGATTTCGGATTTTAATAGTTTTATCAATACAGAGCCATCTACTTGGTCTTTGATATCAATCAATGAATCATCGGTTGCAGCTGAATAGGGATCAAAGTTCATGTTTAGTTTAAAGATGGCGTTCTTTTCATCATCCTTCTCTCCTTCAACTTCATCAAAAACCATTTTAATATGCTTCTTAAATTCAGCACTTGTCATTATTGATGTTTTATTCTTGGCGAGAGACAATCCGAGGTTTTTAAGAAAATAGTTTGCACAGCTGTTTAAAATCTCGTATGCATCATCTTTCTTGTTGGCAAAAAGGATGAAGTCATCAACAAACCTGCAGAATTTTAAACCACGCTCCTTCAGAAAATTATCTGCCCTTGTAAGAAAAGCTTCAGCAAGAATTCTGGAGGCATTCCCCCCAATAGGAAGCCCATATGAATCATTTCCATCAGAAATCTCCGATAATAGTTCAATGATTCTGTCAACGGTATTTCCATCGGCTGCAATATCATTGTTGAGCACGCTTCTCAGCCGCTCATGATTAACCCTGTTGTAGAAGTCAGATATGTCAAAAGTTATTACATATTTAAAATCTGAAGAAATTCCCGCAGCTGTCTTATAGAAAGCCTTCCACCTGATATCCTTGTCAAATAAAAAGCCGTTTTCATCATCATATTTAAACCTGTATGAAAAAATTGCATTTTCATTAACAGGAATCCTTTTTGATTCAATATTCTCGGCAATTTTCAAAACCTGGGCAAGAAACAACGCATTCCATGCCGGGTCAATAAGTGTAGCCCACCTGAAACCAGTATAACCAACAGGAATACAGGTTTTAATATTTTCAACCTTATTTTCCCTGATATACTTTTCAAGGTTTTGATCCATCTCAGAAAGAATTTCCTCAACTTTCTCGGGTTTGTCATAAAATAAGGCATTCTCAATAGGATAAGGAAAAATATCAGTATCGCCTTTCCTAGAGATATTTGTAATAGCCATTTTTATCGGATTGCTCACAGTGGGTTTATTTTTAAGAACCAGTTATTAAATCGGTGTAAAAATAATCAGGAATATCAAAAAAGCTTTAGGGGTTTCACGGATTAAAAAAATCTGGCAACACAAAAGAAATTATAAAACACTAGAATTATTATTAAGCAAAAACTACTAAGGTGTAATGGCCCCCTAAATCATCGGA
>DHFW01000013.1 GCA_002402465.1 Bacteroidales bacterium UBA4814
TCCGATTAATAGGGGGCTAAGCCAATTTACAACGCCAATTTTTTTCAAGTAGAATCATAAAAAAGGCCTCGGAAGTTCCGGGGCTTTATTATTAAAACTTAGCTTTCCCGTCCAGTAAGTCTTGTCTTAATTTCAGAAATCGCAAAAAATTAATATTAACCAGGTTTAATTTTTCGAAAAAACAACAGATTAATTATCTTATCGTTCTGGTATTTGTTTTTTTTTGCAGTATTTACTTGTCCATATATTTGGCAAGCATAAAATATTAAATCTTTATTTTGTAACAGCCCCCGCTGAGCGGAAATTAGCTTCGCTGAGCCTGACTGCCGTCAGGCACTCCCTCCGGTCGGTTGTAATTCTGCAAAAATTGATAGCTTTGCTAAATCTCTGATTGGCCAGGCTTATGCTTTCTTACCGGCTTTTTCTTCCCATAATTTAGGGTTCCTGTCGGTGCTAATAACGGCCAATACTTCAACGGTGTTGTTTTCATCGTTAATGTAGAAATGAGCCATGTATGGAAATTTCTTAACAACCACACAGCGGATTTCATTATACCGAATAGCAAAAAGCTGAGGGTCTTTGTTAAGGGAGTTAATCTGCTTAATTGCAGTATTCTGGAACCGTTTGCCAAGTCCTGCCTGAGCTTCGTTGTACCAGTCGGTAATTTCCTGGATATCGGCAAGAGCTTCTGGTTCAATTTTCACTTTGTACTTTTTCATCAGGCCTTGAGCGTTTTTTTAGCTTCGTCCCAATCCAAAAGCCTTTCAGGGTTTTTGCGAACCTTATTAAATCGTTTCATAACGATTCTTTGGTGGGCTTCCGGCACTTCAAGGCTTTCCTGTTCTTTTTTCAATGCGTATTCGAGCAGGTTCTTTATAGCCTGTATCAAGTTTTCATCATTTAGCAATTTGAATTGCTCGATGATAACTTCCTTTTGTGTTTGTATGTCCATGGCCTAATTTTTTAATCATTACAAAGTTAACCCAAAAGAAGCAAAATTTCAATAGTAAACCCGACCTTCGCAAAGTGGTTTAACGCGCCTGAAGGCAAGTCTTTCTTAAGTAACACGGATTCTCAATACAGAAGCGCTTGTGGCGCGTCTCAAAAAAATCTTATTCAAAAACCAACATCACCCCTTGCGCTGCGACGGCCCGTCTGCCGCTCAGACCAGCCTTGCGCAGCGCCCGAACTATGGACGTTCATTATCCCAGGGTTACGCTCGCTTCACTCGCTCACCCTGGGCTATTAATATTTTACCCCTACAGGGTAATGACGTGTTTGCGGAGATTGCTTATAATTCGAAAGATGGGGACAGCTATGAACTTTTAAGAATTTGCATTTTTGCAAAATTTAATAGCTTTGCTTAACCATGCCAGACAAGGGCGAAGTGATCAACTACACCTACACAGCCACAGGGAAAAAAGAAATGAGAAGTGAGTGATGAGTAGTGAGCCAAATACGGGAAAACTTGATGCCCCGGGTTGGGTCAGCACGCCCCACGGGCGGTTATTTGTAAATATTTTTCCGGTGGCCTATCCTTATTACCTCAACGGTTAATATTTGATCAAAAATATCATAAATGATCCGGTAATTCCCTTGCCTAACCCTGTAGCCGGGCCTTCCTTTTAATCTTTGGCTACCTGCTGGCCGGGGATCCTCAGCAAGACTGAGAATTTTAGCTTTTACTGATTTATAATCTCTGGCAGGCAAAGCCTCAAGTTGCTTGATTGCACCCCTTAAAATTCTAATTTGCCAGGTCATTTCTTGCCGATTCTATCATTTTAAAGGCTTCTTCAGCAACAACTGAATCTTCACCGCTTTTCCTGGCTTCGTCATAAGCTTTGATATCCTCCAGTTCCTCGAGAGCATCAAGCATTTTATTGTAGTCACGGATTGGCAAAATAACGCTTACCCGTTTGCCCTTATCGTTAGTAATAAATTGAGTTTTCATTTAATCTAATTTTTAATCTGCTTAAAAACCGTTTATAAGAAAGCCTTTTCAAATTTAAGAAAAAACCAGAAAAAATCAACCATGCTTCCGGCTACAGATATTTCGCGGCGCTGCCAATTAAACCTACCTGCCACGAGTTGATAATGCAGCTTTATTTTGCTTTCTGGCTCTTTTCTGCCTAATACCCTGCCTGCTGGTGGGCAGGCTTCGGTCTTCGGTCTTCTGACTTCCGACTCCTAATTAATTTTTCACTTTCAATTTTTCTTCCTATTATTACAAACCGAAACCCCAATCCACCAACATGACCGAAGAGATCACAGCCACCAAGCCAGTCTGCTACTACCCCTTCGGCCAGGGTATGCACCGCCCGCCCGAAGCCACCATAGTGGCCAGCTGGTTTCCCGATTACGGCGAGTTCGGCACCAACCGAAACCTGTATAACGGCAAGTTGGAGCGCAGCGGAAATCCCGACCCTTCGGGAGAGTTTCAGAATGATTTTGATTTAAACTGGTATGTTTATCCCGTTTTTATCGGGAATTACGGGGTAAAGTTTTATGATGCACAGATTGGAAGGTGGCATAGCGTGGATCCGCTGGCGGAGAAGGCATATAGTTGGACTCCATATAGGTACGGATTTAATAACCCTATAAGATTTATTGATCCTGATGGTAGAATAGAGTGGCCTCTTTCAGGAACAACTGCTGTTAACAAAAAGGATTATAAGAATGGAGGATGGGGTTTAAAAAACACCGTTGTTAGAACGTCTACATATTTGTCTACGGATAGACCTCCTGGTGCATCTAATCCACATATAGGTATTGATTATAGAGCTGCAGAGAATACACCATTCTATTCATTAGGTGACGGAACCGTTAGTGCAATAGGCGAAACTAAAAGTGGAGGAAATTTAATTACTGTTGAATATGATGGGGGTGATAAAGTAACCTTTAGACATATTAATGAGACAACTTCTGGCTTAGAAGTAGGATCAAGTGTACTAGAAGGACAACCCTTGGGTGAAACGGGTAATACAGGAACAGGATCAGCTGCTCCTCATTTACATATAGATGCTGTCGACAGTGAGGGCAACCGAATTAATCCGGAAAATAGAAATTACGGAACAGTAACAAATGAAAAGTTCTTCAATGAATTTAGTGGTGATTACTTGAAATTAAAACAGGCAAAAGATGAGGCAATTAAAAAGTTAAATGAAGCTGGAAGAATTGATTAATTTTTTAAATAAAAATGAAATGAGTAAGTTCAAGCTAATTATAATATTGACGATGTTATTGACTAGTTGTCGACAGGTTAATAATAAAGATCAGTTACCTCAGAGTTTAGAATTTGAAACCCCTATAGATGATAATGCCACAACTGAAGTAGATTTAAGAAACATTCAAAATTTAGCAGATTTTATTTCAAAGAAGTCGTTAATGGAATTAAAAACTTTTGAGAACAACTTATTTAGTAAAACCAGAGATACTACATTTTATGCAGAAGATGAAAATATTAGCTGGCCAGGGATTCTGTTTTTTGATAATGACCATCTGATTTTTTGGGTTGAATCAAGTTGGCAAAAACAAGAATATCCTCAACGAATAGTTATTGTAAATTCCAAAATAAAAAAAGATAGTATTTTGTGTGTAGGTTCCACGTTTTCAAAAATTAAGGATCAATTATCCAGGGAAAGATTGTCAGACCCAGATGGGTACTTTTCGCTTATAGACAGTAAGAATCCTAAAATCAGATACTATTTTGACCTTAAAAAATATAATGGCAGAAATTTGGATACCTTAGTTTTTGATTCTATTCCAAGCGATCTTTCAATTGAAACAATAGTAGTGGATTTGTAATTATTAAAAAACATTTTGTTCACGGCCAACATAGGGTTGAGTAACCTCTATAAATGAAGTTATTCAAAATATGTTGACATGAAACGCCCATGACAGGATTTTTGACACACAGGAGGATGATTATTGGGGGTAATTTGCGAGCTTTGGGGTAAAAACGAAAGATGGAAAACACAGAAAAACAAGTAGAGTTTGAACAGGTCATTGAACGCGGATGTGGTATTGATGTGCACAAGAGTGTTGTTGTTGCAACAATCCGTGGCTTAGGCATTAAAGAAAAGACCCGAACCTATGATGGTTTTACTGAATCCCTTGAATCAATGCGGGATTGGTTAAAGGAGAATAACATAACCCATGTAGCCATGGAAAGCACTGGGGTTTACTGGAAGCCCGTGTACAATATTCTGGAAGAAGATTTTGAGATTTTACTGGTCAATGCACGGCACATCAAGAATGTGCCCGGACAAAAAACCGACAAAAGAGACAGTGCATGGATTGCTAAGCTTTTATTGAGTGGACTATTGAAGGGTAGTTTTGTTCCTCCCAGGCACATTCGGGATTTGAGAGACTTGACCCGTTACAAACGTAAAGTCATAGAGCAAATATCGTCAGAGAAAAACAGGGTGCATAAGCTTTTGGAAGATGCGAACATTAAACTTTCCAGTGTGGTTAGCAACCTGAGTGGGGCCACGGCCACCAAAATTATTGATGCCATGATTTCCGGCGAGGAAGACATTCAAGAGTTGGTAAAGCTACGTCATGGGAAAATGCAGTGCACAGTGGAAGAGTTGGCTGCTTCTCTGAAAGGTAAACTAAGGGCGCATCACAAATTCATGTTGCAGACATATAAGGATTCCATAAAAAGCAAAGAAGCGATCATTGAAAAGTTAGACCAACAGATAGACATGCTGTTAAAAGAAAGCGAGCTGTTGCTCGATGCAGAGTTGCTGGCTACCATCCCTGGAGTAGGAAAAGAAGGTGCTTCCTACATCCTGGCCGAGATAGGCGATAATATGGAGCAGTTTCCAAGCGAACAACATCTGGCATCATGGGCAGGGATGTCGCCGGGCAGTAATGAGTCTGCCGGTAAAAAAAAAGCTCACGAATAACCCACGGCGATAAATACCTGAAGGTTTTATTGGTACAATGCGCCTGGGCAGCAACAAGAACAAAGAAAACGTATTTGCGAAGTAAGTATGATAGTCTTGTAGGACGAAGAGGTAAAAAAAGAGCACTTGTAGCAATAGGACATAAGATCCTGATAGCCGCCTACTTCATCCTGAAAGACAAAGTTGCTTACAAAGAGTTAGGACCAGAGTATTTGCAGGATCTAAGAAAAGACAAACAAATTAGCAAGCACATAAGGCTCCTTAAAGAAATGGGGGTGGATGTGGAAATAAAAGATAAGGTTGCATAAAGGTCGATTTTTACTGGAGGTTGAAATATCCATATTAAGATATGGAAACCCCGTACATGAAACTGACTTCAACGCTAAGCACACAGGACTATTGCCTGAGAGCATGTAGATGAAAATTTAACTTTCTTGGCGTTACGCAACAAAAATTAAACAACAGAATATCAAACACATAACAAATTATAAACAGATGAAAAAGAAGATTTTAAAATTCTAAAAGCACTAGCTATAATTTCTTAAATTTACCCTCCAGGGTCTTGAAGGACAACAGCAGCGATATGATATCATACACCTACACGGCCACGGGGGTAAAGCTAAGCCAGGCCTTGCAGACAGGTAAGGGGGAAAAAAGAAGTGAGAAGTGAGAAGTGAGCAATGAGAGATTGAATCTCGTTTTCGGATTAGAAATGAATGAATCTTCGTTTTTCGTTTCCAATAAATTGTGCCAATTTTTAATTCCTGGTGAGGCCATTGCTCAGAAACGATTAAATTTGCTCTGCATAAACACATGGTAATTATCCCGGCACATAGTATTTTATTTGGCATCAGTGGTGGTGAGATACTGATCATCCTGGTGGCGGTGCTTGTGCTTTTCGGGCCGAAGAAGATTCCGGAAATCGCTCGTATGCTTGGCCGGGGCATTAATGAAGTGAAAAAGGTGCAGCGAGAGATCAATTCGGAAATTCATCGCTATTCGGCCGACATTGAACACGAAGCCCGCGATGTGCAGGAAAAGATTGACCGCCTGAAAAAAGACCTCACCACGCCTGTTGAAGAGCAGACAGCCCATAAAAATAAGCCCGCTGAACCCGTCGATGACCCTCAAAATACCGAAAAGACAGATCAGGATTCAGACACATTAAGCGATACAAAAGACGCTGAAAATGATCTGCCTTATCCCTATAACCAGAAAACTGGCAATGGCACATGAAAGAGCCGACAATCGTTGCAATTAAAGCAGCACTTTTTCGTTCTTAATTACTAGAAAAACGCAATAATCTTTAACAGGTTTTCATACACAATGGTGCCGAGCAAAAAATTTTACCTCCTTTTTTTCTTTGTTTTTTTTGTTGCTTTTATTCCCGATGCTGAAGCTCAGGAGCGGCGTGTGAAACGTGCCGATCAGGCTTTTGAACAGCATCAGTATTCCGATGCCATAAACTTGTACCGACGTGCCTATAATCGCGTGAGGCGAAAGGACCGTCAGGAGGCTGGCCGCATAAGCTTTAAAACAGGTGTGGCTTACATGCGCATAAACGATCCGCGCCGTGCCGAGATGCAGTTTAAACGCGCCATCCGCATGCGTTACCAGGAGCCCGAAGTGTATCTTTTGCTGGCCGAGTCGTTGGTAAGCAATGAAAAATTTGACGAAGCCGCCGCCAACTATTACCGTTTTATGGAGATGGCGCCTGAAGACTGGCGTGGTCCGCTCGGATTAAAGAATATTGAACTTTCGCAGGAACTGGCCGCAAACCTCACCCCTTACGAAGTGGAGGCCGTGCGGGTGTTCAACTCGCGACAGGACGACTATACGACTGCCTGGGGCGACCATCGCGCCAGCATTCTCATCTTTGCCTCCAGCCGCGACGAGGCCATTGGAAAAGACACCGACCCCTGGTTTGGGCAAAAACACACCTCGCTCTTTGTTTCTTACGAAGACCGGGCAGGCAGCTGGAGCACCCCAGCCTTGCTCGACGAAGGGCCAATAAACACTGAATATAACGAAGGAGCCCCAGCTACTAACAGCAGCGGCACTGAGTTGTTTTTTACGCGCTGCCTGCCAAGTTCCGATGTGGAGTTGGGTTGCCGCATTTTTGTGTCACAACGTCAGGGCGCCAACTGGGGCGAACCCCGCGAGGTGAAACTCACCAACGACAGCCTGGTTACGGTAGGCCACCCGGCCATCAGCCCCGATGGGCTGACCCTCTACTTTGTTTCGGATATGCCGGGCGGTATGGGGGGAAAAGACATTTGGTACGCCCGCCGCAGGGCACCCGGCGATGAGTTTGGCCCCCCTCAAAACATTGGGGAACCCATTAACACGCCCGGAAACGAAATGTTCCCCTATGCCCATGAGGATGGCTCACTGTATTTTTCTTCTGATGGACACCCCGGAATGGGCGGACTGGATATCTTTCAATCTGAAAGGATTCCTGATGGCTGGACCATGCCCGAAAATATGGGAGCCCCTATCAATAGTCCCATGGACGATTTTGGTATGCTCTTCAAACCCGGCCTCAAGCAAGGTTTCTTCTCGAGCAACCGCCGCGGCACCCGGGGCTACGATATCCATTCGTTCTTCCTGGCTCCGGTCGAGTTTACCATTTCGGGTACGGTAGTCGATGACAGCACCAAGGCTGCACTGCCCGGCGTTATCATACAGCTGGTCGGTTCTGATGGTACGCTGGTACAAGTAGAAACCAATGCCGAAGGCCAGTACCGGTTTGAAAAAAACATTTTGCGCGAGCAAACCTCTTACGAGTTGCTGGCCAATAAATCGAAATACTTCTCGGCCAGGGCCCAGCAAAGCACAGTAGAATTTAACCGCAGCCGCGATTTTGTGATCGATTTCAGCCTGGAAGCCCTGCCGGTGACGCCCATTGCCCTTCCGGAGATTCTTTACGACTTTGGTCGCTGGGAGCTATTGCCGCAATACCGCGACTCGCTCAACGGCTTGGTACAAACCCTAAACGACAATCCACAACTGGTGATAGAGTTGGCATCGCATACCGATAGCCGTGGCACCGAGGAGTCCAACGACACCCTTTCGCAGCGCAGGGCACAATCGGTGGTCGATTACCTCATTGAACAGGGGATTAACCCCGCACGCCTGGTGGCACGAGGTTACGGTGAGCGAATGCCCAGGACCCTCAATCGTACCATTACACGCGATGGCTTTACATTCAGGGCTGGCGTTACTCTTACAGAGGCTTATATCAACCGGCTCACATCCGAACGCATGCGCGAAGCTGCCCATGCCCTGAACCGGCGTACCGAGTTCCGCATATTGCGCGATGACTTCGAGCCCGAAAAGGATACTGATGAACAGCAGCCTGTCAGAATAGACATCATGAACCAGCCGCCGGAACCTGAGCCAAGGAGGCAGCAGTAGGGTTGTTTTTTCTGAACCTTCGGATATTTTTTCCCGTAAGGGAAATAGCACAAGCATAATGAGCGAGCAGCAAAAATACAATCAGCGGGGAGTATCCGCCTCGAAAGAAGATGTGCACAAGGCCATCAGCAAGCTGGATAAAGGCTTGTCTCCCAAAGCTTTTTGCAAGGTGGTGCCTGATTACCTGGGCGGAGATGAATTGTTTTGCAACATCATGCATGCCGATGGGGCTGGCACCAAATCTTCGCTGGCCTACCTTTATTGGAAAGAAACCGGCGACCTCTCTGTGTGGAAAGGCATAGCCCAGGATGCCGTGGTAATGAACCTCGACGACCTCCTCTGTGTGGGTGCGGCAGATAACCTGCTGGTGTCTTCAACCATCGGACGTAATAAAAAGCTGATACCCGGCGAGGTGATTGCTGCCATTATCAACGGCACCGAGGCTTTTCTTGAAAACATGCGCAGCCATGGCATCAACATGGTGCTCACAGGCGGTGAAACAGCCGATGTGGGCGACTTGGTGAGAACAGTGATCGTCGATTCGACCCTCACTGTCCGTATGCCCAGGGCAGAAGTGATTACCAATGAGAAAATTGCGCCCGGTGATGTGATCGTGGGGCTGGCCTCATTCGGGCAAACCAGCTATGAAAAAGAATATAATGGCGGAATGGGAAGCAACGGGCTGACTTCAGCCAGACACGATGTGTTTTCGAAAGTGTATGCCGAGAAATATCCTGAAAGCTTTGATCATGCTTTGAACAGAGAAGTGGTTTATTCAGGGAACTGCCTGCTTACCGACCCCGTTGGTGGCTCACCGTTGAATGCCGGTAAACTGGTGCTTTCGCCAACCCGTACTTATGCACCCGTTGTGAAGGCCATTTTTGGCCAAATGAAAAAGCACATCCATGGCATGGTGCATTGTAGTGGGGGAGGGCAAACCAAGGTGCTGCATTTTATCGATGGGCTGCACGTCATCAAGGATCAATTATTTGAGATTCCGCCACTTTTCAGGCTCATACGTGAGCAGTCGGGCACGCCTTTGCGCGAAATGTACCAGGTATTCAACATGGGGCATCGTATGGAGTTGTATGTTAAACAAGAATTGGCCGCCGAAATTATCGGCATTGCAGCAGAATTTAACCTGGATGCGCGTATAATTGGGCGATGCGAAGCCAGCACGGAAAAGAAACTTACCATCGTTACCCCTGAAGAATCATTTGTTTTCTCCTGATTTTTATTGCGGGCCTTTTTTCGTAACTTTGCATGCTAAAAATTTGACCACGCATGCTGTTAGAAAAACTACAGGCCATCAACGAGCGTTATGAGGAAGTAAGCCGGCTGATCACTGACCCCGACATTATTTCCGACATGAAGAGGTACATCTCTTTGAATAAGGAATTCAAGGACCTCGGGCCTATTATTACCGCCTATAAAGAATACAAGAATATTCTCGACAACATCGAATCGACCCGGGAAATTCTGAATAAGGAGAAAGATCCTGAGTTCAGGGAAATGGCAAAAATTGAGCTTGACGAACTGCTGGAAAACGAAGAGCGTCTGGAAGAAGAGATCCGTATTCTGCTAATTCCTGCCGACCCCCAGGACGACAAGAATGCCATTGTGGAGATCCGTGCCGGAACCGGTGGCGACGAAGCGGCCATTTTTGCCGGCGATCTGTATCGTATGTACCAGAAGTTCTGTGAAACCAAGGGTTGGAAGATTGAATTAGTCGATATGAACGAAGGTACTTCGGGCGGATTCAAAGAAGTAATTTTCAATGTTTCGGGCGATGGTGTTTACGGTGTGCTGAAATACGAATCTGGCGTGCATCGCGTGCAGCGAGTGCCTCAGACCGAAACGCAGGGCCGCGTGCACACCTCGGCGGCTACCGTGGCCGTGCTTCCCGAAGCCGATGAGTTTGATGTGGAACTGAAGCAGAGCGATATCCGTAAGGACACTTTCTGCTCCTCGGGCCCCGGAGGGCAGTCGGTAAACACCACCTATTCGGCGGTGCGTCTTACACACGTGCCTTCAGGTATTGTGGTTTCCATCCAGGATCAGAAGTCACAGATCAAAAACCTGGAGAAGGCCATGAGCGTGCTTCGTACCCGCCTTTACGACCTGGAATACAAAAAGTATCTCGACGAGATTTCTTCCAAACGTAAAACCATGGTTTCGACCGGCGACCGCTCGGCTAAAATCCGCACCTACAACTACCCCCAGGGCCGTATGACAGACCACCGCATTGGCCTGACCCTTTACAACCTTTCGGCCATTATGGATGGCGACATTCAGGAAATTATTGACGCCCTGCAGGTGGCCGAAAACGCTGAGAAACTGAAAGAAGGCGTCGCTACATAAAACTATTGCTATGACCCGGCAGGAACTCATCGACAGCATTCGTAAGAAAAAATCTTATTTGTGCATAGGTCTCGACACCGACCTTGCAAAAATACCGCGTTGGCTCAGGGATGAATTTGAAGACCCTGTTTTTGAGTTTAACCGCCGCATTATCGATGCCACCATCGACATGGTAGCTGCCTATAAACCCAACATGGCTTTTTATGAAAGCCAGGGAAGCAAAGGATGGAGGAGCCTCGAAAAAACCATGGATTATTTGAACCAGCACCCACAAGGCCTGGTTTTTACCATTGCCGATGCCAAACGCGGTGATATAGGAAACTCAGCCTCATATTACGCAAAGGCTTTTTTCGAAAACATGCAGTTCGACTCGGTTACGGTAAATCCATATATGGGTCATGATGCACTTCAACCTTTTCTTTCCGTTCCCGGAAAATGGGCCGTGGTACTTGCATTAACATCTAATCCAGGGGCCAAAGACTTTCAGTTGTGGCAACCACAGCTTCCTATGCTTTTGGAAAAGCTGGGCATAAAAACCGAGCAATGGAAACGATTCTATGAGTTGATTATGGAGCAATGCCTGCAATGGGGCACCCCCGAAAATATGATGTTCGTGGTGGGCGCCACACGTCCCAAGATGCTGCAACCCATCCGTGAAAGCGCTCCCAATCACTTCTTCCTGGTACCCGGCGTGGGCACCCAGGGCGGCAGCCTGCAGGAAGTGTCACGACAAGCTATGAACAGCGACTGCGGATTGCTGATCAACGTTTCCAGGAACATTATTTTTGCATCCAAAGGCCGCGACTTCGATCAGAAAGCCCGGGAAGTAGCGCTTGCATACCAGGAAGAAATGGAGGAAATATTGAAGGAAAAGAAAATTATCTGACTTTTTCCACTGTTAATATTCGGGTCTTTTTTCATCGAAATTTCGAATATCCTTTTTGGTGCAGAGCACCAGAATATTGGTAGTATATTAAATCACATTATTTACGAAAGGTGCAGCGCACCGCGATATTGAAAAAATATTACGGTGCGCTGCACCTTAAACTTTTGGAAATTGTATTTTTGCCTACCAATATTTCGCGGCGCTGCCGCTATAATTTATAGGTTTGTTGATTTTAAAGTATTTGATAACCAACTTTTCTTTGAACCTTGAACTTTGAACATTGAACCTTGAAGAATAAATCATCAATCATCAATCATAAATAATACAGGGTTATGCTAAAAAGAATTCTTGCCTTAGTTTTTGTTATTTCAATGCATTTGCAGAGCCTCGCCATAGAGGGTATGTGGCTGCCCTTGTTGATTGGCAATAACATTGAAGAAATGCAGCTGATGGGTCTGCAGCTTTCTGCAAAAGATTTGTACAACGATGATGGCACAAGCCTCAAGGATGCCATTGTGCGTTTTGGCCGGGGATGTACCGGGGCGTTTATTTCGCCGGAAGGGTTACTGATCACCAACCACCATTGCGGCCTTGGGCAGATACAGCGCCACAGCTCCTTGGAGAACGACTACCTGACGCATGGATTCTGGGCCGAAGATCGAAGCCAGGAGCTGCCAAATCCCGGATTGACCATTACCATGCTGGTGCGCATGGAAGATGTGACTGATAAGATAGTGCCCCAAATTGAAGCAAACCTGACCGAACAGGAGAGAGCCGCAACGGTTGCTCGCCTTTCGCGGCAGATTGCCCGTGAAGCCAGCGAAGATGGCCGCTACGAAACCCAGGTGGCCCCGTTTTATTACGGAAACGAGTACTTTCTTTTTGTGTATGAGGTGTATCGCGATGTACGCCTGGTGGGTGCTCCACCCGAGTCGATCGGAAGCTTTGGCGGCGACGAGGACAACTGGATGTGGCCCCGCCACACCGCCGACTTTGCCCTGTTCAGGGTGTATGCCGATGCCGAAAACAACCCCACCGATTTTAGCCTGGAAAATAAGCCCTATCAGCCAAAGCACTTTTTCCCGGTTTCCAATGCAGGAGTGAGGGAAGGTGATTTTACCATGGTTTACGGATTTCCGGGCCGAACCAGCCAGTATCTTACTTCAGATGCCGTTGACTTTGTAATATCCAGGCAGAACCCCCTGGCTATCGATCTTCGCACGCGCATTCTCGATATTTACTACCAGGACATGGCCTACAGCGACCAGGTGCGCATACAATATACCACCAAAGCCGCCCGTGTTTCCAATGCATGGAAACGATGGCAGGGCGAGAACCGTGGCCTTTTGCGCCTCGATGCCTTGAACCGCAAGCTGGAACTGGAGAAAGAGTTTGCATTGTGGGCCGCTTTGCCTCAAAATGCAGAACGCTACGGTGGTTTGTTGCAGGCTTTCGAAAAAGTGTACCTGGAACTGAATCCTTACAGTTATGCCACTATTCTATATAATGAGGCGGGCAGGGGAGTAGAAGTGATCCGTTTTGCGCAGGGCTTCTCTGAATTGGTGCAAAAAAGCAAAGACCGTAATACCGAAGCCGAAGAGATCAATCGTTTGGTAGAAAGGCTGAAGACCCAGGCTGAAACCTTTTTCAAGGATTACAACCCGGCCACAGACCGGCGTGTTTTCGAAAGTTTGATTTCGCAATATGCTCAACTGGCAGAGCAACCGCTGGTACCACCAGTGTTGCTGCAGGCAAGCCGACAGTTTGGCAACGATTTTTCAAAATATGCCGACAGGGTATTTTCACGTTCTTTGCTGGTTTCGGAAAGCAAAACCATGGACTTGCTGAATCACTACAAGCCTTCCGATTACCGGAAAATTGATAAAGACCCGGCCTACCAGTTGGCAAGCCAGCTGGCTGATTTTCACATCGGTCAGGTAAGGCCTGTGGAGCTCAGCCTGAACACCAGGCTCGACAGCCTGTATCGCATATACACCGCTGGGTTGCGCGAGATGCGCCCTGAACAAAACTTCTTTCCTGATGCCAACAGCACCCTTCGGATCACTTACGGAAAGGTTGAAGGTTCTTATCCGCGTGATGCCGTAAAATACCTTTATCACTCCACGGCCAATGGCATTCTTGAAAAGGCGGCAAATTTGCAGGTGCCCGACTACCGTATTCCCGAAAGGCTGGAGCAACTGATCAGCGAAAGGGATTTTGTCCCTTATGATCGCGATGGTGAGCTGATTGTGAACTTTATTGGCAGCAACCACACCACAGGCGGCAACTCTGGAAGCCCGGTGGTAGACCACCGGGGCGCTTTCATTGGCATTAACTTCGACCGAAGTTGGGAAAGCACCATGAGCGATATTATGTTCGACCCGGAGCAGTGCCGCAACATCACCGCCAACAGCCAATATATCCTCTGGGTTATCGACCGCTATGCAGGTATGAAGTATTTGTTGGACGAAATGACGATTCTGAACGAATAGTTAAATGTTCAGTTCAATCCCGGCAAACCGGCAGAAGTCGCTGAGTTCTGGAATGATATTTCCGTAAACCAGCACCTGGTGGTTTCCCGGGGTTTTTTGCATCCAATCGGCAAGGCTGGTATCGGTTTTTATTATGGCCTGGGTGCGGCAAAGGGCCTTGTCACCCATGTTGGTATCCAAAATATAACCTGTCATGGCATGTATGCTTCTGAAATCAAGACCGCTTCTGAAAATGGTCACTGGTCCTTTGCGCAGGGGCCCGGCAATGGCCACACTCAGGTCTGATTCCATATGGGTGGTCAGGGTGGTGCTCCCGGTTTCAGAAAGCATGCTGAAGGGCACGGTGCAATGCGCCAGGGTAAGCAAATTCTTTTCGGCATCAATTGAAGATGGGTTGGCCATCCAGACGGGTTTTTCGGTGAGCAACTGACCTGTCAGCATACTGAAGGATGCGTGCAAATCTCCTTCGCAGGATGCCACAATGCCCTGGTCGTTGGTAAGGCTCATGCCAAGGCAGGCGGTGAATTTATGCGCCAGCAGGTCAAAGCATTTTATGGTGAGTCCATCAAGCCGGTGGCGCCCAATGATCTGCTGCATGGCCAGAAACACCCGCGAAGCATCCAACAAGGCTTCATCCTTTATCAGCACTTTTGCGGCTTTTCCCCTCACAGCTTCTTTCACGGTATCGGCGCTGGCTTCTTCCAGCATTTCATATTCTTCGATCAGCTCTTGGATAGGTATTTTCACTAATTCGGTGCCAAACGTTCCGAAACTTTCAACTCCATCAGAAGAAAGCAACCAGGGCGAAGGTTCGCCAACCATGCCAAACTTCGCAGAATTGATGCGACTAAGCGCATTAACCGCGCTGATAAAAACCCTGACCTGCAGCAAAGCATTGGTTTGATCCGGGATGTAAACAAGTTTTATCGGTCTGCTTTGCCCTGCCACAGCGTTAATTTCAATGGCTGCAGCCAGCGAATTGTTGCGGTTATTGGCCAGCAGCAGCACCGGGCAGGGGAGTAACTCCATGGCTCTCTGCGCCAGCCGTTCCGTACCACCCGAACCAGCAACCAGAATCAGACCTTTTGCTTTTTCCCGAAAAAGTTTAAGCCTTTCTTCAAGCATTTTCAGGTCGTTAAAATATCCCAGTGGCAAAATATTCTTGCCGCTTTCGCGGAAAAGCAACTCCAGAGGTTCGGCCCAGCGCCCGGCAAGCTGTTCTTGCTTCTCAAAAGGAGAATACAAAATGAGTTGAAGGATCATGGAGTTAAATTTTGGTAAAAATAGCAGAAAAGTTGAAAGGTTGAAAAGTTGAATGTTTGAGAAGTTAAATGGTGAAACGTTTTTCACCTAATAACAACAATTATAACAATTATAATATTTATAACCATGGCAACCATGGCAACCATGACAACAAAAAAAATCCCTATCTTTGCCCATTTACAGGCTTATTTCCAGAAATATTTCATTTAAATTTACCCTAAACTTTTATTACTTTGAATTTTCACGCATTCGGTTTTGATGAACGCATCATGGAGGGCATCGAGGCCATGAATTTTAAGGAAGCCACTCCCATTCAGGAGCAAGTGATTCCCGAAATTCTGAAAGGCAGCGATGCAATTGCCTGCGCCCAGACGGGCACAGGAAAGACCGCGGCTTTTTTGCTTCCCATGCTTCACAAGATTATTAACGGCCCGCAAGGCGATTTTATCAAGGGATTGATCATTGTTCCCACCCGCGAGCTAGCCATTCAGATATCGCAACAACTCGAAGGCTTTTCCTATTTTGCCGGGGTGAGTTCCCTGGCCGTTTTCGGAGGCGGCGATGGCAACGTGTATGCCAACGAAAAACGGTCAATGACCAACGGCGTTGACATTGTGGTTTGCACACCCGGTCGCATGATCAGTCACCTCAATATGGGGTATGTGAAGCTGGATAAACTGCAGTTTCTGGTGCTCGACGAAGCCGATCGCATGCTCGACATGGGCTTCTTCGACGACATTATGAAAATCATTTCCTATATTCGCAAACAGAGGCAAACCCTCCTTTTTTCGGCCACTATGCCGCCCAAAATCCGCGAACTGGCCCGTAAAATTCTTCAAAAGCCCAAAGAAATTAACATTGCCACCGCCATTCCGCCCGAAAAAATCCGGCAAGAAGCCTATGTGGTTTACGAAAACCAGAAGGTGCCACTAACCAAGGAACTGGTGCTGAAAGACCAGTCATTGAAGTCTATTATCATTTTTTGCGATACCAAGTCGATGGTGAAACAGCTGAGCCGCGAGCTGAAAAAAGCCATCAAGTCTGTTGAGGAGATTCACTCAGACCTCGAACAAGCCGATCGCGAAGCGGTGATGAACCGATTCAAAAGCCGGCAAACCCGGGTGCTGGTAGCCACCGACATCATTTCGCGCGGCATCGATGTGGAAGATATAGACATGATTATTAATTTCAATGTGCCCCAGGACGAGGAAGACTACGTGCATCGTATTGGGCGCACCGCCCGTGCTCAGGCCGATGGCAGAGCCTGCACCTTTATTGGTGAAAGGGAGCAGCGCCGATTTGCCGCCATCGAGCGTTTCCTGGGGCGTGAGGTGCCAAAAATTGATCTGCCCGAAAAGGTTGGAAAAGGACCCGGTTACAACCCGGAAAAACATCGGGAAGAGCGCAGGTGGACCGACAGACCACAAAAAAAGTTTCACGACAGGCGCAGGGACAACCCCGGAAAGAGAAGCAAGGGTTTCGGAGCGCCATCAGGCAATAAACCCGCAAGATAATTTAAATTGAAATGCTATGCTTCCTTTTCAGAAACGATTGAGCAACGGATTTTATGCTATTCTTAGCCTTCCTGCAACGGCTATGGGCTTTGGGCTGGTAGTGCAGATTGCAGCCCTTAGCTGGCTGCTTAGTACCAAATACGGCCTCAACCTGCAGGAAATAGGCCTGGTGTGGGCCACAGGCCCACTGGCAGGCATCCTGGGGCAGGTCATTATTGGCATTGTAAGCGACAATGTTTGGGTTTGGAATGGCCGCCGAAAAATCTTTATCTGGATTGGAGGCGTAATTGCTGCTCTGGGCTTGCTTGCCTTGCCAAATATTGGATTGATACAGAACGTGCTGGGGCTCGAAGGCGTGCTGGGCATTGCCATTATCGTTTCCCTCTCCATCGACCTGGCCATTAATGTTAGCTTTAACCCAACCAGGTCCCTTATTGCCGACGTTACACCCGAAGGTCGCCCAAGAACCAAGGGCTTCACCTGGATGCAAACCGTTTCGGGCTCTTTTGGCGTGCTGGGTTATTTCATTGGCGCCGTTTTCAATAATTATGTCCTCATTTATTTTGGGGTGTTCCTGGTGTTTGTTTTTTCCATTCTGCCCCCGTTTTTCATTAAAGAGCCCCGCTTTCTTGGCGTGGCCGGTGGGGACGAAATAAAGACCGAAAAACCACCCAAGAACAAGGTCTCTTTATGGGAAATCATGCGAACTATTCTGCCTCTATGGGGATTCCTGCTCTATGCCCTATATATCATTCTGACAAAGATTACCCCCATGCCCCTAATTCCTGGCTACAAGCTGGAGATGGTTGCCGCCGCTCTTACAGTGGTTTTGATTATCTATACGCTCTCGAAAAAGGAGAGGGGGATTTCCAGAGAGCGCGATGGCTTTATTGGTTTTCGCAAGGTGCTGGCCGCGCATTCATTTACCTGGATAGGTGTGCAGGCCATGTTTATATACTTTTTTGCTTTTGTTAAATATCGTATTCCTGACCTTTCGGGAGATTTGTTTGAACCGGGATATTTGACATCTTTCCTGTCCAGTCCATCCGATGCAGCAGGCTTTGATCAGGTCAATAACCTGATCGGATCCATTACCAACTGGAGCTTGCTGTCGCTTAACCTGGTGGCCGCTATTATCCCGGTGTTGCTGCTCGAACCTCTTGCTGCCCGCTTTGGACGCGTTAAAACCCATGCCACTTCACTGTTATTCCTTACAATGGGGTATCTTGGGCTTTATTTTGCCGGCTTTAGCCCTGCACTGATCTATGCCTTTATGGCCTTGGCTGGCATTGGCTGGGCAGCCACCATTTCGCTGCCTTTTGCCATTATGTCGCAAAAAATCCCGCAAACCAAAATGGGTATGTACATGGGCCTTTTCAACCTTTCAGTGGTATTGCCTCAGTTCGTGGCCAGCTTTGCCGTAGGCGAATTCCTCGACCAGGTCGACAACCAGGCTACCTTGTTTTTGATTTGCGCAGCTACGGTGTTGGTTTCGGCCATCACCTGGTACCTGGTAAAAGAACCTGCTGATGTGTACACCGAAAATCCCGTGGTGATTGAAGAGCAAAGAAATCAGTGATTTAAGAAACAAAAAACCGCCCCAGCAATCTGAGGCGGTTTTTTATGACTACAATACATTTTTAGTCCAGCACAGTAACCCAGCCGTGAGGGTCGGGCTCTTCGCCATACTGAATGCCCTGAAGTTTTTTGAAAAGCTTGGTTGATACCGGGCCGGCTTGTCCGTCTTTTGCAAATTCGTAAACTTTCCCGGTTTCACGAATGGTGATCTTTCCAATGGGCGAAATGATGGCTGCGGTTCCGCAGGCACCAGCCTCCTCAAAGGTTTCCAGTTCCTCAACGGCAACCTGCCGGCGTTCAACCTTTAAACCCAAATCTTCGGCCAATTGCATCAGGCTCATATTGGTGATGGAAGGCAGGATAGAATTTGATTTTGGGGTAATATAGGTGTTGTTCTTAACGGCAAAGAAGTTGGCTGGGCCGGCTTCGTCAATGTATTTCTTTTCTTTGGCTTCCAGGAAAATTACCGATGCAAAACCTTCGGCTTTGGCTCTTTCCATTGCCAAAAGGCTGCCGGCATAGTTTCCGCCCACTTTAATGTGGCCTGTTCCCTGGGGTGCTGCACGGTCGAAATCGCTAATGATCTGCATGCTTACCGGGTTGAAGCCTTCCTTGAAATAGGGGCCAACCGGGCCAACAAACACCATAAACATATATTCCTTTGCAGGGCTTACACCCACTTGCACGCCGGTGCCAATAAGCAGCGGGCGTATATAAAGGGCAGCACCATATCCGTAGGGTGGTACAAAGCGTTCGTTGAGTTTAACGGCTTTCACGATCATTTCATAAAACAACTCATCCGGAACCCTGGCCATCAGTATGCCATCGGCCGACTTGCGCATGCGTTTGGCGTTTTCCTGCCAGCGGAACAAACGAATCTTACCATCCTTGCCGCGATAAGCCTTCATGCCTTCAAAGGCTTCCTGCCCGTAGTGCAGGCAGGTGGCTGCCATGTGAATATTTACATACTCGGATGAAGATACTTCAATCTCACCCCATTTGCCATCGCGGTAGTAGCAGCGAACGTTGTAGTCTGTTTTGAAATACCCGAAAGGAAGTTTTCCCCAGTCTATGTTTTGCATAACTCTACGATTTTTTAAAAAGTTAAGAATAATAGCAGTTTGCCTGCTAAATTATAATAATTTTTTATAATCTCCTTAGGTTCTGCTTCTTTTTTTTGTCAAAAAACGCCTTTATTGGTTATATCTTGTAATGGCATCCATAACCCTTGTCATTTTTTCGCGCATGCTTGCTGGGGTGCCGTTATAATCGTTCACAATAAAAGCGAAAGCCAGGGTTTTTCCGTCGGAAGATTTGGTGTATCCGGCGTAAGAACGCACATTTGCAAGGAATCCGCTTTTGGCTCGCAACACACCTTCGGAGGGTGTTCCCCTGAAGCTGGAGGCAATGGAGCCTGAGCGGCCGGCCAAAGGGAGTCCTTGCTGAAAACGATCGAAAAAAGCTTGCCGGGCTGTAATTTCCAGCACCCTGGCCAGCTGATAGGTGGTGATCCGGTTCGAAGGAGAAAGCCCGCTGCCATCATGCAGAAACATGCCATCCACGTCCAACCCCATTTTTTTCCAGTGCTCTTTTACGGCCTCGGTGCCTGCGGCGGTGTTTCCTTGGCCTCCCGCATTTCTTCCCAAGGTTTTCAGCAGGTTTTCGGCAAAGGTGTTTACACTGTTCAGGTTAGTATGCGCGGCAATATCAGCGAGGTCAGGCGAGGTCCAGAAGCCCAGGTGTTGCCATTCTGCGGCTGGTTCTATGCCAGCTTGCAAAGCCCTGCGATGGCTAAGCGGGGGATGATTTTGTGAAATAGTGTTGCGGCTGAGGTAATCGCTGAAAGCCACTGCCACAAAATAGGGCGGGTCGGGTATGGAGCCCCTTACGGGGAAATTGCTGCTTCCCAGTGGCACGGTGCCGGTAAGGGTTCGCTGCATCTGGTAAGGTGCCCCAAAAATGTACACCTGATCGCCCGAACCCCTGGTACCTGTGGTAACCTGGTTAATAAACTCCATTCCTGCAATGACTGGCTCAGTCATTGCAACGCGTGCTGCTTGCCCTAAAGCATTGCCGGCTTCAAAATACACGGTGTACATATTTTCGTTGGCCGTTAGGCCGCTGGCTCCGGCTCCAAAGTAATTGCCCATATCTTCCCACAACCATTTGCGTGGAATGAGTTCCTGGTCAAATACCGATTCATCAGCAAGTACCCGCCCGTTTATTTGCCTGATGCCGGCATTTTTTATGGTCAACAGCCATGCGGCAAATACCTGGTCAAGATTTAGTGAGTCGTGCATACCGGTTGAGCCAAAGGAGGGATCGCCGCTGCCTTTGATAATCAAGTCGCCCAGCAAGATTCCGCTGGAATCAATCTGGCCGGAATAACCGATGGATGTTTGATAGCGGAAATCTGGCCCCAGCATCATCAGGGCCGAAGCGGTAGTGAGTAACTTTTGGGTGGAAGCGGGTACCAGGGCCTGATGCTCGTTGCGCGAAACGACAGTTCGACCGGTTTCTATGTCAATTACACAAAACCCCCAGGAGGCGTTCTTGAGGGCAGGGTCACTGGCAAAGCGGTTCAATTCCCGTTCAAGATAGTTTTGAGCGGGTGACTGCCCGGAGAAAAAGAAAAAAAACAGCAGGGCGGGTACCAGTAATAACAGGCGGGGTTTAGGCATAGGCAACATTAGTTTCTTCCGAAAACCGAAACATTTATGTATCGCCGCGGATTTTCACGAATATCTTCGAGCAACAAATCGAGTTGTTTAGAGGATTGCTCGAGGTTACGGTACAGCTCTTCGTCGTTTACCAGCAGCCCAACGCTACCTTCGCCCCGGTTGATTTTTTCCATGGTTTCAGAAAAAGCCTCCATGGTTTTGTTCACATCCTCCATGGTCTTGGCAAGCTCAAGGGCAGCCAGCGTATCGCTTATTCCGGAAAAGTTCTGAATGATATTGGTTATGGCCTCATTGTTCTGGCGCAGGTTGGTCGAAATAGACTCAGCGTTGGCCACAATCACAGCCAGGCGACTTGCCTGTTGCGAGAAGGTCGAATCGATAGTGGCCGTGGTTTCCTCCAGGTTGACAATGGTTTGCCTGATGCCATCGAAGCTGCGGGTGATGTTGTCTCGGGTTTCGGCATCGAAAATGTATTGTATCACGGCCAACACTGAATCAGCCTGTGCAAGCAGGTTTTCGGCCTGATGTTTCAGCGGAAGCATTTGCTGTCCCACTTCTTCGATGACCGAAGCCGAGATAAGGGAAGGCAGGGTATCGCCGTTGATGACGGGAATGCCGGAATTGCCCAGCAAAATTTCGATTTCGCGAAAGCCCATAAAGTCGGCTCCTGTGAGTCGTGCCACAGAGTTATTGGGAATATTGATCTCCATTTTCATGATCATTTTTACCATGATGCGTCCCGAGCCATCGGGATGAAAGTAGATCTGATCGACCTGACCGATTTTTACCCCACTCAACACCACGGGATTGGACTCTACCAGTCCGCTCACATTTTCATACACTGCATAAACGCTAAGCTGGCGCGAGAAAATGTCTTTCCCCTTCAGGTAGGTCAAACCCCAGATAAAAAGGAAAAGGGTTATGGCCATTATTAATCCAAGTTTAACTTCTCTGGTAATTTTCATTGATAACAAGTTGTAATAAATAGGTTAAGTTGAACTTGCATGAAAAATGGCCCAATGGATTTATTAACATGCAGGTAAAATAAAACAGTAAATCGGGTAAAAAGTTTAGGGTTTGATGGTTCTTTGGTTAATCAGCCGCACCGCTTCGGCAGGCGATATTCGTTCGTTGTTTTGAAAGGCCACCACAAAGGCATCTCTGAAGCCTGCTCTTTGCACTCTTTCCTGTAAGGCCGCGGCGGATTCGAGGCTGGTTTCGTTTCCGACGGTATATTTATACAGCCCATCATGAAAATAAAATTCCACGTTTTGAAGGCCCATGAACTCGGGTGAATCGGGCGGCATCAGGGTGCTGGTAGAGGCAAACTGTACCTTAAAAACGATATCGGAATTGCTATGTATATTGTTTGCGGGCTGCGTGTTTTGCTGGCTTTGCCTGGCAGGCGGGTTGGGGGTTGCAGGCTGGCTGAGCTGGGACTGTGTGTTTGCGCTGGCCAGCATTTGCTGCTCGTGGGCAGCGGCAAGCTGGTCCTGCGCCGTTTTGTAATCACGAAAAGCCCTGAATAAAGCGGAAGCAATTTGCGTCTGGCCCTCTTCTGAGGCCAGGTATTGTTCTTCCTGGGGATTGCTTAAAAAGCCCACCTCCACCAAAACGGAGGGCATGGTGGCCCGGTAAAGCACCAGGAAGCCTGCCTGCTTCACTCCCCTGTCAAAGCGCCTGGCCCTTTCCCTGAACTGATCTTGTATCAAAGAAGCCATGGTAAGGCTTTGGTTTAGATAAGCATTTTGGAAAAGGCTGAAGATAATGTTCGACTCGGGTGAGTTGGGGTCATAGCCATCGTAAGTTTCGAGATAATTGTCCTCATACAAAATGGCCGCATTCTCAAGTTTTGCCACCTCCAGGTTGGCCTGGTTGCGGTGGGGCCCCAGCACAAAGGTCTCTGTGCCGTAAGCCAATCGGTTTGGTGCAGAATTGCAATGAATACTAATAAACAGGTCGGCTTGGTTTTCATTAGCAATGCGGGTGCGGTCGTGAAGCTGAACATCAATGTCTGTTTCGCGGGTATAAATCACCTTTACATCCGGAAGATTTTGCTTGATGTACTCACCAAGTTTTAGGGAAATAGCAAGGGCAACGTCTTTTTCCATCACCTTTCGGCCCACTGCTCCCGGAGCTTTGCCTCCGTGCCCGGGGTCAATCACCACGGTACTGACGTATCCCTTGCGGTCGGCAAGAAGTTCTGCGGGTGCAACCACCAGCAGAAACAACATACCAAAAATTATAAAGAAACGTTTCACCAGTAATAAGCGATTTTTAATTAGTTTTGCCCCTGCTTACCTTTGGTAATATTACGCAAAAGGCCCATTCTTATTATACAAAAGTAACATTAATTAAAATTGGGTACAAACCTGGGATTTAAGTTTTTTGTGCTCTTGCTGCTTTTTACCCTTACAGGGGTGGCAGGAACAACCGCCTTTACTGGTAGTTTCCGGGTTTATCCTATGGCTGTTGCCGATACCCTTCCTCCTCAAAGAACACGCACTACAACCCCGGCCGAAATTCCCGACAGCCTGCTTCCTGCCTTTAGGCCCGACCTGATGGGCACACCCGAAGGCAGCCTTCCTGCAGATACCATGCCAACGGTTGCTTCTGATACCTCAGAAGTGGCCGAGCAAGAGCCTGCTCGCCTTACGGGCTCGGGAACAATACTCGACGCCAGGGTCGACTACTCGGCCATCGACAGCATCTTTTTTAATGTGCGCGAAGGTAAGGTTTATCTTTATGGCAACGCCGACATGAAATATGGCGACATACACCTGGAGGCCGGGTATGTGGAAATAGACTTTCGCCAAAACCAGCTCTATGCCACAGGTATTGCCGACTCGGCAGGGGTAGTGCAGCAGTACCCGATTTTTACCGAAGGGCCGCAGTCTTTCCAATCAAAAGAAATGTGGTATAATTTCGAAACCGAACGGGGCCGCACCCGTCAGGTATTTACAAAAGAGGCCGATGGCTACCTGCATGGCGAGCTGGTAAAGATTCAGCCCGACAGGATTATCCATGTGCAGGATGGGAAATATACCACCTGCAATGATCCTGATCCCCACTTTCATATCGGCTTTCGCAAGGCCAAGATGATTCCCAATGACAAGATCATTACCAGCCTGGCTTTTCTGGTTATTGAAGGCGTGCCTACTCCCTTGGTGGTGCCTTTTGGCTTTTTCCCCAACAAAAGGGGTCAGGCTTCCGGTATCCTGATGCCCTCCTATGGTGAAACCTCCAATCGGGGCTTTTACCTGGAAAATGGAGGTTTTTACTGGGGCATCAACGATTATGTGGACCTTTCGCTGCGCGGCGATATTTACACCCGAGGCAGTTGGGCCGCCCGCGTGGGCTCCAATTACAGGGTGCGCTACCGTTACTCGGGCTCGCTTAATATGAGTTATGCCGTCAACATCCTGGGTGAGGAGAACCTTCCGGGCTATGAGCGCAGCCGCGACTTCAGGATTGTTTGGAGCCACAACCAAGACCCCAAGGCCAAGCCCAACAGCGTGTTCCAGGCCAACGTTAATGCTGGAAGCTCGCAGGCCAGCCGCTTTAATCCCGTTTCAGATCAGGATTATCTGTCCAATACTTTTTCATCCAACGTGTCCTACAGGGCCACCTGGGCAAGCCGTTACAACTTCTCGGCCAACTTCCGACACAGCCAGAACACTCTGAACCGCACCGTCGATCTCAGCCTGCCCGAGATCGCCTTCAGCGTCAATCGCCTGCATCCCTTCAGGCGACAAGGAGTTTCGGGCGAAGGCCGCTGGTACGAAAACATTACCCTAAATTACACCATGAATGCCCGCAACGACCTGCGCACCGTCGACTCCCTGCTTTTCGAAAGGGAAACCTGGTCGCGCTTTCGCAATGGCATGAGGCACAATATCCCAATAAGCCACTCCATGAGGGTGCTCAAGCACTTCAACCTGAGCAACAGTTTAAACTACAATATGAACTGGTACCTCTCCACCGTTGAAAAGTACTGGGACCCACAGGCCATGCTCATACAGCAGGGCGATACCCTCTTCGGCAACGTGGTAAAAGACACCATACCGGGCTTTAAGGCCATACACGATTTTAACTACAGCGCCAGCCTCAACACCCGCTTTTACGGAATGGTGCAGTTTCGCAAGGGGCCTGTAAGGGCTTTGCGCCATGTAGTGTCGCCCAGCCTGGGCTTCAGCTATCGCCCCGACTTTGCCAAACCGTTCTGGGGGTATTACCAGACCTACTACGACGAGCGGCGCAACGAAGAGGTAAGATATGCTATTTTTGAAGATGGGATTTATTCGGGGCCTCAGCCAAATCGCTCGGGAAACATCAACTTTTCGGTGACCAACAACCTGGAAATGAAAGTCAGGAGTCGCCGCGATACTTCTGCCCGGGGCGAGCGCAAGATCGCCCTGATTGATAATCTTTCCATAAACGGTGGTTACGATATTGCCCGCGACTCGCTCAATTTTAACGACATCAGGCTTTCGGCCCGCACCCGCCTCTTTAACAATTTTGATATTACTTACTCCAGCAGCTGGACTGTTTACGACACAGATTCTACCGGACGGTACATAAACCGGTTTTTGTGGGATACCCAGAAAAAACTCTTAAAACTTAACAATACCAACTGGAGCCTTAGCTTTAACTATTCGCTGAGCTCCAAAACAAGGCCAGCGGCAGGGGCTGGCACGCAGCTTAGGGGAGGCTTGGGGCAGGATATGGGAGGCCCCGACGAAGGATTTGGCAGTGGCGATCCCGACGAAGGATTGGTTCCGGGGCCTGATGTGCTGCAAATTATGCCGGGTGTGGTCGATTATTCCGTGCCTTGGTCGCTGCAGTTTGGATATACCTTTAACTACGGCTCGCGCTTTAATTATGCCCAGGATCGCTTCGATAAAAACTATGTGCAGTCGCTCAACGTAAACGGCGATATGCAACTGACCCCGAAATGGAGGCTCGGTTTCAGGAGTGGCTACGATTTCGACCGCAAGGAAATTACTTACACCTCGGTGGATATTTACCGCGACTTGCATTGCTGGGAAATGACCCTGAACTGGATTCCTTTTGGCTTTAGAAAAAGCTACAACCTTACCATTCGGGTGAAATCGTCGATGCTGCAAGACCTGAAGATTACCCGGCGCACCCACCACCTCGACCGCGCCTTCCAGACTTTTTAACCTTCGGATTTTCAACCCCTGTGCCGGCAGTTTTGATGATTATGAACAACAAATCATGCATTTGTTCTGATGTTTTTCTTATTTTATTATGGGTGATTAAAAAAAAATTAGAATATTTGCAGTTGGATTCCTGAAGGTTACTATACAGGTTTTTCAACTTGGTTTTCTTCAGCTTCCATTCATTCCGATTTTTGTTTTACCTTTGCATATTCACTTAAAAAAACCACCAAATAGTATGAAAACAGCTATTCAAATTGTTTTAGTCCTTGTGATTGTGGTGCTTGGCTACCTGATCTACGACAGTATTATGGAGCCGGTTCGTTTTAACCAGGAGGCGGCCCGCCGTGAAGCCCGAATTATTGAGCGCCTGAAGGATATTCGTACCGCCCAGGTTGCCCACCGTACGCGTTATGGCACTTTTCTGGGCGATCTGGATTCACTGGTAAACTTTGTGAAATACGACTCCATTGCAATCCTCAGGGCTATTGGTACTGTGCCCGACAGCCTCACTGAAGCTGAAGCGGTTCGCCTGGGCATTGTGCAAAGGGATACTATTTGGATGCCTGCCAGAGATACCCTGCTGGTTCGGGCAAGTTACCCCATCGATTCGCTGCCATATATTCCCTTCAGCGGGGGCCAGCGTTTTTCAATGCAAGCTGGTATGATAGAGCGCGGATTGGTTAAACTACCTGTTTTTGAGGCTTATGCCACGCCCGACCAATATCTGAGCGACCTTCAGTACCGCGTGTATTACACCCGCCTCGATGGCCTTAAGGTAGGCTCCATGTTCGAAGCTTCCATCGACGGTAACTGGGAATAAAAAAAAAACTGCATGTCTGGCCCTTTTCGCAAGACAACAAGCATTGTCGACAACACGTTTTCGCCAGGGTCGGAAAGAAATGAGATTTTATCCATCGAGCTTTCGCTCGATGGATTTTCTTTTGCCATTCTTGATCCGCGGCAATTCCGGTATATGATGCTGGAGTCTTATCGTTTTGCCAATGCCGGGCATATCGAAGGGCTTGCTGCTGAGCTGGAGACATTTATCAAAGAAAATCCTTTGCTGCTGGGATCTTTCGAAAGGGTAAACATTGCCTGGTATCAGCCCCAATACACCTTGGTGCCTGCCCAGCTCTATCTGCATGCTGGCAAACAAGCCTACCATGAGTATTGCGGGCCTTTGGCCCAGCAGTATGAGTTGCGGGCCGACAAGCTCAATAACCTCGAAGCTTATGGCATTTATCCGTTTCCCGAGGTTTTGCGCAAGAAACTGGATTTTTTGTATTCATCATACAGGCTTAGGCATACCGGAACAGTACTTATTGAAAATGTGCTTGCCGCCATAAAGCTCGGGGAGTTAAAAGCCGATATTGTGCTTCACATAAAACCCGGACATTTCGAACTTTTGCTGCTGGAAGCATCCTGCCTCATATTTTATAATTCCTTTGCCTATCAGGCTTTCGACGACCTGATGTATTTTTTGTTTTATGTGCTGGAGCAGTTTGGTCTCGATGCCAGCCAGATGGAAGCCCTGCTGGCCGGAGAAATAAGCCTTGACTCGAAGAATTATGAGTTGCTATCTGGCTATTTTAAGAAGGTGCATTTTGCCGGTCGCAGCGATGTGTATCAATACGGGCTTGAGTTCGACGAGGTGCCACACCACTTTTTTTTCAACTTGCTAAACTTGAACACATGCGGATAATTGCAGGAAAATACCAGCGAAGGATTTTGCATCCACCTGCCAACCTGCCCGTGCGGCCTACTACCGACCTGGCCAAGGAAGCCCTTTTTAACATAATCAACAACCATTTCGATTTTGAAGGCTTGCGAGTGATCGACCTCTTTGCCGGCACCGGCAGCATCTCATATGAGTTTGCATCGAGGGAGGCCGCCGAAGTAATTGCGGTGGAGAACCACTTTAAATGCATCGATTTTATCCAGCAAACCATTCGAGAGCTGAAGCTTGAAAACCTGAAAGTGGTGCGCGCCGATGTGTTTCGCTTTCTTTCCTATTGCCGGCCAGGATTTGATTTGATCTTTGCCGATCCGCCTTACGATATGGAGGGCATGGAGAAAATTCCACAGCAGGTTTTTGAACGCGAGCTGCTGGCAGAAGGCGGCTGGCTGGTGATGGAACACCCGGCCAGAAAAAAATTTGAACAATATCCTTATTTTGTGCAGGAAAGAAAATATGGAAGGGTGCATTTTTCTGTGTTCGAAAAAACCAGAAGTCAACCAAAACCAAACTGATTCATGAACCGAGTCGCATTGTTTCCCGGAAGCTTCGACCCCATTACCAAGGGGCACGAATCCATTATTCTGCGAGCTATTCCTATTTTCGATAAGATAATTATTGCCGTTGGCCGAAATGCCGAAAAAACAGGCTTCTTTCCCATCGAAAAACGAATAGAATGGCTCAAAAAAGTGTTTGCTGACTATCCAACTATTGAGATTATTGAATACGAAGGACTCACAGTGGACCTTTGCCGCAAGTTGAATGTGAGGTTTATTTTGCGGGGCTTGAGAACCAGTGCCGATTTTGAATTTGAACGCAGCATTGGCCAGATGAACAAAAAAATGATGCCCGAGCTCGAAACTGTTTTTATGCTTACCGTACCTGAGCATACCGCCATTAATTCATCGCTCGTGCGCGATATAATAAAAAACGGAGGCGACGCTTCACAATTTGTTCCGGAGCAAGTCGATTTGCAGGGATAAAGGTAAAGGTTAACTGTTTGTTTATAAGCAATTTAATTGCAATTTTGAACCCAAGAGTTCTACCGATACCTCATGTGCGGGAGTGCTCACGAGTACACCGCGCCCCCCTAACTCCAAAACTTCGCCTCCTTACACCAGTTTTAGTTCAATGGCATAGCTGACCACCTCTTTAACCGATCCGTAAGTATTCTCAAAAACCTTTTCAAGGTTTTCTTTTTTGAACCATTGGGCCGATTCGATTTGCTCGCTGCTTTGTGGGCGTGGTTTTTTTCGGCTACTGCTGTGCATCAGGTACCACCAGGTTTTTTTTATGATCCACCGGTCTTTTTTCAGTTCGTACACATGGTAGGTGGTTGGCAAGGGACAGATAATTTTCAACTGCTCAATGCCGCATTCTTCCTCCACTTCGCGCAGGGCGGTTTCCTCCACGGTTTCGTTTTTCTCGCAATGGCCCTTGGGAAGATCCCATTTGCCTTGGCGGAAGATGAAAAGCAACTGGTTTTGTTCGTTTTTCACTAGTCCTCCTGCAGCCTCGGCAGGCTCGAAATGGCTGGCAATGAAGCGAAACAGCCATTGTGGATCAGCCGATCTGAAAACCAGCTCTCCTTCCACGGAATCGGCAAGAAATGAAAGGAAACGATCCCAGAATGGAAAAGGCTGCCCCGGATTTATTTCCGGTACATTGGTGCCGGGTTTGGTTTCGGTGGGTGAAATAAGTTTAATTTGGCGCTCGGCAAGATAAATTGTTGGCATGGCTGTATTTTTCAATTATTTTTTTGTCGGCTGTGGCTATATTTTTACGGGTTTGTGGAAAATTACTGAAAAATAAAGTAGGTTTGCATCATGAAATGTGACAGCGAAATTGCCCGCATTATTGCCAGCTTACTGCTGCAAAGTAAAGCAATAAAACTGAATGCCAAAAAGCCTTTTACCTGGGCCTCGGGCATTAAGTCTCCCATTTACTGCGATAACCGCCAAACCTTGTCATACCCTCAGGTGCGGCGGCAAATCGCGCTTCAGCTCACCCGCCAGGTAAAAGGGTTTTTTCCTGATGCCGGTGTTATAGCCGGGGTGGCCACTGGCGCCATTGCCCATGGCATACTGGTGGCCGAAGAGCTAGGCCTGCCCTTTGTTTACGTGCGCAGCGCCCCCAAAGGCCACGGCCTGGGCAATATGATAGAAGGCAGAATCCTGAAAGGTGAAAAAACCGTGGTGATCGAAGACCTGGTTTCGACGGGAAAAAGCAGCATCGCCGCAGTAAAAGCTTTGCGCGAAGCGGGCTTTGAGGTTGTAGGAATGCTGGCCATTTTTTCCTACGGGCTGCCCGAAGCCGACTTAGCCATGACCGAAAACCACTGCGAGCTGGTAACCCTGAGCAACTACACTTGCCTGCTCGAAACTGCCCTGCAGGAAGGACGAATAAGCCAGGAAGAACTCGAACTGCTGGCCAAATGGCGCGAAAATCCTCATGCTTGGGGAAAATAGATTTTCTTAACCTAAAATAGTTGAATGGCAAAGTTTCAAAGCGAACGCGTGCAGCTTGATGCACCAGAGCAGGAGGTGTTTGAATTTTTGAGCGACTTCCGCAACTTCAAAGACCTCATGCCCCCGCAAATCGTTAACTGGAAGGCCGATGAGCAAAGCTGCTCCTTTACCATACCGAGTATGGCCGACCTGTCGATGCGCATGGTAAAGAAAATCCCTCATCGCAACATTCATATTGTCGCCGAGGGCAACAATCCTATCGAATATACGCTCGACTGCTTCATTGAGCCTGATATTGAGGGAAAAAGCTTTGCTGAGATCGTTTTTGATGCCGAGTTGAATCCTTTTTTAAGCATGGTTGCCTCCAGGCCTCTGCAAAACCTGGTCAACATGCTGGCCAAAAAGCTGCTGGAGATTTTCTCAAAAAAATCATAGCAACAATTGCACTTCTTTGATGTCGAATGTCTGCAGTTGCTGGTTTTCGCAAAGTATTTGCAGCCTGCCATATAAATCCACACCGGTAATAACCCCTGCAAATGTTTCCTGGGCTGCCCTGAAACGCATGCATTTGTTTAGCCCCATCAGGTGCTCCAGATAAGTCTTTTGTATTTTCTGAATAACCTCGCTGCGAAGCTCTTCGTACCATTGGCCAATGGCATCCAGGCACCTTTGCAGCACTTCTTCAGGTTCAAATTGTTTCCCAGTCAGGTTTCTTAGCGAAATTGGGTTGGGTGCATCCGAGGTAAACACCTCCTGGTTTACGTTTATGCCTATGCCCGCTACACAAAGGTCGAACCGATGGCCCATAATGCGGTTTTCGATCAGGGTTCCTGATATCTTTCCCCGGCGGCAGTAAATGTCGTTAGGCCATTTTATGCTTACCCTTTCGGGGAAAAGAAAAGTGGACAGGCTGTCGCGAATGCCCAGGGCAATGGTTTGGTTGAGCAGAAACTGCTGCGCAGGAGGCAGAAATACCGGCCGGAGCACCAGAGAAAAAGTAAGGTTAAGACCGGGGGCACTTTCCCAGTAGGTGCTTCCCTGCCCGCGGCCAGCCAACTGACTCTCGGCAAGCACCACAGTCCCCTCGGACAGGCTTCCCTTTTCGTCAAGCCGAAAGGCTTCGCGGTTGGTAGAGTCGAGGGCTTTATACCGGATGATTTTGGGACTGAAAGTACTCATGGCCTGGTCTGTTTGCCAAATTTAGTTAATAATACCTGATTAACAATTATTCGCAATCATGCAAAAACATTATGTGTGTAAATAATGTTAAATTTGCAGGTAAAATATAACACCAAGGGGATGGTTAAAACAAAAAAGAAAGACGACTCACAAACCCTTATTGATTCAATAGTTAAAGGCATTCAGGAAAAGAAAGGACTGGAAATTGTCATTCTTGATTTAGCAAAGTTAAACTCCACGGTTTGCGATTATTTTGTGATTTGCCACGGCACTTCACGTACACACACCGGAGCCATTGCCGACTCCATTGAGGCGGAGGCCAAAAAGGCCACCGGGCAGTTTCCGCGACGGCGCGAAGGCTTTTCGAATGCCGAATGGATCTTGCTCGATTACCTGGATGTGGTGGTACATGTGTTCCAGGAACCGGTGCGCAACTTTTATAAGCTCGAAGCCCTCTGGGCCGATGCACCCCGAACCATGACCGAGTAATGTTTTCCCCGAAAGGGTAGTTCAGTTTTTTAAAATTAATAAATGAATACGGACAATAACCACAAAAACAATAATCCTTCCGGAAAACCCAAACCCGAGAATACCCCGGGCGGAAAAGATAAAAGGAAGCCAGGCTTTAACTTCTACTGGGTTTACGGCCTGCTGGCCCTTTTGCTTATTGGGCTCAACTTTTTCAACTGGGGTGGTGGCGCCATAGAAATCTCGCAGCAGCGCTTCGAGGTTGAAATGCTGCCCACCAGCGATATTGAAAAGCTTATCGTGGTGAACCACGAAATGGTGGAAGTCTTTATTAAGCAGGAACAGCTTGACCAGGAAAAATACAGCGACCTCGAGGGTCGCGGCACCAGCAACATGGATGCCTTGCGCCCCCATTATACCTTTAAGATTGGCTCGGTTGAAAGTTTCGAGAGGCTCGTAAGGGATGCACAGCAAGAATTACCTGCTGAGCAGCGCGTGCCCATATTTTTTGAGCAGCGCCGAAACTGGGGCACCGACATTCTGGGCTGGATTCTGCCCATTGGCCTGCTCATCGTTTTCTGGCTGTTTATCATGCGCCGAATGGCCGGAGCCTCGGGCGGCGGACAGATATTCAACATCGGCAAGTCGAAGGCCACGCTGTTCGACAAGGACACCCACGTGAATGTGACTTTTAAAGATGTGGCAGGCCTGGAAGAGGCCAAGATTGAGCTGATGGAGATTGTTGACTTTCTGAAAAACCCCAAGAAATATACCGACCTGGGTGGTCAGATTCCCAAAGGTGCTTTACTGGTAGGCCCTCCCGGCACGGGTAAAACCCTGCTTGCCAAAGCGGTGGCCGGCCAGGCGCAAGTACCCTTCTTTTCGCTGAGCGGGTCTGACTTTGTGGAGATGTTTGTTGGCGTGGGAGCCTCGCGTGTGCGCGATCTCTTTAAGCAAGCCAAGGAAAAGGCGCCATGCATCATTTTTATTGACGAAATCGACGCCATTGGTCGTGCCCGTGGCAAAAACCCCATGACCGGCGCCAACGATGAGCGCGAAAACACCCTGAACCAGCTGCTTACCGAAATGGATGGCTTTGGCACAAACCAAGGTGTTATTATCCTGGCGGCCACCAACCGGGCCGACATACTCGACCGCGCCCTGATGCGCGCCGGACGCTTCGACCGGCAGATTCATGTTGAAATGCCCGACCTGGAAGAACGCAAGGCCATCTTCAAGGTGCATATGAAGCCCATTAAACTGGCTCCCGACGTGGATTCTGATTTTCTGGCTAGGCAAACCCCGGGCTTCTCGGGAGCTGATATTGCCAACGTGTGCAACGAAGCTGCACTCATCGCCGCAAGGCGCAACAAAAAAATGGTAGAACGCCAGGATTTTCTCGACGCCGTGGATCGCATTATTGGAGGGCTGGAAAAACGCAACAAGATTATATCACCTACCGAAAAGAAAGTCATTGCCTATCATGAAGCCGGGCACGCTTCGGTAAGCTGGCTGCTCGAACATGCTCACCCGCTGGTAAAGGTGACCATAGTGCCCCGTGGCAAAGCCCTGGGCGCCGCCTGGTACCTGCCCGAAGAAAGGCAGATCACCACCTTTGAGCAAATGTTCGATGAGATTACCTCTATACTGGGAGGCCGGGCCGCTGAAGACATCATTTTTGGCAGAATTTCGACGGGGGCACTGAACGATCTCGAAAAGGTAACCAAGCAGGTGTATGCCATGGTCGTTTTTTTTGGCTTGAACAAAAAAATCGGAAACGTGAGCTATTACGACAGCTCAGGGCAAAGTGAATATGCATTTAACAGGCCTTATTCTGAGCGTACCGCCCAGATAATTGACGAAGAGGTGAGTAAACTGGTGGAGCAAGCCTATAAGCGGGCCAAAAAAATTCTGAACGATAACAAGGACAAGCTAATAAAACTTGGCGATCTCCTGCTTGAAAAAGAGGTGATTTTCCGCGAAGACCTGGAGCAAGTCTTTGGCAAACGGCCTTTTGAGCCGGAAGCCGAAACAGTGGCTGAAAAGAATATTGAAACAACTGCTGAAGCACCCGCCACAGAGAATTTGTCCGACGCACAAATATCTCCAAAACCCTCCGATGAGGGCGACATGGCTGACGATCCTCCGCAAAACAATCCCTCACCCTGAGCATAATGAAGGAAAGCACATCGAAGGAGAAGGTATTGAAAAAAGTAAGGGATGCACTAGTAAACAAAATACTGCCTCCCTACGAAAGCGTTGACCTGGAGAGTCCGGTCCACGCTGCACCCGATTCTGAATTTCTGGATGTGTCTTTTGCCGAAGCTTTTTCGAAAGTCAATGGTCAGTTTGTGTATTGTGCCGATTACAAGGAGCTTAGCTTGAACCTCAAAGCCCTGCTGAAAAAGAAAAATATTGAGAAATTGTTTTGTGGCGAGGCCTTCTTCAGCGGTTTGCTCGACGAAAAAGGCCTTGGCTGCATAAAGGACTGCAAGGAGCTTGACGAATGCCAGGCAGCGCTCACAGGCTGCGAGGTGCTGATAAGCCGCCTGGGAGCCATTGTGATGAGCAGCAAGCAGGGTGGAGGACGCCGCGGTTTCATTTATCCGCCAGTACACATCGTGGTGGCAAACAGCAGGCAACTGGTATGGGATATTAAGGATGCGTTTCAGCTTCTCAATAAAAAATACGATGGGGTGCTCCCATCGATGATTACTGTTGTGACCGGACCCAGCCGTACGGCTGATATTGAAAAAACGCTGGTACACGGTGCCCACGGGCCAAAGGAAGTGTACCTTTTTCTGATAGAAAACTGTTAGGACTGACTGGCATTTTTATGGAAGATAACTGGCAGATGGTTTACAGTTCTGAATTTCTGCACAAAGTGGAAATTGTTAAAGCGTTGCTGGAAGAGTATGAAATACACGGTGTAGTGGTAAACAAAAAAGATTCTGCCTATCTTTTTGGTGAAGTAGAGCTCTATGTGCATTCCGACAATGTGCTCAGGGCCAGATTAATTATTAACAGGGAGGAGTTGTGAACAACCTTGTAAAACGCACGCTTACCGGAATCGTATTTGTGGTGTTGGTCATTTTGTCCATTATTCTGCACCACCTCTTTTTTGTCATCCTCTTTCTGATCATTACCGTAATGGGCCTTTGGGAGTTTTTTAAACTGGTGGAAACCGCCGGTATTTTTCCCAACAAGTTTGCCGGTATTCTTTCAGGTGTCTTCCTTTTTCTTTCCAATGCCTTTATTGCCCATGGTTATACCGGAAGGGGCATTCTAATGTTCAATTTTGTGTTTTTGTTTCTGATCTTTCTTTTTGAACTTTATCGCAAGCTGCCCAATCCCTTCACCAATATAGCGTTTACATTTTTTGGATTGCTTTACATTGCCCTGCCTTTTTCGTTGCTCATGTATTTTCCCAACCCTAACCTTTTGCCAGGCACCTACCATTCGAGCCTGTTGCTGGGGTTCTTTTTCCTGGTGTGGATGAACGAAACCGGTGCCTATCTTGTGGGCTCGGCCATTGGAAAACACCGTCTTTTCGAGCGTATCTCTCCCCGGAAAACATGGGAAGGAACCATTGGCGGCGGGGTGTTGGCCATATTTACGGGTTATATTATTTCAAGGTACTTTACCCAGCTTGACCCCATCGACTGGCTGGCCATTTCACTGATCGTGGTTGTATTCAGTTCTTACGGCGATTTATTTGAGTCCATGTTCAAACGCAGCATCAATGCCAAGGACAGTGGCCGGTTGCTGCCCGGGCATGGTGGAATCCTCGATCGCTTCGATGGGGTGATTATGGCCGCACCCTTTGTTTTTGTTTATCTAATTATTGTATTCTGATTTCAATCTTATGAAAATACACAGGGAAGGTTATCCCACCATTACTCTTGTGATTGCACTGCTTATCATTGCCGTTTTTGTAATGCAAACCTTTTTCCCCGAAGTGGGCCGCCGGGCATGGTTTATTTATGCACCCCTGATTGTTTTGTCGATCTTGGTATTGCAATTTTTTCGGTCGCCCAACCGGATTATTACGCCTGACGCCTCGCTGGTGCTAAGCCCAGCCGATGGCCGCGTGGTCGTGGTTGAAGAGGCTTTTGAAAAAGAATTCTTCAAAAAGCCCATGCTGCAGGTGTCCATCTTCATGTCTCCTCTAAACGTGCATCAGAACCGCTATCCGGTAACTGGAAAAGTCCTGTATAAGAGGCATCACCATGGCAAATTCTTGCTGGCCTGGAGCCCTAAGTCGAGCACCCTCAACGAGCGCACTTCCATAGTTTTTGAAACCGAAAATGATCAGCAGATTTTAATGCACCAGGTGGCAGGTTTTGTGGCCCGCCGCATTGTTTGCTACACCAGGGAAGGCACCACGGTAAAACAGGGCGATGAGCTGGGCTTCATCAAATTCGGCTCTCGAGCCGACCTTTATCTGCCTCTTGGCACCCAAGTAAATGTAAAAATAGGAGATAAAGTAAAGGGAGGACTCACTTCCATTGCCACCTTCGCTACAAGTAAGGATTAAAACCTTAGCCAAGCTTCCTCATTCTCAAAAAAATCAACAGGGGTTTTCTAAATAATCTGTTTTAGTTCGAGCAGGTTGCTGATCTGATAAGTAGGTGCGTATGGCGATGTTTCGCCCGATTGTGCCAGCCACACCTGATCCATGCCTGCCTGCTGAGCCCCGAGAATATCCGACTGCGGATCATCGCCCACCAGCAACGACTCTTCAGGCCGGGCACCGGTTTTTATAAAAGCAAAATCAAATATACGTGAATCGGGCTTTTGCGCCCCGGCGTCCTCGCTTACAATGATGTGTTGAAAAAACTTCTCCAGGCCACAACGGCTGATCTTCAGAAACTGAATCTCGTCGAAACCATTGGTGATAATGTGCAGCGGGTATTTTGGAAAAAGATATTCGAGTAGCTCGATAGCACCCGGCAGCAGGTGTACCTGCATGGGGCTAAGCCTGATATATTCAGAGGCAAATTTCTGTGCCAGCCCATGGTTGATACCGAAAGCCTTTAAGGTATCAGAAAAACGTGCCACATTCAGGTATTCCTTGGTGATTTCTTGCTTTTTGTAACGCTCCCAAAGAGGTAGGTTAATGCTTTTATAAGTTTTGTGAAAGGCGTCGAAGTCGCTTACGCCCAGCTCTTCCAGCTTAAAATCCTGGTATAACTGGTAAATGGTTTCGCGGTTGTTGCGGTCGAAATCGTAAAGCGTGCGGTCAAGATCGAAAAAGATATGCCGGTATTTTTGCATAAAACTACGTTTGGAGATATTCAAAAAGTTCTGCTTCCGCAAATTTACCCAAAAGCAGGGAGAAAACCTGAATTTGGGTCATTCAATCCACTTGAGTCTTCCTTCTTCTTCCAGGGTCTCAACTTTTCCGTTGTCAATGAGCCACTGCAGCACCTTCAGCACTTTGCCCTCATTGAGCGCAGCCGGAATTTCAGAAAGGATTTCCTTGACAGTCATTGATTTCGTTTGCAACCAAGGTTTTATTTCCTTGAGCACCAGGTCGAATTCGTAGGCCGAGACCTCGGCTTTGTTGCGTTCCAGGCATACATCGCAATGCCCGCAGCGGTGACTAACCACCTCTCCGAAATAAGCTAGCAGCATGGTGCTGCGGCATTTGTTGGACGAAAGCACGTATTGCTTCAT
Source organism: Bacteroidales bacterium UBA4814 (assembly GCA_002402465.1). Classification (GTDB taxonomy): domain Bacteria; phylum Bacteroidota; class Bacteroidia; order Bacteroidales; family UBA7960; genus UBA7960. Next base: position 37,815 of record DHFW01000013.1, read on the forward strand.
CGCTTCCATACGCTCGCGCGAAAACTCCCGTCGCTCGTGATACACCTCGGGGGTGATGCGAAGCTGATGCTCCTGCATGCGCTCCTCCAAGAAAGTAATGGTGGCCTGTTCGTTTTGCTCTTCGTATTGAAGGATGCTTACCTGCCTGAGCCACCGCAGCCTTTTAATGGCCTCTTCTTTAGTAATGCCCGCTCTTTTGGCAATGTCGCTTTCGCTGATCTTAACAAACTCCGAAAATAAGCCCGTGTAGGAGCGCAACAAAACCTTAAGGAAAGCATCGTAAGACGGGGTAGCCACCTGGAAGCGATAAAGCTCTTCCTTGTTTATGGAAATAAAAACCCTGGAGGGATTGGCCAGCGCATCCGACATGGCAATATAGCCCTCTCTTTCGAGGAATTTCAATGCATTGAAAACCAGCACCGGGTCGTAGGTGTAATTTTCGGAAAACTCGCTGAGGCTGAATGCAAAGGTTTGATCGCGCCCTGCGCCAATGGCCAGCTGAAAGTAATTGCCCAGGCTGTTATATACTTTTTTAATAAAATCTATGGGCGGGAAAGACCGTTCGTGGTTTCGCTCCAGCTCAATTACATCGGCCTTGTTGCAAAGCAGCACGGCGAACGATTTTTTTCCATCGCGCCCGGCCCTCCCTGCTTCCTGGAAATAAGCCTCGGGGCTGTCAGGCAAATCCATGTGCACCACAAAACGCACATTGGGCTTGTCGATGCCCATGCCAAAGGCATTGGTCGAAACCATTACCCTGGCTTTTTCCTGCATCCATGCATTTTGCTTCACGTCGCGTTCCAGGGTAGTAAGCCCGGCATGGTAAAAATCGGCCGAAACATTATTCTTTTTCAGAAAAAGGGCAAGCTCCCTGGTCTTTTTGCGGTTGCGCACATACACTATGCCCGGCCCGCCCACTTTTTGGCATATCTTAAGCAAGCGGTTCAGCTTGTCCTCTTCATGCAGCACTACATAAGCCAGGTTTTTTCTTTCAAAACTCTTCTGAAACACCCGCGGGCTGCCGAAAGCCAGCTTCTGCTGAATGTCGAGTACCACCTGTGGGGTGGCCGTGGCCGTCAGAGCCAGCACCGGCGTGTGGGGCATAAGCTCCCTCACCTCTGCAATTTTCAGATAGGGAGGCCTGAAATCATAACCCCATTGCGAAATGCAGTGGGCCTCATCCACAGCCAGCAAGTTGACCTTCATTTTAGGTATTCGTGCCCGCAGCAGGTCAGTGGTAAGCCTCTCCGGCGAGAGGTAAAGAAACTTTACGTCGCCATACACACAGTTGTCAATGGCAATATCCATTTCCATCTTGCTCAGGCCGTAATATACCCCCACGGCCTTAATGCCCCGGTCTTTCAGGTTCTGTACCTGGTCCTTCATGAGGGCCACCAGCGGAGTTACCACAATGCATAAGCCTTCGCGGGCAAGGCCTGGCACCTGGTAGCAAAGCGACTTTCCACCACCGGTAGGCAGCAGGGCGAGGGTGTCGTGGCCTTCGAGCACCGAGCGGATAATGTCTTCCTGCAAGGGCCTGAATGCACTAAAACCCCAATACTTAAGCAATATGGAATGAAGGTCGTAGCTCATCGGGTTTTTTGGCTACCCGAAAATAAGAAAAAAAGCCAATGAAAACGGGCTTTCATTTCAATTTGTAGTGGATTTTATCCTTGGTCATGAACTGGCAACCGGCGCAATCGCTAACGCAACCTCCGCAGGGATCGGACGGACCTTTTTTCGGACGCCGGATAATGCGCACCAGCTTATAAATGGCAAAGCCAAATGCAAGGGCCAGTATAACTATGGTAATGATCCATTGTATCATGTTTGTTAAATTTTAAATGAAAAGGCCCGAGGTCTGATAAAAGATGAAAGATACCAGCCAGGCAATCAGGGTAGTATATCCCACCGTAAACAAGCCCCATTTCCAGTGGCCCGACTCCTTGCTAATGGCTGCAATTACGCCAATGCACGGAAAATAAAGCAGCACGAACAGCATGAGGCTGAAAGCTACCCGTTTATTGAACACTTTTTGTCCGACACGTGGCCCTTCCGTGTAAATCTGGCTCTGCAACTTTTCAATAAGTGACTGACTTTGAGTCTGCACATTTTCATCTACCTGGTAAAGTACACCCAGGGTGCTGACCACAATTTCCTTTGCTGCCACACCCGAAATGATGCTGATGGTCATTTTCCAGTCGAACCCCAGCGGGGACATTACGGGGTGAACAGCCTTGCCAATCCTTCCTATATAGCTGTTTTCTAATCTTTTGGAGTAGGCTATGGCTTCGGCTTGATGCAGACGAAGGTCAAATTGTTCTGCAAGTTGTTGCCTTTCTGCAACCGCCGTTTCGGGCAGAGCGGCCAATTCAGCCTTGTGTTGTTCTATTATGGTTTCACGCTGTGCCTGCACCTGCTCCTGGAAATTGCTGCCATTGGGAAAATATCCCAGCGCCCAGATAATTATAGAGGCCACCAGGATGATGCCGCCAATTTTACGCAGATACTGCACCGCCTTGCTCCACATATGCGAGGTGGAAGCTCGGGCCGTAGGCATGCGGTAGGGGGGGAGCTCCATTACGAAAGGCACTTCCTCGGCACGAAAAAGGGTTCGTTTGAACAACATGGCCACTCCGATAGCCATCAGCACACCGATCAAATAAATTAAAAAGAGCATGCTTCCCTGGTTTTCGGGGAAGAAGGCACTGATAAGCAGCACATAAATGGGCAAACGGGCACTGCACGACATGAAAGGGTTGATGAGCATGGTGAGCAGGCGGTCATTGCGGTTCGACAGCGTGCGTGTAGCCATGATGGCCGGCACATTGCAGCCAAAGCCCATCAAAAGGGGAATGAACGATCTGCCATGGAGCCCGATTTTGTGCATGAGCTTATCCATAATAAACACGGCTCGCGACATGTATCCGGTGTCTTCCATCAGGCTGATAAAGAAAAACAGCAGCATAATATTGGGCAGAAACACGATTACGCCGCCCACCCCGCTCACAATGCCATTTACCAGCAAGTCTTTCAGGGGGCCGTCGGTCATCTGGCTGTTGAGCCAGCCGGCCAGCAGGCCTACCCCCCCCTCAATCCATTCCATAGGGTAGCTGCCCAGCCAGAAGGTGGCCGAAAACATCAGCCACATGAAAAACAGAAAGATGGGAAAACCAAACAACTTATGGGTAATCAGTGTGTCGATTACTTCGCTGGTTTTACGCTGCTCGGTAACTCCCGGCTTTAATGTTTCTTTTAATGCGCCCGAAATAAAACCGTATTTCAAATCGGTGATCACCGTTTCAGGGTGCTCTCCGTATTCCTTCTCAAGACGATGGGTTTCCTGCCCGGAATAATATAGAATTTCCTCATGGTTATGGCAGTTTTCCATGATTTTCTTTACCGCCTCCTTGTCGTTCTCCAGCAGTTTGATGGCAAGGAAACGGGTGGATATCCTGTCGGTAAGGTGTTGGTTACCAGGGGCATTAATCAGGTCTTGTATGTCTTTGATTGACCGCTCCAGGCTGGCCCCGTAGTTAATGTGAATGTGACGCACCACTGGGTTGCGGTCTTCGAAAACTTCAATGACCTTTTTGAAGGTTTCCTTTATTCCTTTGCCCTTCGAGCTTATCGAAGGAACGATGGGAATGCCTATCATTTTACCCAATGACTCATAATCAAGCTTGTCGCCCCTTTCCTGGAGTTCGTCAAACATATTGAGCACCATCACCACCCTGATGTCCATATCGATGAGCTGCGTGGTTAGGTAGAGGTTGCGCTCCAGGTTGGAGGCATCCACAATGTTGATAACCACATCGGGCAACTTCTCCTGTATAAAATCCCTGACAAAAATCTCTTCGGGGGTGTAGGCCGAAATGGAATAGGTGCCGGGCAGGTCGGTAATCCCGAACTGGTACCCGCTCTGGCGGAAACGGGCTTGCTTGGCATCGACGGTAACCCCGCTGTAGTTACCCACACGCTCGCGCGAGCCCGATGCATAATTGAAAAAAGTGGTCTTTCCGCTGTTGGGGTTGCCCACCAGGGCCACGTTTATGGTTTTTCCGTGCCTCAGGGTGTTGATGCGCTCTCGGGTAATAGTGCCATCAAAAGTTTTATTCTCGGCTGGCTTAAAATCTTTTTCGCGCGCTACTTCTATTAGCTGGGCCTCGCTGCTGCGAAGCGAAACGTTGTAGCCCATAATGATGTATTCTATGGGGTCGCGTAGAGGCGCTTTCTTAACTACCTCAACGGTTTTTCCCACCACGAACCCCATTTCGATGATCCGTTTGCGAAACGCACCCCGGCCTTTAACCTTCAGGATGATACCGCGTTCGCCTTTTTTCAGATCGCTAAGATTCATGGTGTTAAAAAAATCACAACGTTTATTTAGATTGAATAAAAATTATGCAAAGTTAGGCATTTTTGCATCTTTGGCAAGGCCCTGCAAGTATTTATGAAATGAAGAAACTTTTGAAATGACGAAAAAAGGCCATGGGAAAGTGTGGTTGATTAAATAAAAAAGTTTATGTTTGATATGTCGTTTTTTTGCCGGAATTTGAATTTTGATGCTTTTTAAAACCCGCGGCCGATGCTGATTCCTGATTTTGTAAAAAAAGACCCTTTTCTCGCACCCCACACCCACAAGATCGTAGGCCGCTTACGCAAGGCTTATGAAAAGGAAATGCAGTTGACTGGTGTTGGGCGGCTTACTGACTTTGCCAATGGGCATAACTACTTTGGCTTGCATCGCCAGCAAGGGGGCTGGGTATTGCGCGAGTGGGCTCCCAATGCCACCGGTATATACCTGGTGGGTGATTTTTCGAACTGGCGACTGCAGGAGGAGTTTAAGATGCATCCCCTGGGCAATGGTAACTGGGAGATTGTGTTGCCTGCCGAAACCCTGAGGCATCAGGACCTTTACAAGCTCTATATGTGCTGGGAGGGTGGCTCGGGCGATCGCATCCCGGCTTGGGCCCGCCGCGTGGTGCAAGATCCCACCACCCATATCTGGAGCGCGCAGGTTTGGGATCCGCCCGCACCCTACAACTGGAAAAACAAGCTGAAACAGGATAAAGACTTCTTTCCGCTCATTTACGAAGCGCATACAGGCATGGCCACAGAAGAATACAAGGTGGGTTCCTGGGAAGATTTCAGGCTCAATGTGCTGCCCCATGTGGAGAAGGCAGGATACAACACCATTCAGCTAATGGCCGTACAGGAGCACCCGTTTTATGGCTCCTTTGGCTACCATGTGAGTAGTTTTTTTGCGGCCTCCAGCCGCTTTGGCACTCCCGAAGAGCTGAAAGCCCTGGTGGATGATGCCCACGGACGGGGCATCAAGGTCATCATGGATATCGTACACTCGCATGCGGTAAAAAATGAAGTGGAAGGCATCAGCCGCTACGATGGCACCTATTACCAGTTTTTTCACGACGGCCCAAGGGGCGACCACCCGGCATGGGACAGCCGTTGCTTCGACTACGGGAAAAATGAAGTGCTGCATTTCCTGCTTTCAAACTGCAAGTTCTGGCTCGAAGAATACGGTTTTGATGGCTTCCGGTTCGATGGTGTTACAAGCATGCTGTATCTCGATCATGGCCTGGGAACCGCCTTTGTTAGTTACGATCAGTATTTCAACGATAGCCAGGACGAAGATGCCATTACCTATCTGTATCTTGCAAACAAGCTCATTCACGAAGTGAAGCCCGGCTCTCTGAGCATTGCCGAAGAAATGAGCGGAATGCCCGGTTTGGCAACTCCCCAGGCGCTGGGCGGTCTGGGTTTCGACTATCGCCTGGCCATGGGCGTGCCCGATTACTGGATTAGAACCATTAAGGAAGAACGGGTGCAGTTCTGGCATGTGGGTGAAATGTTTCACCAGCTGTCGAATAAACGCTGGGACGAAAAGACCGTGCACTATGTCGAATCGCACGACCAGGCCCTGGTCGGCGATAAGACCATTATTTTCTGGCTTATCGATCAGGACATGTATTACAGCATGCGAGTCGATCAGCAAAGCTTTGCCGTCAACAACGGCATAGCTTTGCATAAAATGATCAGGCTGATTACCCTGGTAACGGCCGGCAACGGCTACCTGAATTTTATGGGCAACGAATTTGGCCACCCCGAATGGATCGACTTTCCAGGGAAGCACAACAATTGGTCGTATCACTATGCCAGGCGGCAGTGGAGCCTAATGAACAACCCTGAACTGAGATACAGGTTTCTGAATGATTTCGACCAGGCAATGATGGCCCTTGTACAAAAGGAAAAGTTGCTCAAACACCCCACTGTAAACCGTTTGATGGAGCATATATCTGACCAGATACTGGTGATTGGTCGCAAAGACCTGGTGTTTGTTTTCAACTTCAACCCCTTCGATTCATATGCCGATTACGCTGTTGATGTACCTCCGGGAGACTATTCGCTGGTGCTTAACACCGATAGCCCGCAGTTTGGCGGCTTTGGCCGTATTGACGAAAAGCTGGTGTATTCCACCAATGCAGACGGATATGATGGCAAGTTGAAACTTTACATACCCGCCCTTACTGGCTTTGCATTAAAAAAGAAAAAATAGCCATGTCGAAAAGCATTAAATTGTACCGCAAAATAAAAGCCACGCCCGAAGAGGTTTTCCGGGCACTGACCAACCCTTTTGCCATTGAGTTGTGGAGTGGCGAGCCCGCCGTGATGAGCCTGGAGCCCGACTCAGAGTTCAGCCTGCTAAATGGCGAAATTACAGGTCGAAACATTGAATTCGAAACCAACAAATTGCTCAGGCAACAGTGGTACTTCGAAGGGGAGGAGGAAGAATCGATTGTAACCATTAAGTTTTTTGAAGAAAAGGGCGGCACCCAACTGCAGGTGATGCACGAAGGCATTCCCGACGAAGCCTACGAAAATATGCTCGAAGGCTGGAAAGAATTTTATCTCGACGCCCTGCAGGATTTTTTCGAAGCCTAAACCACTTTCTTATTTATGATTAAGGATTTATGAATGATGATTAAAATCATAAATTCGCAATTATAATTCATAAATTTGAAGGTTTAGACGTTAAAGCGCACATGGAAGATGTCGCCGTCTTTTACAATGTAAGTTTTTCCCTCAATGTGGAACTTCCCTGCTTGCTTGCAGGCATGTTCTGACCCAAGCTCTACAAAGTCTTCCCAGCGTTTAACTTCTGCCCGGATAAACCCTCTTTCAAGGTCGGAGTGAATCACGCCGGCTGCTTTGGGTGCAGGGGTGCCGGCATGTATGGTCCATGCCCTGACTTCTTTGGGTCCTTCGGTAAAAAAGGTGTGCAGATTAAGGGTGCGGTAGGCCGCCCTTATGAGTTTGTTTACACCGGGTTCTTCCAGCCCCATGTCTTCCAGAAATGCCATACGGTCTTCCTGGCTGTCAAGCTGGGCAATCTCTGCCTCGGCTTTAGCCGCAATAATAAGCATTTCGGCACCTTCCTTCTCAATGGTAGATGCCACCATTTCGGTGTATTTGTTGCCCCCGGAGGCAGATGCTTCATCAACGTTACAAACGTAAATCACTGGTTTTATGGTCAGGAAAAAGCAATCGTCAAGAATTTCCCTGTCGGTTTCTTCAATTTGGAAACTGCGCGCGGGCTCACCATTCTCGAAATGCTCCTGAAGGGCGGTGAGCACCGTCAAGGCTTTTTTCGCATCCTTATCACCTACGCGGGCAAGCTTATCTGTCCGTTGAATCTTTTTTTCAAGGGTTTCCAGGTCCTTGGAAATAAGCTCCAGGTCTATGGTTTCCTTGTCGCGCAGAGGGTTTACCGAACCCTCGATGTGCGGCACCATGGGGTCGTCGAAGCAGCGCAACACATGAATGATGGCATCGGTTTGCCTGATTTCGGCCAGAAACTGCCCTGCACCTTTCTGGGTGGCTCCGCCTTTGGTCAGACCCGGAATGTCGATAATCTCAACGGTGGTGCGAACCACCTTTACAGGCTTTACAATAGTTGCGATGGCATCCAGGCGTGGATCGGGCACTTCTATTTGTCCGAGGTTGGCCTTGCCGCCAACCTGGGTGTCTTCCATGCGACCTTTCGATAATGAGTTGAACAGGGTGGTTTTGCCGCTCCCGGCTATGCCAACCATTCCGCAGTTTAGTGCCATAATCAGTGTGTTTTTTCAGGTTGCAAAGGTACTAATAATGAACATTGAATTTTGGAGCGAGCCAGTTATTACTGGAAATTTCGTGCAAGAACCTGAAAATTGTGTATCTTCAACTTTCAGGATTAGACTATGATTCGCCAAATAACCGACGAACCCATTCCCATAAAGCTCTGGCTCAATGATATTGAGGCAGGTGCCCTGGTGCAGGCCCGCAACCTGGCGCGTCTGCCTTTTGCCTATAGCCACATTGCGCTGATGCCCGACTGCCACCAGGGCTTTGGAATGCCTATTGGCGGGGTGCTGGCCACCAAAGACGTAATCATACCCAATGCCGTTGGGGTGGATATCGGCTGCGGCATGTGCGCCGTGCAAACAACGCTGCACGAAATTGACCGCAGCACCCTGAAAAGCATCATGTCGGATATTCGTAAGCTGGTGCCACTGGGCTTCAAACATCACAGCCAGCGGCAGGATGAGCGACGCATGCCCGGACGAAAGCCAAAGCAGCCCATGCCCGTGGTGGAGCGCGAATTCGATAGTGCCACCTACCAAATCGGCACCCTGGGCGGAGGAAACCACTTTATGGAAGTGCAGATGGGTTCCGATGGGCTCATTTGGATCATGGTGCATTCGGGCAGCCGCAATATTGGCAAGCAGGTGGCCGACTATTACAACCGCCTGGCCATTAAATTAAATGAGCAATGGAAAAGCACGGTGCCGCGCTCGGCGCAGCTGGCCTGGCTGCCGATAGAAAGCCCCGAGGGGCAGCAATATCTGGCCGAAATGAACTATTGCATCGATTTCGCCCTGGCCAACCGCCGGCTTATAATGGACAATATCCTGGGGGCTTTTCAGGATCATTTCAGGGGATCATTTCGTTCGGCGCCCATGATCAATATTGCCCATAATTACGCTTCCGCGGAAAAGCATTTCGGGCAGGAAGTGATCGTACATCGCAAAGGAGCGACAATAGCCGCTAAGGACACCGTGGGCATTATACCCGGCAGCCAGGGCGCCAGCAGCTATATTGTCAGGGGCAAGGGCAATCCGGAGAGCTTTGAGAGCTGCTCGCACGGGGCCGGACGCAAAATGGGGCGCAAAGAGGCCATACGTTCGTTCGACCTCAAAGTAGAAATCGAAAAGCTGGAGCAACAAGGCATTATCCATGCCTTGCGCCGCACCAGCGATCTGGAAGAGGCTTCAGGCGCTTACAAAAACATTGCCGTAGTAATGAAAAACCAGGACGACCTGGTGGACATCCTGGTTGAACTAAATCCTTTAGCAGTAATTAAAGGGTAATCAGAGTTAATTGATCTTTTTTACGTTTTTGGCCACATCCTGCCCGTTGTGCTTTCGCTCCAGGGTAAATTCCACTTCATCGCCAGTCAAAAGTTCATTAAAATCTACGTTGAGTACGTCGGTATAGTGGAAAAACAGGTTGTTGTTGGGATATTTGATAAACCCATAACCATTCTTAAGGCTCAGCACCTCGCTGACCTGAGTTTCGCTCCGGTCGATGCGGTTGAAATTGTCTTCCTCCTCCTCCTCTTCACCCTCAACAGGTGCCGGATTCGACGGAGTGTTAAATTCTTCCTGCACAAACAAAGCATTCACCAGGGGGTCGTTTTTCTTCAGGCGGCTGTCGATGAGTTCGTGCATTTGCACCGGGTACGACACCTCTTCGAGCAGATGCTGCGAGGTGCGGGTAACCATTTTCTGGCCCTCGTCGTTGGTAAACTCAAAGTCCCAGCACATCACCATAACCCTTACGCCCAACCCATTCACCTTGCGAATAAGGGGAACAAAATCGCCATCCGAACTGATCAGCACCAGCACATCGATCTTCCCGGAAACGGCCCTTTCGTATGCTTCCAGCGCCAAATACACATCCACGCTCTTTTCTTCACGCTTACCAAAAAATGACTTCAGTGGGAAATAATGCGTTACAACACCTTCCGACATCAGGATATCATCGAAAACACGCTCGTAATAAAGTTGGTTGCCTCGCTGGGCAGCCTCCTGGGCGCTGATGCGGCCACGGAAGTAGTGCGCATCGACAATGTGGCAAAGATTATAATCGCCGCCATCTTCGGCAGCTACCTGCTGTCGGATAAACTCATGCAATCCAGCTATGCTCAGGCGTCTTTTCCTGGGATGAACGTAATTGTAATAGTTGCTTACATGTAAAAAATAGTTACCATCATAAAAAACTCCGATACGCGTCAGCGGACCTTTTAAATTGCTCATAAAAGTGGATAATTAATGATTTATTATAGATAAACTGAAAAACGATTTATACTTAAAGCAAAAATCAAATTTTATTGGTATTGCAAATATATAGCTAAAAGTGGCTATAACCTTAAAACAAAATTAAGAAAATTTATTCATTCGTTTAGGCCCTCCTGGTTTTTATTTTTTTGGCCTTACCCTTTTGGAAAAAGGGCTTAATTTTGTGCCAACCAAAAAAAGTGATATGGCATTGCAAAAACCAGGCATTCCCAAAGGTACCCGCGACTTTTCTCCTGCGGAGATCGCCGGAAGGGAACTGATCTTTAATACCGTCAGAAAAATTTTTCAACTTCATGGTTACAAGCCCATTGAAACGCCTGCCATGGAAAACCTTTCTACTCTCATGGGTAAGTATGGTGAGGAGGGCGACCGCCTGATATTTCGCATTCTTAACTCTGGCGATTTTACCTCGAAGGTGAGCGAGGCCGATTGGAAGCAGCGTGACCCGGGCAGACTCTCAGCACAGATTTGCGAAAAGGCCCTGCGCTACGACCTTACCGTGCCCTTTGCCCGCTATGTGGTGCAGTATCAGAACGACATTACCTTCCCCTTCAAACGCTACCAGATACAGCCTGTTTGGCGCGCCGACCGCCCCCAGAAAGGACGCTACCGCGAATTTTTTCAGTGCGATGTGGACGTGGTGGGCAGCGACTCCCTGCTCAATGAAGCTGAGTTCCTGCAGATCATCGACGAGGTCTTTTCCAGTCTGGGAATCAGGGTGGTTATTAAGTTCAACAACCGAAAAATACTGTCGGGCATTGCCCAATACATAGGCTTCGAAGACAAGCTGCCCGACATTACCATAGCCATTGACAAGATTGAAAAAATTGGTCTGGAAAAGGTCAATGTGGAATTGCTGGAAAGGGGGCTTAGCCCTGAAGCCGTTAAAAAGTTGCAGCCCATTTTGCAACTCAGCGGAAGCGACGAAGAAAAGCTGCAGGTACTTTCGTCCTTGCTGGCTTCGTCAGAAGTGGGTATGAAAGGCATTGAGGAAATACGGGAAGTGTTTGCCATCAATGCCCTGGCGCCAACGGCTTGTGCGGTAGAGCTCGACCTGACCCTGGCCCGCGGCCTCAACTACTATACCGGGGCCATTATTGAGGTGAAAGCCCTGGATGTCGCCATGGGCAGTATTTGCGGTGGTGGGCGCTACGACGACCTGACCGGCATTTTCGGCCTTCAGGGAGTTTCGGGTGTGGGCATCTCTTTTGGGGCCGACCGCATTTATGATGTCATGAAAGAACTGGGCCTCTTCCCGCAAGAGCTAGGCACATTTACCAAGGTGCTGGCAGTAAACTTCGGGCAGCGTGAGCGCGACTACTGCCTGGCCCTGCTGCAAAAACTGCGTCTGAGGGGCGTTAGCTGCGAGATGTACCCCGAACCGGCCAAAATGAAAAAGCAGATGCAGTATGCCGACAAAAACCAGATTCCTTTCGTGGTACTGGCCGGCGAAAGCGAGATGAATCAGGGCTTGTATTCTTTAAAGAACATGAAAACCGGCGAGCAGCTGCAACTGCCGGCCGAAGAAATTATAAAGACCGTTTCTGATATTATTCAATAAGGGTATATTCTAATGGAAATTCATCACATCAGCCCCGAGAAAATTACATTTGCTACGTTAAAGGAACTTCTTTCAGGAAAGCGACAATTGGCTCTTTCCGGCATCTCTAAAGAAAAGATTGTTTCATGCCGCAACTACCTCGACGAAAAGATTAAAAACCAGCAAGACCCCATTTACGGGGTTACTACGGGCTTTGGCTCACTATGCAACCACAGCATTTCGCCCGAGGAGCTCGGCACCCTGCAAAAGAACCTTGTAATGTCGCACGCATGCGGAATGGGAGAGGAGTTGCCCGCCGACCTGGTAAGGCTGATGCTGATACTGAAAATACAGTCGCTTTCTTACGGCCACTCGGGTATTCGACTTGAAACCGTAGAGCGCCTGGTAGATTTTTACAACCACGATATATTGCCCGTGGTTTACTGCCAGGGCTCACTGGGTGCTTCAGGCGATCTTTCGCCCCTTGCTCACTTGTCGCTGCCTTTGCTGGGCTTGGGCGAGGTAGATTTTCAGGGCGAGCGAATGCCAGCTTCCGATGCATTGAAACTGAAAGGCTGGCAAGCCCTTGAGCTGGCCTCGAAAGAGGGGCTGGCCCTGCTCAACGGTACCCAGTTTATGGCGGCAATTGGCAGCTTTTGCCTTATCAGGGCGTTCGAACTCAGCCGCTGGGCCGATCTGATTGGTGCGCTCTCGCTTGAAGGCTTCGATGGCCGTATAGAGCCTTTCTTCGACCAGGTGCACCAAGTGCGTCACCACAAGGGGCAAATTGAAACCGCTGCAAACTTCAGGCAGATACTCAAGGGCAGCCAGCTAATCAGCCGTAAAAAACAGCACGTGCAGGACCCTTATTCCTTCCGCTGCATACCCCAGGTGCACGGCGCCTCGAAAGATGCCATCCATTACGTGGCCAGCGTATTCGAAAATGAGATCAATGCCGTTACCGACAATCCAACGCTGTTTCCAGAAGATGACCTGATCATTTCGGCAGGCAACTTCCACGGGCAGCCCCTGGCCATCACCCTCGACTTTTTGGGCATTGCTCTGGCCGAGCTGGGCAATATCTCCGAACGCAGGGTGTATCGACTTATTTCTGGCGCAAGGAATTTACCGGCCTTCCTGGTGGCCCATCCCGGCCTCAACTCCGGGTTGATGATTCCACAATACACTGCGGCATCGATTGTGAGCCAGAACAAACAGCTTTGTACACCGGCCTCGGTCGACTCTATCGAGTCGAGCCAGGGACAGGAAGACCATGTGAGCATGGGAGCCAATGGGGCGGTGAAAACGATGAAAATTGTGGAGAACCTCGAAAAACTCCTTGCCATTGAGTTGCTCAACGCCAGCCAGGCCATGGCTTTCCGCGAAAGCGACAAAACATCGCCTGCCCTGAAACGCCTCCTGGACGATTTCCGCAAAGAGGTGCCTTTTGTGGAGGACGACAAAGTAATGTATGTGGAAATGGACAAAGCCCTGCAATTTATAAGGCATAATAATCCGGCTCATTACTTGCTTTAGTCGTAATAATTTATTTTTTCATAAATGCAATTTAATCTTTGGTGGAATTCAATAAATGCGTATATTTGATGCAACAAAATCTTGTGTTGTATCATGACCTCGGAAAACATCCAATCATACCAGGAGCGGCCGTTGCAATATAAGGTTCTTTGCATAATGGCCTTTATTTTCGGGGGTTTTACGCTTATTTTTTGCCTGTTTTTCCTTATCCTTGGCGGGATACAGAACGATTTGCTGGAGTTTATGCGTCAGGGCATTTTGCCCCGGAGCCTTGAGCCTTTGGGAGGATTGATCTATTCCATCAGCGCTTTTGTGCTTTCGGTGGTGGCTTTTGTAGGGCTGATCCAGATTTGGAACAGGATAAGGCTTGGTTTCTGGATTTATTCCATTTCAATGCTGCTTTTCTTAATACTTCCATTTGTTTTTTTGAAAGTGCCTTTTCTGTGGCTTTTCAAAACCCTTTCGCCCTTTGTAGTGATTACCGGACTTTTTATCCTGCTTTTTCATTACAATATACGCCACATGGAATAAGCCGGCCGGCTTTTCCAGTTATTCAAAATACAATCATCTGATTATTTACTCCGGATTTGGCCTGCCAACAGGCTTGTCAACTTGTTCCCAGGCTTGCTGCTCGCGTTCGATCTGGCGGCGGTGGTTGCGGCTTATGGCTCTTTCTTCGAGCTTATACAGGTCGGGCTGCCCGGCATTAACCCATGCAGTGTACCAGAAGTCGCCCACCGATTTTACGGCCAGGCGCATATGCTCTTCTACCATTTTCTCCATGCCCAAATGGAAGGCTTCAGAAAATTCGCGTGAATATACTCTCACGCTGGCCTGCCCACGCATCTCGTGCGAAAAAACCCGGTCAGCCGAAAAATGCTGCACCAGGCTGTCGTACACCTGGTAAATAAAATCGACCTGGTTGTGGCTGATCTCCACCAGCTCCCAGGCGCGGTCGCGGGGCGATTCGAGGTATTCGGCCCGTCCCACGAAATAGTTAAACTCATCGGCCATCATTTCGGGCAGGCGGCTTTCCCAGAGTGCATGTATGCCGCGCTGTTCGGGGGTGCGGCCGTTGTAATATTTGGTGGTGTGCAGCGGGGTGCAGGCATCGCTTATGTAATGCCCGATATGTGCTGCGTTGTATAGGATACGGTCCACATCCCGCTCTTCAAAAGCGCGGGTGAGTCGTCCCATCATCACATTGATGTGCCAGGGCAAAACGCCGTGCTGTTGCAGGGTGTCTTCGGTATATTTCTCAACGGCTGCATACCATTGCCGGGGCATTACCTCAAAAGGATTCTCGCCGTAATGGTCGATGTCGATGTAGTGTCTTGGTGCCTCACCGGGCACGGCGTGGGCGCGGCGGTCGGGGTCGATGGAGCGCTCAGAGAGGTATTCTATATGCTTTTTGAAAAAGCCTACCATTTCGGGTGGCAGGGTAAATACGGCCATGCGGTTTATTTTGCGATGGGCGGCAAAGCCAAAACCAAAGCCATCGAGGGGAGGAGCCAGGCATAAAGCCAAGAGTAGTAAATAAGCAGGTATGTAATTTTTAAAAAACATCATGCAGTGCATTTGTGGTACTTCCAAGCTTAAAAATAAGGAATTGCCTGAACCCGGCCAAATTTTTCAGCCTGCAATACCTTCAAGGGTGGCATCAACAAGTTTTGTGCCGCGAAGCACAGGCACCACGCTGGTGAAGTCTTGGGTTAGCGAAAATTCAATGATATCGTCGAGTCCCATTCGGCGCAGGCGGTGGCGGTGGGCCGCCTTTTCGATATACTCCATGGGGTTTCCCTTTGCCAGCAGCCACAGGTCGGCGCTGGCAATGGCCGAATCGCAATTGGTAAAATATTCACCGCGCCCCTCGGCCAGCAGTTTTTCCACCAGGGCACCTGCAAACAAGGTGTCTTCCATACTGAAGCGGTTTTTCCAGCCGGCACAGAAGATGACCACCGGTTTCTTATGTGCCATCACATAGCGGGCTACCGCGCTGATATTGATAAAGGCACCGATTACCACCTCGTTATTGCCATGCGCCACAGCCTTTAGCGCCTGGGTGCCGTTGGTAGTGTTCATGCAAATGGTCTGGCCTTTTAGGTTGGGCTCCATAAAGTTAAATGGAGAATTACCAAAGTCGGCGCAATCGAGTTTCTTGCCGTCGCGTTCCCCGGCCACAATATAACCCTTGCGCTTATATTCTTCGCTTTCGCTGATCTCAGACACGGGAATAATGCTTTTTACCCCGTTGTGAAAGGCCGCCACCATGGCCGTGCTGGCCCTGAAAATGTCGGTTACGACTACCACTGCATCCTCGCGGTCGTACAAAGGCCAGGATAGCGGGGAGAAGCAAACCTCCACAGGGTATTTTCCGCTTTCGCTATACATGATGCTGGAATTTTTAAACAACTTGCTGAAAAACAATGAAATAATCCACAAACCTGCCTGCCCTCCTACGGCGGGTAAACTGGCCCGAAGGAGCATGAAAATACAAAAGCTGCCCGAAATAACGATAGTGAAACCTGAATGACTTCGTGCTTTAGTGGCTGGTGATTTTACAATTATCCTTTATAGAAAGGCAGCTTTACCACTTCGGCTTTAAGGGCTTTGCCGCGGATGTCGATGAAAATTTCGGTGCCGGCTTTCGCGAAAGCGGGTTTAACGTAGCCCATGCCAATACCCACTTTTAACGAGGGAGCCATGGTGCCCGAGGTGACTTCGCCAATGTTGTTGCCCTCTGCATCCACAATGGCGTAATGCTGCCTTGGAATGCCCTTGTCGATCATTTGGAAGCCAACCAGTTTGCGGCTCACTCCTTCGGTTTTCTGCTTGAGCAGGTTTTCGCGGTTAATGAAGTCCTTGCCTTCGGCAAATTTGGTGATCCATCCCAAACCAGCTTCGATGGGAGAAGTAGTATCGTTGATGTCGTTGCCATAGAGGCAGAACCCCATTTCAAGGCGCAGGGTATCTCGGGCAGCCAGTCCAATGGGCTTAATACCAAATTCGGCTCCTGCCTCAAGCACTGCATCGTATATTTTCAGGCCATCCTTGTTTTCAAAATAGATTTCACATCCGCCCGATCCGGTATAGCCGGTGGTGGAAAGAATGACGTTATCCACGCCGGCAAACTCGAGCACCTTGAAGGTGTAGTAAGGCATGTCTTCGATGGGTTCGCTGGTAAGTTTTTGCATGGCTTTCAGGGCCAGTGGGCCTTGTACAGCCAGCTGCGAAATATCGTCGGAAGCATTTTTTATGACTGCTCCGATTTTTTCGTTTTGTTTGCTAACCCACGCCCAGTCCTTGTCAATATTGGCGGCGTTCACCACCAGCAGGTATTTCTCGTCATTGAAACGATATACCAGGAAGTCGTCGACAATGCCGCCCTGTTCGTTTGGAAAGCATGCATATTGCACCTTGCCATCGGTTAGAACCGAAGCATCATTTGAACTGATACGCTGAATCAATGCCAGGGCTTTTGGGCCTTCTACCCAGAACTCGCCCATGTGCGACACATCGAAAACCCCCAGGGCTTTCCTTACGGTTTCATGTTCGGCGTTTACGCCTTCGAACTGCACGGGCATGTAAAAGCCGGCAAAGGAAACCATTTTGGCGCCCATGGCTTCGTGCTTCTCTTTAAAAACAGTGGTCTTCATACGTATGATTTTATAGGAATATTAAAGGATTCGAGACAATACCCGCAAAATTACTAAATACCTTTGAAGCAGGAGTTTTATTCAAAGGAAAAGTAATCTATCATTAGATTGGCAGTCCACAGTCGACAGCTGGAAAAAACAACCGTAAAGGTGCAATGGCGTTACGAAAAAATTTAACGATCGATAGTTTTAAGGAATTCTTAAATCGTTGATCATCAATTGTTAATCAAGGAACTCCCCCCAACCCCGTTAGCTTCGCTGATCCCTGAAGAAGGGATTCAAAGGGGGAGTCCAGGCAACTCGGTATATTATTTATTTTCCAGCCAGTACTTCGGTGATGAGGTCGGCGGCTTCTTTGAGCAAAATGGCTGAATGCACTTTCAAGCCGGAATTGTCGATGATCTCTTTGGCTTCTTCGGCGTTGGTGCCTTGCAGGCGCACGATGATGGGCAGGTTTATCTCGCCGATGTTTTTGTAGGCATCTACAATACCGTTGGCTACGCGGTCGCAGCGCACAATGCCGCCAAAAATGTTGACCAGTATGGCTTTCACGTTGGGGTCTTTAAGAATAATGCGGAAGGCTTCCTCCACGCGCTTGGCATTGGCTGAACCTCCCACATCCAAAAAGTTGGCTGGATCTCCACCGCTGAATTTTATAATGTCCATGGTAGCCATGGCCAGTCCGGCGCCATTCACCATACAACCTACGTTGCCGTTGAGTTTCACGAAGTTCAGGTTGTGTTGCCCGGCTTCCACTTCCATTGGGTCTTCCTCATGCACGTCGCGCATGGCCTCAATATCGGGGTGGCGGAAAAGGGCGTTGTTGTCGACCACCATCTTGGTGTCCACCACCAGGATCTTATCGTCGGAAGTTTTGAAAAGGGGATTGATTTCTATCAGGGTGGCGTCGTTTTCAATATAGGCCTGGTAGAGTTTGGGTACAAACTTCACCATATTCTTAAACGCCTCGCCGCTCAGGCCCAGATTAAATGCAATGCGGCGGCACTGGAAGGGCAGCACGCCCACCTTGGGGTCTATCTCTTCGGTAAAGATCTGATCGGGCGTTTCTTCGGCCACCTCTTCAATGTTCATGCCGCCCCGGGGCGAGTACATAATCATATTGCGTGAGGTGCCCCGGTTTAACAAAATGCTGAAATAGAACTCCTTTGGCTCACTTGGCCCCGGGTAATAAATGCCCTGTTCAACCAAAACTTTTCTTACCAGCTTGCCTTCGGCGCTGGTTTGGGGCGTTACCAGCTGCATGCCAATGATCTGGTGGGCAAAGGTATCTACCTCTTCCAGCGAGCGGGCAATTTTTACCCCGCCGCCCTTGCCACGTCCACCCGCATGTATCTGCGCCTTTACCGCCCATATTTTTATGCCGGTACGCTTTTCCAGCTCTTGTGCGGCAGCTACCGCATCTTCAGGATTTTCTACCAGTACGCTCTCAGCTACCGGAACATTGTATTTTCTTAGCAGGCTCTTGCCCTGGTACTCATGCAGATTCATACAATCAGGTTTTGGTTCATTCAGTTTATGGAAAATTTCGGAGCTTAATAAAGCCGGCCAGCCCCCTTGACACAGAAAACAAAAATACAAATTTACTCTTCACCCCCGCAAGGAAATTTTTGTTGTACTTTTTATGCGGCCGCTCCACTATCAATATGGTTAAGCACAAATTTTTGCGCTTTTTTCACTGTTAAAAAATAAAATCTTTATATGTTGCGTTTAAATTGTGAAACCGGCAAAGAAGGTTTTATGTTCCGGGTTGTTTTAAAGTTTTTCTTTAAGGAAAAGGCGATTCGGAACTTTCAATCAGTTATTCACTAAAAAATATTGCATGAAGCATTTTTTTACAAAAGAAAAGGAGTTGATGATGTTTGTTCATGCGTTTCCCGATTTTAATGTTCCGGCTTTTTTTTCTGATGAAAATGTCAAAACGGGCATACATCAGCGCAGAAAGCGGAACCAGCCAGCGGCAGACCTTCCGGACCCGCAGATTATCAGCAACATCCTTAATTACGCACGCGCACTTGACGTATTGAAGCCGGCCACTGGCGCCGCCATTTTTGTTGTTAACAACTAAACGGGTGAAAAAGTGGTAAAACCTTTCCGATGAATGCCTCCCCCGGAAAGGTTTTTTTATATGCAGGGACAAAAATTCAATTATATTTGTCGGAAGAACCTGCAGTGAATATTAAAGCATTGTGTTGAATCAATAAATTTTGCCTTATGAAAAGAAAACTTGGCCTGTTAGTCTTTGCCCTGATGGTGCTGTCATTGAGTATGTCGTCCTGCCGTAGCCGCGAGCTCTGCCCGGCATACACTGACAGCCAGCCGGTGGAAGAATTGGTGCAGGAAACCGCCTAAAGGTTTTTTTGTTGACGCTTTTTTAAAGGGGAATGATTGGTTCCCCTTTTTTTGTTCGTGGCCGCGAGAAATTTCGTAAAATTGTGACAGGTTTTTGAATCTGAAAATAGCTTACCATGCAAGACACTTTTAGTTTCTGGAAAACGATGTTGCTGGCATTTTTTATTTTGCTGCCCATACTGCCATCGTGCATGAACGCTCCCAGCGCAAAGGAGCAGCAGACCAAAGAAGAAAGCCCCGGCATCGTAACCGGTGCCGAACGCACAGCTGAGTATTTTCCACTGCTTCCTGGAAAGCGCATAGCCGTAGCAGGCAATCATAGCAGCAGGATAGGAGAGGTGCACCTTGTAGATTCCTTGCTGGCAGCAGGTTTCAATGTGGTTAAGGTCTTCAGCCCTGAGCATGGTTTCAGGGGGCAGGCTGCTGATGGGGAGCTGGTTCAGAGCACCACCGATGAACGCACTGGCATTCCCATTGTGAGCCTCTACGGCGCCAACCGCAAGCCCACCCCGGAGCAGCTGGCCGATGTGGACCTAATCGTTTTCGATATTCAGGATGTGGGCATGCGCTTCTATACCTATATCTCTACCATGACGCTGATTATGCGGGCAGCAGCAACAAAAGGAATACCCGTGATGGTGCTCGACCGGCCCAACCCACACGGACATTATGTTGATGGGCCAATGCTCGACCTTGCATACACATCATTTGTGGGAATGCACCCCATACCCGTGGTGCACGGCATGACCATTGGCGAGTATGCCCGCATGGTGAACGGCGAAGGATGGCTGGGATTCGAACGAACCTGCGAACTGACGGTGATTCAGGTGGAAAACTACACGCACAGCGATTTTTATCAACTGCCGTTGCCGCCCTCGCCAAATTTACCCAATATGCTGGCAGTGTATCTTTATCCTTCCCTTTGTTTTTTCGAAGGTACAGCCGTAAGCGTTGGCAGAGGTACCCAAATGCCTTTCCAGGTTTTCGGCCATCCGGATTTCTCCGCTGAGAAATACCCCCTGCGGTTTACCCCGCAAAGTGTGCAGGCTTCCGTTAACCCGCCGTTGTTGGGAAAAGAATGCAAGGGGCGCGACCTGCGCGATATACCAATCGAAACCCTGCAGACAGAAAGACGCATCAACCTGTCGTACCTTTTGGAGGCTTACCGCGATTTCCCAGAAAAGGAAAAATTCTTTATTACTTCCTCATTCGACCGCCTGGCAGGCAGCAATTTGCTGCGCAACCAGATACTGGCCGGCCTCAACGAAGAGCAGATCCGCCAATCGTGGCAGGAAGGCCTGGAGGCATTCAAAAAAATTCGGGCAAAGTACCTGCTTTACCCTGATTTTGATTAGGGAGACTGAATAATGCAAAAATCAGGAAAAGATTCTATCGGCGCAGCCTGGCAGTGGTTTTTAAAAACCCTGGGGCAAATTTATCCTCCCAATGAGCTGCAGGCCATTGGCAGGGAAGTCTTCAGGCATTACTTTGGTTTGGGGCCGGCCGAAAGGGTTTTGGCGCAGGATTCACCCCTAACTGATGACCAGCTGCAAACCCTCGAAAGGGTTATCGCCCAGCTTAAGAAGCATGTTCCATTGCAGCATATCACAGGTCTTGCGCCCTTTTTTGGTCTGGAATTTAAGGTGAATGAAAGCGTGCTCATTCCAAGGCCCGAAACTGAAGAACTTGTGTTATGGGTGCTCGAAACGCTGGAGAAGAAACTTGAGCAGGCCACCGCAAAAATCTCAATCCTTGATGTGGGTACCGGCAGCGGATGTATTGCCATTGCACTGGCTTCAAATCTTAAAGGAGCCAGCGTAAGCGCCTGCGATGTTTCTGAGTCTGCACTCAAATTGGCCATGGAAAATGCCAGCCGCAACAAAAAGGAAGTCAGTTTCTTTCTTTGCGATATTTTGCACGACCAGCCCGGGCTACGCAATCTGGATGTGGTGGTAAGCAATCCGCCTTATATCAGGGAGTCGGAGAAAATACTTATGCAACCCAACGTGCTGAATTTTGAACCCCTTTCAGCCCTTTTTGTCAGAGATAACGATCCCCTGATCTTTTACCGTGCCATTGCTTCCAGGGCGTTTCACTTGCTCAAGCCCGGCGGCTGGCTGTTCTTCGAAATCAATGAAAGTTTAGGGAGAGAAACAAAGGAATGTGTTGAAAAGGAAGGTTTTATTCATGTTGAATTGAAGAAAGATATTAATGGGCGCGATCGCATGATCAGAGCAAGGAAATCGTTGTAGGGACAAGTCGCGACTGGTCCTTACATTGGTTCCTTAATTTTTCCGCCACAAAAACATAAAGCCACAAAATTTCACAAGATAACCCTTTGTTTTTTGTTTTTTTGTGTGGTTTAGTGTTTTGGTGATTTTGTGGCAACTTGATTTTTTCGGTTTTTTAGTCAATCTCTTTTAATATTTCAATAATTTCATATAATATCTAAAATATTTGGTTGGGTTAATAATAAAACAGTGTATTGATTAGTTTTGCATTTAAAATCCCAACGCCATGATTCAAAACAACATCAAAGAAAACCTGGAAAATCCCCGGGAGCTGGAGCGGCTGTATCGCCTCGACAAAAGGGCTTTTGAAACCGCATTTCAACAAATCCTTCCTGAAATTGAAAACCATCTATTGGCGGAATTTTGGAGGATTCGCCTTTCCGAAGAGCGGGACAAGGACCTTTTTTCCCGCATTAAACGCTACGATATTTTCGCATTGCTGGTCAGCGCCGCCATGGCTGCATTGCTTATCAAACTGCCTGCCTTGTTTGGCTTCGATCCCGATGCCACCTATTTTCTGCAGCGAAACGCCATCTGGACGGCCTTTTTCGGTCTTTCGCTCTACACCATTCTCAGCCTGAGGCGGTTCAACATCCGTAAATTGATCTTTACAGGGGTGGCTTTCCTGATCCCGGTGGTTTATATGAATCTATTGCCCATATTGCCTTTCAGCCATACCATTAATCTGGCTTATGTGCATTTGCCTCTGCTCATGTGGGCCATTTTCGGGATGGTATATATGGACTGGGATTTCACCAGCAAAACCAAACGCATCGAATTCATTAAATACAATGGCGAACTGGCCGTGCTCGGTGCCATCATACTGATTGCGGGCGGGGCCCTTACAGGCATTACCATAGGTCTTTTTGAAGTGATCGACATCAAAATCGAAAACTTCTACATGAATTACATTGTCATGGTGGGACTGGTTGCAGCACCCATCCTAACGGCTTTTATTGTCAGGTTTTTTCCTAACATTTCAAGTAAGGTGCCACCCATTATTGCACGTATCTTCAGCCCCTTGGTGCTCATTACCCTGGTTGTTTACCTGGTTGCCATGGCCGTTTCCGGGAAAAATCCCTACCAGGACCGCGACTTCCTGATTATTTTCAACCTGCTGCTGGTCGGGGTCATGGCACTGATCGTGTTCTCCGCGTCAGAGGCGGCCTCTGGCAGTAAACAGCGCTTCAACGAACTGACGCTCTTCCTTTTGTCGGCAATTACCCTGATTGTAAACCTGGTTGTCCTCTCCGCCATAGTGTATCGCCTTGGCGAATATGGCTTTACCCCCAACCGCACCGCCGTGCTGGGTTCAAACCTGCTCATCTTTATTCACCTGGCATGGATAATGGTCGATCTCTTCAAAGTCAACTTTCGCAAGGCCGGCATCAAAAAGGTGGAAAATACCATTGCCATTTACCTGCCGGTATACGCCGTCTGGACCATTATGGTGATTTTTATCTTTCCCATAATTTTTGGGTGGTGGGTAATTTAATTGCACAGGGCAGAGGGCAGGGAGCAAGGAATTAATGAATAGGCCCGGCATTTATGCCGGGTACTTGAGTTTGGCTAATTTCTCATAT
>DHFW01000050.1 GCA_002402465.1 Bacteroidales bacterium UBA4814
AAGTTTTTTCGAATGGTTTTCATAAATAGGCTGACAAAGTTTAATTGACAAAAAATTCAAGGCACAATTTATCCAACCAACTAATTAACTAATCGACTAATCAACCAATCGACAATTGCTTGTTCCCTTCTCACTTTCTCTTTTTCTCCCCTTCTCATTTTCTCCTTGCCCGGTTTCCCGCCCCTTTTTTCTTCCGGTAGTAAATTCCTCTAATAAATTAAAACTTTAAAAAAACCGCAATTGGGAAATAATCTTCCCTCTTTCCTTATCTGTTTTATGTTAATTCAGGGTAAACATAAAAAAATAAAAACAAGTATGCAAGAATTGTAACTAAGTAAATGAAATTTAGAATCATTCTGAAAAGCGGTTATTGAAGAGGTCTGATTCCGGCATAATGCTGAAGGATAAGTCCTTAAGCTTTACTAAAGGCAGGATACTGACGCTGGACTACTAAGCAGCAGCCCTGACAGGGAAATAAAAAAGTTTTTGAATGAGCCTGCTGAAGGGGAATGGCTTACAGCCCCTTCAGCTTCTTGATCTCGTTAAAGTGCTCAATGGTAATTTTTTCGAGGCGTTCGCGCGAGGTTTTACGATAGGTTTCGTACTCTTCAAGAAGTTCGTGGAAGTCGTCGTGGCGCTTGCGTGAAATTTGCCTGAAACCCCTGAACATGAACACCAGCACCAGGCAGATTATGGCCAGTGTTGCAATAATGCTCCAGACCAGAAAATTGTAAAAGGTCTTTCCAAGGGATTTG
The DNA here is from genome assembly GCA_002402465.1 of Bacteroidales bacterium UBA4814. Classification (GTDB taxonomy): domain Bacteria; phylum Bacteroidota; class Bacteroidia; order Bacteroidales; family UBA7960; genus UBA7960. The sequence continues at coordinate 756 of DHFW01000050.1, forward strand.
CCCAAAAAGTAGATACTTTCCCTTTCAACAATGGCCTTGTCGCGGTCGGCATTGGCTTCCTGCACCTGGGCCTGCAACTGGTCATTATCTTCGTTCAGCTTCTTAACCTGGTCTTCCAATGATTTAATATTTTGCTGCGCCTGGGCAAGGGAATCGAGCGACTGCTTTCTGATCTCCTGGAACATGTCTTCGCGTATGGCCCTGAAGCCTTCGTAAATACGGGTGCGCCGCTGCAAATCGTCGTACTGACTCTTGAGAGTCACGACCCCTTCCTCTGGGGTGGCCTGCTGTGCTTTTAGCATTCGACAAGGTGAAACAGCAAAAAAAACGCCCATTGCCAATGCCATCAGAAAAATCTTGCTCGTTTTCATGGTGCTTGTGTATTTATGAATTATGCATTTCTTTTAATTCAACCCATTATAAGAAAGAATATTGTTTTTACCCTGCGTTTTTCCAAAAACACAAAAAAGAAGCTAAAGGCTTTCGCATCAACGCCTTAAACAAACAATACAAAATCATTCTTTTTTGTTAATTTTCAACCCATTAACGCTTTTACCTATATTTTAATTACCTTTGCAACACTTGGCAGAGGCCAGCCACAATTACTGACTAAACAACAAAAAACATTACATGGGCAGATCGCAGGAATCTTTCAACAAAAAAGAAGTTCGCAACAAGAAAGAAAAAAAGAGAAAAGACAAGGAAAAGAAGAGGCTGGAGAGAAAAGACAAGGATACTTCCGGCAGCCTCGACGATATGATCGCCTATGTGGATGAATTTGGAAACATCACCTCCACCCCGCCCGACCCTTCTGAAAAAGAGGAAGTAAGTCTTGAAGATATTGTAGTAAGCACCCCGAAAAAGGAAGACATCCCCTACGATCCCATTCGCAAGGGTATTGTAAACTTTTTCAATGACTCTAAAGGTTTTGGATTTATTAAAGACACCGAAACCCAGGAAAGTGTTTTCGTGCACGTAAACAATGTACTCGAAGAGATTAAGGAAGGCAACCTGGTAAGCTTTGAGGTTGAAATGGGCCCCAAAGGGCTTTCGGCCATCAAGGTTAAAGTGGCCCGATAAGCCACATCAGCCCTGTAACGGCATAACACTTTACATTTTTATTATTTAGCGGCATTCTTTTCCCGAGTCCCCGAAAGGGTGTTCTGAAAACCTTAATTGCCTGCTTCCGTCCTTTCTGCTTCTTACCAAGGTCTTATTTCAATCGTATCATAAACGGGTCATAAACGTTTTAAAACGTTTATGACCCGTTTATGATATGTTTAAACTCAGGATTTTGACCGGGCCTGAAAGAAAGAAGTTACAGGGCCGGCAATCAGTCGTTCAGGGCAATGGCCCGGCCATTAAAGTCAGGATTCTCGAAAGGCCATTGCTCGTTGACCCACGCCTTAACCGTTTCAGAAAAGGTTTGGTACAGGCTGTTTTCGGCTGAGCAGGTTCTGAGCCACCAGGTCACTTCCGCATCATGGTCAGGATCGCTGGAGTAGTTGAGATACACACAACCGATCATTTTACCGGTTTCCGCATCTACCACGGGGTAGGAAAATGAGTTGGGCAGTGGGATTCTGCGCAGGGGATATTCCAGCCCCAGGAGGTCGTCCTGCAAAGGAGTGCCATTCATGGGCATATCCAAAGAGGGGATCGGCAGGCTATAATGGGGGTCGGTGCCTCCCGGCCCCTTTGAATGGTTGCTCATCACATCATGGGCATTCAGCGGCCTGAGGGTGAAGCGACCAGCTTCATTTTTGGCAGGGGGCTCGAAGTTACCGGGTACCAATACACGGGATTGCCCCAACACGGCAATCGAAAGAAACAACAGAAGAATGGACGGTAAAAAAGCAAATCGAAATTTCATAAAGCCTTGCGTTTAATTGAATGATTGGAGGAAAACTTCACCCCATGTTTTAAGAAAGACCTACAGAATCCATTGATTTATTTAGTCTTACGTAAAGTTTCTGCATTGCAAGGCGAAACGGCCGGTAAGAATCTCTCAAAAAATTGGAATTTTCTGTTATTAGCTGAAAGACCCAACTATCTTTCTTTTAAAATTACAGAAGTTCAGGAAGTTAAAATCAGGTCATTCTTCCCTTGTATTCAGACGAAGGGCTCTTAAGCAATAAGTTTTCAACACCTGCCCTTTTCCTTTCCGGGTCCATTCAATAATGCTTAAATTCGCAGGAAATTCGCCCCTATGATCACACCTGAAACCATCGACAAGATCATGGACGCCGCCCGTGTAGAGGAGGTGGTGGGTGAATTTGTGAACCTGAAAAAGCGAGGCGTTAACCTGATTGGTTTGTGCCCTTTCCACAACGAAAAGACCCCTTCGTTCAACGTAAACCCCGCCCGGGGCATTTACAAATGTTTTGGCTGCGGCAAGGGCGGCAATGCGGTGAACTTCCTGATGGAGCACGAGCATTACACCTACCCCGAAGCGCTCCGATACCTGGCCAACAAGTACGGCATCGAGATAGATGAAGAGAAGCCTTCGCCCGAGCAGCAGCAGGCCATGGACGAGAAGGAGAGCCTGTACAACCTCTCTGCATTTGCGCAAAAGTATTTTGAAGAAACCCTGCACCATACTGAGGAAGGCAAGGCCATTGGCCTGACCTATTTGAAAGAGCGAGGCTTCCCGCTCGAAACCATCAAGAAATTCGGCCTGGGCTATGCCCTCAACGAGTGGGACGCCTTTACCATGCATGCCAAAAAGAACGGTTACAAAAAGGAATTCCTGCTCAAAACCAGCCTTTCGAAAGAAAGGGATCAGCAGCTTTACGACAGCTTCCGCGGGCGGGTCATTTTCCCCATACACAACCTGTCGGGCCGGGTGCTGGGCTTTGGCGCACGCATCCTCACCAGCGAGAAAAACAAACCTAAATACATCAATACGGCCGAGAGCGACATTTACCACAAGAGCAAGGTGCTCTACGGTTTGTATTTTGCCAAAAGTGCAGTGTCGCGCCTAGACAACTGCTACCTGGTGGAAGGCTATACCGATGTGATTTCGCTGCACCAGGCCGGCATCGAAAACGTGATCGCCTCCTCGGGCACCTCGCTTACCACCGATCAGATCAAGCTCATAAAGCGATACACCAGCAATATCACCCTGCTGTTCGATGGCGACCCTGCCGGCATCAAAGCCGCTTTTCGAGGCATCGACATGATTTTGGAAGAGGGCATGAACGTGCGCCTGGTGCTGTTTCCCGATGGCGAGGACCCCGACTCCTATGCCCGCAAATACCGCCCGGTAGAGGTAAAGGAATTTATTGAAGGAAATGCACTCGACTTTATTTCTTTTAAAACCAATCTGCTGCTGGGCGAAACCAAAAACGACCCCATCCGCAAGGCCGGACTGATCAAGGAGATTGCTCAGACCATCTCCCTTATTCCTGAACCCATTGCGCGCACCCTATACATTCAGCAGTGCAGCGAGCTGATGGAAATCGATGAACGCCTGCTGGTGGCAGAAGTGAACAAGCTCAGGCGGCAAAAATTCACGCGAGACCAGAAATCAGGCTCCAGCCAGGAAATCCCCGAACCCCCACCCGAATATGTGGAGAAACAGCAGCCTGTCCAGGTAACCAATGGCCACCAGGAAAAGGAAGTCATTCGCATGCTGCTGCACCATGGCGACAAAACCATTGAGTTTGAAGGAACTGATGAGCTTGGAAAAACCGTAAACATAGCCGTTAAGGTGATGGATTTTGTGGTCGATGACTTCAACGACGACCAGCTCGGCTTCGACAATGCAGCCTGCCAGGCCATCTTTAACATTTTTGCCAGCCACCGACAGAAAGACAGCCTGCCTCACGAACAAGAGTTTTTCAACCACCCGGAGGAGGCCGTTCGACAGTTGGCCATCGACCTGCTTTCCAGCCCCTATACCCTTAGCCATAACTGGGAAATACGCCACCGCATTTTTGTAAAAACCGAGGAAGAAACGCTCAAAACCAGCCTGCTCGAAGTCATTTACGCCTTTAAATTAAGGCGCCTGGAAAAAATGATTGGCGAAAACCAGGAAAAACTCAAGGAAGCCCGCGAGGAGGAAGAAATTACCCGCCTGCTCGAGGCCGACCGCCAGTTTAAAATGAAACGCAGCCTTTTTGCCAAAGAGCTCAGCCGCATCGTAACACGCTGACCAATGCCCCTTTCGGGGAAAACCACCCCCGCTGATTTTTTGCATTCGAAAACCTACAAAAGCGCCCCCAAGCGAACACTCTTCCCGTCGCATCTTGCATGAATTCATCAATACTTTTGAAGCAACAACAAAACCCGCAAAAACGCCCTGCTTAAAGAAGCAGTAAAAATAATGCTTTCCGAAAAAATGAAAAATAATACCGCAAAAGTGCATTTTTGGCACAAGATATGATAGCAGAGGGAGCAAGCATTTTGCCAGAACATATTTTGTACACTCAACTATGAAACAAGCAAGTATCAATCCACAAATCCAGCCGGCACTGGAGCACGAATTGCCCTGGCGTCCGGGTGAAATCCGAAGCCGGACAGGTCGCGAAAAATTTCAGGCCACAGCCGTATATTTCATGCGGTTTATTGTAATACTTGCTTTGCTGCTTGCAGTGCTGAGCACCAGCGCAAACATCAGCTAACCGAAATAACACCGCGGAAACCGTCCTCAGCGCTAAGCGCGGCCTGGCCATTTCCTTCCCAGTGTTCAAGTCTCGCATGTTTTTTTGATTTGCAGTATGCAGCATTCTTTTTACCTTTGATGCTTGCAAAAAACCAAATCAAAATGAAAAAGACACCCTACACCCTTTTCGCAGCCAGCCTTTTTTCGATGATCATGCTGATGGCCTCCTGCGGCAATGCCCGCAACACCGGTTCTGAACAGCAATCCGAACAGGCCCCTGTGGCTGAGACTGTGCAGCAAAGCGAACAATTGGTAAAGATCACCACCGATTTTGGCGAGATCGTGCTGAAGCTCTATAACGAAACTCCGGCCCACCGCGACAACTTCGTGAAGCTGGTCGAAGAAGGCTTCTATGACGGAACGCTGTTTCACAGGGTTATTAATGCCTTTATGATACAGGGCGGCGACCCCAGCTCAAAGAATGCACAGCCTGGCCAGCCTTTGGGCAGCGGCGGGCCCGATTATACCATACAGGCAGAGATTGTTCCCGGACTATTTCATAAAAAAGGTGCCCTGGCAGCAGCCCGCCTTGGCGACCAGGCAAATCCTGAGCGCCGTTCGTCGGGCTCGCAGTTTTATATTGTTCAGGGCAGAGTTTGGACACCCGAAGAACTCGACCGCATGGAACAACAGCGCGGGATGGCTTTCAGCCCCGAGCAAAGGCAAGCTTATACCACCATTGGCGGCACTCCCCACCTCGATGCCGGGTATACTGTGTTTGGCGAAGTGGTGGAAGGCCTCGATGTAGTGGATAAAATTGCTGCAGTACAAACCGCCCCCGGCGACCGCCCCGTGCAGGACGTGGCTATGAAAATAGAACTCTTGAAATAACCTTTGTTTCCCATGACCGAAAAAATCAAAGCCCTGCTGCAGGAAGTGGAGGCCTTTAAGGCCGAAACCCATGAACAGCTTGAGGCTTTTCGCGTAAAGATGCTTTCGAAAAAAGGCCTGATACCGGCCCTTTTTCAGGATTTTAAATCCGTTGAACCTGCCATGCGCAAGGAGATAGGGCAGCAACTCAACGAACTGAAGAATTTTGCCACCGACAAGCTGAATCAGATCAGGGAACAACTGGAACACACCACCGGGTCAATACAAAATCAAGACATCCCCGACCTGAGCATGCCCGCCGACCAGTATCCGCTGGGAGCCCGCCACCCCTTGTCGGTTACGCGCAACCGCATCAACGGCATTTTCGAAAAAATCGGTTTTGTGATATCGGAAGGCCCTGAAATGGAAGACGACTGGCATAACTTCAGCGCCCTGAATTTCCCGGAAGAACACCCTGCGCGGGATATGCAGGACACCTTTTTCATTGGCAAAAACCCTGACCTGGCCCTCAGAACCCATACCAGCTCGGTGCAGGTGCGGGTAATGGAAAGCCAGAAACCGCCCATCCGCACCATTTCACCTGGAAGGGTATTCAGAAACGAAGCCATTTCGGCCCGCGCGCACTGCATCTTTCACCAGGTAGAAGGCCTATATATTGACAAAGGTGTTTCCTTTGCCGATATGCGGCAAACCTTGCTCTATTTTGCCCGCGAAATGTTTGGCGAAAAAACCCAGATTCGCCTGCGTCCCTCTTTCTTCCCCTTTACCGAACCTTCGGCCGAAATGGATGTGTCGTGCAGCATTTGCGGAGGACCAGGTTGCCCGGTTTGCAAATATACCGGCTGGCTCGAAATTATGGGCTGCGGAATGGTGGACCCCAACGTGCTCGAAAATTGCGGCATCGACAGCAAAACCTATTCAGGATATGCATTCGGTATGGGCATTGAACGCATTGCCATGCTGCTTTTCCAGGTGAAAGACCTGCGCATGTTCTTCGAAAACGACCTGCGCTTCCTCAGGCAATTTAAGGCTGCTTTGTAGAAAGCAGATAGCCTGCCTGCTCTCAAAGCAGGAAGAAGTTACTTTTTTGACCCGGGATGCAAACGTTCCGGGTTTCCTTTTTCCAGGGCAAGGAATCAACCTCAAAAAAATTTTTAATTTTTTTAGTCTTGCTGTAACATTTAAAGGACCATGCCGTCATACCACTGAAAAACAAACAAACCCTCCTTTATGAAACCCCAATCCACCCCGAATTTTTACCTGCTTACCATTGTCGTGGTTATGCTGATGATGGCTTCCTGTACTTTTTCAGAAAGAAAAGTTACAGGCGGAGACGGTAACGTGACCATAAACACGGTAATGCTCGATTACTTTGATGAGATTGACCTCCAGGGAGCCTTCAACGTGAAGTTGACGCAGGGCGTAGCCCAACAGGCAATCATTGAAACCGATGAGAACCTGCAGGAGCTGGTAGATGTGCAGGTAAAAGGTGGTACACTTTTTATCAACACCACCCGCGATGCGATACTCAGGCCCACCAAAATGGAACTGCGCATTACTTACCCGCAACTCAGGAGGGTTACTGTGGGAGGGGCCTGCAAAATTTCGGCAGAAGAAGAAATTGCCAGCCACGACCTGGTTTTTGATTTGAGCGGAGCTGCCGAAATCGACCTGTCCATCATGGCAGGGGTACTTCGCACCCAGCTTTCTGGTGCAGGCAGCATCCGCTTCGAAGGTGAGGCCCGCCAGCACTATATTGAACTTTCGGGCGCCAGCAGCCTGCAGGCCGATAAACTGATCACAGAAGTAACAGAAATTGAACTTTCGGGTACCGGTTCGGCCCACGTGTTTGCCTCCCAGCTACTCAAAGCCAATTTGAGCGGCGTAGGTTCTATCAGGTATTACGGCAATCCCGAACAAACCCAGATCAACAAATCGGGCCTGGGCTCCATTAAAAGCGCCGATTAATTTTATTCGAATTTCCCTTTGCAACCGAAAACAAGAAATCCCTTTAAATTTTTTACTACCATGAAAACCCGCACTTTAAAACAAGCCCTTTCAGCAATTTTTCTTTTGCTGTTCCCCTTTTTGCTTTCAGCACAGAACTTTCAAACTGGCCCTTTCTCAGGGGTTGAAGCAGGCGGAGTATTTTCCGTTCGCCTTTCCCAGGGAGAAGATTTCTCTGTGGTGGTAGAGACTGACGAACCCATTGCTTATGTATCTGTCAAGGTCAGCAACGATGTTTTAACGCTGGAATACACAGGCACAACACGCAACATCGACCGCATTATTGCTCATATAACCGCTCCCCAGTTCCTTATGTTAAAGGGAAGCGGCGTTGGGTCATTCACCAGTGAAACGACTTTGCTTTCACCTTCACTAAAGATTGAAGGCAGTGGCGCCTCGAACTTCAACCTTGACGTTGACACGGATATGTTAACCACCCAGCTTAGCGGGGCCAGCAATGCCACTTTAAGCGGCAGGGCTACTGTGCACCAGCTCAAGGTTTCTGGCGCCTCCCTGGTCAAAGCCTTCGATCTGGAGACCGAAACCACCGAAGTGAATATCTCGGGTGCTTCCAATGCCAGGGTTGCTGCAATCACCATGCTCAGCGGTGAAGTTAGCGGCACCTCCACCCTCGCCATAAAAGAAGAACCTGTTTCGCAAAGCATCAACCTTTCTGGCCTGGCCACCATTGTGAATCCCGAAAACCAGGTGGTGTCCGAATCGAGCAGCACCTCCGACACCGTGAGGGTTAGGGTGGGTTCAAGAGAAGTCACCGTAGTTGACGGAAAAACCGTTACCACCAGCCGTACCCCAGCGCGTCGCAGCTTTCGTAAAAACTGGACCGGACTGGAGCTGGGCATTAACGGCTTCCTGACTCCTGAAAACAAAATTGACCTACCCGCCAACCAAAGTTATCTCGACCTGCGCTACGAAAAGTCAGTAGCCGTTAACCTGAACATCTATCAGCAACACCTGAGCCTGATCGGAAACCAGGTGGGGCTGTACACCGGCCTTGGTATTGGCTGGAACAATTATCGTCTGGGCAACGACATTCTGCTGGTAAAAGGGCCCCAGGAGCTTGATTACGACGAAGTGGAGGTGGACAATCTGCGCAAGAATAAACTTACCATGAGAATGATCAACATACCCCTGATGCTCGAATATCAGACCCGCTCGCATTCAGAATTCAGCAAGTTTCACCTGGCCGCTGGTGTCAATCTGGGTGTTAGGATTAGCTCCCACACCAAGCAGGTGTACGATGAAAACGGCAAGAAGGACAAGGTAAAATCCCATGAAGATTTCTACCTGAATCCGTTCCGCTACGACTTGCAGGCACGTATGGGATGGGGCAAACTCAATTTCTTCGCCACCTACTCGCTCAACAGCCTGTTTCGCGAAAACAAGGGCCCCGAAGTCTATCCCTTCTCCATTGGCTTGCGCCTGGTAAATTTTAACTAAACCTGTACCCCTGATAATTTTCATAAACCAGCCCAACTCCGGGCTGGTTTATTTTTTTATCTTTTGGGGACTTTTATTTAATTTTACAGCCCCAAATAAAAAGCAAAATACTATGTCAGGTCACAGCAAATGGTCAACCATTAAGCGCAAGAAAGGCGCTCTTGACGCCAAGCGTTCAAAGATCTTTTCGAGGATCATTAAAGAAATTACCGTAGCCGTAAAAGAAGGTGGTCCTGACCCGGAAGGCAACCCCCGGCTGCGCCTTGCCATTGCCAACGCCAAAGGTGCCAACATGCCCAAGGACAATGTGCAGCGGGCCATTTCAAAGGCTGGCGACAAATCGGCAGGGAATTACACCGAGGTGACTTATGAAGGCTATGCCAATTACGGGGTGGCCGTATATGTGGAATGCCTTACCGACAACCAACAGCGTACCGTGGCCAATGTGCGTTCTTACTTTAACAAGCACAACGGTAAACTCGAAACCAATGGCGCATTGAGTTTCATCTTCGACCGTAAGGGTGTTTTTACCGTGCCCATGAACGGCCTTGACGAAGATGAGTTTATGATGGAAGTGATTGATGCCGGTGCCGAGGAAGTGGAAACCGAAGACAACTTCTTCACCATTTACACGGCCATGGAAGACTTTGGCAGTATGATGAAGAAGCTGGAGGAAATGAAGATCGAAGCCGAAAATGCCGAATTGCAGCGTATACCTAGAACCACCGTAAAACTCGACAAGGAACAAGCCCAAAAAGTGCTCAAACTTATTGAAATGTTTGAAGATGACGACGATGTGCAGAATGTTTTCCATAACCTTGAGCTCACCGACGAAATGATGGAGGATATGTAGATTAATTGCTAAGGTTAATGGTTTGGGGTTTGGGGTTATTTTCCCGCAAAGCCAGACATCTGAATAATAAAACCATTTAAAAAAATAATCACACAAAAAAGGCCGCCCAATCAGGCAGCCTTTTTTTGTTTAATGAACCTGAAATTATATTTCCTGATTTTTGTTGTTGTCCTTAAAGGCGACGATTTTGAGGGTGTCGTGTGCAATAACCAGTTCTTCGTTGGTGGGCACCACCATTACTTTGACGGGCGAGTCGTGGCGTGAGATCAGCTCAAGCTTGCCGCGAATACCTGTGTTACGTTCGGGGTCGAATTGAACGCCGAGGAACTCGAGGCCCTTGCACACGGCTTCGCGGGTTTCGGGACCGTTTTCGCCAACACCGCCGGTGAAAATAATCAGGTCAACCCCGCCCATGGCAGCAGCATAGGCGCCGATGTATTTCTTTATGCGGTAAATGTACATGTCGAGGGCCAGCTGTGCGCGCTTGTGGCCGTCGTTCCATGCCGCATTCTCAATGTCGCGCATATCGTAAGAAATGCCGCTGATACCCAATACACCACTCTTTTTGTTAATAAGGTTGTTGGCATCATCAATGCTCAGGTCCTTTTTTTTCATAATGTAGAGCAATGCACCCAGGTCGAGGTCGCCGGCACGGGTTCCCATCAACAGACCTTCCACGGGAGTGAGGCCCATTGAAGTGTCAACGGATTTCCCATTTTTAATGGCAGCAATGGAGGCGCCATTGCCCAGGTGGCAGGTAATGGCCCTAACATTGTCCTGGCGCAAGAAAAGTGCATCGCAGGCTTTCTGGAACACATACTTGTGGCTGGTTCCATGAAATCCGTAACGGCGGATCTTGTCCTGCTCATACATTTCATATGGCAAACCGTACATATAGGCATGCTGCGGAATGCTCTGGTGGAAGGCCGTGTCGAAGACCGCTACCATAGGAACGTTTGGAAGCAGTTTCTTCATGGAAACAATACCCTTAAGGTTGGCGGGGTTGTGCAGCGGGGCAAGTTCGATTACTTCTTCAATGTGCTTCATTACCTCTTCGGTAATGAGGGCACTTGCACTGAAATTCTCACCACCATGGGCCACCCGGTGACCAACGGCGAAAATGTCTTCCACGCTTTCAATCACACCATGGTCGGTGTCGAGCAAAGCCTTCAGAATCAGGTCAATGCCGGTTTCATGATCGGGCACATCCTGAATGAGCATGTAAGCTTCCTTTCCCCTGGGCTGATGCTTCAGCTCACTGTCTTTCAAACCAATGCGGTCGAGCAAGCCTTTGGCAAGCAGCTCCGCATTGTTGGCCATGTTGATCAGCTGATACTTAATGGAGGAGCTTCCGCAGTTTAGCACTAAAATTTTCATTTCTTTGAATGGGTTGTTAAAATGTTTTAGAAATATGGAAAAATGAATTGAATGTCTTTACTTCCCTGCAGCCTGATTTACGGTAATGGCAACCAGGTTCACGATATCGTCAACAGAGCAACCCCTTGAGAGGTCGTTGATGGGGGCAGCCATACCCTGGAGCACGGGACCCACGGCTTCGGCTCCGGCCAGGCGCTGCACCAGCTTATAGGCAATATTTCCAACCTCCAGCGTGGGAAATACCAGCACATTGGCCTTTCCTGCAATAGGGCTATCGGGTGCCTTGCTTTTGCCAATGGCTTCTACGATGGCTGCATCGGCCTGAAGTTCTCCATCAATCAGCAGGTTGGGGTCCATTTCTTTTGCCAGGCGGGTGGCTTCAATTACCTTGTCGCACATGGGGTGCTTGGCGCTGCCCTTGGTAGAAAAACTCAGCATGGCCACGCGGGGCTCCACGCCCACAATGGCGCGGGTGGTCCTGGCAGTCATTACGGCTATTTGTGCAAGTTCTTCGGCGGTGGGGTCAGGATGCACGGCACAATCAGCGAAAACAATAATGCCATTATCGCCCCATTTTTCTTCCTTCATGATCATGATAAACGCGCCAGACACCACGCTGATGCCAGGCAAAGTTTTGACGATCTGAAATGCTGGACGAAGCACGTTGCCCGTAGAATTGGCCGCACCGGCAACTTCACCATCGGCATCCCCGTTTTTTATCAACAAAGTGGCTAGATAAAGCGGGTCGGCCACCAGTTTATCAGCTTCTTCAAGGGTTAGACCTTTATTCTTGCGAATCTCAAAAAGCATTTCTGCAAAACAGGCACGGCGTTCCCAGGTTTCCGGATCGATAATGGTAGCCTTTTCGATGGCCTTCAGTCCATGCTGTCCGGCCAGTCTCAGTATCTCCTCGCGGTTTCCCAATAGAATAAGGCTTGCAATGCCTTCTTCGAGAATGATGTTAGCGGCTTTCAGGGTGCGTTCTTCGGTGCCCTCGGGAAGCACAATGGTTTTGTTTTCCTGCTTTGCTTTTTGCTTGATGGAATCGAGTAACTGCATGCTTTAGGATTATTTAGGTGACTGATTTAGTTTGATTTAAAAGCCCTGCAAAATTAAGATTAATTTGCGCGGGGGCAAAGGGAAAAATGTATTTTTTTTAACCAGGAAGGTTTCTGAAAAACCTCTGCTTGTTATTTGATTAACAAGTCGAAGCTATTTGCAGTTTTTTCTTCAAGAACAAAAACCGCTACCTTTGCAAAAAAATTGCCCATCATGGCTGGCAAACAACATTATTTCGCAATATTTCTATTGGCAGCCATGCTAAGCATAAATTTCCTTGCCAAGGCCATTCCGGACTCTGTTCAAATCACAACTCCTTTTGCGGCTTCCACCAGGAAAATTACAGAAAGCAATTGGATATCGCAGGTGGAAGAAAGGATGGACAGCATTGCCGAAAAACAAGTACTTGGCTCCTCGACTTTTTATGGAAACAACCACTTGTTGGTTGCGCGCGAGCACACTCCTATTCCGCTGGAGCGGGGGCCGGCCACCGACTGGATACTTTGGGTGGTAGTGCTCAGCCTGGGCGTTTTGTCGGCAGCCCGCTTAATTTTTCCCCACCGTACGCGTCAATTTATTGGCGCCACCCTTGGAGGCAGGCATTTCAGCCAAATGGAACGCGAGGGCAGCTTTTTTGACGAAAGCCCCGCATGGCTCCTATTTGCCAACTATCTTCTGATGACCGCCCTGCTCATTTATCAGACCCTGCTCCAAACGGGATATCTCGACAAGACTTGCAGACTATCACCATTTCTGATCTTCCTGATCATTTTAACCGCATTGCTGGTTTATTATCCCATAAAAAGCTTGTTAACCAGCTTCTTTGCCTGGGTTTTTGGTACCGGGCAGGCCAACAATGCTTATACCAAAAACATTTTCCTGTTCAACAACCTGGCCGGTATCCTCATATTGCCCATTGTAGTTTACAATACTTATCAACCAGCCGATTCGGGGCTTTATATTGCCTGGGGTCTGCTGGTGCTCATAAATATTGCCAAGATTTTGCGGGGTGCATACATCGGGCATACCCAAGCAGGTTTTTCTGTGTATTACTTAATTTTGTACCTTTGTGCCATCGAATTGGCACCCTTGCTTATTTTTGCCAAAGCAGCAGGGAGCTATCTGATGACACTATAAACAAGGGGTTTAAGCCTGACACTTTACCTAATTCGTTAACCACTAAACTAGGAGAAGGCGCTTTGAAAATTAAACAAGTTTTAATATCCCAGCCACCACCCGAAGGCGATAAATCGCCTTATGCCGATCTGGTAAAACAATTCAACCTGGACATTACTTTTCGTAAACTGATTAAAGTGGAGCGCATCGGTGCCAAGGAATTTCGCCAGCATCGCATTCACATTCCTGATTACACCGCCCTGATTTTTACCTCTAAGCATGCTGTTGATCATTTCTTTGCTCTGGCAGAAGAGTTGCGCGTGCAGATTTCCGATCAGATGAAGTATTTCTGCACCTCTGAAGCTATTGCCCTATACCTGCAGAAATATGTGCAGTACCGCAAGCGTAAGATATTTTTTGGCAAAAACCAGTTCAACGACCTGCTCGATATTATCCGTAAGCAAAAGGACGAGAAGTTCATTTTCGTGTGTGCAGAAAACCACCAGAACGACATCCCACAGCTGCTTACCCAGTACAAAATCAACTATGTTTTTGCCCCCATTTACCGCACCGTGCCCGAAGACCTCTCCGACTTGCCGGTAAACGATTTTCAGATGATTGTTTTCTTCAGCCCCTTTGGCGTGAGCTCGCTCAAGATGAACTTCCCGGAATACGAACAAGGCGATACCATATTTGGCGCTTTTGGAGATGCTACGGCACAGGCCGTCGAAGACGAAGGCTTTACGCTGCAGATTAAGGCACCTTCCGAGAAATTCCCCTCTATGGCCATGGCCATGCAAGACTTTTTGCAGAAAAACAAGAAGTAGGGCTGTGCCTGGCTTCGGCTTTCATGAACAACACACTGGTGAACCCAGGCCAAAAGGAATGTATGCAAACCTTCAGAAAAAGTGAACGGCTCTGTACATTCCGACTGAAAGAACTCCTTTTTAGCCAGGGACAAAGTTTTTTTTCATACCCTTTTCGCGTAGTGTATTACCTGATTAACGAGGACAACATGGAACCGTTATTTTTTAAGGATGATAGTGTGGTTTTCGAGGACAATCCTGATCATCTCTCAGGCCAATTGGTTCACCAAAATCCTTCTTGGCCACACCGCCGCGTACCGCCCACCGCTCTTTTTCAATATCCGGCCAAAATGATGGTTTCGGTGCCAAAAAAAAACTTCAAGAAAGCCACCGACCGCAACCGCATCAAAAGACTTGTTAAAGAATCTTACAGAAAAAACAAATCAGACTTTTACACGTTTCTCAAAAGCAGGCACCTACGCTGCCTGCTGGCATTTGTTTATACAGGCCGCGAAATATTACCCTACGACGAAACAGAAAATAAAATCAAATTAACTTTACAAAAACTCCGCGACGAAATTGCTGCCCGCCAACGCACGGGGATTAAGGCAAGTGAATAAACATGGCTATCATCCGTTTTATAAATAAGGTGCTGATTATGATCATGGTAGGACTTATCAGGTTTTACCAGGGCGCCATTTCGCCCTATTTGCCAAACAGTTGCCGCTACACCCCTACCTGCTCGCATTACGGAGTGGAAGCCCTGAAAAAGCACGGCCCCCTGAAAGGCGGTTGGCTTACGCTCAAAAGAGTGCTGTCGTGCAACCCATGGGGTGGAAGCGGATACGACCCGGTACCCTGAAGTTTTTCATAAATAAATTTTTGTCTGATGAAGCTTTTTAAAAAAATCCATTCGAAAACACGGGCCACCATGCTTGTTTTGTTGCTGGCAGGTTCGGCTGTTTTTCTTACCGCTTTTGGTTCGCGCAACTTCGAAATTGCCAAAAACCTCGATATTTTCGCCAGCCTTTTTCGCGAACTGGTTGTTAACTACGTGGACGATGTGAACCCTGCCGAGCTGATGAAAACCGGCATTGACGAGATGCTGTATTCGCTCGACCCCTATACCAACTTCATACCCGAGTCGCAGATTGAAGACATGCGATTTATGACCACCGGCCAATACGGTGGTATTGGCGCACTGATAACTACTCGGGGCGAATACACCATCATAACAGAACCCTATGAAGATTTTCCTGCCTATAAAGCCGGGCTCTTGCCCGGCGACCGCATCCTTGAGATCAGCGGGCAATCGGTAAAAGGCATGGGCTCTGAAGAGGTGCGTGAACTGCTTAAGGGGCAGCCCGGCACCACCCTAAACCTGCTCATTGAACGCGATGGCGAGCCGCAACCCCTCACTAAATCAGTTACCCGCGAGGTGGTTACCATTAGCAACATTCCGTACTATGGCATGCTCAACGAAACCACCGCCTACATTAAACTTACCGGTTTTACCCAAAATGCCGGGCGCGAAGTGCGGGATGCCTTCAACGAATTGCGCCAGAACCACCCTGTGGAAAGCATAGTACTCGACCTGCGCGGAAACGGAGGCGGCCTGCTCAACGAGGCCGTAAACATCACCAACCTGTTTGTAGAGAAGAACCAGCTGGTGGTCAGCACCCAGGGAAAGATTGCCGAGCGCAATACCAGCCACCGAACCCTCAACAACCCTGTTGACCAGGACATCCCGCTGGTGGTGCTGGTCGACCGTGGTTCGGCCTCTGCTTCAGAAATCGTGGCCGGTGCCATTCAGGACTTCGATCGTGGCGTAATCATTGGCCACCGTACATTCGGTAAGGGGCTGGTGCAAAATGTTGTGCCTCTGAGCTACAACACCCAGCTCAAAGTAACTGTGGCAAAATACTACATCCCCAGCGGCCGTTGCATACAGGCTATTGACTACGCCCAGCGCAACGAGGATGGGAGCGTGGCACAGATTCCCGATTCGCTTAAAAAGGCTTTTACCACCCAAAACGGACGTGTGGTTTACGATGGCGGCGGTATTGAACCCGACATCGTGGTGGAGCCCCTTATGCTCAGCAACATTTCGGTGGCACTGCTCACCAGGTTCCTGGTGTTTGATTACGCCAATTACTTCTTCCGGAAAAACAGCAGCATACCCCCGGCCAATGAATTCGAAATCACCGATGCCATTTACAACGATTTCATGGCTTTCCTTGCCGACAAGGATTATGAATATGAAACCCGCAGCGAAAGATTTCTGTCCGAGCTGAAGGAAGCTTCAAAAAACGAAAAGTATTTCGAAGCCATTGAAAAGGAATATGAAGCCTTGCAGCAAAAGATGATGCATAATAAGGAGGAAGACCTGCTCACCTTCCGGAGTGAAATTTCAATGTTGCTCAAAGAAGAAATTGCTTCAAGATACTACCACCAGAAAGGGCGTGTGCTGGCCTCGCTTTCCAACGATCGCGAAGTGGCCCGTGCCATCGAAATCCTCTCGAACAGCAACGTTTACCGCTCCATACTGGCAGGCCAACACTAAAATTCATGAATTCTTCATCTTGGCGAGCTACCTTTGCTTGTAAGTTGAAAAATGAATCATCATGAAAACACTGCCTACCATAATAATGGCTGTTTTGCTCGGTGTTGCGGTGCTTCCCCTATACGCCCAGTATCCCGTGCCAAAAACTCCGCAAACTCCTGAAAAGGAGCAAGTAAAGGAGCAACCGGCAAGCCAGGGAGAGACCCAAACCCAGACCCAAACCCAGACCAGAACCAACCAGGAAGAGGAGGTGAAGCAAGTCGCTCCCAACCGGCCTGAGCATCAGGAGCAGGGTCAACAAATGCGACGTGAGCGCAGTGCCCGGCCCGAGATTGTTCGCCCTGGCGGAAGACCTGCCGGCGCCGGAAGACCCCAGGGAGCCCGCCGCCCCGGAAGAAGGTAAACACAGCCGCCTCAGCCATGAAAAACACGCTGATTATGGGCTTGCTGATACTGTTGCTGCATGGCAGCCAAATGGCGCATGCTTTACAGACAAATCCCGACACTTCAGCCACCCATAAACAGGCCCACACGTTTTACACCGGGGCAGGCTACGGCAGTAACCTTATCTACTACGGCACCAGCGTTTCAGGTAATCAGCCCTACTATTCGGCAGAGTTGCTCTACTCCTGGAAAGGAGGCATTTGGGCGGGCGCCGGCTTTTTTCACCTGCCCGGCAACCAGCCGTTCTTTTCATTTGTTGACTTTTCTGCCGGCTATAATTATGTATTTAATAAGGTTTTCGACGCAGGCTTCAGCATTTCGCAGTATTTCGGAGGACAAAGCCTTGACACCACCTTCTATTCTAGCTACACCTTTTTAAGCGCCAACCTGGGCATCGATTGGGTATTGGCCTATACTTCGGTTTCGCCAGGCTGGATGCTGGCCGAAGAAAACAGCTTTTACCTGCTGGTGGACAACAGCCACTTTTTTCGCACTCCAACACTGGGTAAAAAAGGAAATTATTTCTCCTTTAACCCGGGCGTTTCTCTTATGTTTGGAAGTTATGCCTGGCTTACACAGATAAGAAGGCAAGGAAGCGGCGGGGGCGGAGGAGGAGGACAAGGCCCTGGTCCCGGCGGAACAAAAAGCTTTTACTACACCACCACTGAGTTGCGCGAAGACTTCAGGCTGCTCGACCTTCAGATAGGCTTACCAATGGCCTTTAACACCAAACGGCTGAGCCTGGAGTTTGAACCGGCATATTTTTTTAACTTTATCGAAGATGAGAACGGGGAAAAAAGCGGGCAGTTTTTCTTCACTGCGGGCATTTTCCTGAAAATCAATTAGGCTATGAATGTGCTGATAGTGGAAGATGAAAAGAGCCTGGCCAGCGAAATTGCTGCTTTTCTCGAAAAGGAGCATTACCTGGTGGAGATGGCCCACACGGGCATGGAAGCATCAGAAAAAATCGCCGTAAACCTTTACGACTTCATTTTGCTTGATTTGGGCCTGCCCGATTACGACGGGCTCGACCTGTTGCGCGAAGCCAGGGAAATAAACCACGAAGCCGCTTTCATTATTATTACCGCACGCGGAGAAGTGAGCGAAAAAGTAAAGGGGCTCGACCTGGGCGCCGACGATTACATTGCCAAGCCTTTTTCGCTGCTCGAGCTCAATTCGCGCATGGCTGCCATCGCACGCCGAAAATTCGGCCAGCGAACCAGCCACATAAACTTTGGCCAATTTTCCCTGGACCCGCTTTCGCGGAAAGTAATGTGTCATGAACGCGAGGTGGACCTTACCAAGAAGCAGTTCGACCTGCTGCACTACCTGCTGCTCAACAAAAACAGGGCGCTGACCCGCATGCAGCTTTATGAGCACATTTGGGGAAACATGCTGGGCGACGAATACGACAGCAACTTCATCGACGTGCATATTAAGAACCTCCGTAAGAAACTGGCCGAATACGCCCCGGTAGAATGGCTCGAAACCGTTCGCGGAGTGGGCTACCGGGCAAATATCGATTAAAATGAAGCTTCGCTACAAGCTGGCACTTTACAACCTGCTCACGAAACTCTTGTTCGTGGCGGTCTTTCTTTTGCTCATGCCATACTTCCTGGAGCGGATAAACACCATCCAGACTGACAATGAGCTCATAAACAAAAGGGAGCAGGTAATGGATATCATTGCAGAGTATGGCGTGGAAGGGCTCATTGCCGATAGCGCAAACAATGCCTTTGGCAGCTACAATATCCTCAAACAGGAATACATTAGCCTGGAAAAAGCCGAAACCGACAGCCTCTGGAACTTCATTGAAATTGCCCAGCGTATGGTCGATGAGGAGGTGATTAACTACCGCGTACTCAACTATTCGTTTATGGTGGATGGGGAAACTTACCTGCTCGAGATCGGCACCAGTCTCGACAATATTTACAAAACCGAACGCAACATTCGCACCATCACCCTGATATTGCTCGGATTGTTTGTGATCATTTCCTTTATTGCCGACACTACATTATCGCGCGTTCTTACACAACCGCTCGAGTTCATTACCCGTAAACTGAAAGAAACAAAAAGTCCTTCACTTTATAACCGTCAGCCTGTAAAAACATCGACCACCGATTTTGCCTACCTCGACCAGACACTGCTGGAGCTCATGCAAAAAATCGATGAGCTTTTTACCAAGGAAAAAGAAATTACCGCCAACATCTCGCACGAATTGCTCACCCCGGTATCGGTGGTACAGAGCCGGCTCGAAAACCTGATCAACGACGGGGGCCTGTCGGAGCCCCATGCCGAAAAGGTGTCTGAATCGCTGCGCACACTGCACCGACTAAAAGGCATCATAAACTCCCTTTTGCTGATTGCCAGAGTTGAAAACCGACAATTTATCAAAAACGAGCAATTTTCACTGGAAGAACTGCTCCGGGAAGTGATTGAAGAAATTGAACCCATTGCCAGCGACAAGGGGCTTCAAATACAAGCCCTTTTTGAGTGCGACCATAATATGACCAGGGCCAACCGTTCTTTGCTATTCACCCTTTTCTTCAATATTATTAACAATGCCGTTAAGTTTTCCGGAACTGAAGCCAAAGGTTCAGTAGAAGTGCATTGCTTCAGCGAAAACGATCAATTTAAGATCAGGATCAGCGATCAGGGGCCCGGCATGACCGAAGAACAGGTTGCTGAAGTGTTTCAACGATTCAAGAAACGTAAATCGCCCGATGGTCACGGGCTCGGACTGGCCATTGTCAAAAGCATTGCCGATTTTCATGAAATCAGTATCCAACTGTCTTCCAAGCTGGGCTTTGGTACCACATTTCTGCTATCGTTCCCAAAAGAAATGTGAAAAAATCAAAAAAAGTTTTTGCTGGCCGCTTTCTTCATGATTCTTTCATACACGGGGGGTTAATTTTACATCGTAATTAATTGAAACACCCGCCAATTTAAGGCGAAGATTTCAAGAAAAAGAAAAATTAAACCTTAACCTTAAAACCCTTTCAGTGATGAAACGAGCATATTTGATTTTTCCACTTCCAGGTAGATTCAATAATGCGAGTTCCATTTGACCATTAACAATTAAAATTTTGAACAAATGAAAAAACAAATGTTAGTATTAGCCCTCGCGCTCGGATTGAGCGGAGCGGCACTGGCCCAGACCCAGGAACCCCAAAATGTTCAAACCCAAACCCAGACCCAGGATCGCCAGCGCGTAAGGGTGCAGGATCCGGCCACCCACAGCCAGGGAGCCATGGAGCAGGCACAAACCCGCCGCGAAGAGCGCAAGCAGATTCGTGATCAGCGTAAAACCGAGCAGCAGCAACTGCGTGAGCAGCGCAAAGAACAGCAAATGCAGCGCCTGCTGGATGGCTCCGGTGCCGGACAAGGCCGTCAGAACCAGACTCGCCCCCAAGGAAACCGTCCAACCCAACCCCGCCAGGGACAAGGCGGTAGCCGCAAATAATCAAAATTAACCCTGCTCCAGCGGGGTTTTTTTTATTTATGAATGAGTTTTCATTATCTCTTCATTTACGTGGGTGTAATTTTGAATCGTAATTAATTAAAACACCCCGGAACATACTTCAGGTTTTCAAAAGAAAAACATAGAATTTAACCTAAAACCCTTTCAGTCATGAAAAAACAAATGTTAGTATTGGCCCTCGCGCTCGGATTGAGCGGAGCCGCCCTGGCCCAGACCCAGGAACCTCAAAATATCCAAACCCAAACCCAGACCCAAGTACGTCAGCGTGTAAGAGTGCAAGACCCGGCCACCCACAGCCAGGGAGCCACAGAGCAGGCACAAGCCCGTCGCGAAGAGCGCAAGCAAATTCGCGATCAGCGCAGGGCTACACAAGAATGCGTGCAAAATGGTGCCGGACAAGGACGCCAGAACCAGGCTCGCCCCCAAGGCCAAGGCAACAGGCCAAGTCAACCCCGCCAGGGACAAGGTGGCGGCCGCAAATAATCAAAATTAACCCCGCTCCGGCGGGGTTTTTTACAGGCTGGCTCAAATGTGGCAAAACCATTGGAGCCAGTCGTTTTTTTAATACCAGATTTTACCTGCCCCTCAAAAGGTTTTATTAATTTTGGCGCTTAAACCAGACCAAAAATCAACCCCTATGTACGGAAAAATTAAAGAACACCTTCAGCAACAGCTTCAGGAAATTGAAGAAGCAGGGCTTTACAAGAAAGAACGCATCATTACCAGCCCGCAGGGACCTGAAATTACCCTGAACACCGGCCAGAAGGTGCTGAATTTTTGCGCCAACAATTATCTGGGCCTGTCGAACCATCCTTCGGTGATCGAAGGAGCACACAAGGGCATGGAAACCCACGGCTTCGGCCTTTCGTCGGTACGTTTTATCTGTGGCACCCAAGACCTGCACAAGGAACTGGAAGCCCGCATTGCCCGCTATTTTGGAACAGAAGACACCATTCTTTACGCGGCCTGCTTCGATGCCAACGGCGGGGTGTTCGAACCTCTTTTCGATGAGAATGACGCCATTATCTCCGATGCATTGAATCATGCCTCGATAATCGATGGGGTAAGACTTTGCAAGGCAGCCCGCTACCGTTACGCCCATGCCGACATGGCCGACCTGGAGAAGCAGCTGATTGAAGCCCAGGCACAGCGCCACCGCATTATCGTGACCGACGATGTATTTTCGATGGACGGCGACCTTGCCAAAATGGACGAGATTTGTGCCCTGGCCGAAAAGTACGACGCCTTGGTAATGACCGATGTATGCCACAGTGCCGGTTTTATTGGCACTACCGGCCGCGGGGCACCCGAGCATTTCGGCGTTATGGACAAGGTGGACATTATTACCGGCACCCTGGGCAAGGCCCTGGGTGGTGGACTGGGTGGCTTCACCACCGGCCGCAAGGAAATCATTGATATGCTGCGCCAGCGCTCACGCCCCTACCTGTTCTCCAACTCGCTAAGCCCCGCCATAGTTGGCGCTTCACTGGCCGTTTTCGACCTGATTGAAAACAACACCAGCCTGCGCGACAAACTGATGGACAATGCCGCCTACTTCCGCCAGAAAATGGAAGCGGCTGGCTTCGACCTAAAGCCCAGCGAATCGGCCATAGTGGCCCTGATGCTTTATGATGCCCCGCTTTCGCAGCAATTTGCCGCACGCATGCTCGAAGAGGGCATTTACGTGATTGGCTTCTACTTCCCGGTGGTGCCCAAAGGACAGGCCCGCATACGCATCCAGCTTTCGGCGGCTCACGAACGCCACCACCTCGACAAGGCCATCGAAGCTTTTATTAAGGTGGGAAAAGAGCTGAAGGTGATCTGATATTTTAACTTCTTATATTTCAAAAGTCCTGCGAGAAATTGCAGGGCTTTTTTTATTTAAATCGGTCATTGACTTGTTTTTGAAATTGAGAAAAGGGCACAAAAACATATTCAATTTGCATAACTGAATATGTTTATTATACTTAATTCTACTTTACCAAAATAAAATACGTTTAATTATTAGTTCTACTTTGACAGATTCTTATTTGTAAAACAAATTTTTCAATTTTGTCAATGCAGAATTAAAAAAGTGGGAATAATATATAAAAAGAATCACTGTTATCCGACTAAATTCT
>DHFW01000005.1 GCA_002402465.1 Bacteroidales bacterium UBA4814
ACAAGGATCAACGATTTAAGATTTTTGAATTTTGTGGGATTTTGTGATTTGGTGTTTTAGTGGCAAAATAATTTAAAAATCCTTTGACCCTCGCAGTTCTTTGCAAATTAGAATTTGAACCTACCATGGGTTTTTGCTGTTAGGGTTTTATTAAATAAAAACAAGCATTATGGAACTGATCGACGGAAAAAAGATTGCCGAAAGCATTAAGAAAGAGATTGCCATTGAGGTAGAGCGCATTAAGAACCGTGATGGAAAGGTGCCTCACCTGGCTGCCATCTTAGTGGGCGAAGATCCGGCCAGCCAAACCTACGTAAACAGCAAAGCAAAGGCTTGCCATGAAGTGGGTTTCGATTCTTCAACTTACAGGTTTCCTGCCGATGTGTCGGAAAAAGAACTCCTGGAAACCGTTGAATTCATTAACAACGATCCTGAAATTGACGGTCTGATTGTTCAGTTGCCCCTTCCAAAACACATCGATCCGCAAAAAGTTATCCAGCAAATCCGCCCCGAAAAGGACGTTGATGGGTTCCACCCGGTAAACGTAGGCCGCATGACCATTGGCCTGCCGGCTTATATTTCTGCTACTCCCAACGGCATTATGGAGCTGATTATGCGCAGTGGTATTCAAACCACAGGCAAAAGCTGCGTAATACTTGGCCGCAGCAACATTGTGGGCAAGCCCATGAGCATACTTATGGCCCGCAACGCCGAGCCCGGCAATGCCACCGTTACGGTTTGCCACAGCAAAACCAAAAACCTGAAAGAAGTTACCGCCCAGGCCGATATCCTGATCGTAGCCATTGGACAGCCTGAGTTTGTTACCGCCGATATGGTAAAGGAAGGCGCCGTGGTAATTGATGTGGGTATTCATCGCGTGGAGTCAAGCCAAACCAAATCGGGCTTTCGCCTGATCGGTGACGTAAAATTTGACGAGGTGTCGAAAAAAGCCTCTCACATTACACCAGTACCCGGCGGGGTAGGGCCCATGACCATTGTTTCGCTGCTGATGAACACCCTGAAATCAGCCAAAAAAGAAATCTACAATTAGTTTGCACAACACGCGTTTAACAAATCTTGATCCTGTGCAGCAGCAACTGCTGGATGAGGGCAGGCTGCTGCCTGTCATGGAAATGTTCTATTCGCTGCAAGGCGAGGGATACAACACCGGCAAGGCGGCCTCTTTTGTGCGCATTGGCGGCTGCGATGTGGGTTGCCACTGGTGCGATGTGAAGGAATCGTGGGATGCCGCGATCCATCCGCTCACTTCCGTGGAGAAAATTGCAGAGACCGTTTGTTCCTTTCCCGCGAAAGCGGTGGTGATAACCGGTGGTGAGCCCCTGATGTACAAGCTCGACGTGTTATGTGCCAAACTCAGAGAAAAAGGCATTCAGATTTTCATCGAAACTTCAGGCGCTTATCCGCTGAGCGGCCGGTTCGACTGGATTTGCCTCTCGCCCAAAGCCAATCACCCGCCGCTTACAGAAACACTTATGTCGGCCGATGAGCTGAAAGTGATCGTGCATGATGACAGCGATTTTGAATGGGCCGAGGAGAATGCCGCACTGGTAAAGGAAAAGTGCCTGCTCTACCTGCAGCCCGAGTGGAGCCAGCACAAATTGATGCTCCCGCTCATAATTGATTATGTGCAGAAAAATCCCCAATGGATGGTTTCACTTCAGTCGCATAAGTTCATGAATATTCCCTGACCTTTTTTTCTCTCAAAACTTTCCGTAAATTTGGCTGTCAGGAGTTTTTATGAAAATACCTTTCAGCCATTTTCTTTTTACCCTTCTTGTTTTGTTTTGCCTGGACGGCATTGCCCAAACCGGCGATCAGCTTTCCACACGCAACCAACGTGCCCGCAGGTCGTTTGAGCGGGCCATACAGGCATGGCGCCAAAGCGACCACAACCGCACCATTGCCGAGTTAAGGCTGGCCATCGAAAGCGATCCCAATTTTGTAGAAGCCCACTTGCTTATGGGTGAGGTGTATTTTTCGCACGAGCATTATGCTGAGAGCATTCCCCCATACCAGCGTGCCCTGGAGATTAACCCCGGATTGTTCCCGCAGGCAAGGTATTACCTGGGCGCTGCCAGGCTCAAAACAGGCCAGTACCAGGAAGCGCAGGATGATTTCCTCATTTTTCTTGATTTTCCTGAAATCAGTGAGAATTTGAAAAATGCGGCCACTGCTGGTCTTGAAACCTGCCGCTTTGCTTTGCAAGCCATGGCCAATCCGGTGCCTTTTGAGCCCACCAACCTGGGCGAAGCCATCAACTCCCAATTCCCGGAATACAGTCCCACCCTGACCACTGATGAGCTCACCCTGATCTTTACCAGGAAAATACCGTTTATGGATCGCATGGGGCCTTCACCCGACCGGTTTCATGAGGATTTTTTTATCAGCCATTACAAGGATGAGGCATGGACGCCGGCAATTAACCTGGGGCCACCCATCAACACCAGCGGCAACGAAGGGGCACAAAGCATCTCGGCCGATGGCCGGCATTTGTATTTTACGGCTTGCAACCGACGCGATGGCTTTGGGAGCTGCGACCTGTATTATGCCTTCCGCACAGGCAGCGAGTGGAGCATGCCGGTAAATTTGGGCCCCAACGTCAACTCACCTGCCTGGGATTCGCAGCCCTCGGTTTCGCCCGATGGCAATACGCTCTACTTTTCAAGTGGGCGGCAAGGAAGCATTGGCAAAATGGACATATGGTCCACCACCCGCGACGAAAACGGACAGTGGAATGCGCCCCGCAACCTTGGGCCGGTAATTAATACCGAAGGCCGCGAAATGTCGCCCTTTATTCACCACGACAATCAAACCCTGTTTTTTGCCTCGGATGGGCACCCCGGCATGGGCGGGCTCGATATTTTTTACAGCCGGCGCGACTCGTTGGGCAACTGGTCGGAGCCGGTAAACCTGGGCTATCCCATTAACACCTATGCCGATGAGTTCTCGCTGATAGTGGGAGCGGGCGGGGTGAACGCCTACTTTGCTTCTGATCAATACGGAGGCTTTGGCGATACCGACATTTATCATTTTGAATTGTACGAAGAGGCCCGGCCAACACCGGTTACCTATATGCGCGGGGTGGTCTTTGACAAGGAGAGTGAGCGCCGCCTGCAAGCCACTTTTGAGCTTACCGATCTTACATCAGGTCAATTGATCATGCAGTCAACTTCCGATCCGCTCACCGGCGAATTTTTGGTGGCCATCCCCACCGGAAAGCCTTTGGGCCTGAATGTGTCTCATCCCGGGTTCCTGTTTTTTTCAGAACATTTCAGCTATGCCGAGACCCGCAGCGGGGCCGATCCCTACCTGCGCGATATTCCGCTGCAGCCCATTAAGGCCGGCGAAGCCGTGGTGCTGCGTAATATTTTCTTCGACACCGATCGCTACGACCTGAAACCTGCATCACTCAACGAGTTGGGAAGGCTCGTGGAACTCTTGCAGCGCAATCCGCAAATGAAAATTGAAATCAGCGGCCATACCGACAATGTGGGGACGTATGCCTACAACCTGGAGCTTTCGAAAAACCGGGCACGCAGTGTAATGCAGTTTCTGGTTGAGGCAGGAGTGGCCGAGAGCAGGCTGAGCTACCAGGGATATGCCGACACCAGGCCAATTGACAGTAACGATACCGATAGCGGCCGCGCCAATAACAGGCGCACCGAATTCAAGATAATGGAATTTTAAACTTATTTGCTATGCTGGCAAACATTAACCTTTTTCGTATCCTGTTTCTCGATGTGGAAACCGTTCCAATGGCGGCGGATTATCACTCCCTGCCCGACCATTTTAAACCACTGTGGGAAAAGAAGGCCAACCGGCTCAAAAATGAAGAAGAGCTCAGCGCGGAAGATCTTTTTGAAAGGGCCGGAATCTATGCAGAATTTGGGAAAATCGTGTGCGTTTCGGCAGGCTTCTTTCATAAGGATGAAGATAACCTCAGTTTCAGGGTAAAGTCTTTTTTCGGCCATGATGAAAAGGAGCTTTTAACAGATTTTTCGGAAATGCTTAATGAGCATTTTAACTCTGCTGCCCATTATTTGTGTGCCCACAATGGAAAAGAGTTCGATTTTCCCTACCTGTCGAGGCGAATGCTTATTAACGGCCTCGACCTGCCATACCTGCTCGACAATTTTGCCAAAAAACCCTGGGAAACAACTTTGCTCGACACCATGGAGCTATGGAAGTTTGGCGATTACAAAAGCTTTACCTCGCTGGAGCTGCTTGCTGCGGTTTTTAATATTCCTACGCCCAAGGATGACATTTCCGGTAAAGATGTGGGCCGGGTTTACTGGGTAGAAAATGACCTAGAGCGCATTGCCACCTATTGCGCCAAAGACGTGGTAACCATCGCCCGCCTGTACCTGAAATACCGCATGGCCGGCGAGCTGAAGGATGAGCAGGTGCTTTATCTTTCCTGAAAAATTATTTACCCCCTTTTTTTTGCATAACACCCTTGAAAGGCCTGTGATGAGGCCTTCTAGAAATTTATTGTTTAGCCATTCACGAATAAACAAAAATCACTAAATCAAAACGCGGGCATTCAGTTTTTTGTGTTGTTTAGTGTTTTAGAGTTTTGGTGGCATGATAGGTTTTAATAAATTACCACTGCCACAATGTGACCAAAAATAGCTATATTGCATTAAAACATTATTTAGAATCAATATAAATAACGAAAATTCATCGCTGAAATTTGGATAATATCATTTTTTTTTTTTTTCTTTTACAGGGCAAAAGTTCTTTTTAGGGCCCAAAAGAACCTATGCGGGCGGTGAACCGAAAAGCCCTGGCATAGTGCCGAGAGTAGGTGGAATTTTCAAATTTCTTTCTTATGAAAAAAGAATTGAACTTTCAGGAAATGAATGAGATTAAAGGTGGAGTAACACCAGAGGAGTACTGTGGTACCTTAAGCATGTTGTTCCAAAATAACTGGGAAAATTGGGATGAAAATCAACGAAATGCCTGGAGTTGGGCTTATGTTACCTATTGTATAGAGGAGGCTGTTGATCCATAAAATAGTATAAGACTTTTTTATGGCTATTTTAATTTTCAGTGAATTAAGCTTATTTGAATAGATTTAGGGTAAACCTTTACCCTAAATCTATTTTAGGAATTAAATTATTCTTTAAAAAACAAATTCAATGACCCAAAAGAAAAAAACTCCGATTTTGTTTATTTTTATGGCTTCTGTTTTTTTATACCATCAGTCCTTAGCCCAACAAGCTCTAGATAATGTTCAATATAAGTTTTTCTACCAGTATTCATGGCAATTTGATACCATAACTTACAACGATATCCGGGAAGATCTGATTATCCTCCAAGTGGGACAAAATATTTCAAAAAGCTTTAGTTACTATACCTTTCAGAGCGACTCTTTGCTGGCTACCTCTGGAGGAGAGAGGATTCTGCGCCAAATTGCTAGTAGAGTTGCAATAGCTAGGTTGGAAAATAGGGAACCACCGAAAGAGTTTATCCGTCGACGTACTCCCACCAAAGTATACAAAAACTACCCTTTCGGGAAAGTCACAGTAACAGATGCCATTAGCAACAATTATTACATTTACATTGACGAACTTCATCCTCAAAGCTGGGAGATTTTGGATAGCGTAAAAACCATTTTGGACTACCCTGTTCAGATGGCTGTGAGTTATTTTCGGGGCCGCAGCTGGACAGCCTGGTTTGCACCCGATATCCCCATAAGCGATGGTCCTTGGAAATTAAGTGGGTTACCCGGTTTGATAATGGAAGCATACGATGCTAAAAAACACTACTCCTTCAATATCGTCGGAATAGAAAAAGTGGATTACGAACCCATCGTTTTTTCGCCGGTGGTTTTGTCGTATGGCTCATTTGGCAAGTATGAAGAAACCAACCGGATAGCTTTTCTCAGGGGTTTATTCAGATACCTGCATAACATGCCTGACATAATGAATGCTCAACTGGGCAGGGATTCTTTCGATTCCTCATCAGCCAGCAATCGCCCGCACGATTTTATTGAGCGTGATTACCGGTAAAATCAGTTGTATGTCACCAGATACCTCCCTTGTTTCCTTGCTTTTCTATTATTTGCAATTTTTTGATAAAAAAATCAATTATAATGAATTGCAATTAGTTTTGCAATCTAGCCCTGCTTTTCCTTCACTTTTGTCTTTAAAGCAAACTTGTGATTTTTTTGGACTAGAAACAAAGGCATACCTCGCTGACTATGATGTGCTTTTAGAAAACACTTTGCCCGTAATTGTTCATTGGAAAACAGAAGGCGAAGAAAAGTTTGTTTTAGTAAAAAGTGCAACTCCTGATAGTGTAACTTGTTATGATGCAACCAAACATAAAAAACTAAATATTTCTAAGGAGTCCTTTTGCCAATTTTGGACCGGAGCGCTATTGGTATCCGAAAAAAGTAGAAAACAAAAAGTTTCCTTTAACAATACTTCGAATAGAAATTATTGGATTTATGGTTTGGCGGTTTTGGCTATTTTAATTGTTTTTTTGTTTGGTTTTCAAAATTCACCGGCCATTATTTCTCTGTATTTCGCCATAAGCTTGTTTGTTTTAAAAGCCACTGGTGTTTGGCTAACAGCAAACATAATGAAACATGAAGCAGGAATTACTTATCAGCCTTTTGAAAGTTTCTGTAATAGAAATGAGTTTTTTGATTGCAATAAAGTGCTAAATTCAAATGCATCCAAAATAATTTACACAATTTCACTTGCCGAAATTGGAACTGTATATTTTTTAACAGGTATTTTTTTAATCTTGTTAAACTTATTAAATGATTTTCAAAATGGAATTCATCTTTTTCTCATTTATGGATCATTAAGTGCTTTGCCTTTTGTTCTGTTTTCATTCATATACCAAAAATTCATTATAAAAAAATGGTGTCCTTTTTGTTTAGGTGTTATTGGGCTAATATTAATTGAAAATTTTGTATTTCTGCTTTTTCCAGAGAAAATATTTCTCAATAAATCTTTTCTCTTTGTCGGAATGGCGTTTGTTTTATCCCTAACAATTGGAATACTAATTGTGAGTTTTTTTAAGAAACTTTTAAATGCTCAAGCCGATTCTTTTAACAGTAAATTGCAGAGTTTGCGAATAAAGCGAAACCCTGTGGTTTTGGCTTCTGTTTTTGGCCGGCAAAAAATAGCTGAAGTTCCAAAAAATCATAACATTGTTATGGGTGACTCGAATGCACCTTTTGTGATTACTACCTTGTTAAGCCCAATGTGTAAGCCATGTAAAAAACTTGCCGGGCAAATAATTGAGTTATTGAAAAAACACCCAAGCTGCTTTTATTGGCAAATACGGTTTGATGGAATTGAGAATAACGCAGGCAACTTAAACAAGATTCAGTTTCAGTTAATGCAACTATGCAATAGGGAAAAAGATGAAAACTTAAAGCTAAAGATCATAAGTGCCTGGTATAGCAGGCAGTCTTTTAAGTGGTTTTCCTCAAAATATCCTTTTCAGGAAATTTCCCCAGAAATTAACTCAAGTTTTGCCGAGGTAATAATTGAAAACAAAAAGTTTGGTTTTAAAAAGGTACCTGGCTTATGGGTTAACGATAAAGAGTTGCCTTCAGATTACTCCGTTGCCGATTTGCCCTATTTGACGACTGATTTCAAATTGTTTTTACATCTTACTAAACAGTAAATTAAATGTTAAAACACAAATTGGTTCCTTTCCTTTTAATGGTTTTCTTTGTTTTTGGGCTTTATGCACAACCTGTAGTTTTAAGCGGGGTGGTAACCAATAAGGATACGGGTGAGTTGATACCGGGTGTCATTATCAGCATTCGGCTGGCAGACGAAAGTAGGGTTTTGAGGTATGCCACCACCTCGCCTGGTGGAAAATTTGAGATATCCCTTGATTCTTTTTCCGAGAACCTGGTGCTGCATTTTGCCATGATGGGATACGCCCAGCATACCATTCCAATTAGTCAGGGCCGTCTTATTTACAATGCACAATTGTCAGTAAGGGCAACCGAGCTGAGAGAATTTGTTTTTAAAGCGCCAGGCATTGACCAACGGGGCGATACCATTACGTATCATGTTGAGAACTTTGCAGAAATACAAGACCAAACCCTGGCCGATGTGCTTAAAAGGATGCCCGGAATAACCGTTGAGCCTGGTGGTCAAATAAAATTCCAGGATCAGCCTATTAACCGGTTTTACATTGAAGGAAGGGATATGCTTGGCGGGCGCTACGGAATTGCCACCAACAACATTCACCAAAGAGATGTTTCCAGGGTTGAGGTGTTGCAAAATCATCAACCAATCAGGGCCCTTGAAGACATTTCGTTTTCGCAAGATCCGGCCATCAATATTCGCCTCAGGGAAGACGCCAAAGCCCGATGGGTGGGCACCGTGAGGGTTGGAACAGGATTCGAACCATGGCTATGGAAATCGGAGCTTGCAGCCATGCGATTTAAGGCCAATGCGCAGACCCTGAACATTTATAAATCAAACAACACGGGCGATGCACTGGCACATGAAACCAGGGCTTTTAACATTGAAAACCCCATGGCGCAATTTCGCAGAGGTTATAACCTGCAAAATTATATTAGGGTTTCGCCCGACAATCTGCGACAAATTGATGACTACAGAAGCCGCTTTAATAAAACCCACTTGTTCAGTACCAACAACTTATGGTCGGTGGGGCAGCATTACGATCTTACCTCACAGGTTTCCTACCTCAACAAACGCCTGACTTCCGACAATACTTCCCAAATATCGTATTTTCTTGACGATGGTACCATTATTACTGAGGCGGATGAGCATGCTTCCAGTCAGCAAAACCGCTTGCTGGGCGATTTGACGCTTACTGCCAACACGTCAACCTATTATTTCAGAAACAAATTGCTTGCAGATGTAAATTGGAACGACATCGACATTCACGTTGATGGAACGTTTCCCAATTCGCAGGAGGCCTCGGTTCCGCACCGGCAATTCTCTAACGACCTGGAAATTCTGAGGCGTTTCGGCAATAAGGCCTATACGCTGAGATCGTTCAACCTTTATCAGACCAAACCCCAGCGCCTTACCGTAAATCGTCAAAACGATCTGCAACACCAGGAAGTGCAAACTTCAGCTTTCTACACCAATACCAATACGGCATTTTCATTTTTTGTAAATCCTGTAAGCATTTCTTTGACGCTGGGCATGATAGGTGTGACCCGATCTCTTGAAAGCGAGCTTACGGGCTTGGCTGACTCACTGGGTCGAATGAATAACGAAGAATCCATGCGTTATCTGAATCTTTACGCCTCTCCTTCTTTTGAATATAAGAAAGGAAATTTTGACGCCAGGTTAAATTTTCCGTTTTCATTTATTCCCTTTCGATATATTGACAAAGTTGCTAATATGCAGCAAAACGAAGAGAAGTTTTTTCTTTCGCCCCGTTTGTTTCTGCAGTACAAATTTTCGCAACGCTTATCTGCCTCTTTATCAGGAAGCTATGTTCAAACTCCTTTGCAGGAACAATCTTTCCACGAAGGATTAATACTGAACAACTACCGAAATATTTCAAGGGGATTGCGTGATTTCGATTCAGGGAACTCCAAATCTGTAAGCTTTACAATCAGAAATCAGAATCCCTTAAAGGTTTTTTTCTGGAATGCAAGCATTTCGCGGGTTTGGAGCTATTCAACCAATATTGCCGGCTTGTATTTTTTTGATCCTTTTTTGCTGAATACCCTTATTAAAGAAGAATACAACCACAGCATGTGGCTTGTAAGCGGGAATATAAGCAAAGGATTGGATGCCATAAATGGGATGGTTTCATTGCGTTCAACTTTTTCAGCCTTTGATGGCGCCATGATCCAGAATGGCATTAAGTCGCCTTACACAACCCAGCTATGGAGTTTTTCTCCGAAAATCACCAACCGGATAAACCGGTGGTTTAATACATCTTATGAATTCTCAATTTCTTATAATTTAATGAACGCGAAAACCACCGGAATGCAAACTTCCAGCCAAAATTTCGTGCAAAAAATCTCAGGCAATATATCGTCCGGTAAAAAGTGGCTGGTGCGTGTTTCGGGTGAGCACTATTATAACGAGATAACTGCCAGGCAATCAAAGCATTTTATTCTTGCCGATGCTGAGGTCACCTACGTTTTAAGAAGCGGACTTGAGTTTAATCTATCGCTCAGAAATGCCTTTAACCAAAATGTTTATGCCTATAATGCTATAGGGGGCTTAATGACCATGAGCAAGGAATACATCATAAGACCCCGCAATTTGCTGGCCAGTGTGTTTTTCAGGTTTTGATGAAAAATTAATATGAGGCTAAATCCCTTCCCCCACCTCCCCCAAAAAGACGCCATGAGTTGCGGCCCGGCCTGTGTGCAAATGATTGCCAAATTCTACGGGCGCAATTATACCCTTGAAAAGCTTAGTGAGTATTCAAACATTGGCAAACAGGGCAGCTCCATGCTGGGCATGAGCCAGGTGGCGGAGCGCATTGGCTTTCGCACCCGGGGGGTGAAACTCGATTTTGATACCCTGCGCAAGGATGCCCCGCTGCCTTGTATTGTGCACTGGAACCAGAACCACTTTGTGGTGGTGTATAAAATCACCCCCAAAAAGGTGCAAGTGTCCGACCCTGGGGCTGGACGAATAGCATACACCCATGAAGAATTCATGCATCACTGGGCCACCACAAGGTTTGAAGGCCAACCTGCCGGCATTGCCCTGCTAATGGAACCTGCACCTGAGTTCTATGCAATACCGGATGATGAAAGCACCCAAAAACGTGACTTTACCTTCCTGCTTCGCTATCTCAACCCCTACCGCAAACTGCTGATGCAACTGGTGCTTGGCCTGCTGGCGGGTAGCGTATTGCAATTGATTTTTCCCTTTCTTACCCAAAGCCTGGTGGATTATGGTATAGGGGGTCAAAATCTCAGTTTTATCTACCTGGTATTGATAGCCCAGCTGGTATTGCTGGTCAGCCGATTGTCAGTCGATTTTATCCGGGGCTGGATACTGCTGCATGTAAGTACGCGCATCAACATCAGCCTGATATCCGATTTCCTGATCAAACTGATGAAATTGCCCATCGGCTTTTTCGACACCAAGCTCATTGGCGATTTGATGCAGCGAATTTCAGACCACAGGCGCATCGAGGGTTTTCTCACCGGCAGCATGCTCAATATCATTTTCTCTTTTCTCACTTTTGTGGTGTTCGGAGCGGTGTTGCTCATTTATAACCTGACCATATT
>DHFW01000054.1 GCA_002402465.1 Bacteroidales bacterium UBA4814
CGGGTTACCCTTACAACCACCGGGATAGCGGGGTTACCGCAGTCATCCATCACGTTGAAAGTGTAATCAATGTACTGGTAGCAACCATCGGTCATAACAGGACCAGCAACACCGGTAATGATACCGCCAGCGCTGCAGTTATCTGTCCATGTTGTTGTGGGAGCAGCAGGCCAATCAGGATTACAGCCTTGCAGCATAATGTCTTCCAGTTCTGCAATTACCGGTGGAGTGGTGTCGACCACGGTAATGATCTGCGTGTGTGAAATAATATTTCCGCAAATATCCGTTGCAGTCCAGGTGCGGGTTATTACATACTCATTTTCACAGTCGCCGGGAACGATGGTTTGTGTATAGTTAACTGTCAATACACCATCATCAGGATCGGTTGCTGTGAGAATGGCAGCCTCAGGCACGTCATCGCATTCGACAGTAATGTGTGCCGGAAGGATGTCCTGATCCCAGGTTGGTGGTTCATCAAGATAAATGATGGTTTCCATTCCTGAAACTTCGCAGCCATTGGCATCAACAACCCTGACTTCGTAGTTGCCAATGCCCAGACCGGTAAAGATATGAGAAGGATCATCGCTAACTGCTTTAATCGAAGAAAGGTTGCGGGCAACCAGTTGCGAAGTTGTAACCGACATTGCTTCAGACTTTTCGTAGAGATAGAGATAATAAGTATAAGGACCTGTTCCGTTGGTAACGGTAGCAGTAATGGTCCCATCCATATCATCTTCGCAAAGCACATCGGTAGGTTCAAGGTTAAGGTCGAGTTGAGTCACCTGCACAAATTCTTCGCAGGTCTCACTTATCGGGCCTCCCTGGAATTCACTTGTTGCAGTCAGTACAACCGTAATTTCTCCTCCGATTGCTCCGGTATTAAAGGTAAAGGTTGTTCCGGTTCCGGTCATCGGGCTGGCGTTGGTGCCACCTATGTTTTTAATCGACCAGTTATAGGAAACCCCTGGAATAATGTTATCAACCGTAGCAGTTACCATCGTATTGTTGCAAGCAACAGGTGTAACGGTAAATTCGCATTCGGGTAATAAAAGGATGGCAGCAGCCTGCATGGAGCGGTCCATGTTACCCAGGTTGCCAAGGTTCCAGTCTTTAACCCTGGTGTGATAGGGCGAGCCATTGATGCCACCGGCCGAATTTCCATAGCCCCAGTCTTGCGCCCGGGCAATGTGACCACCCCAGGCAATGATAACCGTTGACAGATCGGCCACAAAGCTGATTTGGAAACGGGTAGAAGTTTGAGACTGGTCTGCTAAGGGATCCTCATTAATATATACGAAAGAGCCGGGAACGGGTGTCCCACCCCAAATCGTAATATTCTGTTCGCCATTGGCAGCAACAAAATTATTGAAGAACTCTGCCGCCATGGTGGAGGGTGCCAAAATTTGCAAATACTGGGGTTCGCCCATGTTTGCGTAGCCATCGGTTGGCTGCACCAGTTCAGCTTCATGCCCCCAAACGTAGTGGGGCTCGAGGTTGTCGTAGTGGGTCAGGAAGTCCAGCGCATTTGCACCGCTGTGGCGTGTGTCGTACTCAAAGTCAACCACAACAAGAGTGCCGGGGGTTATATTTTCAATAACCGCCCGGTAAGGGATGGAATACCCCTCAACCAAGTGTGCCTGACTGGAGTTGACATTACCATTTTGCCAAACAACGGGCGAAATGGGCGCTGTGTACCTTCCGTTACGAGCCTGGTTAAGGCTGATACCCACTGACTGGGCAAATGTGGCGGTGCTTAGCAGCATTACTGCTGCAAACATCAAATACTGCCAACATCGCCCTGAAAGGGTTGTGTAAGGTTTCGTCATGCTTTTGATTTTAATTAACATTAATAATTTGTAACAAAAATTCATTTTCTTGGGGAGGTTTTCTCATAGGCAAGCTGTTTTGGTTAGACATTCTTTAAAAGATTTTTAATGCAAAATACAGGTTGAAAAATTCCTTTTTTTCTGGAAGTTTTAGCTTGATATTAACTAATTGTTAACTAAAATGCCAACAAAGGTTATCTTCATATCGATAAAAATATGAAAACTTACCCTTCTCGGCAATTGGGAATTTTCCTTAATTTTATATTCGAAAAAAGTGATGGGCGCCTAAGGGTTTTCCCTTGTAAATTGTGCAGTGGAAAAAAAGATAAAAGATAGCCCTGAAAAAATAAATTATGAAAGGAGGGTGGCATAGTATTCCAGGACATTTACGATATATTTAGATAAGAGGTTTTTTGTTTATTTCAGAATCTTTTATTTGGCAAGTGTTTAAGCAAGTA
This sequence comes from Bacteroidales bacterium UBA4814, assembly GCA_002402465.1. Classification (GTDB taxonomy): domain Bacteria; phylum Bacteroidota; class Bacteroidia; order Bacteroidales; family UBA7960; genus UBA7960. The sequence continues at coordinate 2,285 of DHFW01000054.1, forward strand.
TTCTGAATTTAGTTAAACATTTTTTTTGGAATTTAATGGCAGCTTATTTCTATGATTGCTACAATTGGCAGTTATTAATTATAATTTATTTAAAATAAAAACAAAAATAAGGAAGCAAAACCTGCTTCCTTATTTACTCCATTTAAAAAAAAAAAAAAAATTACTTTTTTTCTGAAACCCTCACAAAAGGCTTTTCAACTATATTCAAAGCAGTGGTTATTTTACTTAAATCCCTGAATAGCTCGCCGGATTTTCCCGACCAATGGCTATGACCAATGGGTTTCATCTCAAATGTCTGCTGGTCAGCATCCAGGTCAACGATTGCTTCATACACCAGGGCGGGCTGGGGCCGAGGTCATATAATCCCTGTCGCCAGGAAAGCGGTTGTTGTACCAGTGCTGGTTCCAGTCCCATGGTTGGTTTATTTCGAGCAGCACCCTAAACTTTTGTTTTTCCTGATTTGGGGCCTGCGACTCTAGGGTAAAGTTTCCCTTTGGCGTTGCCCCTGTGATGGCATCGGGCATAGGGTTTTTCTGCGAAGGCATATAGAGGCCGTCTTCGGCCTGTACGCCACGCTGGTGGCCCCAGTAGGGCAGGGCGGCAGGCCTGCGAATGGGCCCCGGCAGCCAGCGGCCGCTGGAAGCATCGCCCTGCAGATAGACTCCTTTGGCAATGGACTCAGCAACATACAAAGTCTGGATATAATTTCCTTCCAGGTCTTCTACCCAAATGGCCATGAGGGGGTGGTTATGGGTACGGCCGCGCTCCACCACCACTTCCAGGGCAATGCCAGCGGGATCGACAGTGGTCTGGATTACCTGCATGGGCTCGGCGGGCTTGCTGCGGCGCCACCAGCGTTGCCGGGGGTCCTTTTCCGGGATCAAAGCCGTGGCGGTAAAAACCAGCGAAAAGGCCAGCACCACCAACAGGGAAATATAACGTATTGCCATATATCGGTTTTTCATTTTCGGGCGGGTTTTCATACGATGGTGTTTTTAAAATTCAAAAATGATTCCGATCGAAGGGAGTATGGTACCAGTAAGGTTCTCGAAGGTCTTTAGCCTGTAACGTTCAATGCCATCCGGTCCGGTTTCCACAATGGGTTTGCCATCTGTATCTTCCTGCCTGAAAACATTATCGGGCAATTGCGACTCGAAGTTATACAGGTTTTGGATATCCAGGTAAACCATCAACGACCATTTGTTGAGGAAGAACTGCTTGTCGACCCTCAGGTCGAGCTGTTGGAAGCTTCTCAGGCGATCCTGATGAAACCTTGAATAGTCAAGGTAAGGTCCGTTCTGGGCATCCCAGGCATCGCGAATGCTCGACAGCTCCAGGTCGTATGGGGTTAAGGGTGCCCCGCCCGAAAACTTCCACTTCAGGCCGATTTCCCAGTTTCTGGGCAGGGGCCGCAGTGCGGTAAAGATCAGGATATGACGGTTGTCCCATTTCGAGGGGATATAGGTTCCGGCAATATCTTGAAACTCACTTCTTACAAAGGTATAAGAAAGAATCAGGTTAAATTTTTTGAAATCTTCGGCGCGGAAAAAAAGCTCCGTGCCAAAGGAACGCCCCTGGCCAATGCTGAGCACCTCTTCATCGCCAAACACGCCGAAGTCGCCCGCCTGGCTTCCCAGGGCCACCGAGTCGCGCACTGAGAAGGGGTATTTATCATACATTTTGTAAAAACCCTCCAGGGTCAGCTTGCTGGCACGGTTCGGAAGCCATTCAATGCCACTAACGAGGTGATCTACAGAAATGTAGCGCAGATCGTTGTTTTTGTTTACCAAAATTCCGTTGGGGTCGGTATGGCCCAGGGTTACGTAGGATGGCATCTGGAAGTAGCGCCCCACGTTGCCATTGATAAAGAGGTTCGGTCTGAGCTGGTATGATGCCGAGAAACGCGGCGAAATCTGATCGAGCAGGTTCGACATGCTGGCGGTGTAGTTGTTGGCATCGGAGCGAACACCCAGCGAAAGCGTCAGGCGGTCGTTTGCCAGGCTGCGCGTCACCTGCCCGAAGGCACTCCATTTAAACAGGTCATAGGCCGTTTGGTTGTTGACCTGGATCAGCTGGTTGTTGATAAAAAGTTGCTGCCTGATATCGCCCAAAAATTTGGCATATTCACCGCCCAGGCCCCAGTTCACACGGTATTTGTCGAGTGCAGTATTTCGTTCGAAGCGGAACTTGTTTTCAATTTCGTCCGACAAAAAGTCGAGGCTCCGTGGCAGGCTCTCGTCGTTGCCCGGATACTTGAAAGCAGTATTGCGCAGCATGTTGCGGCTCAGCACAAAGAGGTCGGATCCGTTGTCGCGGAAACGCCGGTAGGTGGCGCCGATGGCGTAGTTCCACTGCTCGTTCACGGGCAGTGACTCCAGCAAAATGCGCTGCTCCTCGGTTTCGTTGGCCGCCAGGTTGAGGGTAAATTGGTCGATGGCGCCTAAACCTATTATATTAAGTTCGGATTTTTCGCCAATACGGGTATTGGTTTTAAATTGGAAGTCGTTGTAGGTGGGCAAAAAGGGCAGCTCCAGCAGCGTAAACAGAAACTGCAGGTAAGACCTGCGGGCCGAAGCCACCACCGAAGTGTTTTGCGTCAGGGGGCCGTCGATAGAAAGCGCCAGGTCGCTGGCGCCAATGGTGCCGCGCAGGTTCATGCGGTCGCGGTTGCCGTTGATCTGCCTGAACTCGAACACCGAACTCATGGCATTGCCCCGGCTGGCGGGGAATGCACCGGAATACATCTCTATTTCCCGGATAAAATCCACGTTAATCATGCCCAACGGCCCGCCGCTGGCACCCTGGGTAGAAAAGTGATTAATGGTAGGTATTTCAATGCCGTCGAGAAAGAATCGGTTTTCAGAAGGTCCGCCCCCGCGAATGATCACGTCGTTGCGAAAAGCTGGCGTAAAGGCTACTCCAGGCAGCGACTGTATCACTTTTGAAATGTCGCGGTTGCTGCCCGGGCTGCGCTCAATTTCCTTGATGCCCAGGCGGCGAAGGGATACGGGGCTCTCGTCGCGCCGCTGAAAAGGAGAGGCGCGTACCTCCACCGTCTCCAGGTCAACTTTGATCTCTTTGAGGCCAATCTCAATAAAGGCAGCCCTGGAGTTGCTCACCATAAACTCCTCGGTAATGCGCCGCTCAAAGCCTACGGAGCTAACCGCAAGCCGCACAAATCCGGGGTTGATCCCGGTAAAAAGGAAATTGCCGTCCAGGTCGCTGGTGCTGCCTATGTTGGTACCATCTATTATAAGGTTGGTAAAAGGCAGTGGCTCGTTGGTGTCCTGGTTGAACACCCGGCCCCGGATAGTACCCTGCTGCCCAGAGACAGAAGCCCCAGACAGCAACAGCATCACCACAAAATATACGCTTTTACGTATTTTATTCATTTGTTTAACTTTCGCTTTTGATCTTCGAACAAAAGCAAGGTCTAAAGGTTTATTCAAAAAAACAAAGTATTTACGAATAAAGAAAGGGTCCATATTATCTGTTGAAGGGGAAGGTTCTTTTCATATAACCCAAATTGGAAAGGCTTGGTTTGTAATATTTTCCTTCATCCCCCCTGACCCGAATTGCGATGATTACCGTTTTCCGGTCAGAATAAGTCCTTTTCCCGGGATTTCATTAAAGCCTTTCGAAACCCTTATCTGACGATCGCATCCTCAGATTTAACACGTAGTTAAGACGTAGTTAAGACGTGCATACACGTTTAAACTACGTTTGAAATATGTTTAATCTTCGTTTTAATTATGAAAATAACCCAATCCTAAAAGAACCGTGAACGCTCAGAAAAGGTTGTCAGGGGCTTGAATAAGAGAGCAGCCCGATAAAGTTTCCAGATTTACGATGTTAAGTAAGCCAGAAAAAGAAATATTTTTTGGTGGGATTCATTACTTTTGAATCAGGATTCTTTATGGATATTCAAAAAAAATGGTTGCGTAAATGGAAACGCTGACACTAACCACACCTGCTTTGTTGTTTTCGGCTATTTCACTGTTGCTGCTGGCCTATACCAATCGTTTCCTGGCCATTGCCAGCCTGGTGCGCAGCCTGCATGCAAAGTACAAAGAGAATCCTTCCCAAATGCTGCTGGGGCAGATTGCCAACCTGAAAAAACGCATTAACCTGATACGCAGTATGCAGATCTACGGGCTGGCCAGCCTGCTGCTTTGCGTCATTTGCATGTTCCTGGTGTATATTGAATGGCAGTTGATTGCTGAGGTAATCTTTGGCATTGCCCTGGTGCTGCTTATTATCAGCCTGGCCATCAGTATCTGGGAGATCAACATCAGCGTGAAAGCCCTCAACCTGCACATCAGCGACCTGGAGGATACCAAAAGGTTGTAGGGTGGCATTGACCGACCAGGGGGTGCCATTGACCGATCGGCTCTTGCAGGACTTTTCGGGCCGGGATAATTTTGTGACAAGTTATTCTTTGTCTTACAAAAAAAAATGCAATCATGGATTCTTCAAACAAAAAAAAGGGTACTGGTTGGCCTTATTTTCCTTGCACTGGCCGCAGCCTTGCTGAACAGCCTTTTCAACATTTCCATCTTCGGACTGCACTTCCCCGCATTATGTTCTAGTGGAAAGTAATTCTCATTCTGATTGGTTTTGTGCTGCTCATCAGCGAAAAGAACCGCTCTACTGGCTTTATCCTGATCGGGATAGGCACTTTTTTGCTGCTATGGGCCTAACTGGGTCTCGACTGGGACTTTATGATCAAGCTGGCCATTGTGGCGGTGCTGGTGTCGATCGGCATCTCGCTGCTCTATTCGGCGGCTTTTCTGATGAGCGCTATAAGAGAAATCCACAATTGCTCAATGACCCGGAAAAGTCGCTGGTTATTAAAGGAGTGGTTATCTTTGCAGGTGATGAGATAAAAATTGCCTGAAGCCCATGAATGACTTCATTCTGAATAACAAAAAATTTCTGGCTTATTACATTGGTCTGTGGCTGTTTACGGTCACGGGCCTGTTTTTGTCCTTTTCAGAGCCACGTCATGGAGGGTTATATTTTTTCGTATTAACGTTAAAAAATGTTACCTTTGCAAATTGTTTTGGCAAAATTGCGTTCTTTGCGCACACAACCTTAATCCTGCAACAGATTCATGCTAAAAATACACGGAAAATCCGCTCTGGTGGTCATGCTGGGAATACTGCTGTTTGCCACCTCGTGCAGCAATTATCAGAAACTACTCAAGAGTACCGACAACGAACTGAAGCTCGAAAAAGCCATTGAATATTACGAAAAAGGTGACTATCACCGTGCCATAGGCTTGTTTACCGATGTCATTCCGGCTTATCGCGGAACACAAAAAGCCGAGCTCATCAACTACTACTATGCCATGGCGCACTACAAGCAGCGCGATTACGTGATGGCAAGCCATTATTTCAAAACGTTTCACCAGGCTTTTCCCACCAGTAAGCATGCCGAGGAGTTTCTTTTTCTGGCTGCCTATACAAAATACCTTGACTCGCCCCGCCCGAGTCTCGATCAGACCACCACTATCGAAGCCATTCGTGAGCTGCAGATTTTCATTAACCGATATCCGGCCAGTGAAAGAGTGGCCGAAGCCAACGCGCTTATCGATGAGCTGAGGCAGAAGCAGGAGAAGAAAGTATTTGACCAGGCTGTGTTGTACTACAATCTGTCTGACTATGTGGCTTCAATAACCACTTTTAATAACCTGATCCGGGACTTTCCCGATTCGAAGTACCGCGAAGAGGCCATGTTTAACATAGTGAAGGCCAATTTCGATTATGCCAGCCAAAGTATTCCCGACAGGCAGCCTGAGCGCTTTTCTAAGGTGCTGGAAGCCCACAACAGGCTTTCCAGGCACTTCCCCGAAAGTCGTTATCTGGCCCAGTCGCAGCGCATGTACGATAATGCCCATGTCCGGATCGAGCAATTGACAGCTAACCAAGAAATTACTGAAAACAAATAAGCACCCCATGGATTACAAAAAAATAAAAGCAGAAATTACTACGGTAACCCGCGACCTGCGGCAGTTCGACAAGGATACCCATAATATTTACCAGTCGGTGGTAATTATTTCCAAGCGCGCCAACCAGATTGGCCTGGAAATGAAGGAAGACCTCAACAGCAAGCTCGAAGAATTTGCTACCTCTACCGATAACCTCGAAGAAATCTTTGAAAACCGCGAGCAAATCGAGATCGCTCGTTTTTACGAGCAGCTCCCCAAACCCTCGCTTATTGCCATCAGCGAATTTCTGAACGGAAATATCTATTACCGTGTTCCGGAAACGGAAACCAAGAAATAAATTCATTTCTCATGGAAACCTGCCCCGCGCCGTAATCCGGTTGGGCAGGTTTTTTTTATCTTTACCCCAAAATCTTTTATAAAAACACGCACTACAAACTGGCAAGGCATATAATAATGTGTGGTTTTGGCGTTTTTATTCAGTAACCCTTTAAGCCGCTGCTGCCGGGGCAGAGCGAAAAACCAGTCTGAAAATGAAGAAATTACTGATTGTTGCATTTGCTTTTCTTTTATTCGCGCCAAGGCTTTCGCTGAAAGCCCAGGAAATGAACTGTATGGTTTCCATCAGCACCCCTGGCCTTTCCGAAACCGACCGCCTGATCATGCAAACCCTGCAGGCCGACCTTTACGAGTTTGTGAACCAGCGCAACTGGACCCAGTTTCAGTTCAACACCCAGGAGCGCATCGAGGCTTCTATCATGATCACAATCAACGAGCGGGCGGGCGACGAATACAAGGGCAACATACAGATACAGTCGCGCAGACCAGTGTATCACACCTCTTACAGCACCCCGCTGTTCAATCACCAGGACCGCGACGTGCACTTCCGCTACATCGAAAACCAACCCCTGGAGTTTGCCGACAATGTGTTTACCAATAACCTTACTTCCCTTATTGCTTTTTATGTTTACGTAATTCTGGGCTTCGACTTCGATTCTTTTGCCCCTTACGGGGGAAATCCTTATTTTGAACGCGCCCAGAACATAGTGAACCTGGCACAAAATGCGCAGGAGCGCGGCTGGAAGTCGTTCGAAGGACAACGCAACCGTTACTGGCTCATGGAGAATATTTTCAACACCACCTACCGCCCCATCCGCGAAGCCATTTACACCTACCACCGCCTGGGCTTCGACCGAATGACTGAAAACATGGAAATGGCGCGGGCCGAGGTGATCAACGCACTCGAAATGCTGCAGCGGGCCCACCGCGAGCGTCCCGGAAGCTTCCTCATGCAGATTGTGATGACCGCCAAAAGCGATGAATTAGTTAACCTTTTTACCGAGGCCAACCCCATGGACCGTAACAAGGCCATTCAGATACTTACTGAAATAGACCCTGCCAACAGCTCCAAGTACCGGCGTATGACGCAAGGCACCGAAGCCCGCACCCGTTAAACGGCCGATTAAGATTTGCTTTTTCTTTTATCAAAGTTTGTTAACTTTGGCCCATCAATTTTGTTGCCTGTATGCTGAAACACCTGCTGGTTGAAAACTATGCCCTGATCGAGAAACTTGACATTTCTTTGACCCAAGGGCTTACCGTTATTACGGGCGAGACAGGCGCAGGAAAATCCATTTTGCTGGGAGCTCTAGCCCTGATCCTGGGGCAACGGGCCGACACCCAGGTACTTATGCACAAAGACCGAAAATGCATTGTTGAGGGCACCTTCGACCTGGAGCAGATCGCCATACAAGAACTCTTCGAAAAGCACCAGCTCGATTACGACCGGCTCACCATTTTTCGCAGGGAGATCAACCCCCAGGGAAAGTCACGGGCTTTTATCAACGACACACCCGTAAACCTGAGCGTGATGAAAGAGGTGGCCGAACGCCTCATCGACATTCATTCCCAGCACCAAACCCTGCTCATTGGCGAATCTTCGTTTCAGTTCGATGTGGTCGACAGCTTTGCCGGCAACCTGGAATCTGTTCAGGCATTCCGTGTGGCTTACGGTCAATGGCAAAAACTCAGCAAAACCCTCCAAAACCTCGAGGTGCAGGAAAAACGATCTCGCACCGAGCTCGATTATTTTCGCTTTCAGTTCGACGAGCTCGACAAAGCCCGCATTAACCCCGCAGAATATCAGCAAATTGAAGGCGAGCTGGAGATTCTTCGTCACGCCGAAGAAATCAAGCTCAACCTGGAAAAGGCTGCCTTTATCATTGGGACTGCTGACATTAACGTATTGTCGGGCCTGAATGAAAGCCTTCAGCTGTTGAGGCCCCTGGCCCGCTACAACGAAAAGTACCGGCAACTAATGGAGCGTTTCGAATCGGTAATGATCGAGATAAAAGACCTCCATGCCGACCTCGAAAGCCAAGCAGAAGAGGTAACCCACGATCCTGCAAGGGCCACCGAGCTGCAGCAGCGCATCGACCTGCTCAACAAGCTGCTGCTGAAGCACAGCGCATCCAGCATGGAGGAGCTTGAAAGCATACGCAACCATTACCAGCAAAAGATTCTTGCCATCGACTCGCTCGAGGAGGAGATCAACCAATTGCGCAAGGAACTTGACTCAAAGAGGCAGGACCTTTTTATCCAGGCCGAAAAGATTTCTAAACGCCGCCGGCAGTCAATCCCCGAAATGGAGAAAGAGGTTACGGCCCTGCTTAGGCAGCTGGGCATGCCCGGCGCCAGTTTTCAAATAGCACAAAAACCTATTGATGGCATGAACGCAAATGGCATCGACCAGCTGAGCTTCCTTTTCTGCGCCAATCCCGGCGGCAAGCCCAGCGAAATTGCCAGGGTGGCATCGGGCGGCGAACTGTCGAGGCTTATGCTCAGCATCAAGTCGATGATCTCGCAGCGCAACCTGTTGCCTACCATTATTTTTGATGAGATTGACTCGGGTATCTCGGGCGAAACAGCCACGCGGGTAGCCAACATCCTCGAATCCATTGCCTGCAACATGCAGGTCATTACCATAACGCACCTTCCGCAGATCGCTTCGCGGGGCCGTTCCCATTTGCTCGTGTATAAAATCATTGAGCAGGGTAGGGCACACACCGCTATTAAAAACATCCATAATGGCGACCGCATTCTGGAGGTTGCAAAAATGCTGGGCGGCGAGAAACCCACAGAGGTTATGCTTGCCACTGCCCGCGAACTCATTTTTAACACGCAAAAAAACTAAAATCAAACCATTATGTCAATACAATTGCTGAAAGGAAAGAGGGGTATCATATTCGGGGCACTCGACGAGAACTCCATAGCCTGGAAAGTGGCTGAGAAAGCCCACGAAAACGGGGCAAAGATCGTGCTGACCAATGCACCCATTGCCCTGAGGATGGGCGAAATTTTTAAGTTAGGTGAAAAGCTTAATGCTGAGGTGATCCCTGCCGACATCACCCAGGTTGATGACCTGGAAAACCTTTTCCAGGAGAGCATGAAAATCCTTGGCGGGAAAATAGACTTTGTGCTTCACTCGGTGGGCATGTCGCCCAATGTGCGCAAAGGCCTGCACTACACCGAACTCGACTACAACTACATGAATAAAACCCTGGATGTGTCGGCCATTTCGTTGCACAAGGTGCTTCAGGTGGCCTACCAGATGGATGCCATGAACGATTGGGGCAGTGTGGTGGCGCTCAGCTACATCGCCGCCCAGCGTACCTATTCTTCCTATAGCGATATGGCGCAGGCCAAAGCCATGCTCGAGTCCATCGCCCGCAGCTTTGGCTACCATTATGGCATAAAACGCAAGGTGCGCGTCAACACCATTTCGCAGTCGCCCACCGTTACCACAGCCGGAACCGGTGTGGGGGGCTTCAAAAGCTTCTATGCCTATGCAAACTGCATGTCACCCCTGGGAAATGCCTCATCCGACGAATGCGCCGACTACTGCATTGTAATGTTCTCTGACCTGACCCGTAAAGTAACCATGCAGAACCTGTTTCACGATGGAGGCTACTCCACCATGGGTATCAGCGATACCCTCATTCAGAGCTGCTTCACCTGCCAGGGCGAATGCTTCGGCGACCTGGAGGAAAAGGAGAAAATTCTAGGACAGAAAAAGAAATAAATATTATATTAATCTGAAAACCAATTAATGTTTTTAAAATGAATATTCTAGTTTGTATCAGTAATGTTCCCGACACCACTACCAAGGTAAAGTTTACCGACAACCACACCCGGCTCGACACCGCAGGCATACAATGGGTAATCAACCCCTGGGACGAGCTTTCGCTTACCCGCGCCCTTGAGTTGAAAGACGATGCTTCCACCGGGGTAAAGCAGGTGAGTGTGGCTCATGTGGGCCCGGCTTCGGCCGAGCCGACCATCCGTAAGGCCCTGGCCATTGGCGCCGACAGCGCCTATCGCGTCAATATGGAGCCTGCCGATTCTTACCAGGTGGCCGCCGCACTGGCTGAAGTGGTCAAAGCCGGGCAGTTCGACATCATTTTGTGTGGAATAGAATCGAGCGACTATAACGGTTCTAACGTGGGCAGCATGCTGGCCGAGTTTCTCGACCTGCCTTCGGTTTCGGCCATATCGAACCTGAAGGTTGAAGGCGGCCACCTAAGCATTACCCGCGAAATAGATGGCGGAAAGGAAGTGGTAACGGTTCCTTCGCCCTTTGTGGGCATAGTGCAGAAAGGCATTGCCAAAGAGCCGCGCATAGCCGCTATGAGGGGTATTATGATGGCGCGCTCCAAGCCCATCACCGTGGTGGAAGCACCTGATGCAGAAGCACTCAGCTCCTTTGTTGCCTACGAACCACCACAGCCGCGCGCCGCCTGCAAATTTATTGATCCCGACAATGCCGGCCAGCTCATAGAGTTGCTTCAGAACGAAGCCAAGGTTATTTAATCAGTGCAAACCGAAAAAATTACATCCAAATGTCAGTAATCATTTATGCCGAAAATTGGGACGGCAAATTTAAGAAACTAACTTTCGAACTGGCTTCATACGGTGCCAAGGTTGCCGAAATGCTGGGCACCAGCCTGGTTGCGGTTTCCATTGGAAAAGTGGAAGAAAGCGAATTGAAAGAGTTGGGAAAATACGGTGTTCAAAAGGTTGTTGCAACAGATCATGAGTTGCTCAGACCTCTCGACAGCAAAGCTTACACCAGCCTTATTGCCCAGGTAGCCCAAAAGGAAGACGCCAAAGTAATTGTGATGGCCAGCAACAATGCCGGCAAATCCATTGCTCCCAGGTTGTCCGTTAAAATGAAAGCTGCTCTTGGATCGGGCGTTAACAAATTGCCGCTTAGCACCGAGCCTTTCGTGGTTAGTAAAAAGGTTTTCTCGGGCAATGCATTTGCACATCTTTCGCTTAATACAGAAGTAAAAATTATTACCCTGATGCAGAACTCTTTCGACCTGGTTGCAAAACCGGTTGAACCCGAAATCGAACAGTTTTCCGTAAAGCTCGATGCTGCAGACGTTAAAACGCAGGTTAAAGAAGTGCAAAAGCACGATGGTAAGATGTTGCTCACTGATGCCGAGATCGTCATTTCGGGCGGGCGGGGCATGAAATCGGCCGAAAACTGGCAGCCCATCCTTGAACTGGCCGAGCTGCTCAACGCTGCCACAGCCTGTTCGCGTCCGGTATCCGATGAAGGCTGGCGCCCCCACGAAGAGCATACCGGGCAAACCGGGAAAATTATTGCACCCAACCTGTATTTTGCCATTGGCATTTCGGGCGCCACCCAGCACCTGGCAGGGGTCAGCTCGTCAAAATATATCGTGGCCATTAATTCCGACAAATCGGCTCCCATCTTTGAGGCGGCCCAGTACGGCATCGTGGGTGATGCCATGAAAGTGCTGCCCAAACTTGTGGAAGCTGTGAAGGAAATAAAAACCAAATAACAACCTTTTGCCCCTGCCGCTAACTGCCGGCAGGGGCAAGGTGTTTTTGGCCTTTTTGTAAAATAAACTACCAAACCAAACCAAATTTATGACCAGCCAGATAATTTTTGCAGCAGCCCTGATTCTTACTTTTGGCGTATTTGGCTACACCACCTGGAGGTATGTGAGGCTGTTCCAGCTTACCAAGCCTGCCTTCCCCGTAAGGGATATTGGCAAGCGCATTTCGCTTACGCTGAAAGTGGCCCTGGGGCAGTCGAAAATGTTCAGAAAACCCTTTACAGGCATTATGCACGCGTTGGTGTTCTGGGGCTTCCTGGTAATCCTGATCGGTAGCATAGAAATGGTGATCGATGGGCTTTTTGGTATCGAGCGCTCCCTGAAGGTGATGGGCGGCTTTTATGATGTGGTAATGGCCAGCGGCGACATTTTTTCCCTGATCGTGGCCATTGCCATCCTGGTTTTCCTTGGCCGAAGGCTGTTTATCCATGTGAAGCGATTTGAAGGAATTGAAATGAAGCACATGTCGCACCTGGATGCCAAGGTGGCACTCGGCATCATTTTGTTGCTTATGCTCACGCTGCTGGGCCTCAACACCAGCTATGTGGCGCACCAAACGGCCATTAACGAACCCATTCACGGCATTTTTCCGGTAAGCCAACACCTTACAGGACTGGTGTCGGGTTTAAGCCCGGCAGCCCTGCACTTGCATCACCAGGCCCACTGGTGGGCACACATTCTGCTCATCTTTTTCTTTGCCAACCTGTTGCCCTACAGCAAGCATTTTCACGTGTTTATGTCGGTTCCCAATGTGTTTCTCAGCAGGCTCGACCCCCTGGGCAAACTTCCCAACATGGACAGCATCACCCGTGAGGTAAAGCTGATGATGGACCCCGCCACCGCCTTTGCACCCGTGGAAGGCGATGCCGCTCCAGAACGCTTTGGCGTGCTTGATGCAGACGATGTGACCTGGAAAAACTACCTGGACTCGCTGGCTTGTACCGAATGCGGACGCTGTACCTCGGTATGCCCGGCGGCCATTACCGGCAAAAAGCTTTCACCCCGCAAGATCATGATGGACCTGCGCGCGCGCATGCGCGAAAAGGGGCGAGGTCTGCTCAAATCGGGCAAGGACTTTTCGGACAATAAATCACTGCTACGCGATTATATCAGCGAAGAAGAGCTCTGGGCCTGCACTACCTGCAACGCCTGCGCCATGGAGTGCCCCATCAACATCAACCATCCCACCTTGATTGTCGATATGCGCCGCTACCTGGTCATGGAAGAAGGCTCTGCACCGGGCGAGCTTAAGGCTGTTTTCAACAATATTGAAAACAACGGCGCCCCCTGGCAATACTCGGTTGAAGACCGCCTGCTGTGGGCCAAAGACCTTGAAATCAAAAAATCATAAGCCACTACAAGCAATAATTTAAGACAATGGAGACCACAAAAATAGCAGTGCCCGTAATGGCCGATCTTTTTTCCAGGGGCGAAAAGCCCGAATACCTCTTTTGGGTAGGCTGTGCCGGGGCTTATGACGACCGTTACAAAAAAGTGGCAGCTGCCTTCGCAAAGATCCTTTCTTACCTCGAGGTGAACTATGCCGTGCTGGGCAAAGAAGAGTCGTGCACGGGCGATCCCGCCCGCCGCTCAGGCAATGAAATGCTCTACCAGATGCAGGCCCTGCAAAACATCGAGATATTCAAGGCCTACGAGGTGAAAAAGATCATTACCATTTGCCCGCATTGTTATAATATTTTCAAAAACGAGTATCCCGACCTAGGCGGAATTTACGAGGTGATCAGCTATGTCGATTTTCTGGATGACCTGATTTCAGAGGGAAAGCTGCAGATTGATCCCCGAGTGTTTACAAATGTAACCATCACCTACCACGATCCTTGCTACCTGGGCCGGGCCAACGATATCTACGAATCGCCCCGCAGGGTGCTCAATTCCCTTTCGGGGAAAATAGTGGAAATGCACCGCAACAAAAGCTTTGCACTCTGTTGCGGGGCCGGAGGCGGCCAAATGTTTAAGGAAGCAGAAAAGGGAGATAAGGAGGTTTTTATCGAGCGTATTGAAGACGCGCTTAAAACCGATGCAAAAGTTATTGCAACATCCTGCCCTTTTTGCATGACTATGATGACCGATGGCCTGAAATACAAAAACCGCGAAGAAGAGATCAAAAATTACGATATTGCCGAACTCATTGCCCAGGCATTGGGTATTTAACCATCAATAAAACCAAACTCAAAAAATGGACAAACCAAAAAACCTGAAAAGCGGCGAATTCCTGGTAAAGGAAGTTGATGCCAATGAAATTTTCGTTCCCGAGGAGTACAACGAGGAACAGCTAATGATTGCCCAGACGTGTAAAGATTTTATTGAAGCTGAAGTATATCCGCATCTTGACAAACTCGACAAGGGCGACCGCGAACTGATGAAGGAAATATTGAAAAAGTCGGGCGAGTTGGGCCTTATGGGCATTTCCATTCCCGAAGAATACGGTGGTTTCGGGCAGTCGTTTGTAACCCAAATGCTTGCCGCCGAAACCATTGGCGCCGCCTATTCCTTCTCGGTGGCTTTCATGGCCCATTGTGGAATAGGTACTCTGCCCATTATGTATTATGGCAACGAGGAACAGCGTCAGCGGTACATTCCCAGGCTGGCTTCTGGCGAGCTGCTTGGTGCTTATTGCTTAACGGAGCCGGGCGCAGGCAGCGATGCCAACTCGGGCACCTCGAAAGCTATTCCTACAGAAGATGGAAAATATTACAAACTGAACGGCCAGAAAATGTGGATCACCAACGCGGGTTTCTGCGACACCCAGGTGGTATTTGCCAAGGTGGAGAACGACCGTATTTTGAGCGCTTTTATAGTGGAAAGCGATATGCCTGGGGTGGTCATTGGTCCCGATGAGCACAAAATGGGTATCAAAGGTTCTTCCACAGCCCAAATTTATTACAACGACGTAAAAATACCCGCCGAAAATATGCTGGGTTCCCGCGGCGAAGGTTTCCGCATTGCCTTGAGCATATTGCACATGGGCCGCATGAAACTGGGTGCCAACGTGATTGGTGCCGCCAAAAAAGCCATTACCGATTCCGTAAAATATGCCAATGAGCGCAAGCAGTTCTGTGTGCTCATTTCCACCTTTGGTGCCATTCAGCATAAACTGGCCGAAATGGTTATCCGCCTTTTTGCACATGAATCGGCCATTTATCGCGTAAGCAAGGATATAGATGACTTGCTCGAAGTGCTGAAAACCACCGAACCCGACTACGGGCGCGCCACCATCGAAGCCATCAGCCATTATGCCGTTGAAGATGCCATCCTTAAGGTATATGGTTCAGAAATGCTCGACTTCGTGGCCGATGAAGCCGTTCAGATTCATGGAGGCATGGGGTATTCAGCCGAGATGAATGTTGAACGAGGCTACCGTGATTCACGCATCAATCGTATATTCGAAGGCACTAATGAAATAAACCGCCTGCTGGTGGGCGATACTGCCATGAAGCGTGCCTTGAAGGGCGATTTCGACCTCTTCGGGCCTGCAGCTGAATTGTATAACAACCTGGACAGCATTACCGATGGCAAAGTGGAAGGTGAAGATTACTACCAGGAGAAACAGCGCTACCTGAAAAATTACAAAAAGGTTGCTCTGCTTTGCATTCAAGCTGCATCCACCCAGTTTGCCAAAAAACTGGTGCGTGAGCAGGAAATCATGATGAACATTGCCGATGTGATCAGCGAACTTTACATTGCCGAGTCGCTTGCCCTCAGGGTGCAAAAAGTGGAAAGCATGAAAGGGGAACAAGCTGCCCTTTACAAAGATATCCTGGATGTTTTTGTATATGATGCAGCACAAAAGATTCGCGGCTTTGCATTAGATTGTGTTTTTTCCTTGCCTGAACCGGGCGATACCAACCGTTTGGCTGCAGCCGTTAACACTCTTACAACCGTTGCCGGTGTCAATGTTAAAGAAGCACGCCGCCGCATTGCAGCAAAACTGATACAGGATAACGAATATAAGTTCTGATAACCACCAGAAACAAAAAAAGGGGTACCAATCGGACCCCTTTTTTGTTTTAAAACATTTAGGTTTAATCTTCCTTCTTTTCAGTATCTGCGGGTTTCTTGGTTTCGGACTCCAGCTTGCGCGGCCCAATGTG
Source organism: Bacteroidales bacterium UBA4814 (assembly GCA_002402465.1). Taxonomy (GTDB): domain Bacteria; phylum Bacteroidota; class Bacteroidia; order Bacteroidales; family UBA7960; genus UBA7960. The sequence continues at coordinate 18,271 of DHFW01000054.1, forward strand.
AATTTCCTGGCTGTCTTTGTCGAAATCAATAAAAATGATTTCGCCTTCTTTCACCCGGGCCTTGATGATCTCTTCGGCCAGCGGGTCTTCCAGATATTTCTGAATGGCACGTTTGAGCGGACGGGCCCCAAAGGCAGCATCCCAGCCCTTTTCGGCAATAAATTCCTTGGCTTCAAGCGAAAGTTCTACTTTGTAACCAAGGTCGTTGATACGCTTGTATAGCTTGGCAAGTTCAATGTCGATAATTTTGAAGATATGCTCTTTTTGGAGCGAATCAAAAATGACCACATCGTCCACACGATTGAGGAATTCAGGTGCAAAAGCTTTTTTCAGGGCATTTTCAATCACACTTTGTGCGTATTCACCCGAAGCCGCTTGCTTGGCTGAGGTACTGAAACCAACCCCCATGCCGAAATCTTTAAGCTGACGCGAGCCGATATTTGACGTCATAATGATAATAGTGTTCTTGAAGTCGATACGACGACCAAGGCTGTCGGTCAACTGCCCATCATCGAGCACCTGCAGCAAGAGGTGGAACACATCGGGGTGTGCCTTTTCGATTTCATCAAGTAACACCACAGAGTATGGCTTACGGCGAATCTTCTCGGTAAGCTGCCCGCCTTCTTCGTAGCCCACATATCCGGGAGGGGCGCCAATGAGGCGGCTCACGGCAAATTTCTCCATGTATTCGCTCATGTCGATGCGCACCAGGGCGTCGTCCGAGTCGAACAGATGCTTCGACAGCACCTTGGCAAGGTGGGTTTTGCCCACACCGGTGGGGCCAAGGAAAATAAACGAGCCAATGGGTTTGTTGGGGTCTTTCAATCCGGCACGGTTGCGACGAATGCTTCGCACCACTTTGATAATGGCCTCATCCTGTCCTATCACGGAGCGGGCCAGGTCTTTCTCCATGCTGATCAGGCGTTCGCTTTCGTTCAGGGCGATGCGCTGAACCGGCACTCCGGTCATCATCGAAACCACCTCAGAAACGTTTTGCTCGGTAACCACCTCGCGATGCAGTTGCGACTCTTCCTCCCAGCGGCGCTTTTCCTGTTCGAGCTTTTCGCCAAGCTCGCGCTCCTGGTCGCGCAGCTTGGCCGCCAGTTCATATTTCTGACTCTTGATGGCGCGGGTTTTTTCTTCGCGAACCTCGTCGATGCGGCCTTCAATTTCAATGATATTCTCAGGAACCTTAATGTTGGTTATGTGTACCCGCGATCCGGCCTCGTCCAGGGCATCAATGGCCTTGTCGGGAAGGCAACGGTCGCTCACGTAACGGTCGGTAAGGTGCACGCAAGCCTTAATGGCCTCGTCGGAATAGGTAACCAGGTGGTGGTCTTCGTATTTCTGCTTGATGTTGTTCAGAATCTCGATGGTTTCTTCGGGCGAGGTGGGGTCGATGAGGATCTTCTGGAAGCGGCGTTCCAGGGCTCCGTCTTTTTCAATGTGCTGACGGTATTCGTCGAGGGTGGTGGCGCCAATGCACTGCAAATCACCGCGCGCCAGGGCGGGTTTGAACATATTGCTGGCATCCAGCGAGCCTGATGCACCGCCGGCCCCCACAATGGTATGCAACTCGTCGATAAAGAGAATAACGTCAGGGTTTTTCTCCAGCTCGTTGAGCAGTGCTTTCATGCGCTCCTCAAACTGCCCGCGATACTTGGTGCCGGCCACCAGCGAAGCAATGTCGAGGGTAACCAGCCTTTTGTTGAAAAGGGCCCTTGACACTTTACGCTGCACAATGCGCAGGGCCAGACCCTCGGCAATGGCCGACTTACCCACGCCGGGCTCACCAATCAGTATGGGGTTGTTTTTTTTGCGGCGCGAAAGGATCTGGGCAATGCGCTCCAGCTCTTTTTCTCTTCCAACCACGGGGTCGAGGCGGTTTTCCTCGGCAGCACGGGTCAGGTCGCGGCCAAAATTGTCGAGCACGGGGGTCTTCGACTTGTCAGAGATCTTCTTATAGGAGCTGCCAAAGCTGCTCTCGCCGGCATCATCGTCATCGCCTCCGGCAGAAAGATCTCCGCGAATGTCGTGACGGGTTTCGCCCTCGGGGTTGCCGCCGCGCCAGTTGTTGATTTCCTCTTTAATCAGATCATAATCAACGCCTTGCTGGTTGAGGGTTTTGGTGGCCAGGTTGTCGGTGTCTTTCAGTATGCTCAGCAACAGGTGCTCGGTACCTATCATCTCACTGTTGAAAAGTTTTGCTTCCAGGTAGGTGATTTTCAAAACCCTTTCTGCCTGTTTTATCAGCGGAATATTATCGAGGCTGCGGCTACGCGGCGAGGAGCCTTTGATTGTATTCTCAATGATGGTTTTCAACCTCAACAAATCAATTCCCAGATGAGATAATATCTTAACCGCCAAGCCTTCGCCTTCCCTGATAATGCCGAGAAGGAGATGTTCGATCCCTATGTAATCGTTGCCATTGCGGAGCGCCTCCTCGCGGCTGTAAGTGATCACATCTTTTACTCTTGGTGAAAATTTTGCTTCCATTTAGTCTAAATAAATTTATGCCAATCAAAATTAAGTACAATATTAATCAATTCATTAATTACCTTCCGGATTTATTAACAATAATTAACTGGAATTGTTAGAAACACTGCTGATTTTATTATGATTTTAGCAAGGTAAAGTGCTTTAAAAAGTGTATTTTCGTAGCTTGTAATCCTCACAGAAAAAATTTTGTAAAACACTATTAATCAATATGTCTGGCGAAAAGATAATAAAAGTTGACATTGAGGAACAAATGAAGACAGCATATATAGATTATGCCATGTCGGTTATTGTTTCCAGGGCCTTGCCGGATGTGCGCGATGGCTTGAAGCCTGTTCACCGTCGTGTACTCTTCGGAATGAACGAATTGGGCACGCTGAGCAACCGTCCGTATAAAAAATCGGCCAGGATAGTAGGGGAGGTGCTGGGTAAGTATCACCCACACGGCGACTCCTCCGTTTATGATGCCATGGTGCGTATGGCCCAGGAATGGTCGTTGCGCTATCCGTTGGTAGACGGGCAGGGCAACTTTGGCAGCATCGACGGCGACAGCCCCGCGGCCATGCGTTATACCGAAGCCCGCCTGCGCAAAATTGCCGAAGAACTCTTGGTCGACATAGAGAAGGAAACCGTTGATTTTCAGAATAACTTTGACGATACTCTGCAAGAACCAGTGGTGCTGCCTGCCCGTATTCCCAACCTCCTGGTGAATGGTTCCTCGGGTATTGCCGTGGGCATGGCTACCAATATGCCCCCCCACAACCTTTCAGAGGTAGTCGATGGCATTATTGCCTATATCGACAACAACGATATTACCATTGAAGAACTCATGAAGTTCATCAAAGGACCGGATTTTCCCACTGGTGGCCTGATTTACGGTTATGAAGGGGTGAGGGAAGCCTGCATGACCGGTCGCGGAAGGGTGGTAATGCGTGGCGAAGCTACCTTCGAAGCCAGCGACACCGGCAAGGAATCTATAATTGTGACTTCCATTCCTTACCAGGTAAACAAGGCTGAGATGATCAAGAAAACGGCCGACCTGGTAAATGACAAGAAAATTGAAGGGATTACCGATATTCGCGATGAGTCTGACCGCAAAGGTTTGCGTATAGTTTACGAACTGCGCAAGGATGCCATTCCCAACGTGGTGCTCAACCTTCTTTACCAGCATACGGGGCTGCAAACGGCTTTTAACGTCAACAACATTGCGCTGGTAAATGGTCGCCCCGAGGTGCTCAACCTCAAAGACCTCATTTACCACTATGTGGAACACCGCCACGACGTAGTGACACGCCGCACCCAATTCGAGTTGCGTGAAGCAGAGAAGCGGGCTCACATTCTCGAAGGCTTGCTCATTGCCCTTGACAACCTCGATGAGGTCATTTCACTCATCCGCGCTTCGCAAACACCCGAAGAAGCCAGAAACGGGCTTATAGAGAAGTTCAACCTTTCGGAGGTTCAGGCTCGTGCCATTCTCGATATGCGCCTGCAGCGCCTTACCGGGCTGGAGCGCCATAAAATAAAGGAAGAGTATGATGAGATACTGAAAAAGATTGACTATTATAAGTCGGTGCTGGCTGATGTGAGTCTGCGTATGGGAATTATCAAAGACGAACTCCTTGAAGTGAAAGAGAAATATGGAGACAAGGCCCGCACCGAAATAGAATACACCGCCAACGATTTCCGCATTGAAGATACCATTGCCGACGAAAGCGTAGTAATTACCATTTCGCACTTGGGTTACATAAAAAGGACCCCCCTGAGCGAGTTCCGCACCCAAAGCAGGGGAGGGCGGGGCAGCAAAGGCTCCTCCACGCGCGACGAAGACTTCGTGGAGCATCTCTTTACAGCTACCAACCACAACTACCTTCTGTTTTTTACCGAACAGGGCAAGTGTTTTTGGATGAGGGTGTTCGAAATTCCTGAAGGCGCCAAAGCAAGCAAAGGCCGCGCCATTCAAAACCTGATCAATATCCCGGCCGATGATAAAATCAAGGCAGTGGTAAATATTAAGGATCTGACAGATGAGGAATATATTAACAATAACTACATAATTCTTTGCACCAAAAAGGGTATCATTAAAAAGACCAGCGTGGAGGCTTACAGCCGTCCCAGGGCCAATGGTATCAATGCCATCAATATTCGCGAGGGCGACGAACTGATCGGAGCCAGTCTTACCAACGGTAAGAACCAGGTGCTGATCGGTTTGCGCAGCGGAAAAGCCATTCGTTTCAATGAGGAGCACGTGAGGCCAATGGGTCGAAATGCCGCTGGTGTTAAGGGGATTACTCTTGCTGATGAGAAGGATGAAGTTATTGGCATGGTATGTGTTGAGGATACGCAGAGCAGCATACTCGTGGTTTCGGAGAAAGGCTACGGCAAACGCTCGCCAGTGGAAGAGTACCGCATTACCAACCGCGGAGGAAAAGGAGTGAAGTCGCTCAACATTACCGAAAAAACAGGCGCCATGATCTCGATGGTCAATGTTACTGAAGCCGATGATCTTATGATCATCAACAAATCAGGAATCACGATCAGACTTTCGGTAGGAACGCTTCGCGATATGGGAAGAGCCACGCAGGGCGTAAGGCTTATCACGCTGAAAAACGACGACGAAATCGCTGCAGTTACCAAAGTGCTCGAGTCTGCATTTAACGGTGATGACCTTGATAATGGCGAAGAATTGCCAGATGACACAGTATCCGACCAGGCTGAGCATCAGGAGTAAAATTCCGGCTTACATTATTTCATTTTAAAATAATGTTACATTTGTAAATAATTAATAAGTTCACCCAAACAAAAACCAAAAAATGATTCCAATGAAACGGACAATTTTTATTGTAATATTTTGCTTATTTGCAGCCACTTTTGCACAGGCGCAAACCCGTGACGTTCGCCGTGCCAATACCCAGCTCAACAGGGGTAATATTGCAAATGCGAAGGAAATGATCGATGCTGCCATGCAGGATCCATCGGCATTGAACGATGCCAGCACACACATTACCCGTGCGAAGATTTACATGGAAATTTTTGCAAGCCAGGATCCTGAAGTGAAGGCGCTTCACGACAAACCCCTGGAAGTGGCCTACGAGGCTCTGAAAACTGCCCAGGAAAAAGATACTGACAATTCCAACCTGATCGAAATTCAGCAAATCTTGCTGGTAATGTCTGAGCTGACTTTCAACGATGCCGTAGAATCCTTTAATGCAGGCGACTATGGTTCAGCCAGCAGGGCTTTCCGCAGATCATTCACCCTGGCCGAATCCTTTGGTTCCATTGATACTACCACGCTATATAATGCCGCCCTTGCAGCCGAAATGGCCCGTGAACTTGGCCCGGCTGAAGAAATGTATCTCAAGTTGATTGAAATGGAATACGACCAGCCTTATATTTTTTCTTCCATGACTAATATATTGATGGCTAAAGGGGACACTGTGGCTGCCACTTCCATGATCAAAAAGGGACGCCAGCGCTATCCCGACGATCTGAACCTGATCTTCTCGGAAGCCAACATATACATCTTTACCGGGCAGGTTGAAGAAGCCCGCGAAATCCTGAACCTGGCCATTGAAAAGGATCCTGAGAACCCGAATTTGTATTTTGCTTTTGCTGCAAACTACGACCGTATGGCCCAAGATACCACCTATACCCTGGAAGACAGGCAGTTTGCCTTTAGGGAGGCGGAAAAATCATACAAAAAATCCATTGAACTCAATCCCGATTACTTTGATGCCATTTACAACCTTGGCGTGCTGTACTTTAATGAAGGAATCAGGATTTTTGAAGAAGCGGACGCCAAACTGAGGGCTAATCCAACCTCAGCTGCTTTCAGGCAGTATGAGCTGGACGAAAAGCGCTTCCAGGAAAAATGGCTCCAGGCGCAACCTTACCTTGAAACTGCCATGGAAATGCTGGGCGATGATGAAACTAACCTCGAAGTGGTGGTGGTTTCGCTTATGCAGCTGTATGCCAGAACTGATCAGCCCGAGAAACTTGAGATGATGCAGGAGCTGTATCACGAAAAATTTGCACCTATCGAAGAATAGGGCAGTTGATAATTTAATCTTATCCTTAATAACAGGGGATATAAAAGCAGGGAGTCGTAAACTGACTCCCTGCTTTTTACCTTGTCTATTTAACATAATATTAATTATAGGACAAATATTACCCGAAAAAAAACAAGGTATTGGCTGCTTTTTGGTCAACTGTAAATGTGGCCCGAATTGCAGGGAGAGAATGGAATTACGGGTGAGCTACAAAATAATACTCTTTTGCGCTTTGATATATATCCAGAAATTCTTCCTTTGTAAGCGAAGGTTTTTTTTTAATGAAATTTTTTAATAAGGAAATCTTGCATTGCATTTCAACATTCAGGAAAGAAAACAACTCCTCGGGTTGCACGCCGTAAAATTCGCTGGCACCCAGTCCGCTCTCAAAAACGATGACCGGCTTATGGTTTTTAATAATTCTTCTGGCCCCTTTTAGCACGTCAAACTCTCCTCCTTCTACATCTATCTTAATGAAATGTATTGCTAGTGTTTCGGGAATTATGTCGTCAAGGCGCATAATTTCCACTTCAATTTCTTCAATTTCAGGATTTTTAATGTTGTATTTTCTTTCCTTGAGGCCACTGTATGCCGGGGCGTTTTTAACGTACTGAAAACCAGACTTCCCCAGGTTTTCCGAGAGTGCATATGGCAATATACTAACCCTGCCGTTAAAGCGATCTTTCAGGCGGTCAAAATAAGGAGGAATAGGCTCAAAGGCATAATGGTAGCCTTGGGGTGCGAGTTTAACCATACGGCTAAGGACTTCGCCCTTGTGGCAACCAATGTCGATGCAGTTGGAGTCGGATTGAATGCTGAGTTCCATGATGCGCCAGGTAAGCCGGTCGTACTGCATATTTCGTGTCAAATCAATATGCATGTGCGATAAACCTTTTTTAACCAGTGTTTTCAACTCCATTTAACTTACCTTTCTGCTTCACGGCTGCATCTACGGCAGGCACCCGCTAAAATGAGGATGCAAACTTAGCCATTCATTTTCTTTTTCGAAAGAATTAATCCGGTAATTTCAACCCGCCAATCAGGGAACTCGGTAAATAATGGCGTTAATGTTCATTCCGGCACCCACAGAAGCCATCAAATAATGGTCTCCGCTGTCAAGGCGGTGGTTCTCCAGCTTTTCGGCCTTGATCAGGTCGAGCAGCACCGGAAGCGTAGCTACTGAGTTGTTTCCCAGTCTGGAGATGGTCATCGGCATCAGAAATTCAGGGGTTTCGCGGATGCCAAAAAGCCGAAGTATTTTTTGCATGATAACATGATCCATCTTGCCGTTGGCCTGATGGATCAGCACCTTACGAATATCTGTAATACCCACTCCGGCTTTCTCAATACAAGCCTTTACCAGTGGTGGCACCGTGCTAATGGCGTATTCATAAACCCTGCGGCCATTCATTTTAAGGAAGATATCATCTTTTGGATAATCGGGATTGTAGGATTTCTCCATCCAAAGCAAGTTATAATGCTCAAGGGTATCGCTGCGGGTTTTGTGGGAAAGAATTCCAACGGGTTCTTCACTTTCAACTCCCTCAAGGATGACAGCTCCTGCCCCATCGGAATAAATCATACTGTCGATGTCGTGCGGATCGCATACGCGCGAAAGGGTTTCAGCGCCAATAACAAGTGCCCTTTTGGAGTCACCAGATTTAATGAAATAGTCTGCATGAATCAATCCCTGCAACCAGCCGGGGCACCCAAAAGGCAAATCGTAAGCAACGGTATCGGGGTTTTTAATTCCTAGTTTGTGCTTAACACGTGCGGCAATGCTGGGTACTATATCTGTTTTGTGGTCTCCGGCATACACATCGCCAAAATTGTGGGCAACTATGATATAATCCAGCTCTTCGGGATTGATGCCTGAGTTTTCGATGGCTTTGAGTGCCGAAAAATAACCGAGATCAGAGGTGTTATGCTGATCCTCAACATAGCGGCGCTCCTCAATTTCGGTAATCTCCATAAACTTGGCAATGATTTCCTCGTTGGGCTTGTCGATGGGCTTACCGTTTTTATCAAAAAACTTGTTTTTCAGAAAAAAGTCGTTTTTAATTACTTTGTCGGGTATATAGCTTCCGGTTCCTTTTATAACCGTGTAAATTCTTTTGTCCATACTGATGTTCTTAGAGAAAATTTTGAGCGTGTAAAGGTAAGCAAAAGGTTTTAGCTAAAGGGTAAAATTAAATTATTGTTTTAAAAAAGAAGCGCAACTTCCAGTATAAGCAGTTGCGCTTCAGTGTTTTAAGTAAAAGACCTTAGATGGCACCCACTGCCCCGCCCGAAGAGGTTTTCAGGTTTCTAATGGTGGGCCTTCCGCCGTAATTCACTACAGCACCGCTGCTGGCGTCGACCGATATTTCGTTGTTTACAAACACATGGTTTACTGATCCCGAGGAGGTTTTAATGCTGGCGTTTTCTGCTTGCAAATCGCTGGCCATTACTCCCGAGCCACTGCTGCTGTCAATAAAAAGTTCACGCACTTTGCCGGCCAGTTTGGCCCTGGCACCCGAACTGGCTTCAACAATGAGTTCTTCAAAGTTGAGTTCGAGTTCGCTTATGGCACCTGAGCTGATTATATGTTTCAGGGTATGCCCCACGATGGTGTTGAGTGAATAAACGCTGGCTCCGGCCGATAACTTCAATGCTTCGAGGGTTACAAAGGCCACCTTTACGTTCAATGCGTTGTAGTTAATCACTCTTTCTTTCATGCGAATGGTCAGCACCTGGTCGTTTACTTCTGTCACGATCAGTTCCATCAGGTTGTCGTCGGCCTCAATGGTCAGACCGAAATCATCGCCCTGCAGCAATTCCACTTTCATCGGGCCTGAGGCTTCGATGGCATTGAAGCTTGATATCTGACGATTTTCGCTCACCACATTCATGCTTCCTTCGGTCAGGGGCCTGAAGTTTACATTTAGCCTTACAATAACCATCAGAATCGTGCTAACTGCAAGAATCGCAATCAGGGTGGCAAGCAGTATTTTGTTTGTTGTCTTCATCTTTGTTCGATTTTTTGGGGGTTAAAAAAACCTCCTGTTTTAATTGTGGCTTCTTAATTTGTAGGTATGATAAAACTTTTCCAGGTCTTTAAAATCCATGCGGAGCATATCGAGGGTGCGAAACATTTGCGGCAATTCTTCCTGAATAAACTGTTCTTTTTTCAGCTCCAGGGTCTTTTCATACCCATTTTCGGCCACGAAATAACCAATGCCGCGCTTGTTGTAAATGATGCCCTTTTCTTGCAGGTAGCTGAAGGTACGCATGGCCGTGTTGGGGTTCACCTCCACCTGTACAGCGATTTCGCGAATGGAAGGGATCTTCTCTCCTTCCTGCCATTTCTTCAGCAAAATGTTCTCGCAGAAGTAATCTGCAATCTGCAGATATATCGCTTGGTTTTCGTTGAAGTCCATAGTTATACCTGCCTTTCTTTAATGCCAAACCAGGTTAATAAAAGGAAGAATGGGATCGTAAGATAGTAAAACGCAAACTTGACAATTTCAACCAGGATGTAGGTGAAAAACCGCTCCAAAGCCGGCGAGAAACTGGATTGTTGCATCATCATTTCACCTTCAAACTTAAAGGTGCCGAACAAAATATAGCCAATAATTAACAGAAAAAGTCCAATCACATTCTGAATAACAAACAGGCTCAGCAGCGTTTTAAAGAAGTTGTGCTTGCGGAAATAAATGGCACCAAAAAGGAAGATGGATTGGGTAATAACATAAATCATCACCACATTAAAGGCGCTTTTTGACCAAACCATTGAAAATGAGGTTGCAGTGAGTGGAACACCCAAAATGAGATGTGCCAGAAACACAACCAATGCATAACTCAACAGGGCCAATACAGGAAATAAAATGGCAGTAAGCAGCCAGGCATTAAGCAGCCTTTCAAGCTTGGAAACCGGCAGGGTAAGGAATGGGATGCTGCGCTGGGGGCTGTGCAGCTCGGCAAAAATATTGCTGGTGAATACATAACCCCCGATAAAGAGTGCTACATAAAAGAGCGGGGCAATGCGGCTGAGCCTGCCAGGATCAGAATAGCCCGCAAGCAGCGAGATAACCAGCAAGGTGCCGGCAAAAGCGGCAAAAGCGATAAGAAAACCGCTGAGGTTGCCCAGGACCTGACGTTTTCCAAGAAAGAAAAGTCTGGTTAAACTAAAGGTGTTATTCTTTGCTTTCATGGTTAAGAGGGATTTGCAAATTCTTCGTTAATAACCTGGGTTTTGCTTACCACGGCATTGAAAAGCAACTCAAGGTCGATGCGGGTATCGCGGCCGGCCTTATTGGCAAAAACGGCTGCTACCCCACCAAACACCTCTTCTGCATACAGAGGCCTCTCCCCTTCTTGCAAACGATGCTGTGGCTCAAATACCAGGTGCTGCATAATGCTTTCATTGGTCTGGTTGAAAATGATCTTGCCTTCATCCATAATAATCACAGGGTCGATCAGACTCTGTAAATCGCGCACCTGGTGGGTGGAGATGATCAGAATCTGATCTTCCTCAACGGAAGCGGCAATTACCTTGCGAAACTGGCTCTTTGAAGGAATGTCAAGGCCATTAGTGGGCTCGTCCATCAGCATCAGCCGGGCATTGGTGCTCAGCCCGAAAGCCAACAGGAACTTTTTCTTCTGTCCGTATGACAATTGGTTGAGCTTCTTACCCCCATCCAGCTGAAACTCTTCGATAAGCCTGTTCAATTTATCGTGATCGAACCGCGAATAAAACGGCGCATTGAGCGAAGCGTACTGAGAAATTCGAACCGGGGGCAGTTCAAATTCTTCAGGTAGAATGTAAATGTCTTCCAGGGCCTCCGGAATACGGTCTTTCGACTCAAAGCCGTTCACTTTGCAGATTCCTGATTGCGGAAACACCAATCCTGCAATAATTTTAAGCAAGGTGGTTTTCCCTGCTCCGTTCTTGCCCAGCAAACCGTAAATATTGCCTTGTTCCAGTTTAAGGCTCAAGCCTTGAAACAAGGGTTTTTTCCGGTTATAGGCAAAAGAAATGTTTTCAATGGTTATCATGTTTTTATTGCTTTAGTGTACTACATACCTAATACACTGCAAATGTAAGATAGTTTTTCAATACCATCCAAATTTTTTTGTGCTTTTTTTCAATTAATTTTTATTTTAAATGGTAATCCATTCTAAAACAGATAGTTGGGTTTGAAAGATTTTCACTTAGGGCTGCCCCTATTTTTATTAAACATTATTCTGATGCTACAAGTACTATCTTTGCATCTATTATAAACAGGTCAATTTTATGGATTATCAGGAAATCATTGACAGGATTTACCGGGAAGTGCAACCGTTGACTGCCCAGGGTAAAGTGGCAGACTATATTCCGGCACTATCGAGCGTAGACCGGAACAACCTGGGCATTAGCGTGCATCATACAAAGGGTGAGAAATATGGCGTTGGGCAGGTCAATATTCCTTTTTCAATACAGAGTATCTCTAAGGTTTTTTCGTTCACCCTGGCATATGAGGCCGTAGGCGAGGCCATATGGGAGCGGCTGGGTAAGGAACCTTCGGGCACGGCTTTTAACTCACTGGTGCAGATCGAATACGAGCATGGTATTCCGCGCAACCCCTTTATCAATGCCGGTGCCCTGGTGGTAGCAGATATTATCCTTTCCAATTACCGGTATCCCTGGCGCGAGTTTCTTGAGTTTGTTCGCAACATTAGCAACGACGATACCATTGATTCTAATGAGGAGGTTGCCCGCTCAGAAAAGGAAACCGGGCACCGCAATGCGGCCCTGGCTCATTTAATGTATGGTTTCAAAAACATTAAAAACCCTGTTGAGGAAGTACTCGATTTTTACTTTATGCAGTGCGCCATTGAGATGTGTGCCGAGAGCCTCTCGCGCTCCTTTCTTTTTTTGGCCAATCATGGAGTAGTGCCTTATTCGGGCGAAGCCCTGTTAAGCCTCAGCCAGGCCAAGCGCCTTAATGCCCTTATGCTTATGGCCGGACTATACAATGAGTCGGGCGATTTTGCCTATAAGGTGGGGTTGCCTGGAAAGAGTGGTGTGGGCGGCGGCATTGTGGCTGTTTTTCCAAAAAACCTGAGCATCTGCGTGTGGTCGCCGGCCATAAATGAATACGGCAATTCCGTGGCCGGAATTGAAGCCCTAAAAAGATTTACCTCTTATACCGAAATGTCTGTTTTCTAGGACTTAATGAAGCCATTTGTGCTTTTTGTTTCTTTATGAATGGCTTAACATTTTTTAACGCGCCCGCCGTAGGGCTTTGGGCGCTCATTACCTATTTTTGCGTCACCTAATAATTAACCTGTATCATTTATGGACATAAAGGAATTGAACGAACGGATACAGCAGGAGAGTGCTTTTGTCGACATTCTGACCATGGAGATGAATAAGGTGATCGTGGGTCAGAAATACATGGTGGAGCGCCTGCTGATTGGCCTGCTTGCCAACGGCCACATTTTACTGGAGGGGGTGCCCGGGCTTGCCAAGACCCTGGCAATAAAATCGCTGGCAAACACCATTAAGGCGCGTTTCAGCCGCATTCAGTTTACCCCCGATTTGCTGCCTGCCGACCTTATCGGCACTATGATTTACAGCCAGAAAAGCGAGGAGTTTGTGGTGCGCAAGGGGCCGGTTTTTGCCAATTTCATCCTTGCCGACGAGATTAACCGTGCGCCGGCTAAAGTGCAGAGCGCTTTGCTCGAGGCTATGCAGGAGCGGCAGGTTACCATTGGCGACCATAGCTTTGCCCTCGATGAGCCCTTCCTGGTGCTGGCTACCGAAAACCCACTGGAGCAGGAAGGCACCTATCCCCTGCCCGAAGCCCAGGTAGACCGGTTTATGCTCAAGGTCATGATTGGCTACCCTTCGCGCGAAGAAGAGAAGCTGATTATGCGCCGAAACATGCTGCAGGAGTTTCCGCAAACCAAACCTGTTCTCGAACCGGCCGACATTACCAAGGCTCGCAATGTGGTGCGCGACGTTTACCTGGATGAAAAAATTGAGAGCTATATTACCGACATTGTTTTCGCCACCCGCTTCCCCGCCGATTTTAAATTGGAAAAGTTTGTTCCGCTTATTAGCTATGGAGGCTCGCCAAGGGCAAGCATCAACCTGGCACTGGCCAGCAAGGCTTATGCCTTTATTAAGCGTCGGGGCTATGTAATTCCTGAAGATGTGCGTGCCGTTTGCGCCGATGTGCTGCGTCATCGTATCGGTCTTACTTACGAAGCCGAAGCTGAAAATATTACCACCGAAGACATTATCAACGAGATTCTCAACACGGTTGAAGTTCCTTAATCAATGTTGAAATGGAAACCACCGATCTCTTAAAAAAGGTCAGGAAGATCGAGATTAAAACCAAAGGTCTTTCCAGCCAGATTTTTTCGGGGCATTACCACAGTGCCTTTAAGGGTCGCGGCATGGCTTTCACCGAGGTGAGGGAGTACCAGTATGGCGACGATATTAGAAGTATCGACTGGAACGTTACGGCACGCTTCAATCATCCTTACGTGAAGGTGTTTGAAGAGGAACGTGAGCTCACTGTGATGTTGCTGATTGATGTAAGTGGATCCAATGAATTTGGCGCCGTGGGGATGCTCAAAGAAGATATGATCACCGAAATTGCAGGGGTGCTTGCATTTTCGGCCATCAACAATAATGATAAGGTAGGGGTCATCTTTTTCAGCGACCGCATCGAAAAGTTTATTCCCCCTAAAAAAGGAAGCAGTCACATTTTGCGCATCATTAGGGAGTTAATTGATTTTAAGCCGGAAAACAAGGGAACCGACATTGCACAGGCACTGAAGTATCTGCGCAATCTGATTAAGAAGCGGTCCATCGCTTTTCTTATTTCTGACTTTAACGACCGGGATTTTGAGGATGCCTTGTCAATTGTCAGTAAAAAGCACGATTTGGTATGTATTCGGGTTTACGATCAGCGGGAGCAGGAGCTGCCACCCCTGGGAATCATGAAGTTTCGTGATGCAGAAACCGGAAAGATATACTGGATCGACACTTCGAGCAAAGGAGTGCAGGAGAAAGTGAAGCAATGGAAACAGGAGCAGGAGAGATTCCTGGAAATCACCTTTACCAAGGCAGGGGTCGACCTGGTAAGCATACCCACCAACCGCGACTATGTGCCACCACTCATGAATCTTTTCAGAAAAAGGAGTAATTAGGATAACATGCCGAATATTAATAAGTTAAAATATTATCCGCTTTTGCTGACCAGGGCTTTCAACCTTGTTCTGGTATTTGCTTTAGTGCAGGCAGGATTCGTTTTAGCCAGTTCTCCGCAAGTCAGGGTCAGGCTGGAGCCCGAATCCATAAAAATAGGGCAGCGGGCCGGCTTTTTTATCGAATTGGATGCACCGGCACAAAGTATAGTGCATTGGCCGGCCTTTTCAGATAGTCTGGCAAAACAAATTGAAGTCCTTTCCTTCGGTCGTATTGATACCCTTTCGGCCGATGGACAGCAATATACCCTGGCGCAGCAACTGCTTATCACTGCCTGGGAGCCTGGTTTCATTGCCATTGCCCCTGCACCATTTTTGCTGGCCATAAATGGGGACTCATTGCTTGTCGAATCAGAACCCTTGCTATTGCAAGTGCAGGCTCCTGAACTGGCTGAAGATGCAGTTCCTTATGACATAAAACCGATTTTCAAGGTTCCTGTTACCCTGGCCGAAGTGTTTCCCTGGCTGCTGGCCGGTTTTGTGTTGGCACTGCTTGCCTGGCTTTTTTGGCGATACCTCAAAAAGCGCAAAGCCAAACCCGCAGCAGAAAGTATTTGGGAGAAGCCCGAAATTCCTGCTCATATTGCAGCTATTTCGAGCCTTGAAAGCTTAAAAAACAAAAAGTTATGGCAAAGTGGTAAAGTAAAACTTTATTATAGTGAGCTTACTTTTATTTTGCGCATGTACCTCGAAAAACGTTTCAGGATTATTGCCCTTGAAATGACTTCGTCCGAAATTCTGCAGGCGGTTCCGGCCCATCTCAAGGAAGAAGAACAAATCGAATGGCTGAGGTTTATCCTGGAATTAGCCGACCTGGTTAAGTTTGCCCGTTACCAACCCCAGCCACAGCAGAATGAAGAGTGCATGGACCTTGCCCTGGAGTTTGTGCAACGAAATATTCCGCCCCCTGAAAAGGAGGCTGGTAAGAATAAAACCGGAGAATAAGGAAAAATCCTGCTGTTATTTTGCAGGAAGTAGGTTAAAAACTGAATCAGACAACATTGTGGATATAACTTTTGCATACAAGCCTTTTTTATTGCTCTTGGCAGTTATTCCGCTGCTGGTAGCTTGGTATGTGTGGAAGCATCGCGATTATAGTCCCGACATACGTTTTGCGCATTCGGTTTTTGCGGAAGGAGTGCGAAAAAGCTTACGGCTTCGCCTGCTGCATTTGCCTTTTGTGCTACGCATGCTGGTTTTGGCTCTGCTCATGGTGGCACTTGCCAGACCGCAGTCTTCTTCGCGTTCGCATGATGTGAGCGTGGAAGGCATCGACATAATGATCGCGCTCGACATTTCGGGCTCCATGCTAGCCGAAGACTTCCGCCCCAATCGCCTGGAAGCGGCCAAGCAAACCGCCCTCGAGTTTATTGAAATGCGGCCTGCCGACCGCCTGGGCATGACCGTTTTCAGTGGCGAGAGTTTTACTTTGTGTCCCCTGACTACCGATCATGTGCTGTTAAAAGAGCTTGCCTCCGGGGTAAAAACCGGGATGGTTGAGGATGGCACGGCAATTGGCGATGGGCTGGCCACGGCCATCAATCGTTTGCGCGAAAGCCAGGCCATTAGCAAGGTGGTTATTTTGCTTACGGATGGAATAAACAATGCCGGTGTGATTGACCCGCTGACTGCAGCAGAGATTGCCAGTGTGTATGGCATTAGGGTTTATACCATTGGGGTGGGCAGCAAGGGCAGTGTCCCCTACCCTTTTCAAACCCCTTTGGGTGTGCAGTACCGTCAGGTGGAAATTCCGGTGGATGAAGAACTGCTTCAGCAAATGGCCGAAATGACTGGCGGCAGCTATTATTGGGCCGACAGTCAGAGTAAGCTGCTGGAAATTTACGAAGAAATTGATCAGATGGAACGCACCCGCATTGATGTGACCGAATATACCCGCAAAACTGATGAATATCTGCCCCTGGTGTTGCTGGCATTCTTGCTGTTGGGTCTCGAACTGGTTTTGAAAAACACCTGGTTGCGAACCAATCCCTGATAAAAGGAGTCCTGGTTTATGGAAATATTAAAATTTGAAAACCCACAGTATTTTTATCTTCTGGCGCTCATTCCGCTGCTGCTGGTGCTTTTCTGGATTTCGTGGCATTTTCGCCGAAGGGCCCTTAAGCGGTTTGGGCAAGACCATGTTGTACGCTCGCTGATGCCATGGCGCTCCGTGCGCAGGCCATGGATTAAATTTTTCCTGCTTTTGATGGCTTTCTCTATGCTGGTTCTGGCCCTGGCAAACCCCTTGGTGGGAAGCCGCATGCAGGAAGTCAGGCGTGAAGGGATAGATGTGATCATTGCCCTGGATGTTAGCCGCAGTATGATGGCCGAAGATATACGCCCAAACAGGTTGGAGCGTGCAAAAATGGCCGTTTCCAGGCTGATCGATCGGCTCGAAAATGACAGGGTCGGACTGGTGGTGTTTGCTGGCCATGCCATTACCCAGGTGCCTGTCACCACCGACCATTCTGCCGCAAAAATGATGTTACGAACGGTAACCACTAATTCAGTATCGGTTCAGGGAACCGCCATTGGCAGTGCAATAGAGCGGGCCCTGGCCTCGTTTCCTGGCGATGACCTTCAGAATAAGGTACTGATCATCATCTCCGATGGCGAGAATCACCTCGACGATCCCTTGGTTCAGGCCCGCATGGCCGCCGAAAGGGGTGTTACCATACACACCGTGGGTATTGGAACCCAGTCTGGTGCACCTATTCCGGTTTATCAGAACAATCAGCTCTCGGGCTTTTTGCGCGACAACCAGGGCAACACCGTGGTGTCGCGATACGACGAAGCTACCCTGCGAGCCATCGCCCATACCACCGGCGGTGTATTCAGGCATGGAACAGGAGCCGATATGGGTCTAAACAGCATCCTCGATGAGATCAGAAAAGTGGAAAAGAATACCTTTGAAACCATGGTGTTTGCCGACTATCAGAGCCGTTTTCATTATTTTGTGACCCTGGCTTTGTTGTTTCTTCTGCTGGAGATTTTTATTTTTGAAAGAAAGAATAAATGGCTGGAAAAGATCAAATTATTTAGTTAATTTTTAGCATTGCTTTAAAAATATGAAACGATTAATGCTTATCATTCTGGTTTTGATTTTGATACTGCCTGGCATGGTGCAAGCCCAGGAGCGCCGTAATTTGCGCCAAGGCAACAAGTTATACCGGGACGAAAAGTTTAACGATGCTGAAATTCGCTATCGGCGGTCGCTCGAAGAAAATCCGCAAAACATTAAAGGCATGTTCAACCTGGGTAATGCCTTGTATCGTCAGGGACGTTTTGAAGAGGCGGCCGAAATATTTGGGGGGCTTTCGCAGTTTGCCCCCGGCGAGCGCGAAAAAGCCTTTGCATATCACAACCTGGGAAATACGCATTTACAATCGCAAAAATATGCCGAAAGTGTGGAGGCATACAAGAATGCCCTGCGCATCAATCCTGATGATGAACAAACCCGGCACAACCTGGCCTATGCCATGCGCCTGCTGCAAGAGCAACCCCCGCAAGATCAGGAGGGCGATGGGAATGAGGATCAGGAACAGGAACAAGAACAAGAACAGAACCAGGATCAGCCGGAGGATCATCAGCAACAGCAGCCCCGTCCTGACCAGATTTCGCCCCAGGATGCCGAAAGGATTCTGGATGCCTTGAATCAAAAAGAACAGAATGTGCAGGAAGACGTGAAACGTGAACAAACCCAGCGCGCGCCTGTTCGTCAAGAAAGAGAATGGTAAAAGCAGAACCCATGAACAGAAAGGCATTATGTGTTTGGCTCTTTAGTCTGTTATTTGTATTGCCGGTTTCGGCCATTGAGGTGAACTTCACCGCCTCGGCTCCCGCGCAGGTTGCTGTTGGCGAAAGGTTCCGGGTAGTGTATACTGCCAATAAGCGTCCGGCCAGTTTCAACGGGCCTACATTTGGCGAGTTTCGCGTGCTTTCTGGTCCAAGCCAGTCTTCCAGCTCGTCCACGCAAATCATTAACGGGAAGGTGACCCATTCCGAAAATTATTCTTTTACTTATATATTGGAGGCTACCCGTGAAGGCACTTTTACCATTTCGGAGGCCACCATCTTGGTCGATGGTAAAACCATCAGCTCCAACGCGCTTACCATCAGGGTTTCTGGCCAGGCCTCGCAGGGGGCGTCACCCTCTGCTCCTTCACCAGGGCAGCCACAGGCGCCCCAGGTACAGGGTGTGGGCGATCGAGATATTTTCCTCCGGGCGGTGGTGAGCAATTCCAATCCGTATCAGGGGCAGGCAGTTACCGTTACCTATAAGCTGTATACACGAGTGCAGGTATCACAGTACAGTATTGAAAAACTGCCGGCCTATCAGGGCTTCTGGGCCGAAGAGGTGGCATCTGGCGGCCAGCCCCAGGTAACCGAAGAAGTTATTGATGGGCAGCGATACAATGTGGCTACCATACGCCAGGTGGTGATTTTCCCGCAAAGGGCCGGAGAGTTGACCATAGAGCCCCTCGATGTGCAGACACTGGTTCGGGTGAGTGCTCCCCGCCGAAGTGGCAGCCTGATCGATGAGTTTTTTGGAGGTTCGCTTTTCGGCGGATTTCAAAATGTGGAGCGCTCATTGCGATCGAACCAGATACAGATGAACGTAAGGCCCCTGCCAGCACAAAATCGTCCACCATCTTTTAAAGGAATGGTGGGCAACTTCGAGCTGAATACCAGCCTGAATCCGCTCGAAGTCAATGTGAACGAGCCGGTAACCCTTACTCTGAGCATTAACGGAAGCGGAAACCTGCGTATGCTTGAAAAGCCCGAAATACAGTTTCCGGCCAATCTGGAAGCCTTCGACCCAAATATTACCGACAATATCCGGGTGTCGGCCGCTGGGGTGTCGGGAAGCAGGCAGTATGAGTATTTACTCATTCCGCGCACAGGAGGTACTTTTGAAATTTCCCCCATTCAGTTCAGTTTTTTCGATCCGGCAAGCGGACGTTATGTAACGCGCTCAAGCCCAGCTTATACGTTGACGGTGAGCGGAAGTTCCCTGGCGGCTGGCGAAAGTTCCGGACTTGGCAGGCAGGAAGAGGTTCAGTACCTTACTTCCGATATCCGGTTTATCAATAACACCCTGTTCAGCCTGCGGCCCATGGGGAGTTTATTTTATCGCAGCACCTTATTTTATCTCCTCTTAGCAAGTCCTGTTTTGCTTTTCGCCTTTTTCCTGGTTTTTTGGAGAAGACATATACGCTTGCAGAGCGATACGGCCTTGCTGCGCAACCGCAAGGCACAAAAAATGGCGCAGAAACGCCTGAAAAAGGCAGGTATTTTTCTTAAAAACGGTAACAGCAGCGAGTTTTACGACGAGATTTTCAGGGCTCTCTGGGGATACCTTTCCGACAAGCTCAGCATTCCGGTTTCCAGGCTGAATAAAGAGCAGGTATCCGATGTGTTTCAGCAAAAGGGGGTACAGCCCGGGCTGGCTGCCAAATTTATGGAAGCGCTGAATGAATGCGAGTTTGCAAGGTTCGCCCCGGGTTCGCCCCAAACCCGTATGGACGAAACCTATCAACGCGCCCTCGATACCATTGTTACCCTCGAAAAGGAATTGAAAAACAAAAAGTTTTAATCTTATGAAGAACCTGGCCTTTTGGTTGTCCGGTTTGCTTTTTCTTATGCCTTTGCTGGCGAAGGCTGATTCTGCCGACATAATCAGGCAAGCCAACGAGGCTTACGTTGATGGGCAATATTCTTATGCCATTGAGCTTTACGAGTCATTACTTGAACAGAAACTTGAATCCCCCGAATTGTACTACAACCTGGGCAACGCCTATTTTAAGGAAAACCTTTTGGGGGCTGCTATTCTGAATTATGAACGGGCACTTAAGTTAAAGCCTTCTGACGAAAATACGCTTTTTAACCTGGAAGTGGCCCGCGCCCGCACCATTGATCGAATCAACCCGGTTCCATTGATTTTTTATGAAAGATGGTGGAAAAATTTCTATGGTATGTTGAGTGTTGATGGGTGGTCATGGCTGCTTATTGTGATGCTAATTGCCATGCTTTTATCGCTTGGAGGTTTTTTCTTTTCCCGGACGCGGGGCATGAAGAAGACGGCCTTTGGCATTTCCATGGTTTTTGTTGTTGCTTTGCTGGTTAGTCTTGCTGCAACCCGTGCCCAGTACCACAACACCCACAAACGCTTGGATGCCATTGTGATGGTGCCCCGGGCCACAGCTAAAAGCTCGCCCGGTGAGGCCAGTCCCGACCTGTTTGTGATACACGAGGGCAGCAAGGCCCGCATCACGGGCGAACTGGGCGAATGGTATGAGATTCGGCTGGAAAACGGCAACGTGGGCTGGGTGAAGAAATCGGCCCTGGAGATCATTTAAAAAGCCTGCGCAAAACCAAAAAAAAGTTCTTACGCAGGCTTATGTAAAGGGGAATAAGGGGTAATCCCCCTCTGGGAACCGGGATTTTAATGGAAGCAAAACCCTTTAACGCCCACTCTCTTTGCTTTCTCTGTTTCGGCGCCTGGCCTCCTGGAAAAGCATGCGATTAAAATCGCGTTCTGCTTCGTAGAGCAGGGCGATTTTTTTTGCCGGGAGGATACGTTTCAGTTTCTCGTGGTATTCCCTCTTTATGTTTGCTGAGCGCTCCATGTGCAAAACCTGGTCTTCGGCATATCTGCCGGCCTCTTCGTTGCTCATAGATGCTACCTTGACGTCAGCCCATTTGTTGCGATGGCTGGCCGTTAAGTCATCGCGGTTCTTATTGTATTCATTATACAGCGGCCAAAATACACGGGCTTCTTCGGGGGTGAGCGACATTCTTTCGGTAAGGAAAGAAATACGTCTGGATTCAATTACGTCCAAGCGGGCGTCTTGCGCCATTGCCTGGCCGCTGCGCTGCAAAAATGATGGCAGCACAAGGATAAAAAGAAGCAGTAATATTGTTGCTCGTTTCATTTTTAAGATGATTAATGCCGTTTATCATTCCCATTTTGAATAATCAGTTCAGTAGGTTCCAGGCCGTAATACTGGGCAGCCTCAAGCAGATAATCCAGATAGAGGTCGTAATCGGTGCTGGTTGTAGACTGAATTTGCTGTGGTTCATCAACTTCGGTGTCAATAATGAGATCATATAACAACGCGCGGTCGTATTCGGTTGCCCGGGCAAAGTATTCCTCAAAGATCTGGTCATCGAAATCGCTGAACAAGCCTTCCTCTTTGCCTTCGCGTAAAAGCAGAAAACTAATCCCCATCCCGATAAGCACCAGGAAAGTGGCAGCCATGCTGACTGCGGCACGCAGGCTAAAAAATCTAGCTTTGGTAGCAGGCTCTTTCTGTCGGGAGGCATCAATTTTTTGCCTTACGGATGTGGAAAAGCCATCGAAATACCCCTGGGGAACCCCGAAGCCGGACTCCTCCTTCATTTGCGAAGCCAGGCGGCTGAGGCCAAGTTCTTGCAATTCGCGGGTTATTTCATCTTTATTTTTTGTCATTCCTTTGGGCATTTTGATCTTTAGATTGTAATAAATATCAATGGTTTAATCAAGAAGTGAGAATTTTCTCAATTTTCTTTGCCGCATGGTGGTAAGAAGCCTTCAGCGCGCCTTCTGAAGTGTCGAGTATTCGCGACATATCTTCGTATTTCATTTCATCGTAATAGCGCAGATTGAAGACAACCCTTTGCTTTTCGGGCAGGGTGAGAATGGCTTTCTGAATCTTTTTTTCGATGTCGCTGCCATCAAACCAGGCATCGGTTTCGAGCGAATCGCTGAGTTGTTGTTCCACATCTTCCATGGGTAGGAAAAAGCGCTTTCTCTTTTTCTTTAAAAAAGAAAGAGCCTCGTTGGTGGCAATTCGGTAAAGCCATGTAAAGAGGCCCGAATCGCCCCTGAATTCCGGCAGGGCTTTCCAGGCCTTGATAAAAACCTCCTGTGCAATGTCGCTGGCATCTTCGTGCACTATGACCAGCCGGCGTATATGCCAATATACCTGTTCCTGATATTTCCTGACGATCAGATCAAACGCATACCCCGGGTTATCCGACTGGCTGAAGCGCTGCAGTAATTCATCGTCAGAATAATGCACCATTCTCTGGGTTTACTTGGGCTTTCTTTTCAACACTTTCCTGGCCGCCTTTGCAATACTGGCGGCGTTCAGGCCGTATTTTTCCATAAGCTGGGCCGGGGTTCCGCTTTCGCCAAAGCGATCGTTTACGCCAATCAACTCTAGGGGGGTGGGCTGGTTTTCGGCTAGCAGGCGGGCAATCGACTCGCCCAGACCCCCGTTAAGCTGATGTTCTTCGGCTGTTACGGCACAACTGGTTTTGCTTATTGATTTTATGATGGTTTCTTCATCCAAAGGTTTAATGGTATGCACATTTATAATTTCTGCGCTGATGCCCTCCTTAAAAAGCTCTTTGCCGGCTTCGAGGGCTTCCCAAACCAGGTGGCCGCAGGCAAAAATACTCACATCGGATCCTTCGTTCAGTATCATGGCTTTGCCAATTACAAAGGTTTCGTCTGCAGGTGTAAAAACAGGCACTGAAGGCCGTCCGAAGCGAAGGTAAACCGGCCCGTGATGGTCGGCAATGGCTATGGTTGCGGCTTTGGTCTGGTTGTAATCGCAGGGAACGATCACCGTCATATTGGGCAGCATTTTCATCATGCCAATATCTTCGAGCATCTGGTGGGTTGCTCCGTCTTCGCCCAGGGTAAGTCCTGCATGCGAAGCGCATATCTTCACGTTTTTTTCAGAATAGGCGATGCTCTGGCGAATCTGGTCGTAAACCCTGCCGGTGCTAAAGTTGGCAAAAGTGCCGGTGTAGGGTATCTTGCCACCAATGGTAAGGCCGGCTGCAATGCCCATCATATTGGCCTCGGCAATGCCTACCTGGAAAAACCTTTCGGGGAATTCCTTAATGAAGTCGTTCATTTTGAGGGAGCCGGTAAGGTCGGCACACAAGGCCACTACATTGGAGTTGCGGCGGCCAACCTCAAGCAGGCCGGCTCCAAATCCTGAACGGGTATCTTTCTTTTCTGTGTAAATGTATTCCTTCATTATGCTTGGTTTAAAATTATTTTTTAATCAGTTAACATCGACCCTTACAGTTTGACCTGGTTCTATTCTGAATCGTCTTTCGGAAGAAAATGCCGTATTGCTCGAAACCCTTGAGCGGTAAACCAGCCTGTAGCTTCCGGGCTGCAGGTAAAGGGTTTCGGTGGCTACTGTTTCGCGAAGCGAATAGACGTGAACCAGCCCCTGCTCCGTTTCCTGCAAAATATTGGCAAAACCCGGTGCCTGCAACCTGATCACGGCAATGCCCGGTTGCGGGATTTCCACATTGGTAGTATGGCTTTGCCTGATTTCAACGTCTTTGACCACAACTCTTGGCAATGAAAGCACCTCAATGTCGTATTTGCCTACCAGGTATTTCTCGTTATTGCCTAGTTGCTGTATTTTTAGGGTTTCATTCTCACCGGCTTTTCTGACAATGGCCTGGTAGTTCATCGACACCTGGCCTGCTGTTCTTACGTTCATAATGCCCTGAGGTGCGTCGACAGCAACCACATTGTGCCTGCCCGATTGGATTTTTATATTCCGAAGTTCGACCCTTGGGGTGGTGTGGACCACCATTTTGTAGTTAATGTAAGGGTTCAGAAAGAACACTGTGTCGGGTAATCCGCGGTGGTTAAGGGTGTGGATAATGCTTTCGAGCGGCCTCCCGGTATCTTCGTCGAAAAATGAAACTGCCACATTGGTCTCGGCAGGCCTGCCGCTCATGTCCAGCAGATTAATCTGCGAGCTTGTTTTGCCCAGCACCTGCGAAATAATGACGTTCAGGCTTGCTTTGAAACCCGATTCTGTAGAGGCATCGAAATAATGGCCTACACAATCGAAGGCATCGCTGAAGTCGCGACCAATGCCAATAACATAGGGTTTGAGGAATATGCCCTTTTTCTGCAGGTCTTGGGACACGGCACAGGGATCTCCTCCACACTCTTCCAGGCCATCGGTAATTAAAATGATAATGTTGCGACAGTTGGCGCAGGGCGGAAAGTCATCAGCAGCGCTTTGCAAGGAGGCGGCAATGGGCGTGGTGCCACGGGGTTGAATGCTGCGCAGCCTTTGCCTGATTTTGTTGATGCCGTCGGGTCCAAAAGGAACCTCCAGTTTGGTGTCGTTGCAGTCTTGCGGGGGGTAGCGTTTCTGGTGTCCGAACACCCTGAGAGCTACCTCAAGGTTTTCGACAGTTTCAAGGCTATCGAGCAGGTTGGTAAGCACGTGGCGGGCAATGTTATTGCGGGTGTCACTTTGCCAGCGCGCCAGCATACTTTGCGAGGCATCGTACAAAACCAGAATCCTGGTCAGGGGGGGCGATGCATGCTGAGCCCCTGCCTTTGCCGCAAACAACAAAGGAAGGCTCAGGGCCACCAAGCATTTGATCAGGATTTTTTTCACCAAAAATGTGGTTATATTTTTTTAAAAAATTAATAATCGCCCAGGGTTTCTTCAAGTTGCGCAAGGGCTTTTTCAAGTTGCTCATCATTGGGCGGGCTGCCGTGCCATTTATGAGAGCCTTCCATGAAATCGACCCCCTTGCCCATTACTGTTTTCATAAGAATAACCACGGGTTTGCCTTGTCCGCACAATCTCTTTGCCTGATCCATGGTTTCCAGCACCTGCTCCAGCACGTTGCCGTCCATCTCGAGCACCTGCCACCCAAACGATTTCCACTTAGCATGGAGGTCGCCCAGCGGCATTACTTCATCCACTGGCCCATCAATTTGCTGCCCGTTGTAATCAACAACGGCAATCAGGTTGTCAATATTTTTTCCGGCGGCAAACATGGCGGCTTCCCAGACCTGCCCTTCCTGCAGTTCGCCATCGCCCAAAAGGCAATACACCAATTGCGGGTCGTTATTGAGCTTCTTGGCCAGGGCTGCGCCGTTGGCCACGCTAAGGCCCTGGCCCAGCGAACCACTGGCCACCCTGACGCCCGGAAGATTCTCTTCTGTGGCCGGGTGGCCTTGCAGGCGGCTGTTTATCTTGCGAAAAGTGGACAGCTCAGCCACATCGAAGTACCCGCTGCGGGCCAGCACGCTGTACCAACCAGCCGACAAGTGTCCGTTAGAAAGGAAGAACAGGTCCTGTCCCTTTCCGTCCATGTCGAAATTGGGCGAATGCCGCAAAACAGAAAAATACATGGCCGAAAGAAATTCGGCGCAACCCAGGGGTGCCCCGGGGTGGCCCGACTTGACAGCATGAACCATGCGCAAAACATCTCTTCTGAGCTGACTAGCAACTGATTCCAGTTTTCTTAAATCTGTCATTTTTTATTTTTTTGAATTTACAAAGTTACAAAATTGAAAATGCGATAAATCGGTGTTTCACTTATAGATGCAATGAAAAAAAATTCTTTATACTGGGTGCCTGTAAAAAATGATGTTGCAAAATACAATTTTTTTAATTTAGCGGTTTCAGATTTCACATCTTTCGATGTGATTTATTGTTTTTTCTTGTTTGCAGAATTTTATGAAGAAAATCAGCGTACTGGTTTTGATAGCTTCCCTTATTTTACTGATTACCCTTTGGCTTTCGGGCAAAGTGGCCTTCGAGCCGGCATTTTTCAGTGAACTCAGCCTGCTGCCCTGGCTGATCTCCTTTGCCAAAACTGCTGTGGTGCTTTCGGCTTATATCGCAGGCTTTTTTGCCATGATCGTCATCGCTTTTGTGGATATCATTTTTTCATTGATTCTGAAATTGGAATTTCCCATTCTTTATCTGATATATGATCAATTTTTCGTGGTCTTTTCAAAAGGTTGGTACTGGGATCAGTTTAACGGATCCTACCTGTTCATTTCAGCTGTTATTTTCCTGATTGGCTCCCTGATTATTCTTGCCATTCCCGATACCAAACGCTACCAGCGGGTGGCTTACAATCCCTCTGCTTTTTCGGACCGCTCCTAGTCGGCTTTGAGTTTGCGGTACCTGATTCTTTTCGGAGCGCTATCGCCCAGTCTTTTCTTTTTGTATTCTTCATACTCGGAGTAGCTCCCTTCGAAGAAGCACACCTGTGAGTCGCCTTCAAAGGCCAGGATGTGGGTGGCCACCCGGTCGAGAAACCAACGGTCGTGGGTAATGATTACAGCGCAGCCGGCAAAGTTTTCCAAGCCTTCTTCGAGTGCCCTGAGGGTGTTGACGTCGATGTCGTTGGTAGGCTCATCGAGCAGCAGCACATTGGCTTCGCTTTTCAGCGTCATAGCCAGGTGCAGGCGGTTGCGCTCGCCGCCCGAGAGCACCCCGCACTTTTTGCCCTGGTCGGCCCCGCTGAAGTTGAACCGGGCCACATAAGCACGGCTGTTCATCGTTCTTCCGGAAAGATTTATCAGCTCATGCCCTCCCGAAATTACTTCCCATACACTCTTTTCCGGGTCAATATCGGCGTGGGCCTGGTCAACGTATCCAATCTTAACGGTTTCTCCCAGGCTGAATGAGCCTTTGTCGGCTTCAACCTGACTCATAATCATGCGAAACAAGGTGGTTTTTCCGGCACCATTGGGCCCTATTATACCAACAATACCGGCCGGGGGCAACGAAAATTCGAGGTTTTCGAAAAGCAATCTTTCGCCAAAGGCTTTGCTAACGCCATGTGCTTCAATTACTTTGTTTCCCAAGCGAGGCCCGTTGGGGATAAAAATTTCCAAGCGTTCTTCCTTTTGTTTTACATCTTCGCTGAGCATGCGGTCGTATGCGCTGAGCCTGGCCTTGGCTTTGGCATGGCGCCCCTTTGGACTCATACGCACCCATTCGAGTTCTCGCTCAAGGGTTTTGCGCCGTTTGCTTTCCGATTTTTCTTCCATTTCCAGGCGCCTGGCCTTTTGTTCGAGCCATGAGCTGTAATTTCCTTTCCAGGGAATGCCCTCTCCCCTGTCCAGTTCAAGAATCCAGCCTGCCACATTGTCGAGAAAATAGCGGTCGTGGGTAATGGCAATTACGGTGCCTTTGTATTGTTTCAGGTGCAATTCGAGCCACTCTACACTCTCAGCATCGAGATGGTTGGTTGGCTCGTCGAGCAGCAAAATGTCGGGTTCCTTAAGCAGCAAGCGACAAAGGGCCACACGGCGTTTCTCTCCGCCACTCAGGTTCAGCACCGGGGTGTCGGGTTCGGGGCAACGCAGGGCGTCCATAGCCCGCTCCAGGCGGCTGTCGAGGTCCCAGCCGTTGTGTTGCTCAATCAGGTCGGAAAGTTCGCCCTGGCGCATGATCAGGTCGTTCATTTCTTCGTCAGTCATGGGCTCGGCAAATTTAAGATTC
Source organism: Bacteroidales bacterium UBA4814 (assembly GCA_002402465.1). Taxonomy (GTDB): domain Bacteria; phylum Bacteroidota; class Bacteroidia; order Bacteroidales; family UBA7960; genus UBA7960. The sequence goes on from DHFW01000054.1 coordinate 46,346, forward strand.
ACTTCCTCGTATGCCTTCAGCACGTTTACCAGCTCCTGCACGCCCTCCTCCACTATTTCGCGAACGGTTTTGGTGTCATCGAGAATGGGCTCCTGCGGTAAATACCCCACTGAATAGCCCGGAGAAAAGACCACCTCTCCCTGGAAGGATTTTTCTTCACCGGCAATAATACGCATCAGGGTCGATTTACCCGATCCGTTCAACCCAATGATGCCGATTTTGGCTCCATAAAAAAAGGACAGGTAAATATCTTTAAGCACCTGCTTGTTGTTTGGCGGAAAAACTTTGCTTACCCCCACCATGGAAAAAATGATCTTCTTGTCGTCGCTCATAAAAATGAATGGAATTTTTTTGTGCTGCAAATTTGCGAAAAAAACCGCTTGCCATAGGCAAAAACCGCAACAATTGTCAAAAGCTGCACAGGCTGTAACTAATGCCCTGGCAAAGGCCTGGCTGTGATAATAAGGTAGTATCTTTGCAAAACTAAATCCCGTAATCCTACACCTGAAAATATTTACCAAAAGCATTCTGTTTATGAAAGCCGAAGAAATAAAAAAATTTCTGAAGGGCGTGGAGCTTTTTCGCGACCTGAACGATGCCGAGCTGGATCATTTTTGCAGTGAAATAGAAAGCATGCATTTTAAAAGCGGGGCCATGCTTTTTTCTGAAAACACCCCCGGGCAAAAGTTTCTTTACCTGATTTATGATGGCGAGGTAGAGCTGTTTAAGCGCACCCCATACGGGGAAGAGAAGCGTTTGTCGTTTTTCGGCAAGTTCGATTTTCTGGGAGAGGGTACCATGATTTCCGATGCGCCTCACAGTACCAATGCCCGTGCACTGAAGGACACCCATGTGCTCTGCATGAGCGGCAAGCGCTTCAAGGCCATGTTCGAAACCCATCCTCAAGTGGCACTGAAGGTTTTTTTGCGTATCTCGCAAATTATCTCCCGGCGCATGCGCCAGAGCAACATTCGCCTGGTAAACGTGGCAGCACAATACGAGTCGGGCCGAACCCGAAGCGAGCACGACTTGCTGGGCGATCGAGAGGTGCCGCACGAAGTATATTATGGCATTCAAACCATGCGAGCCATAGAGAACTTCAACATTAGCGGGGTAACACTGAGCTTCTTCCCTTTGCTTATCGAAGCCCTGGCCATAGTAAAAATGGCTTCGGCCCGGGCCAACCACGACCTGGGTTTGCTACCTACCAATATTGCCAACGCCATTGTGAGGGCCTGCCACGAAATCATCAACGGAAAATATCACCAGCATTTTGTGGTAGATATGATACAGGGCGGAGCTGGTACTTCAACCAATATGAATGCCAACGAAGTGATTGCCAACCGCGCTCTGGAAATTTTGGGACACGAAAAAGGCGAGTACAAGTATTGTCATCCCAACAACCATGTAAATCTTTCACAATCGACCAACGATGCCTATCCAACGGCCATTAAAATTGCCCTGATCAATAGCAATAAAAAGCTGGTGGAGGTGCTCGAAAGCCTTATTGAGGGATTTCGCCGAAAGGAAAAAGAGTTTGAACATATCATTAAAATGGGCCGCACCCAGCTGCAGGATGCCGTGCCTATGACCCTTGGGCAGACCTTTGGCGCATACGCCACCACGCTAGAAGAAGAAATCAGCCGGCTGAATGAGAACGCCCAGCTTTTCCTGGAGGTAAACATGGGCGGTACAGCCATTGGAACCGGCATTAACGCTGAGCCGGAATATAGTGAAAAAGTGATTGACCATTTAAGGCGCATAACCGGAATGGATGTAAAACTGGCAGTCAACCTGGTGGAAGCTACCCAGGATACCGGGGCCTTTGTCATGTACTCATCGGCCGTGAAGCGTCTGGCCGTAAAACTTTCGAAAATTTCGAACGACCTGCGCCTGCTGTCTTCGGGGCCCAGGGCCGGATTAAACGAAATAAACCTTCCACCCATGCAGCCCGGCTCTTCCATTATGCCCGGCAAGGTCAATCCTGTAATTCCAGAAGTGGTTAACCAGATTGCCTTCAAGGTAATTGGCAACGACCTTACCGTGACACTGGCCGCTGAGGCTGGTCAGCTCGAGCTGAACGTAATGGAGCCCATTATTGTGCAAAGCCTTTTCCAGAGTATTGAAATGCTTAAAAATGGCATGACCACCTTTTTGCATCGTTGCGTAAAGGACATTACCGCCAACGAAGCGCATTGCCGCAGCATGGTGATGAACAGCATTGGGCTGGTCACGGCACTAAACCCCGTGCTGGGTTATGAAACCTGCACCCTTGTGGCCAAAGAAGCCCTGGAACAAAACAAAGGGGTGTATGACCTGGTGCTCGAAAAGAAACTGCTAACCAAAGAGGAATTGGATGAACTGCTGCTTCCGGAGAATATGATTATGCCGCAGAAGTTTAAAAAGAAATAGGATAGTAAATTTCCTTTTATGAAATCTTCATGCACACCTTTGCCTGTCTGGCTCAATGGCTGGAAACACCACCTGGGTTTTGTATGCAGGGAGATTTTTTTTTATGAAAAATTGGACGAAGAGAATTTCAAGCAGCTTTGCAAAAAACTGAAGGTAATGGGCGCTTCTTTGTCTGATTTTTATACAGGGAAGCTCAAGCCTGGAGAAATAGCAATAGAAGTCAGCGACCAGTTGAAGAGTATAGGCGTTTATGAAAAGGAAGCATATTTTGGATGGATAAAAAAATCCGAAAAGAAATTCAGGGAGGTAACATTATCTGACCATTCTTTATGGACCCTGGTTCAATCTGATGACCGGCTGTATTATCTGCATATTCATCCTTCAAGATATTCGCCTCATACCATTAGGCTAAAAGGCAATATCCTTCGCAGTGCAGCCGCATTGCTCGCCTACGAAAAATTTTCTACAAAAGCGGTCAGAGATGTGGAAAGTATTAACCTCGTCAGAAAAGAATACCTTGGAATGTCGCCTTTAGATGCCCGGCATATTGAAGGAATATTGAAAACCAAGGAATTTCTGAAGGCCAGCTGCCTTAATCTTTAAGCGTTCAGATACAGATACAGCAGCACGATGGGAATGATAACCCCTGCAGAGGTAATCCAGGCGCCCCGTCGGGTGATCCCGTTTTTTCCTTTTAGTATAAACAGGCCCGTAATGGCCAGTATGATAAGCCCAGCTGCAAAGGCATCGCTGAACCAGGTCCAGAGCTTTCGGGGTGTGTTGTAGTGCAGGAAATTTACCTCGTGAAAGACAGGGCGCTTGCGAATCTTCTCCAGGTTGGCTGTGCCGCTAGCCAAGTCCACGTTAATGCTTCCGCCCTCAATAAAAATGCGCAGGTTGCTGCCTGTAACAATTTGCGTACGGTAGTTATCATCTTCGCCCAGCTGTTCTAAAAAATGCAGCGAGAGGTTTTTTCCGCTCAGCTCCGTGCTGGGTTTTTCGAGCTGATGGCTTTCCTGGGTAATAATATAATTTGGGTTCCATTGGTGGCGGTGGTTCAGGGCTATGCCCGAAAGACCGTAAATAATAGCCATCCCAAAAAAGAAATAGCCCAGATCGCGGTGGATGGCACGGTTTAACTTTCGAATATTCATGAACTGTGATTTAGTTCGGCAAAATTAATCAAGAATCGGAAAGGGCATAAAAAAACCGGCCACAAGGACCGGTTTTTAATTTCTGTTGCGAGAAATTATTTGATCTCGAAACTGGTAATTTCAATAAATGTGGCAATGTCGGGATCGATGCCGGCAGCCTTCATTTTTTCAATGGCTTCCTGCGTGGAGGCGCAGTCTTCATGGCCTTCTACATGGGCATGTTCTTCGCCTTCGTGGTCGCAGTCTTCTCCGTGCACATGCTCTTCGCTGAGGGCGTCGAGGTTGCTGATGCTGGCCTTGAGTATGCCGGTAAGGGCAATTTCCATGCCTTCAAATTCAGGGTTAAACTGAGAAGCATGATCACCAAGCATTACTAGGATGCTGAGGCCTTCGCCATCGATTTCAGCCACACGCATTTTTTCTCCACTATGGCGGCAAATGTGTGAAATAATACCTTCAATGCGTACCTCCTGATTTTCAAAATCAAGGGGGTTCGAAATCAGTTCGGCTATTTCGTAGGTTTCAATCACAGCTTCTTCTTGGGTGGCCGTTTGCTGACCACAGCCAACGAAAAAGAATACGGCAACAATTGCCAGGGCAAATCTTTTCATTTTTTCTTTTTTGGTTTAGTGTTTGGATTAAACTTCGAGCAAAGTTAATTAATAATTTCGATACAGTTATTTAAGGGTTTTAATTATATTTTGTAGGTACTATTACGTAATTTTCAAGCTATGGGTCAGACTAGGTTCGCAGCACACCGAAACCTGCACAAACATCATTCGAAAAATTTCTTAATTTTACGGTAATCTTTCCGTAAAGCGAAAAAACGTAACGGCCATGACAGACAATTACCATAGTAATATGATTAACAGCCTCTTGTCGGAGTACGAACAAACCATTGCCCGACTGGTGCTTTTCAGTTTGACAGAGCTGCCTTTCCCGCTTGGCGTTAAGAAAACCATCGATGTGCTCAAGGGCAACAAGTCGGCTTTCACCATCAATCATAGCCTCAATAAGTTGCATACCTTTTCGGTGCTGCCTGGCTATACCCGCGACCAACTTTCTGATATGCTCGATATTTTGATAAATAATGGTCTGATAGCAGTGGAAAATATTTCGGCCGGTGATGAGGAATACCCGGTTTTAAAAATTACCTCCAAAGGAAATGACTATCTTGCCGGCAAGCTTCCCACCGAGTTTGTCTTACTGGATGCCCTGATGGATAGAGACGTTCCTGAAATTTCGGAAGACGATCAGGATCTTTACTACAAGCTGAAACAGACCCGCCGTCAGCTGGCCGAAGAAAATGACATTCCCGCCTTTATGGTATGCAGCGACATGGTGCTGCGCAATATCTGCATAAAAAAGCCCATGGAAAACGAAGACCTGGAAAAGATAAAGGGCGTTGGATCCAAATTCATGGAAAACTACAGCAAGCAGTTCCTTTATGTAATCAGGCAGTGGGTAACACGCGAAAAGAACATTTAAGTGATATTTTTTGGGTTACCTTTGCGCAAATTTTCATAGTATGGAATTTCGCATTGGTGAGATGGCCGCGCTTTTTACAGCGTTTTGCTGGACAGTTACCTCCCTGGCATTTGAATCGGCTGGCCGAAAAGTCGGAAGTGTTGCCGTAAATATCATCAGGCTGGTAATGGCCCTGGTGCTTCTAAGTCTGTTTTCGTACATTCGTCGAGGCATGTTTTTTCCCATGGATGCCACCGCCTACAACTGGTTCTGGCTGTTGCTGTCGGGTTTGGCAGGTTTTGTTATTGGCGACCTATTTCTTTTTAAAGCCTTTACGGTAATTGGTTCGCGTCTTTCAATGCTGGTTATGACCCTGGTGCCGCCCATCTCGGCCTTAATTGGCTGGCTGCTTATGGGCGAGTTGCTCTCGTGGCTCAACGTGCTGGGCATGAGCCTTACCATTTCGGGCATCGCCCTGGTCATTTTCAACAAGCAAAAGAGCAAGAAGCAGCCCGAAAAGATTCCTCTAAGGGGATTGCTTTTTGCACTGGGAGGTGCCATAGGTCAGGCCAGCGGACTGGTACTGAGCAAATTCGGCATGGGCGATTACGACCCCTTTTCGGCCACCCAGATCAGGGTTATTGCCGGCATTGTTGGTTTTTCGGTTATCATCCATTTTTTCAGGCGCTGGTTGGCGGTGGGCAACGCGCTTAAACACCGCAAAGCCATGCTGCTCATGCTGCTTGGTGCCACTTTCGGGCCTTTCCTGGGTGTGTCGGCCTCGCTCATCGCGGTGCAAAACACGGCCACAGGTATTGCTTCCACTATTATGTCTATTACACCAATTCTCATCATTCCCCCTACCCTGATCTTTTTTAAACAAAAAGTAAGCTGGCAGGAAGTCGTAGGGGCTGTGATCAGTGTTGGCGGCGTTGCCCTGTTTTTTATATAAGTAAGGCCCCTTCCGGAGAAAGCAATATGCAATAAACCCTTTCGTTGCTTATTTGTTATAAAGTGAACGGATCCGGCGAAAGCCGCAAAGTGGAAAATGAAAAGAAAAAAACCGGGTAAGATAAAAAAAAGTAACCTGCGGCGTTATAAGCGCATAGCCTTAATTGCCGCCGGAGCTGCGGCAGGATTTGGACTGCTTGTTTTTGTGCTGATTCAGTTATTGGTAAGGCTCGGATTTTTTGGCCCCCTTCCCAATATTCAAACCCTTAAAAGCATTGAAAGTCACAACTCGTCGGAGATTTATGCCAGCGGAGGTCAATTGCTTGGCAAATACTTTATTTACGACCGTACTGCGATAACTCTTGACGACCTTTCTCCATATGTAGTACCTGCCTTGCTTTCGACCGAAGATGTGCGCTTTTACGAGCATCGCGGCACCGACTACCGTAGCCTGGGCCGCGTTGTAGTGAAAAACTTTTTATTGGGTCAGCGCAGCGCCGGCGGCGGCAGTACACTGACCCGTCAATTGGCAAAAAACCTTTTTCCCCGTCAACGACGCGGCGCCATTTGGCTGGTAGGCGAAAAATTCAGGGAAGGCATCATTGCCCGCCGCTTGGAAAAAGTGTATTCCAAGGACGAAATCCTGATTCTGTACTTGAACACAGTCCCTTTCGGGGAAAATGTGTTTGGCATTTCAGCCGGCTCACAGCGCTTTTTCAGTAAGCACCCCAAGCAATTAAATGCTGAAGAGGCTGCTGTACTGGTTGGAATGCTTAAGGCGACCTCTTCCTTTAACCCCCGAACCAACGCGGAGGCTTCGCTGGGCCGGCGCAATGTGGTGCTGGCGCAAATGGAACGCTACGGCTACCTTTCCGCGCAAGCGGCCGACTCCCTTAAAGCTTTACCGCTGGAGCTCAACTACAGCCCTTATTCGCATGTGCATGGCCCGGCTCCATACTTCCGCGAAAAAGTGAGGCTTGAGCTGCAAAACTGGCTTCGGGATTATAATCAAAATAATGGGACAGAATACAATCTATATACTGACGGACTAAAGATACACACTACCCTGGACTACGATCTGCAAATTATTGCTGAGCGCTCGTTTGCGCGGCAAATGAAGGCCTTGCAGCAAGCTGCCGATGCGCACTATCGAAATGTTACATCCTCAAACTCAAAGCTCAGGCCATTGTTAAACCAGGAAATGAAACGTTCGGCCCGATATGCCAGCCTTAAAAACCAGGGTCTAAGCGAAGCAGCTATTGCCGAGGCTTTCGAGCAACCCGTAGAAGCCCTGGTGTTCGACTGGGAAGGCGGAAAAACCCAGAGCATCAGTCCGCTCGACTCCATTCTGGCCTCACAAAAGGTAGTACATGGCGGCATGGTATCCATCGACCCGCGCAGCGGACACATAAAAGCCTGGATTGGCGGCAACAATATCCGTTTTTTTCAGTTCGACCAGGTCAGCTCCAGCCGGCAGGCGGGTTCTGTATTCAAGCCTTTTGTATATGCCGCTGCCCTCGAAAATGGGACCGATCCCTGCGAAATGGTTTCCAACGAAGCCCCCGTTTTTGTGGCTTACGACAACTGGAGTCCTGCCAATCACGACGGGTATTACGAAGGCTACTACAGCATGCAGGGCGCTATGACCAATTCGGTCAATACCGTGTCGGTAAAATACATTGAAGATGCCACCTACGATGGGGTAATAAATCTGGCTCGTGCAGCCGGAATAAAGGGCAGGCTGCCGGCAGTGCCCTCGCTGGCTCTGGGCACCGCAGAAGTTTCGGTAATTGACATTACCCGTGCATACAGCATTTTTGCCAACAAGGGAATTCCGGTGGACCCCGTTTATTTGCTCAAGGTGGAAGATGCACACGGAAAAGTCCTTTTCGAAGCGCCAAAACCCAGTCAAAAAGAAACAGTAATAGCTGAAGAAACCGCATTGATAATAACTCATATGCTGAAAAGTGTGGTAAATATGGGCACAGCGTCCTCCATTCGGTCGCACCTTGGTTATGAATACGATCTGGCGGGTAAAACAGGCACTACTACCAACAACAGCGACAGCTGGTTTGTGGGTTATACGCCCCAACTCATCACCGGTGTTTGGGTGGGTCTGGAGAATCCGGCTTTCAACGGCACCTATCCCCTGCCCTTTGGGGCCTCGCGATCGGCAGTGCCCCTCTGGGCTGATTTTCATGGCAGCATGCTGCAAAACAGCCGCACACGGCATTACCTGGCCGGGCAGTTTGAGCCGCTTACAGAAGAATTGCAGGAGCTCATGAACTGTCCTATGTTTCTTGAAGAGCTGCCAGAACCCACCTTGCTGGAGCGAATCTTCGGCACGCCAGAAGACCGCCCCCGCGAGCGACCGGAAAGAAGGCGCGAACCCGAGCGCCGGGGCTTGCTGCGCCGTATTCTTGACGATCTCTTCCCGCCGCAATAATTTTGTTTCACGCAAAGGACGCTAAGTTTCACGCCAAGGGCGCAGCGCATAATTTTTTTGCGTTCTCCGCGATTTAAAAAATCTTTGCGCGCTCTGCAATAAAATTTCCGTTGGTTTTTTTACTTTTGAAGCGAACTCTCCCAAAAACCACTAATCATGGCAGAGAACGTTTACGACAAGCTGAGCAACCCACTGGCCCTGACCGTCTTTCTGCTTACGCTTCTTTTCCCCATTGGTGTTGGGATGCTGGCCCTGATGCGAACCCGCAACCAATCAGATTTTTTTATCGGTGGCCGCTCTATGAACGCCTTTGTGGTGGGTTTGTCGGCTGTGTCGTCGGGGCGTTCTTCTTGGCTGGTGCTGGGCATGAGTGGTATGGCTTATGTGTCGGGTGTAAGCGCCATATGGGCCGTGGCGGGCTACACCCTGGTAGAGGCCTGGCAGTTTATTTACCTGGGCCGCAGGCTGCGCAACGAAACCCAGAAAATGGACGCCATAACATTGCTCGATTATTTTGAAGCGCGCTATAACGATAAGTCCCGTCAGTTGCGCATTGCCGGGGTGGTAATCATTGGCATATTCATTACCGCATACGTGGCCGCACAATTCAATGCCGGCGCAAAATCGCTCTCTACAGCACTCGATATTTCGCTACCACTTTCGTTGGGTATTTCAGGCCTGCTGATCATGGTTTATATGGTACTGGGCGGCTATGTGGCGGTGGCATATAACGATGTGGTCAGGGCAATAATCATGCTGGTTGGATTGGTAGTGCTGCCTGTCATTGGCATCGTACAGGTGGGCGGACTGGGAATCTTGAACGAGATGCTGCACCAGCTTAGCCCGGCATACCTTGATCCCTTCTCTCTGGGTGCGGGCGTCATTATTGGATTTCTTGGCATTGGGCTTGGATCCCCTGGTCAACCCCATATTGTGGTACGCTATATGTCGATAAAAGACCCGGCCAAGCTTAAATACAGCGCCATATTCGGTACTTTCTGGAATGTGGTGCTGGGTATTGGCGCCCTTTGTATTGGCCTGGTGGGCCGAATACTGGTGCCCGACAGCAATGCACTTCCTGGCTCCGACCCGGAAATGATCTATCTGGTTATGTCGTCAAACTATTTCGGGCCGGTGCTTTACGGCCTGCTGGTTGGTGGCGTATTTGCAGCCATACTTTCTACAGCCGACTCGCAACTGCTGGTAGTGGCTTCAACCTTTGCACGAGACCTTTATGAAAAGGTGCTTGCCGGGAAAAGGCATATTGATGAGAAGGAGAAGCTACGGCTCAGCCGTATAGTGGTTATACTGGCGGGAGTACTTGCCCTGTTTTTGGCTTACACAGCGCAGGATTTGGTGTTCTGGCTGGTGCTGTTTGCCTGGGGCGGACTAGGCGCTTCCTTTGGCCCTGCGCTCATTTTATCCCTGTTCTGGAAAGGCACCACCCGACAGGGCATTTTCGCCGGCATGATCACCGGCACCCTTACCACCATTGCCTGGTGGCTTTGGCTTAAGGAACCCACCGGCATTTATGAACTGATTCCGGCTTTTGCACTGGCAATGCTGGTGACGGTGGTGGTGAGTTTGGTTACAAAAGGGACTCAAGATGATAATTAAATTTTCCATTATGCAATTCAATATTTTTTTGAATTAATCCTCCCCTTCCTTGCCTTTTGCGCCAGAATGTCATATATTTGGTAATTAATAAATGAGAATCATTCTACTTACTAAATGGCTGTTATGAAACTGGAAGAAATCAGCAAAAGGCTGGTTGAGAAAAACCTGAAAGTAACTCCCCAGCGACTGGCAATTCTGGAAGCAATTATCAGGCTCAACAACCACCCCACTGCCGAAAATATCATTGAATTTATCAGGAAGAGCAATCTCCATATTGCAACGGCTACCGTATATAAGGTTTTGGATGCCTTAATCGAAAAAGGCCTTATAAAAAGGGTGAAAACCGAAAAGGATGTCATGAGGTATGATGCCATCACTGAAAGCCATCATCATTTATATTGTTCATTGTCCGATCGTATTGAAGATTACAATGATGGAGAGCTCAACAAAATGCTCGAATCCTACTTTGCGCAAAAAATGATACCTGATTTTCAGATTGAAGATATTAGGCTACAAATCATAGGTAAGTTTCTTAAAAATAAAAGTTAATGTAGCCAGGAAAATGAAAGGAATAATTTTCAAAAAATCGTTATTTTTTACAAACCAAATCAATGAAGATGGAAAACGATGGAAAAAAAACGGGCAAATGCCCTGTGATGCATGGTGCTAACACCGATACAAAAAGTTCGGTGATGAGCTGGTGGCCAAATGCACTTAATTTGGATATTCTGCATCAGCACGATACCAAAACCAATCCTTACGGGCCTGATTTTAACTATCGGGAAGAATTTAAAAAACTCGACCTGGAAGCGGTGAAAAACGACCTGAAAAAGCTGATGACCGACAGCCAGGACTGGTGGCCGGCTGACTGGGGGCACTATGGTGGTTTTATGATCCGTATGGCGTGGCACAGTGCCGGCACCTACCGGGTAACCGATGGACGCGGCGGAAGCAATACCGGTAATCAGCGTTTTGCCCCGCTCAACAGTTGGCCCGATAATGTGAACCTTGACAAGGCACGCAGGTTATTATGGCCCATCAAGAAAAAATATGGCAACAAACTCTCATGGGCCGATTTGTTTATCCTGGCCGGAAATATGGCCTATGAATCCATGGGCTTCAAAACTTTTGGTTTTGGCGGCGGACGCGAAGACATCTGGCATCCCGAAAAGGACATATACTGGGGTGCGGAGAAAGAATGGCTGGAACCCACAAAAGCGCGCTATGCCGATGATCAGGATCGTGAGTCGCTCGAGAATCCACTGGCTGCCGTGCAGATGGGTTTGATTTATGTCAATCCCGAGGGCGTAGATGGTAACCCCGACCCGATAAGAACCGCAAAGGATGTGCGTATGACCTTCAAGCGCATGGCCATGAACGATGAAGAAACTGTTGCCTTGACCGCCGGTGGTCATACTGTTGGCAAGGCCCACGGACAAGGAGATGCATCCATCCTGGGTCCAAAGCCTGAAGAAGCAGAACTGGAAGAGCAGGGCTTTGGCTGGAAAAACCCCAAAGGCAAGGGCCATTCAGAAGACACTGTTTCCAGCGGACTGGAAGGTGCATGGTCGAGCAAACCCGACCGATGGAATCATACTTATTTCCATCTTTTGCTTAATCACGAATGGGAGTCTGTAAAAAGTTTAGCAGGGGCCTGGCAATGGGAACCCATAAATATGAAAGAGGAAGACAAGCCCTTTGATGCCCATATTCCCGGCGTACGCCGCAATCCCATCATGACAGATGCCGATATGGCCCTGAAGATGGATCCAGAGTACCGGAAGATCTCGGAGCGCTTTTATAATGATCCGGAGTATTTTGAAGAAGTTTTTGCCCGTGCCTGGTTTAAATTGACACACCGCGACTTAGGCCCCAAGAGCCGTTACCTGGGACCTGATGTGCCCCAAGAAGACCTCATCTGGCAGGATCCGGTTCCGGCGGTTGACTACACCCTGTCGGAAGCAGAAGTTGAAGAGCTGAAGAAAAAGTTGCTGAACAGTGGCCTGTCGCAAACAGAGCTGATCATTACAGCCTGGGACAGTGCAAGAACGTTCAGGGGCTCCGATTTCAGGGGTGGCGCCAATGGTGCCAGAATTCGTCTTGCTCCGCAAAAAGACTGGGTTGGTAACGAACCTGAGAGGCTGCAAAAGGTGCTGGCAAAACTGGAAGAAATCCAGCAAAGCCTGGAGAAAAAAGTAAGTATTGCCGACCTGATCGTTCTGGGTGGTGCTGCTGCCGTTGAAAAAGCAGCTCAGCAGGCCGGAGTTGACATTAAGGTGCCTTTCAGCCCGGGAAGAGGCGATGCCACTGCCGAAATGACCGATGCCGAATCTTTCAGCGACCTTGAACCCATTCACGATGGCTTCAGAAACTGGGTCAAAAAAGATTATGCTGTAAAACCCGAAGAACTCCTGCTTGACAGAACACAACTTATGGGCTTAACTGCTCCTGAAATGACCGTTCTTATTGGCGGGATGCGCGTGCTGGGAACCAACCACGGTGGCACTAAGCACGGCGTATTTACCGACAGCGTAGGCGTACTGACCAATGATTTCTTTGTGAATCTTACCGACATGAGTTACACATGGAAACCTGTTTCAGATGATTTGTATCAAATTATTGACAGAAAGACAAACCAGGTGAAATGGACAGCCACCAGGGTTGATCTGGTGTTTGGTTCAAACTCTGTGTTGCGGGCTTATGCCGAACTCTATGCACAGGATGACAACAAAGAGAAATTTGTAAAAGATTTCGTCGCCGCATGGACCAAAGTCATGAACCAGGATAGGTTTGATCTGAAATAAGGGTTTCAGCAATCAGCTTATAAAAAGGTAGTCAGGAAACGGGCTGCCTTTTTTGTTTTAACAAACGCAGCCGGCTGCCTAAAAGGCGATTGATATACTGCCTGAGAGAAAATCGCAAAATGATTGTATTTTTGTTGTCCACAATGACCATCACTTTAAGTTTAATACTGATTTTTAACTTTAATAATACACTCCCGTAGGCATTTACATTGCCATGCGCAACCTGGCTTACGAAATGGATGGACAGGAGCTGGACGCTTTGGTCAATGGTTTTGATCCCTCACTGAAAGATTCGCGCTACTATGTTAGCCTGCGCGAGCGTGCCGATAAAATTCTGGCGCTGGCCGAAGGCAACATCGCTTCTGAGTTTCAGCAGCCCGATTTGGATGGCAATATGGTGGCCCTTTCCGATTTCCGCGGGCAATATGTTCTGGTGAGCTTCTGGGCATCATGGTGCCCTTTTTGCAGGCAAGAAAACCCTCATCTGGTAAAACTTTATGAACAATATGCTGGCCGGAATTTTGAGATTCTTGGCGTTTCGCTTGACCGCAACCGCGATGCCTGGCTCAAAGCCATTGCCGACGACGTTCTTGACTGGGCTCATGTGAGCGACCTGAAGGGCTGGCAAAACGAGGCCTCCTCCCTTTACGGCGTGGCCAGCATTCCCAGCAATATTTTGCTGAACCCCGATGGGGTGATACTGGGCCGAAACCTAAAGGGCGAAGCACTGGATCAAAAGCTGGAAGCCCTGCTGAGCCCTGAAGTTTAAAATTCAGGCGCTTGCTTCAATTTTTGTTTTCGGCTTGCTTATAATTCAAAAAGAGCGCTCCGGATTTCGGGGCGCTCTTTTTTCCAACATTTCAATCAAAAAAAACTAATGTTTTCCCCTTGGACCGGGGCGGCTGAAGTTTCCTGGTCTTGCCTGCTGGCGGGGACCTCGTGTGGTGCAGTTGTCGAATGCAACCCTTTGTTCGTCGGTTAGCAGGTTACGGATTTCCTGGCGGTGCTGAATGGCCGCCTTGGTCATTTCTCCGCGAAGGGCGGTCATTTGGTCAACCAAGGCATTAACGGCGTTCATATCGGGATTTTTTTCGAGCATCAGGCTTCGTTTGCGGGCCCTCAGCTCATCCATTTGGCTGCGCTGCTTCAGCCGGTCTTCAAGCTGTGCCGTGCGCAAGGCTTTGATCTGGGTTTGCTGTTCTACAGTCAGGTTGTCGATATCCAAACAAGCCTCACGGGGCTGCCGGGGTTCCGGCCGGGGCCTATCTATGTTGCGGCCACCTTGCCCGTAAACGGTACCTGAACTCAAAAGCAAAAGCACCATTACTATGGAAAAAAACATCTTACTTTTCATAACTGTTCGTTTTTAGGTTGGTAAATTTGGATTTTTACTTTAGACAAAAACGTGTACGGAAAGTTTAATTATGCCTTTAAATTCTTTAAATTTTTTGACATAAAACCCGAATTGAAGCCTGCCGGGCTTCTTTCAAAGGATATTAACCAACATTGTTCAGAACAAATTGGCAGAGGATCTGTTTTAGTTGCAAAGGATTTTATACTTTTGTTACGGATTAAAAGTGAACAAACCATTTATCCCACAAAAATGAATTTCAGATTTCTTACCCCGAAAGTATTGATGGTAAGCGGTATCATTCTTTTTGCCGCTATAATGCGGCTGGTGCCCCATTATCCGAATTTTACGCCTGTTGCTGCCCTGGCCTTGTTTGGCGGTGCACATCTTGGAAAACGCTGGCTGGCTTTTATGGTTCCTATGGCAGCTTTGTTGCTCAGCGACCTTTTCCTGGGCTTTCATGGTTTCATGGTGCCGGTTTATGTAAGCTTTGCGCTGGTGGTGTTCATTGGAACGCTTATCAGGAGCAATTTGCGTATAGCAACAGTTATCGGTGGTGCCATGGCAGGCTCTGTGCTATTTTTCCTCATTACCAACTTTGCCGTGTGGGCTGGAAGTCCCTTCTACCCCCAAACTTTTGCCGGACTTATGCAAAGCTATACCATGGCTATTCCGTTCTTCCACACCAGCCTGCTGGGCGACCTGTTCTACAGCGGTTTGTTTTTTGGCAGTTTTTACCTGGTACAGCAGTACTATCCTTCGCTCAAGGAAGCATAAACCATTCATAAAGAATTATTTAAGGGCTGCAAGTGCTGCAAGCCCTTTTTTGTTTTTTAACTTTCATTGAACGGCAGCCGGGTTGCCAAATCGCTGCATAATGCTTACTTTTGTATGGAAAAGAATGAGGTAGATCAGCCCGTTGCTGACTATCATTTCTTCATTTTTTCTTTTTTAAAGCTTCGTTTTTCATTTTCAATTGCCATGGCCATTACCTTTTTCAAAACCCCCAGGAACAAAAAGTACGATTACCGGCCTGTGTATTACGATGCCAAGAAGGAAGAGCGCGAGAAGCGCCTGAAGACGGCCTACGAGGAGGGCGGCGACAAATACGAGCAGGCTCTTCGCGACCGCATACAGATGCGTTGGAAAAGGGGCTCGGCTGCCCGCGACAAGCGTGCTTCCAACCAGCGGCTGGTCATTATTATGGTGGTGATCTTTATGCTGGCTTACCTGGTGTTTTTCCGCTAAAAAATAATCCTGAACTCCTGCTGAATGTCAGATGTGATAAAACTGCTTCCCGACTCGGTGGCCAACCAGATTGCAGCCGGTGAGGTGATTCAACGGCCCGCCTCGGCGGTTAAGGAGCTGCTTGAAAACGCCATTGACGCCGGTGCTACACAGGTTAAACTCATTGTGAAGGATGCCGGACGCACCCTGATTCAGGTTACCGACAATGGGAAAGGCATGAGCGAAACGGATGCCCGCATGTGCTTTGAACGCCATGCAACCTCCAAAATAAATCATGCGAGCGATCTCTTTTCCATTCGTACCATGGGCTTCAGAGGTGAAGCCCTGGCTTCCATTGCTGCCATTGCCCGGGTTGAACTTAAAACCCGAACCGCCTATGCCAACCTGGGAACAGAAGTGATTGTTGAGGGCTCTGTTACGGAAGCGCAGCAGCCTTGCCAAAGCCCAGTGGGAACCAGCATTGCCGTTAAGAATTTGTTTTTCAACACTCCGGCCCGCCGCAATTTTCTAAAGTCGGATACGGTAGAAAAGGGTCATATTTACAATGAGCTTATTCGGATTGCCATGGCCCATCCAGAGGTAGCTTTTATGTATTACCAGAACGGGCAACTCACACACCAGTTCGAGAAATCGAACCTGAAACAGCGTATTGTCAATATTTTTGGCAACAACTACAATCAGCGCCTGGTGCCGGTAGAAGAAAAAACCGAAATTGTGTCCATCAGCGGTTTTGTGGCCAAACCCGAATTTTCGAAAAAGAAGCGGGGCGAGCAGTTTTTCTTTGTAAACCACCGATTTATCCGGTCGTCATATCTGAACCATGCCGTCGATCAGGCATTCCAGGAGCTGATTCCAGAAGATATGTTTCCCGGCTTTTTCCTGTTTATGGAAACCGACCCGGGTCAGATCGATGTGAACGTACATCCCACCAAAACAGAAATCAAATTCCAGGATGAGCGCTACATTTACCAGATTTTGAAGTCGGCGATAAAACGATCGCTTGGGCGCTACAATATTTCACCCACCCTCGACTTTGAACGCGAAACGGCCTTTGATGATGTGTCTTTTACCAAAGATCAGCCGGTGCACCCGCCAAGCATTACCATCAACCCCGACTACAACCCTTTCAACACGGGGCAACCGTCATCGCGTCCGCCCGGAAACCTTACCAGCCGTATCAATCCTTCGCAGTGGGAAAAGCTTTTTCCAGGACAGGACGACCAGCCCGAAGTTCCGGCACCCGAAACCATTCGCCCCGGCGATGGCAGGCAAACCACCCTGGCTCCCGGTTGGGAAGAGCCTGCTGTAGAAGCCGGTCCGAAAAAACCACTGCACTTGCACCAGCGTTTTATTCTGGCGCCGGTCAAGTCTGGCCTGATGGTTATTGACCACCAGCGTGCCCATGAGCGCATTCTCTTTGAACGCTTTCTGAAGAATTATGAAAACCGGCAATCAGCCTCGCAGCACCTGCTTTTCCCCGAAACCATCAGCCTCAGCGAACAGGATGCCGATCTACTCAAGGAAATGCTGGAGCAAATGCGTGCCCTGGGCTTTGTGATGGACCCTATGGGAAAAAATACTTTCGTGGTGAGTGCCATTCCGGCCGAAATTCCCGAAAGCGAAAACCTGCAGGGACTGGTGGAGGGCATACTGGAAAACTTTAAATTAAACAAGGTTGAGATGAAGCTCGATGTGTTTACCAACCTGTCCCGTTCGTTGGCCCGGAGGCTG
This sequence comes from Bacteroidales bacterium UBA4814, assembly GCA_002402465.1. Classification (GTDB taxonomy): domain Bacteria; phylum Bacteroidota; class Bacteroidia; order Bacteroidales; family UBA7960; genus UBA7960. The sequence continues at coordinate 63,527 of DHFW01000054.1, forward strand.
TCGCTCAAGCACGGAAAACACCTTGGCGAAGAAGAAATGATGGCCCTTACCGATGCCCTTTTTGCCTGCACCATGCCTTATCAGTCGCCCGCCGGAAAGCCCACCCTGACCATCATTCCGCTGGCCGACCTTTCAGAAAAATTCAAGTAACCTAATTTTAGTAAATTTGCCTCGCTCTTCTGCAAGATGCTTTTAGAAAACATTTTTAAATGGAAATGCGTTGATAATTATTATTCATAAAATTAAGGATAATGCGAGTTGCTCCCGGTGGTTTTAATATGTTGCCCTTTGTCGTAAAGAATCTGCTGATAATAAACGGTTTGTTCTTTCTGGCAACCATAGGTTTCCTGACTACTTTTAATATTGACCTGTACCGGGTTTTTGGGCTCCATTTTTTCGGGGCTACCGATTTTAAGCCATTTCAGCTGGTTACCTACATGTTTATGCATGGTAACTTTACTCATTTGTTTTTCAATATGTTTGCCCTTTGGATGTTTGGCAATTTGCTGGAAAACGTATGGGGGCCCAAAAGGTTTCTGATCTATTATTTTGTGACGGGTTTCGGAGCAGCCGTTATTCATTACTTGGTGGTTTACTGGCAGATGTGGCCCACCCTGCAAGCCATTAATCAGTTCTTGCAAAACCCCTCTAACGATGCCTTGCAGGCCTTCGTAAACTCAGAGCATCTCAAGGTAATTAGCTACGATATCCAGACCAATTTTGAGCTTTTCAGGCGCGACTATAATGCGCTTATTGGCAGCAATCCCCAGGAAGCTTTGGTGAGGGCCATCAACTTCATGAACCAGTACCGGGTCGATTTCATGAATGCCCCGGTGGTGGTGGGTGCTTCGGGGGCCGTGTTTGGTATTTTGCTGGCTTTTGGCATGCTTTTTCCCAATTCGCTCATTTACCTGTTTTTTGCCATTCCTATTAAGGCAAAATATTTTGTAATGATATATGGTGCCATGGAACTTTACTTTGGTATTGCCGGGCGTGCCGGTGACAATGTGGCCCACTTTGCTCACCTGGGTGGGATGATCTTTGGTTACTTCCTTATTCGATACTGGCGTAAAAAGATGAACAGAAATTTTTTTTAGGGCGGTTTCAAAAATATAGCTAGATTATGCTCGATGAACTGAAACATTTTTTTCTTAAAGGCTCAGTGCTTGCCAGGCTTATTGGCATCAACCTGCTGGTTTTTCTGCTGGTAAATGTGGTGCGTCTTTTCTTTTTCCTTTTGAACATACAGGGTGCCGGTGAAGTAATTACCAACTGGCTGGGTGTTTCGTCAAATCCTGCAGTGATTTTGACACGGCCGTGGACCCTTTTCACTTATATGTTTCTTCACTTCGATTTTTTTCACATACTGTTCAATATGTTTATGCTGTACGTGGGAGGAAGGCTCTTCAGCGATTTTATCGGAGCAGGCAGGCTCACGGTTACCTACATTTTGGGTGGCCTTACCGGGGCTCTTTTCTTCATACTCGCGTTCAATTTTTTTCCGGTTTTTGGCCAAGTGCGCTCTCTTGCTGTAGCTTTAGGGGCTTCAGCTTCGGTGCTGGCCATTTTTGTTGCCATCGCGGTATATATGCCCAATTACCAGCTTCCATTGCTCCTCATTGGCCGTGTGAAGTTGAAATATATTGCGCTGGTTTTTGTATTGATCGATATACTAAGTATTGAGAGGGGCAATCCCGGAGGTCATATTGCCCATCTGGGTGGCGCTTTCTGGGGGCTGGCCTACGCCAGGTTGCTGCAGGCAGGCAAAGACCCTGCAGGTGCCATCAACAAATGGATCAAGCCTCTGGGAAGATTTTTTTCAGGAAAACCCCGGATGCGGGTAAAGTATACCAAAGCCAGGCCGCTCTCCGATGAGCAGTACAATGATCAGCGAGCCGAACGTCAGAAAGAAATTGATCGCATCCTCGATAAAATTTCGCAAAGCGGTTACGACAGCCTTACCACAAGTGAAAAGGAAATGCTTTTTAAAATGGGAGGAAAAAACTAACAAAAGACTTTTGCTGTGGCCAGTCGCAAAAAAAAGATATCGTTTGCCGGCAAAGTGCTGCTGATCATCAATGCGGGCTTCGCCTTGTTGTTGCTCCTCTCCTACATGGCCTCCTACATAAGCCCCGGGGTTTTTTGGCCCATGGCTTTCCTGGGACTGGCCTACCCTGCCCTGCTTTTCATAAATATTGGATTCATTGGCCTTTGGCTGGTTTTCAGGCGATGGTATTTTTTGGTTTCGCTACTGTCAATTCTATTCGGTTATCAGCATGTTGGAAATCTTTTTCAATGGAATAACACCAGTAAAAGCCTGCCGGAGCAAGGCCTGAATTTGAAGGTGCTGAGCTATAATGTCAGAAATTTCGACCTCTACAACTACGGGCCTGGCTGGACGCTTAATTTCGTCAATCGCAATAATATTTATAATTACCTCACCAGGGAAGATTACGATATTATTTTTTTTCAGGAATTTGTGCACGATCGTACCAGGAAGTTCAAAACCCTGGACACTTTGCCTACTTTCATAAGGGCCAGGCATGCCCATTTCGAATATACCCGCTCCTCAAAAGATGTCAATTTTTTTGGGCTGGCCACTTTCAGCGTCTATCCCATTGTAAATAAAGGCAAAATTCTTTTCGAGACCGATGCAGGAAGTCTATGTATCTTTACAGATTTAAAGATAGGTTATGATACCATCAGGGTTTACAACCTTCATTTAGAGTCAATCGGTCTGAGTGAGGAGGATCATATGTTTGTGGAAAACATGATCAATATTACGCAGGGCAGTGAGGATCAGAAATTTGGCGAGCACGGACGCCGTATCATTGCCCGTTTGCGCAGGGCTTTTGAAAGCCGGGCAGCGCAAGCCGAAGCCGTTGCCGAACACATTTGCCAGAGTCCGTATCCCGTAATTCTTGGAGGGGATTTTAACGACACTCCGTCTTCTTACGTGTACTACAAGATGTCGCGACAATTGAACGATGCTTTTAAAAGCGGCCGGGGCATGGGCCGGACTTACATTGGCGCCATACCCAGTTTCAGAATTGATTATATTATGCACAGCAGCGAGTTTAAAGCCTTTAACTACTTGACCGGCAATGAGAAATACTCTGATCACTACCCGATAAGTGTGTTACTGAACTGGCCTTATGCCGATCCCATTCCCTGATGAATGCTGTTTATAGAATATTTTTTGCGATCTTTATGTCTTATTTTTTTAAAACAATTAAAACCTGAATTATGAAAAGAATCATTGCAGTAGCTTTATTTGTTTTGTTTTTTTTGCAACATTCAAATGCCCAGAATTATAACACTGGTATTGGCATTCGTGGCGGGGTATACAGTGGGGTAACGTTTAAACATTTCATTTCCTCGTACGATGCTTTTGAGCTTGTGGGCGCATTTCATTATCGGGGTCTTTTTCTGGCTGCTATGTACCAACGCCATGCCAACGCCTTCGACGTGCCTGGACTGAACTGGCTGTATGGCGGTGGAACCCACCTTGGTTTTTACGATGGTCGCCATCACCCGATTTGGGATGTGCCTGGAAATCGCACACAAATCGGTATCAGTGGCATTGTGGGCCTTGAATACAAAATCGATGAGATACCAGTTTCTGTCGGAATTGATCTGATCCCTGCCCTCGACATTTTTGAGAAGACTCGTATCTGGTTAGGTGGCGGGATTACTGTCCGGTACGTCTTTTAAAACGAATTATTGAAAAGCTGAAGGGTTACTGGCCAGGCTGGTAACCCTTTTCTCTTTTTGGGAAAACAATTGTTATTTTTGCATAAAAATTCCACATGCCATTTAAACTAGTTTCTGATTTTTTGCCCACCGGCGATCAGCCTGATGCCATTGTGCAGCTGACCGAGGGTATCAGGGCCGGACTGCCTGCTCAGACCTTGCTGGGTGTGACAGGTTCGGGCAAAACCTTTACCATTGCCAATGTGATCGCACAGCTCAACAAGCCCACGCTGGTGCTGAGCCACAACAAAACGCTGGCTGCTCAGCTCTACAGTGAGTTTAAAAGTTTTTTTCCGCACAATGCGGTGGAATACTTCGTCTCCTATTACGATTATTATCAACCCGAAGCCTATATACCCTCTACCGATACCTATATCGAAAAGGATCTCTCCA